>NZ_CAJFCI010000027.1 GCF_904061905.1 Zestomonas carbonaria
CGCTCGGGGTGGAACCTCGGCTCCACTCTCCACCTGCGCCATGGCCTTCACGGCAACGTCTCGATCCTCAGCGTATTGGTGCTGCCGGGTTGCCCGAAGGGGATGCCGGCGGTGATCACCACGGTGTCGCCGGGCTTGGCCAGGCCCTGGGCCTGGGCGGCCTGGAGGGCGGTGCTGCTGACGGCCTCGACCTGTTGCAGGCGTTCGTTGATCACCGAGTAGATGCCCCAGGCGACGGTGAGGCGGCGGGCGGTGTGCCGGCTCGGGGTGAGGCTGAGGATGGTGGCGGTGGGCCGTTCGCGGGAGGCGCGCAGGCTGGAGGTGCCGGACTCGGTGTAGTTGACCAGGGCGGCGACCGGCAGGATGGCGCTGATGCGGCGGATCGCGCAACTGATGGCGTCGGAGGCGGTGGCTTCGGCCTGGGGGCGGCCGACGTCGAGCTGGGCCTGGTAGTCGGGGCCGTTCTCCACCTGGCGGATGATCTTGCTCATCATCTGCACGGCTTCCAGCGGGTAGTCGCCGGAGGCGGTCTCGGCGGAGAGCATCACCGCATCGGTGCCCTCGGCGACGGCGGTGGCCACGTCGGTGACCTCGGCGCGGGTCGGGGCGGGGGAGAAGCGCATGGATTCGAGCATCTGCGTGGCGACCACCACCGGACGGCCGAGGCGCCGGCAGGTGGCGATGATGTCCTTCTGGATGCCCGGCACGTGCTCGGCCGGCACTTCGACGCCGAGGTCGCCCCGCGCCACCATGATCGCGTCGCACAGCCGGGCGATGGCCTCGACGTGCTGCACCGCCGAGGGCTTTTCGATCTTGGCCATCAGGAAGGCCTTGTCGCCGATCAGCTCGCGGGCCTCGACGATGTCCTCGGGGCGCTGCACGAAGGACAGCGCCACCCAGTCGACGCCCAGC
>NZ_CAJFCI010000028.1 GCF_904061905.1 Zestomonas carbonaria
AAGAGACTCGGAATGCTCATTTACAGCCGTAAACTCCGCTTCCTCGCCTCTTTTTGCCTTGCCTGACCTTCGCTCGGCGACTTTTCGTACAGAACCTAACACCACTGAAGGGAATCCCATGCGCAGGCTCTACATCGACACCGAATTCACCCAACTGGACGTGAGCCGTCGGCTGATCTCCCTGGCGCTGGTCGGCGACGACGGTCGTGAGTTCTACGTGGAGCTGGCCGACACCTGGACGGAAGCGGACTGCTCCGACTTCGTCCGGAAGATCGTGCTGCCGCAACTGGACCCGGATCGCCACGGCATGGGCCGGACCGAGGCCCGAGGGGCGCTGCTGCGCTTCCTGGCCGGCTGCGGCGAGGTGGAGATCATCGGCGACGCCCTGGAATGGGACTGGCCGCTACTCCTCGAACTGCTCGACCCGGTGGGGCTGCCCGACAACGTGTCCGGCTGCCGGCAGGTCGACGACCCGCTCTCCGCACTGCCCGCCGAGGCGGTGCCGCACCACGCGCTGCTCGATGCGCGGTTGATCCGCGATCTGTGTGAGGGTGGGACTTCGTCGTAGGGGATTTCTTCGGTGCGCGCGGCGCACCCTACGCAAACTCGTAGGATGGGTGAGCGTAGCGAAACCCATCGAGTCCGCCCGATGGGTTTCGTCGCAGGCTCTTCCACCCATCCTACGGGTTACGTGCTTTTGTAGGGTGCGCCGTGCGCACCGCGTGGCCGGTTCGGTGTGCAGAAGACTGCCTACCACAGCGCCAGGCTGTAGCTGAGGATCAGCCGGTTCTCGTCCAGGTCGTTGCCGAAGTTCGTCGAGCGCACCGTGGCGTTGCGCCACTTGATGCCGAGGTTCTTCAGCGGGCCGCTTTGCACCACGTAGCCGATGTCGGTGTCGCGTTCCCATTCCTTGCCGTCCGGGCGGCCGGCGCCCAGGTCGATGCCGTCGCCGGACAGGTAGCGGGTCATGAAGGTCAGGCCGGGCACGCCGAGGGCGGCGAAGTCGTAGTCGTAGCGGAGTTGCCAGGAGGTCTCGTCCTGGTTGGCGAAGTCGCCGATCTGCACGAAGTTGACCAGGTAGGCATCGGCGCCGTTGACGTAGGCGAAGCCGGTGTCGCCGCGCATCGCCTGGTAGCCGGCGGCGAAGGCGTGGGCGTCGAGCCTGTAGGTGAACATCGCGCCGAAAGCCTTGTTGTCGACGTTGCTGCCGCCGTCGTCGCTGGAGCGGGCGAAGCGCAGGTCGCTCTTCAGCGACTGGCCGTCGCCGAGCGGCAGGTTGTGTTGCAGGGTCAGATAGTGCTGGCGGTAGAAGTTGTCCAGGCCGCCGTAGGCATAGCCGGTGGTCAACCGCTCGTTCCACTGGTAGCTGGCGCTGGCGAAGTCGAAGCGGTCGCTGGTGGTGTGGCGGGTACGGATGTTCTTGGCGCCGAGGGTGGTGATGGCCATGTCCTCGTGGTCGCTGGAGTCGCGCTGGTTGACCTGGGTGAGGCGCCCGGCGTCGAGGGTCAGGCCGGCGATTTCCCGCGAAGTGAGCTGGCCGCCCCGGAAGGTCTGTGGCAGCAGGCGCGAGTCGTTGGGCATGATCACCGGCAACCTGGGAATCAATGTGCCGACCTTGAGCACGCTGTCGGAGGCGCGCAGCTTGGCGGTCAGGCCGAGGTCGGAGTAGGCGTCCTGGGCGCGCCTCGGCGCTTCGCGGTCGCGCTGCAGCAGGCCGGAGCCGGCGCGGTCGGGGCTGGAATCCAGCTTGACGCCGAGCAGGCCGATGGCGTCGACGCCGACCCCGATGGGGCCGTCGGTGAAGCCGGATTCGTAGCGCAGCAGGAAGCCTTGCGCCCATTCCTCGGCCTTCGACTGGGCGGCGCCGTCCTGGCGGAAGTCGCGGTTGAAGTAGAAGTTGCGCAGCTCCAGGCCGGCCTTGCCGTCGGCGAGGAAGTCCGCCGCCGCCGGAGTAGCCACGGCGAGGCCGCTGGCGGCCAGCAGTAGGTTGCGGGTGAGGGTGGTGCGGTGCATGGATGTGCCTCTTTGTTGTTGTTGTGGAAAAAGGCCTCCCGCGCCGGGCCCGTGGAAGCCCGGCGAAGAAGGTAAAGGAGATGTCAGCGCCCGATCAGCGGCGCGGTGCCCTGGCCGCGCGCAACGGCGCGGCTGGCCGAATAAAAAGCGCGATGCCCAACGGGAGGCACCGCGTCACGCTAAAAGGCTTCAGAACTGTTCGGCGGCCAGGCCGTACAGCGGTGCGCTGCCGGCGCGGATGCTCGCCTCCAGGCTCAGGGTGCGCGGCAGCAGGCGGCGGAAATAGAACTCGGCGGTGGCCAGCTTGGCGCCGTAGAAGTCGCGGTCCTCGTCGAGACGCTGCTGGGCGACCGTCGCCATGCGCGCCCAGACGTAGGCGTAGGCGACGTAGCCGAACAGGTGCAGGTACTCCACCGAGGCGGCGCCGACTTCGTGCGGATCGGCCTTGGCCTGCTCCAGCAGCCAGCCGCTGAGCGCTTCCAGGCGTTCCAGTTCGGTCAGCAGTTCGCTGGCGTATTCGCTCTCGTGGCGGTGGGCGAAGTCGCGTACCTCGGCGGCGAACAGGCGCAACGCGGCGCCGCCATTGGCGACCACCTTGCGGCCGAGCAGGTCGAGGGCCTGGATGCCGTTGGTGCCTTCGTAGATCTGCGCGATGCGCACGTCGCGCACCAGTTGCTCCTGGCCCCATTCGCGGATGTAGCCGTGGCCGCCGAACACCTGCTGGCCGTGCACGCAGCTTTCCAGCCCGCTGTCGGTGAAGAACGCCTTGGCCACCGGGGTGAGCAGGGCGACCAGGGCTTCGGCGTCGTTCTTCTCATCGGCGTCGGCGCTGAACTTGGCCAGGTCGAGCTGCTGGCCGACGTAGCAGGCGAAGGCGCGGCCGCCCTCGGTCATGGCCTTGATGGTCAGCAGCATGCGCCGCACGTCGGGGTGCACGATGATCGGGTCGGCGGCCTTGTCCTTCGCCACCGGGCCGCTCGGCGCGCGGCTCTGGATGCGCTCGCGGGCGTAGGCCACGGCGTTCTGGTAGGACGCCTCGGCGCAGCCGATGCCCTGGATGCCGATGGACAGGCGCTCGTAGTTCATCATGGTGAACATCGCCGCCAGGCCCCGGTTCGGCTCGCCGACCAGGAAGCCGGTGGCGCCGTCGAAGTTCATCACGCAGGTGGCCGAGGCCTTGATGCCCATCTTGTGTTCGATGGACCCGCAGGACACGGCGTTCTTCCCACCCAGCGAACCGTCTGCGTTGACCAGCACCTTGGGCACCAGGAACAGCGAGATGCCCTTCGGCCCGGCCGGCGCGTCGGGCAGCTTGGCCAGCACCAGGTGGACGATGTTCTCGGTGAGGTCCTGCTCGCCGCCGGTGATGAAGATCTTGCTGCCGGTGATGGCGTAGCTGCCGTCGGCCTGCGGCTCGGCCCGGGTGCGGATGATGCCGAGGTCGGTACCAGCGTGGGCCTCGGTCAGGCACATGGAGCCGGCCCAGCGGCCCTCGTACATCGGCGGCAGGTAGGTGTTCTTCAGCTCGTCGCTGGCGTGGGCGTCGATGGCCAGGCAGGCGCCGGAGGACAGCGCCGAGTACAGGGCGAAGCTGGAACCGGCGGCGTAGAGCATTTCCTCGAAGGCCACGGCGAGCATCTTGGGCATGCCCATGCCGCCGCATTCGGGGTTGCCGGAAAGGCCGACCCAGCCTCCCTCGATGTAGGTGGCATAGGCCTCGCGGAAGCCTTTGGGCGTGGTCACCACGCCGGCCTGCCACTGCGCGCCTTCCTCGTCGCCGCTGCGGTTGAGCGGGGCGATCAGTTGCCCGGTGACCTTGGCCGCTTCTTCCAGGATGGCATCGGCGGTGTCGCCGTCCACCGTCCCGGCCAGGGCCGGCAGGCGCGCCCACAGGGCGGGGGCGTCGAAGACCTCGTGGAGGACGAAGCGCATGTCGCGCAGCGGGGCGTTGTACTCGGGCATTGCGGAACCTCGTTGTTATGGTTGGCGAAGGGCGCGGCCCGGTCCGGCGGGCCGCGCCATGCGGTCAATGGCTGCTGGCGGCCGCCGCGCCCAGGCCGGTCTGGGCGCGCACGAACTGGTCCTCGAAGGCGTCGCGTTCGCGAGCGGCGCGGGTACTGGTATCGAGCTTAGACACCACCACGATGACCAGGAACGCCAGCGGCATGGAGAACAGCGCCGGGTGGTCGTAGGGGAAGATCGCCTCGGCGTTGCCCAGCACCGTCACCCACACCGCCGGCGACAGGATCACCAGCACGAGGGCGCTGGCCAGGCCGGCGAAGCCGCCCCAGAGCGCGCCACGGGTGGTCAGGTCCTTCCAGTACATGGCCATGATCAGCACCGGGAAGTTGGCCGAGGCGGCGACGCCGAAGGTCAGGCCGACCAGGAAGGCGACGTTCATCTGCTCGAACAGGATGCCGAGGCCGATGGCCACCAGGCCGAGGCCGACGGTGGCGATGCGGGTCACGCGCATCTCGTCGCGCTCGCTGGCGCGGCCCTTCTTCAGCACGGTGGCGTAGAGGTCGTGGGAGATCGCCGAGGCGCCGGCCAGGGCCAGGCCGGCGACCACCGCGAGGATGGTGGCGAAGGCCACGGCGGACAGGAAGCCGAGGAACAGGTTGCCGCCCACCGCCTTGGCCAGGTGCATGGCGACCATGTTGCCGCCGCCGATCAGCGCGCCCGAGGTGTCGCCGCCGACGAAGTACTGCGGGTCGCTGCCGACGATGACGATGGCCGAGAAGCCCAGCACCATCACCATCAGGAAGAAGAAGCCGATGAAGCCGGTGGCGTAGAACACCGACTTGCGCGCTTCCTTGGCGTTGGGGACGGTGAAGAAGCGCATCAGGATGTGCGGCAGGCCGGCGATGCCGAACACCAGGCCGAGGGACATCGACGCGGCGTTGATCGGGTCGGCCAGCATCGAGCCGGGGCCCATGATCGCCTCGCCGATGGCGTGCGCGTCCACCGCGCGGCCGGCGAGGTTTTCCAGGCTGAAGCCGAATTCGCCGAGGGCCATGATCGCCAGGGTAGTGCCGCCGGCGAGCAGCAGCACGGCCTTGATGATCTGCACCCAGGTGGTGGCGATCATCCCGCCGAAGATCACGTAGACCAGCATCAGCGCGCCGACCACCACCACCGCCACCGGGTAGTCGAGGCCGAACAGCAGCTTGATGAGCTGGCCGGCGCCGACCATCTGCACCACCAGGTAGCAGCACACCACGGTCAGCGAGCCGAACGCGGCGAAGGTGCGGATGCGGGTCTGGTCGAGGCGGTAGGAAACGATGTCGGCGAAGGTGAAGCGGCCGAGGTTGCGCAACCGCTCGGCCATCAGGAAGGTGATGATCGGCCAGCCGACGAAGAAGCCGATGGTGTAGATGAAGCCATCGTAGCCTTTGGCGAACACCAGGCTGGAGAGGCCCAGCAGGGTCGCCGCCGACATGTAGTCGCCGGCGATCGCCAGGCCGTTCTGGAAGCCGGTGATGCCGCCGCCGGCGGTGTAGAAGTCGGCGGTGGAGCGGGTCTGGCGGGCGGCCCACCAGGTGATCGCCAGGGTGCCGAGGACGAACACGAAGAACATGCCGATGGCGTGCAGGTTGAGTGGCTGCTTCTCGGCCACCACGGGCGCGGCGACGGCGGCCAGGGGCGAGAGGGCGGCGAGGGCGGGGAGGAGGCGCTTCATGCCTGGCTCTCCTCGACGATTTCCGCGCTCATGGCGTCGAAGCGGGTGTTGGCGCTGCGCACGTACCAGCCGGTGAGCAGCCAGGACAGCACGATGATCGCCGCGCCGACCGGGATGCCGACGCTGAGCTGGCCGCCGTCGCGCAGCGGCGCGTGCAGCCAGCCGGGGGCGAAGGCCACCACCAGCATGTACAGGTAGTAGGTGCCGAGCACCAGGGCGCTCAGCGACCAGGCCAGCCGCGCACGCTGGCGGGCGAGGCGCTGGAACTTCGGGTTGGCGCGGATGCGCCGGCAATCCTGGGCGTGGCGGGTTGGGTCGTTCATGGGTGTGGCCTCCGTTTGTTGTTGTTGTCGATGCCTGGACCGTCGCGTTTCGCGGGCGTGCGACGGCCCTCCGGCCCTCCGGGAAGGGCCGCTGTGGTTCTCTATGCGTGGTGCGGTGCGGGGATCAGAGCGCCTTGGCCATGTCCCTCAATACGTACTTCTGGATCTTGCCGGTGGAGGTCTTCGGCAACTGGGTGAAGACCACCGTGCGCGGCACCTTGAAGCCGGCCAGGTGCTCGCGGCAGAAGCCGATGATGTCCGTCTCGCGGGTTTCCTGGTGGTCGGCCTTGAGGGTGACGAAGGCGCAGGGCGTCTCACCCCATTTCTCGTCCGGGCGCGCCACCACCGCGGCTTCCAGCACCGCCGGGTGGCGATAGAGCACGCCTTCCAGCTCGATGGTGGAGATGTTCTCGCCGCCGGAGATGATGATGTCCTTGAGGCGGTCGCGGATTTCCACGTAGCCGTCCGGGTGGCAGACCGCCAGGTCGCCGGTGTGGAACCAGCCGCCCTCGAAGGCTTCGGCGGTGGCGCTGGGGTTCTTCAGGTAGCCCTTCATCACGGTGTTGCCGCGCATGAAGATCTCGCCGATGGTCTGGCCGTCGCGCGGCACCGGTTCGAGGGTCTTCGGGTCGGCCACCATCACGCCTTCCAGGGTCGGGTAGCGCACGCCCTGGCGCGCCTTGATCTGCGCCCGCTGCTCCAGCGGCAGCTCGTCCCATTCGGCGTGCCAGGCGCACAGGGTCACCGGGCCGTAGACCTCGGTGAGGCCGTAGACGTGGGTGACCTGGATGCCCATTTCCTCCACCGCGCCGATCACCTTGGCCGGCGGCGCGGCGCCGGCGACCATGGCCTTGACCGGGTGGTCGATGGCCGCCTTGGCCGATTCCGGCATGTTCACCAGGGCGTTGAGCACGATGGGCGCGCCGCACAGGTGGGTGACCTGGTGCTCGCGGATCTGGGTGAGGATCTTCGCCGGGTCGACGCGGCGCAGGAACACGTGCACGCCGGCCAGCGCGGTGATGGTCCAGGGGTAGCACCAGCCGTTGCAGTGGAACATCGGCAGGGTCCACAGGTAGACCGGGTGGTTGCCCATCGCCCAGGTCATCTGGTTGCCCAGCGCGTTCAGGTAGGCGCCGCGATGGTGGTAGACCACGCCCTTGGGATTGCCGGTGGTGCCGGAGGTGTAGTTCAGGCTGATCGCCTGCCATTCGTCGTCCGGCCACTGCCAGGCGAACTCCGGGTCGCCCTCGGCGAGCAGCGCCTCGTAGTCGAGATCGCTGACCGCCTGGCCCTCGCCGTACTCGGGGTCGTCGACGTCGATCACCAGCGGCGGGTGGTCGAGCATGCCCACGGCGGCATGGATCACCTCGTGGAACTCGCGGTCGGTGATCAGCGCCTTGGCTTCGCCGTGCTGGAGCATGAAGGCGATGGCCTCGGCGTCCAGGCGCACATTGAGGGTGTTGAGCACCGCGCCGATCATCGGCACGCCGAAGTGCGCTTCCAGCATCGCCGGGATGTTCGGCAGCATCACCGCCACCGTGTCGCCCTTGCCGATGCCACGGCCGGCCAGTGCCGACGCCAGGCGGCGGCAGCGCGCGTAGGTCTCGGCCCAGGTGCGGCGGATCGATCCGTGGATCACGGCGGGGTAGTGGGGGTAAACGCTGGCGGTACGCTCGATGAAGCTGAGCGGGCTCAGGGCGATATGGTTCACGGCGGCAGGGGCAAGGCCCTGTTCGAAGATCGACATGCTGGACACCCGGTGGCTGATTGTTAGCTCTTTGTATTGCCGTCTTCCGGATAGGGGGGCGGAAGACTGGCTAATCGTTCAGGGTGATTTATATACCGTTGTGGTTGTTTTATGGAAGTACTACCTGTGTCTTATCGTATATTTACTATATTTTGATTGGATCTTGGTAGGGTGGATATCATCGATGCCCCCGCCTGGCGCTATGCTTGTTCCCCCTTCGACATGGGAGCCCCGATGACGCCACCTCCGGTCCGCCTGCATACCTGGCTGCGCCTGCAACGCGAGGGCGTGCCCCTGGGCGCCCGTGCCGACGCCCTGTGCCGCGCGCTGCGCGGCTGTGCCGAGGTACGCCAGGCGTTCTACCTGGGCTGGCAGGAAGCGGCGCGCATCTACAGCCACGAAGGTTCCGGCCAGCACTTGCCGCCGGGGCAGGGCGATCCGCTGGAGGCCAGCGACCAGCGCCTGTTCGACTGCCTGGCCGGTGCCGGGCACCTGGGCCTCGACCAGGTGCGCCAGCTCGATTGCTGGCTCTCCGGACGCCTGCGCCGCGCCGCCATCAGCCACGGCCAGGCGTTCGACCTGGCGCTGGAAGAGGGGCGGCCGGGCCTGCTGCTGGTGGAGGTGCACGAAGGCGTTTCGCTCGACTGGCTGGGCTGGGTCCACGAATTGCTCGACACCCTGCTGGCCGTGTCCAGCGGCCTGCAACGCGGCTCGCCGCTGCTCGGCCTCGACCCGCAGCCGAGCCTGCTGCTGGATGCCGAGGCGCGCCCGCTGGAGCTCAACGCCGCGCTGCTGGCGCTGCTCGGCGACCGGCCGCTGGGCGAACTGGCCGGCTACCTGCCGGTCAACCAGCGTTCGCTGGTGCACGCCTGCCTCGACCAGCGGCGCGCCATCGAGAACGTCGAGGCGCAATGCGGCGAGCGCATCCTGGTCTGGACCTTCATCCCCGACCCGCAGGAAAGCCGCGTGCTGGCCCGCTGCCGCGAGGCCACCGAGCAGGTGCTGGCCGAGCGCGAGGCGGCGCGGGCGCGGCGGTTGTACCGGCTGATCACCGAGAACACCACCGACCTGATTTCCCGCCACACCCCGGACGGCCGCTTCCTCGACGCCTCGCCGGCCTCCTGGACGCTGCTCGGCTACTGGCCAGAGGAACTGCGCGGCAGGCCGGCCCAGGGCCTGTTCCACGCCCAGGACCTGGCCCTGCTGGTGCAGCGTGCGAGCGACGCGCTGGAGCAGGACGGCTATCACACCATGACCTTCCGCATCCGCCACCGCGATGGCCATTACCTGTGGTTCGAGACCGCCAGCCGGGCGATCCGCGAGACCTACACCGGCGCGGTGGTCGAGGTGGTCAGCGTGTCGCGCGACATCACCGCGCGGGTGCAGGCCGAGGAGAACCGCCGGCGCCTGGCCGAGGTGGTCGAGGCCAACACCGACCCGGTGCTGTTCCTCGATGCGGACGGGCGCATCACCTACCTCAACCCGGCGGCGCGGCGCACCCTGCTCCTCGACGAGGAACAGCCGCTGCCGGCGCTGGCCGAGCTGTTCTCCGCCGACGAACTGCTGCGCCTGCACGAGGAAGGTCGCCGCGCCGCCGAGAGCTGCGGCGTGTGGACCGCCGACGCGCGCCTGCAACCGCCGGGCGGCGGTGCCTCGGTGCCGGTGTCGCTGGTGCTGCTGGCCCACCACGCGGCCGGTGGCGAGCGCTACTACTCGCTGGTGGCGCGCGACATGACCGAGCGCGAGCTGCGCGAGGCCCAGCAGCGCCGCCACCAGGACGAGCTGGCGCACACCGCGCGGCTGGTGACCCTCGGCGAACTGGCCTCGGGCATCGCCCACGAGATCAACCAGCCGCTCGCCGCGGTGGTCAACTACGCCAGCGCCAGCCAGCGCTACCTGCAGTCGCTGGGGCGTAATCCGCAGGCCGCCGAGCGGGTGGCCCAGGGCCTGGAGCGCATCACCGAGCACGCCAACCACGCCTCGGAAGTGATCAAGCGCCTGCGCGCCTTCCTGCGCAAGGGCCAGCGGCGCATGCAGGCCCTCGACGTCGCCGAGGTGGCCCGCGAGGCGGTGCGCCTGTGCGCCTGGGAGGCCGGCGCCAAACAGGTGGCGATCGTCGAACGCTTGCCGGACAATCTGCCGCCGGTCTACGCCGACCGGGTGCTGCTCGAACAGGTGCTGCTCAACCTGCTGCGCAACGCCATCGACGCCAACGCCGAGGCGCATCCGGGCCAGCCCTCGCAGGTCGAGCTGGAGGCCCGCGCGGGGGAGGGTGGCTGGCTCGACATCGAGGTCCGCGACCAGGGGCCGGGCCTCGGCGATGCCGAGCTGGAAAGGGTGTTCACGCCGTTCTACACCAGCAAGCCGGAGGGCCTGGGGCTCGGCCTGTCGATGAGCCGCAGCATCGTCGAAGGCTTCGGCGGCGCCCTCGACGGCCAGCGCGGGGAGCCCGGCGGCCTGGTGATGCGCTGCCGGTTGCCGGTCCATTGATAACGACAAGATGGGGAATCATTCGATGAATCAGGTGGTGTACGTGGTGGACGACGATCAGGGCATGCTCGACTCCACCGTCTGGCTGCTCGACTCGGTCGGCCTCAAGGCGCTGCCGTTCACCAACGGCCGGGCCTTCCTCGAAGCCTGCGACCCCAGCCTCAACGCCTGTGTCCTGCTCGACGTGCGGATGCCCGGCATGGGCGGCCTGAACGTGCAGGAAGAAATGCGCGCGCGCGGCATCGACCTGCCGATCATCTTCGTCAGTGGTCACGCCGACGTGCCCATCGTCGTCCGCGCCTTCAAGGCCGGTGCCCGCGATTTCATCGAGAAGCCCTACAACGAACAACTGCTGCTCGACAGCGTGCAGCAGGCCCTCGACAGCCAGCAGCAGCGCCGCAGCACCGACGTCGTCGACGCCGACCTGCAACGCCGCCTGGACAGCCTCACCCCGCGCGAGCGCGACGTGCTGCTGCCGCTGGTGCAGGGCTACACCAATCGCGAGATCGCCGAGCAACTGGACATCAGCGTCAAGACCGTCGACCTCTACCGCTCGCGGGTGATGAAGCGCATGCAGGCCGAGCACCTGCCGGACCTCGTCGGCATGGCCATCGCCGCGGGACTCGTGAAGCCGCTGAACCTGCGCGGGTAGGGTGCGCTCCAGCCCTTCGGCACCAACCGCGAGATCGCCGAGCACCTGCCAGCCCTCGTCGGCATGGCCATCGCCGCCGGGCAGGGTGCGCCGTGCGCACCGCTGTGGGCGCGGCGCCGGGCGTTCCGGTCGTGCTCCGTGCGGGCTCCCGGGTAAACGGTGCGCGCGGCGCACCCTACGCTCCGCTCCGGCCCTTCAACACCTTGACCACCTCGGCGACGAACTTCACCACCATCGCCCGTTCTCCTTCCTCCAGGCTCTGGATCATCTCGCTGATGCTCTCCGCCTGGTCGTAGATGTCGGTGGAGCCCGTGCGGAACAGGTCGCTGAGCGAGCAGTCGAGTACGTCGGCTATCTGTTTCAGGCGCGACAGTGTCGGTGAGATCACGCCGTTTTCCATGCGGCTGATGGTCTCCTTCTCCACGCCCATCGCCTCCGCGACCTGTGCCTGAGTCAACCCTTTCGTCTTGCGGCGGACAGCGATCGCGCTGCCTACCTCGTGTGCCAGGCCCCTGCCTTTCATTCGAACAACCTCTTACGTCGATATACATAACGTTTGAGGCCATTCTCCGGGCATATATTTCAGGCAAGAACGACATATGGAGTCATATCAGTTGATTCTAAAAGTCATTGACTTGTTGACTTGCGTCAATGATGGAAATAAAAAGTGGCGTCAATATGCCATTACCTATCATTGACGCGCGGCACCACGCCGCCCTGTCGATGGAATGGCCAGGGTTCCCTTGCGAAGGATGCACATAGATGTTGCCCGACCTGAAAATACGTACAGGCATGCTCGGAGTCCTGGCCCTGCTGACCGCCGCGCTGTTGATCTCGACCCTTACCGGCTGGTGGGGGGCGCGCAGCAGCGATACGCAGATCCAGGGGTTGCACGATATCGGCGTGGAACGCGCGGCGCAGTTGCAGACCGCCTACGTCCGCCTGCTGCGCGCCCGCCTGGGGATGGCCGGCGCCTTCCTGGAGACGCGCGTGGGCGAGGTCGACAAGGCCAGGGTCAGCCTGCGGCGCTCCGAGGAGCTGTTCAACGAGTCGGTCAGGTCCTTCGAGTCCTTCGCCCGGGAGAGCGGGGGAGACGCCTGGCAGGCCCTGGAGCGGGACCTGGGCGAGTCGTTCGGCGCCTATAGGGCGACGCTCGAGGAGCAGATGCGCGCCCTGGAGGAAGGCTCCGAGGCGCGCTACATCGAGGTCAACCTGGCCGCCCGTGCGGCGAACGACACGTTCGAGCAGGCGGTGCAGGCCTTCAACCGGCAGGTGGAGAGCTACACCGGCTCGATCATGACGGACGCCCATGCACGCGCCGAACTGGCCGTGATCGAGGCCGTCCTGCTGTTGGTCGCCACGCTGTTGCTGGCCGCCGGCTGCTGGTGGTTCATCGGCACCCGTGTGCTGGCGCCCCTGCGCGAGGCCGGCCGGCACTTCGAGCGCATCGCCCGGGGCGACCTGAGCGTGGACGTCGAAGTGACTTCCAGCAACGAGATCGGCCAACTGTTCGCCGCCCTTCAGCGCATGCAGGAAAGCCAGCGCGAGACCATCGGCCGGATCACCGGCTCGGCCAACCAGTTGGCCTCGGCGGCCGAGGAACTCAGCGCGGTCACCGAGGAAAGCAACCGTGGCCTGCATCGCCAGCACCAGGAGCTGGAACAGGCCGCCACCGCGGTCAACGAGATGACCGCCGCGGTGGAAGAGGTGGCGCGCAATGCGGTTTCCACCTCGGAAGCCTCCAGCCGCTCCAATCAACTGGCCCAGCAGAGCCGCACGCAGATTCGCGCGACCCTAGACGAGATCGGCGCCATGAGCGACGACATTCAGGCCACCTCGGACCAGGTCCAGGCGCTCGCCGTTCAGGCCCGCGACATCGGTACGGTGCTCGACGTGATCCGCTCGGTGTCCGAGCAGACCAACCTGCTGGCCCTCAATGCCGCCATCGAGGCGGCCCGCGCCGGGGAGGCCGGGCGCGGTTTCGCGGTGGTCGCCGACGAGGTGCGCACCCTGGCCCACCGCACCCAGGAATCGACCCGCGAGATCGAGCAGATGATCGGCGACATCCAGAGCGGCACCGACCAGGCCGTCGCCTCGATGCTCGCCAGCACGCGCCGGGCCCAGACCACGCTCGACGCGACCCAGGTCTCCGGGCAGTCGCTGGAGGAAATCTTCCAGGCCATCAACCTGATCAGCGAACGCAACCTGGTGATCGCCAGCGCGGCCGAGGAACAGGCCCAGGTGGCCCGGGAAGTGGATCGCAACCTGGTGAACATCCGTGACCTGTCCACCAGCGCGGCGGCAGGCGCCAACCAGACCAGCGCGGCGAGCGGGGAGCTGTCGCGCCTGGCGGTGGAATTGAACGGCATGGTGGTACAGTTCAAGCTCTAGCCGGGGCGGCGCGGCGTGTTTTTCCGGGCTGCTCGCGGCAGGCCTCCTGAAGGGCGTCGGTGCGTTCGCGAGCGCTGGAGCCTCGTCCACGTCATCCCCGCGAACGCGGGGACCCAATAAACGAAGGCCGCGACCCGGATGCGATCCGGGGGTGGCATGACGATCCAGGATCAATGGCAGCCGTCGTCCATGTCTACGCCACTCAATCTTTCCGAAGTATTCGTCCAGACGCTGGAGCAGGCGGTCGATGCCGTCGTGGTCATCGACAGCGACAATCGCATCATCCTCTTCAACCGGGCGGCCGAGCAGCTCTGGGGGCTGGTCCGCGAGGAAGTCCTCGGGCTGAACGTCAAGGCGCTGGTGCCCGAGGAACTGCGGGCGGAGCACGATTGCTACATCGAGGCCAATCGGCGCACCGGTGTCAACCGGATCGTCGGCACCAGCCGCGACGTGCCCATCGTGCGCAGGAACGGCGAGCGGCGCTGGGGCTCCATGTCGATCTCGAAGATCGAGGCGGACGGCGGGATTCTCTACACCGCCTTCGTCAAGGACGTCACCCGCCAGCACGAGGAAAGCGAGAAGCTGCACCTGCTGTCCCTGGTGGTCGACCATACCGACAACGCCATCGTCATCACCGACGACCAGTGGCGGACCATCTATACCAACCCGGGCTTCTGCCAGATGTTCGGCCATGCGGCCGAAGACGTGATCGGCCGCACGCCCATATCGGTGATCGCCCCCTATTTCGCCGAGGACGCCCGCGAGGAACTGCACCGGCGTTTGGCCATGGGGCAGCCCTACCACGCCGAGGAGATCGCCTACGCCCGGGACGGCCAGCGCATCTGGTGCAAGTTCGCCACCAACCCGGTGCTCGACCGCGACGGCCGCTTGCTGAGGACCGTCACCGTGCTCACCGACATCACCCACGCGAAGATGCACGAGGTGCTGCAAGGCTGCATGCTCCAGGCCATCGCCCAGGAAGAGCCGCTGGAGAAGCTGATGGAACTGGCCTGTCGGGAGGTCGAGCGCCTCGCCCCCGAGGTGAGCGCATCGGTCCTGCGGGTCGATGACCAGGGATACCTGCGCCCGCTGGCGGCGCCGAGCCTGCCGGCCAGCTACTCCCAGGCCCTCGACGGCCTGCGCGTCGGCCCCGACATTGGCTCCTGCGGCACCGCCGCCTTCCTCGGCGAGGCGGTGCTCTGCTCGGACATCGAGCGGGACCCGCGCTGGGCGGCCTTCAGGTCGCTGGCCCTGCCGCTCGGCCTGCGGGCCTGCTGGTCCGTGCCGATCAAGTCCAGCGACGGCCGGGTACTGGGCACCTTCGCCTTCTACTTCCGCGAGGCGCGCAGCCCCAGCCCGCTGCACCGGCGGCTGGTCGAAGTCATCGTGCATCTCTGCGCGCTGGCCCTGGAGCGCGAGGAATCCCGCTCGCACATCCGCCAACTGGTGTTCTACGACGGCCTGACCGGCCTGCCCAACCGCAGCCTGCTGCACGTCAAGGCCGAGCAGGCACTGGCCGAGGCCGAGCGGCAGGGGACGCCGCTGTCCGTGCTGTTCGTCGACATCGACCGTTTCAAGCAGGTCAACGACTCCCTCGGCCCGACCGCCGGCGACGAGCTGCTGCGGGTGGTCGCCGAGCGGCTTGGCCAGCATCGCCGCCACTCCGACATCGTCAGCCGCCTGTCCGTCGACGAATTCGTGCTGGTCCTGCCGCGTTGCGGCAGCGGGCAGATCACCGATGTGGTCGAGCATCTCAAGGCGACCCTGACGGCGCCCGTCTCCATCGCCGGGACGACGTTCAACCCCTCGGCCAGCATCGGCATCAGCCTGTATCCTGGCGACGGCCAGGATATCGGCACGCTGATCCACCGCGCCGACATGGCCATGTACCAGGCGAAGCACTCCGGGCGGGGCAGCTTCCGCTTCTTCAGCCATGAGATGAACCACCTGGCCCAGGAGCGCCTGGCGCTGGAGAACGCCCTGCGCGAGGCTTTGGCCGATGGCGGCCTGCAACTCTACTACCAGCCGCAGGTCCGCCTGACGGACGGCCGCCTGTATGGCGTGGAAGCGCTGGCGCGCTGGCGGCACTCACGGCTCGGCGATATTTCCCCCGCGCGCTTCATCCCGCTGGCGGAGGAGTGCGGGCTGATCGGCGGCCTGGGCCTGTGGGCATTGCGCGAAGCTTGCCGGCAACTCGCCGACTGGCGCCGGCGGGGCCTGCGCGTGCCGTCGGTGTCGGTCAACCTTTCGCCGACCAACTTCCACGACCCCGGGCTGCCGGCGATGATCGCCCAGACCCTGGAGAGGCACGGGTTGCCGGCCGGCGACCTGACCCTGGAGATCACCGAGGGCGTGCTGATGGACGCCAACCCGAGCACCCTGGAAACCCTCCAGGCGGTGCACGAGCAGGGCGTGCGGCTGTCCATGGACGACTTCGGGACCGGCTATTCGAGCCTCAGCTACCTGCGCCGCCTGCCGATCCGCGAGCTCAAGCTGGATCGCAGCTTCGTCCTGGACCTGGAACACGACGCCACCAACCGGGCGCTCAGCGAGGCGGTCATCCGCCTCGGCGAAAGCCTGCGACTGACCGTGGTGGCCGAGGGTATCGAGACCGAGTCCCAGCATCGCCTGCTGCGGGAACAGGGCTACCACGTGGCGCAGGGCTACCTGTTCTCCCGACCCGTGCCGGCGGCGGAACTGGAGGAATGGCTGGCGACCCGGATGCCGTTGAACGCCGGTGGTTGAATTCCCCCGCCCGGATGCAGTAAGTTCCTTCACATCGTCACGGAGATAGCCATGTCGTCCATTCGCAACCTTTCGCTCCTTGCCCACAGCGCCGTGCTGGCCTGCGCGCGTCCGGCTGCCGCTGGTTATTTCTTTTATGGGTATTGGTTTAGCCACGGGCGCGCCTGATACCCCACAGGCGCCCTAGCAAGCAGGGTCGCCACCAGACAGTTCCCCCAAACCCCCGGTCGGCCACCCGACCGGGGGTTTTGTTTTTCCGGCCGAAAAAGCCGACAGCACGAGGACCGCACCATGTACGCCTATCGCACCTACCACGCCTATGCCCGCTACGACTGGCGATTTAGCAGCCGCGCCGCCGTCCATACGCCATCGACCCGAACACATCGCTAGTGCCGGCGCGTCCTCATCGCGCCGGCCGAGGACACCCAGATCATGAATTCATCCGTTTCCGCCCAGATCGCCACCGCCCATCCCCACGCCGCGCCGGCCAGGCGCAGCGCCCAGCCACTGCCCAGCCCCGCCGTGCTGCGCCAGCGCCTGCCGCTGGCGGCCGAACTCGCCGACAAGGTCCAGGCCGACCGCGCCGCCATCCGTGCCGTGCTCGACGGCAGCGACCCGCGCCTGCTGGTGGTGGTCGGCCCTTGTTCCCTGCACGACCCCGAATCCGCGCTCGACTACGCCCGGCGCCTCGCCGCGCTGGCGCCCGAGGTCGACGACCAGTTGCTGCTGGTGATGCGCGCCTACGTCGAGAAGCCGCGCACCACCGTGGGCTGGAAGGGCCTGCTCTACGATCCGCACCTGGACGGCAGCGGCGACATGGCCGAAGGGCTGGCGCTGTCGCGCCGGCTGATGCTGGACATCCTCGCCCTTGGCCTGCCGCTGGCCAGCGAACTGCTGCAACCGCTGGCCGCCGGCTACTTCGACGACCTGCTCGGCTGGGCGGCGATCGGCGCGCGTACCAGCGAGTCGCAGGTGCACCGCGAACTGGTCAGTGGCCTGGACCTGCCGGTGGGCTTCAAGAACGGCACCGACGGCAGCCTGTCCATCGCCTGCGACGCGATGCGCGCGGCGGCCCACGGCCACCGCCATTTCGGCGTCGACGACCTCGGCCATCCGGCCCTGCTGGAAACCCGTGGCAATCCGGACACCCACCTGGTCCTGCGTGGCGGTCACTGCGGCCCCAACTACCGCCCCGATGACATCGCCACCGCCTGCGTCGCCCTGGAGCGCCAGGGCATCGCCGCGCGGATCATGGTCGATTGCAGCCACGCCAACAGCGGCAAGGATCCGTTGCGCCAGCCCGATGTGCTGGACAGCGTGATCGCCCAGCGCCTGGCCGGCGCCCAGTCGCTGCGCGGCGTGATGCTGGAAAGCCACCTGTTCGACGGCTGCCAGCCGCTGTCCGGCGAACTGCGCTACGGCGTGTCGATCACCGATGGCTGCCTGGGCTGGAGCGGCACCGAACAGGCGCTGCGCCGCGCGGCGGAAGCCTTGCGCGGGTGAGTGGGTGCATGACCTCCAGCCCCGGATGGGCGTAGGCTGGAGGTCTGGCAGACATACACCGGAGGCCGCCATGCGTCATCTGCTTGTCGCCGCCGCATCGCTGATGCTCGGCGCCTGCGCCGCGCCCCTGCCGCAACCCGATCCACGGCAGGCGTGGGTCGAGCTGTACACGCCAGCCGTCAACCTGCTGATGGCCGACCGCCTGGACCGCAAGTACTGGCCCGACGGCCGCTACTTCCAGGTCAGCCCCGGCGCCCACGAACTGGAAGCGCGCTTCCAGTTCGAAGCCGGCCGCGGTGGAATCGGCATGGACCGCGACTCGACCCGGATCACCTGCGATATCCGCGTGCGCTACGACGACTTCGCCGCCGGCCAGCGCTACCGCCTGGAAGCCGACTCCATGGGACTGACCGTGCGCGCCTGGTTGTACGACAGCCAGCGCAATCCGCTGGTGGAGGGAGAGGTGACCCGCTGCGGTCCTTTCTGAGTTGTTGTTTCGTGTGCCTGCGGGTTTCGTGCGTGATGCTGGGTTGAAAAAGAGACTCGGAGGTTGTTTGTGGTCTGGGGCTGTCATTGACCCCGTCCCTCACCCCCAACCCTCTCCCGGAGGGAGAGGGTTGGGGGTGAGGGGCTGAGTGTCGCCACAAGACAAGACAAGACATGGCCTGGCCAGACTCACCCCCTCTTTTTTGCTTTACCAGAACTTCCCCCCGACTCTTCGCACGGAACCTAATCCATCCCATCATCGATAACGATCCCCTGGGCGCGCATTCGCTCGATCAGGCCGGCGCGTTCCTGGGGCAGGTTGAGCATGGTGTCGTGGCGGATCGCGGCGATTTCCTCGGCGGTGTAGGGGCGGTAGTCCGCCGGCATGCTCTTGCCGGCCATGCCGTCCTCGCGCAGCAGCCAGTTGAGCAGGTCGGCCAGTTGCCCGTCGTTCAGGGCCGACTGTGCCATGCCCGGTACGCGGACCAGGAACTCGCGGCCGCCCGGCACCTTGAGGAAGTGACCGACGAAGTCCTTCATCCGCGGCGTGTCGTTGGCGCGCGAGCCTTCGCCGTCGTCCAGGTGGCAGCCGGCGCACTGCAACTGGTAGTTGGTCGCGTTGCTGTAGCCGGCCTGGGCGATGGGCGTCTGTGCTGACTCGTTGCCCGGCGCGGGCCGCTGGTTCGGGTCGGGGATGGCGCGCGCCAGGGCGAGCGGAGCCGCCATGGCGCACACCAGTCCGACGATCAACGGATGACGCATGGCCGCTCCCCCTCGGCTAGACCGCGATGCCGCGGATGATGGCCACGGTGCAGTTGTACATGTGCGACTTGGCGGCCAGGCACCAATTGATGTCGTTGTTGTTGAACGGACGATAGGCCGGTTCCTCGCTGTCGTTGCGGGTGCAGGTGCACTGGCTGCAACTGTGCTTACCGCAGCAGTCGTTGTAGGAAATGATGTAGTCCTTGCCATCGGCCGGGTTGCGGCAGGTGCCGATCCAGGTCACCGAGGACGACTCGGTGCCCGGCGGGCAGGAGGTCACCGAGCCGCCGCAGCAACTGCACAGGAAGCCGTCGATCGAGCAGTAGCGCCAGTAGTCGCAACTGGTCGGATCGCCGGGATCGCCGGCCTTGGCGGGTTCGGCGGCCAGCGCCTTGCTGGTGCGGTCGATCGGCAGCAGCACCGGCAAGGCGGCACCCGCGACCATCAGCGAGCCGATGCGGGCGAGCAGCTTGCGCCGCGAGGTGGTGTCGGCGACGTGGCGGCTGGAGCGCTCGAACAGCAGGTCGAGGAATTTCATGGAAGGCTTCCTTCTGGTCAGTGGGCGTTGTGGACGTGCGGCTGGCGATGCAGGTACTGCTGCAACGTGGCGCTGCCCAGGTGCTCGGTCTCGAACAGGCTGTCGAGGTGCTCGCGGGAATTGACCAGGCCCTTGGCGCGCAGCACCCCGGCCTTGTCGATCAGCGCGGCGTAGGGCAGCTTGCCGATCTGGTAGGTCATGCCGACTTCCGGGCCGACCACGTAGGTGGCGTTCTCCAGCTTGTGCTCGGCGATCAGCGCCTGCTGCGCCTCGGGGTCGCCGTCGCTGACGTACACCACTTCCAGACGCTCGGCCTGCTCCTTGGCGATCGACTTGATCGCCGGCAGCAGCGACTTGCAGATCGGGCAGGTCGGCGAGAGGAAGAACAGCAACTGGGCCTTCTCGCCGGCATAGCCGAAGTTGACCGGACGACCGTTGCGGTCGGCGGCGGTGACCTGGGGAGCGGGCTCGTTGACGGCCACGCCCTTGTCGACCATCAGCGCGCCGGCCGGGGCGATGCGCCCGTGCAGGACGCCGATCTGGCGTACCAGGCCCATGACCACGAAGACCAGTGCCAGCAGCAGGCACCAGAGCAGGATGTTGGAAACGATCAGGCCTTCCATATTTCACCTTCCAATGAGTTTGAGCAGACGGGGAGCGTTGGCCAGCAGGCCATCGGTGGCGACGTAGAGGAGCAGGGCGGCGGCGCTGGCGGCGACCACCACGAAGCCGTCGAACAGGCCGAGCTCGCGTGCCTGCGGCGCCAGGCTGGCAAGAAGCGCGAGGGCGACCAGCACGGCGTTGCGCAGCAGCAGTGACGGACGCAGCGGCTGGGCCTGCTCGGGGCCGGCGCAGCCGCAGTCGATGTCGCGCCGGCCGCGCCAGAGGTTGATGCCGATTGCGGAGGCATAACCGGCCAGCAGCGCCGCCGCGCCCAGTGCCGCCGGATGACGGCTGGCCGGGACCAGCAGCGCCAGGGCGAGCGCCGCCTCCAGCAGTGGGATCAGCCGGGTCGCCGCGCCGAGCAAGGCTTGTGGCAGCAGCCGATAGTCCTCCAACTGGCGGGCGAAGCGCCGGGGCGCACGCAGCTTGTGCGAGGCGGCGCTGGCCAGGATCGCGGCGACCGTGAGGGCGCCGGCAAGGGTGTAGATCGGGTCGGGTTGCATGGCCACCTCGTCAGTGGTTGAGGACCAGGGTCGCGCTCTTGACGAGCTTTTCCATGGTGCCGGTGTGCTTGCCGCTCTTCAGGTCGAAGATCTCCAGGCCGCCCTCGATATTGCTGCCGAGCAGCAACGGCTGGTCGTCGCCGGTGGCGTTCATGCTCCAGATCGGCGTGGGCGCCTCCAGCTCGCCGACCTTCTTGCCGGTAGCGAGATCGAAGGCCCAGATGATCGGGCTCGGGTCTTCCCACTTCATCGGTTCGTGGGCGTCGTGCATCAGCGCATACAGGCGGTTCAGCTTCGGTGCCACCGCCAGCAGTTGCCAGCCGCCCGGCGCCCAGCCGGCCTTCTGCTCCTCGGCGGTGGTCAGCGACCAGCTCGGCAGCACCTTCGGCTCCTTGCCGGAGAAATCCACCGGACGCACGGTGCCGGTGGTGGTGACGAAGTAGTAGGTGTCGCCGACGTGGGTGGCGCGCTCGACCAGCCTTTCCGCGTTCGGGTCGAAGAACGCCGTGCGGCTGCGCGAGGCTTCCTTGCCGGTTTCGTCGAGGGTGATCAGTTGCAGGCTGCCGTCGCCGCACAGCGAGGCGAATCCACGCTTGCCGACCGGGTAGCTGAGCACGCATCCGGGGATGGAGAGTTCGCCGGCGACCGTCTTGCTTTTGCTGTCCACCACGGTGACCGAGGTCGACGGTGTGAAGTTGTAGATGTAGACGAAGCGGTCGTCGCCGCTGGTGCCAAGGCTGTAGCGCTGGGTCAGCGCCAGGGAGCGCTTGTTCGGGATGACCACTTCCCAGATCGGCGCCAGGGTCGAGGTGTCCCAGGCGGTCAGCACGTCGGTGCGAGTGCCGCGTGTGCCGCGCGAGTAGAACAGGTCGGCGCTGTAGAGGATGCGCTGGTCGCGGCTCAGCACCGATGGCGCGGCGAAGCCGGTGCTGATCATGCCCAGGTAGCGCTTCTGGTCGGGATCGACCACCACCACGCGGCCGGCGACGAGGTTTTCGAATTCCACGTCCACCACGTAGGTGCGGTGTGGCTCGGGGGGAAACGGCAAGGTGGTCTGGCCGATGGTCTCCACGGGCAGGTCGGCGAAGGCGTGTCCGGCGAGCGATACGCCAAGTGCCATGACGGCCTGCATGAGAGTCCGGGTTGTTCGCATGGGGTTCTCCTTGTTCTTGGTATGGCGGATCGGCGGACGATTGAAGGACAGGAGCCTCTACGGTGCTGAAAAGCCTGGCCGCCATCTTGTAAGTGGCTGCAAGAAACTTGTACCTGCCTGCCAGAGTGATGGCGCGGCGGGCAATCTGGCAGGCAGAGGCAAATGAATGGCACGCAGATGAAAGAGCGCCTGGAGGCGGCGGCCTTAGCGTCAGCGCTGTGCTCATTCCAGTGCCAATCGGGGAAGTCCTTATGTCCAAGCCGCCGTTGTTTCGCCTCTCCACCCTTGCCCTGCTGATCGGAACCGCCCTGCCGGCGGGTGCCTACGAGCTTTACGCCGATGACGACAGCCACCTGAATGCCAACATCGAAGCGGTGTTCGGCGTGTTCCACAGCCAGGAGAACTACGCCATGAGCGGCCGGTTGGGCGAGGGTTCGTCGTCCTGGCGCGAGGGCTACATCAAGTATGGGCTGAGTTTCGACCAGGGCCTCGGCGGCGCCGGCACCGGCTATGGCGCCTTCGCGCTGCTCAGTTCCGGCTCCTGGGGCGACGGCGACGCCGCCGGCTTCACCGATGGCTCGGAACGCACCACCAAGATCGAGGACGCCTACCTCGGCTGGCGTTCCGGCAGCCTGTTCGAAGCGCTCGGCGAGGACGGCGTGGACCTGTCCTTCGGCCGCCAGAACGTCATGGTCGGCGATGGTTTCCTGATCAACGGCGATGCCCTGAACTTCGGCAATGGCATCGCCGATGGAGAGCTCAACCGGGGCGGCGGCTACTACCTGGCGGCGCGCAAGAGCTTCGACCAGACCGCCATACTGCGCCTCGGCGGCAAGGATGGCTGGCGCGGCGACCTGATGTGGTTGAAGTCCGACAACCGCGCGCAGGCCAGGAGCGAGCTCTACGTCGGCACCCTCGAACACGTCGCCGAGGCCGGCACCGTCGGCCTGACCTACATAGACGTGACCGACGTCGACGAGCAGTACGCCTCGCCGGCCCAGCTCGAACGCGACGGCATGAAGACCTACAGCCTGCGCGGCCAGGGCAACGCCGGCGTGGAAAACCTGTTCCTCTCCGGCGAATACGCCTGGCAGGACACGGAGCACGGCGGCAACGAGAACGCCTGGTACCTGGAGGCCGGCTGGACGTTCGCCGACGTGGCCTGGTCGCCGAGCGTCAACTATCGCTACAGCCGCTTCTCGGAAACCTTCGACCCGCTGTTCTATGGCTTCAGCCGTGGCTACGGCACCTGGTTCCAGGGCGAGGTGGCGGGCAACTACGCCGGGCCGTTCAACGGCAACGCCCGCGTCCACCACATCGGCGTCAGGGCCACGCCGCTGGAGAACCTGAGCGTCGGCGCGCTGTGGTTCGACTTCGACAGCCTCGACCGCGACCTGGGCGACTTCAGCGGCCGCGAGCTGAACCTCTACGCCGAATGGGGCGTTACCGAGAACCTGCTGGTGATGCCGGTGGTCGGCCTCTACCAGCCGAAGAAAAGCGCCGAGGAAGGCGGCGCGCAGCTCGGCACCGACGACCGCAACCTGTACAGCCAGTTGGTGCTCGCCTTCATGTTCTGAGCCTGCGCGGCGGCCCGCGCAGGCCGGTCGCCGTACGCGATGCGCGCGTCCCGCTATCGTTGGCGGGCGCGCGAATGTACCGTTCGAGGTGGAACGACGACTGGAAATACCTATCATCGCGCCTCGGAATCATCGAAGCGGTCCGCCCCATGACAGTTCCCAAGAAGTATCGCAATCGCTACAACCCGGCCAGCGAAGACTTCCACAAGGAAGACTTTCCGTTCTATTGGCTGGCGCGCGTCCATGCCCGCTACACGATGAACATGGAAAAACTGCTGAAGAAGGTCGACCTGGATATTCCCCGCTGGCGCGTCCTCAACATCCTCTACGAGAACCAGGAAGCCAGCATCTCGGAGATCTCCGAGCACGCCATCGCCAAGCTGTCGACCATCACCAGGATCGTCTACCGGATGAAGGACGACGGCCTGGTGGAAACCCGCCAGAGCGCCCAGGATGGCCGCGTCACGCAGGTCTCCATCACCGACGAGGGCCGCCGGGCCTTCATCGCCATGCACGAGGTGACTGAGGGGCTGTTCCACACCGGCTTCAAGGACCTGAGCGAGGCGCAGATCCGCAAGCTCAACCAGACCCTGTCGAAGATATTCGACAATCTTTCCGACACCTGAAGCGGCACCTGCCCATGCCCCCGGGCAGGCGAGTCGCGCTCAACGGCCGCTTGCCGCGCTCCGCGCTTGCCCGCGCAGCGCCTCGGCCCTGTAGGTCTTCGGCGAAAGGCCGTAGTGCTGCTTGAACACCCGGGAGAAGTGCGCCGAATCCGTGAAGCCCCACTTGTAGGCGATGGTGGTGATCGGCAGCGCGTTGCCGCTGGTGTCCTCCAGCTCGCGGGCGCTGCGCTCCAGGCGCTGGCGCTGGATGTAGCGGCAGATGCTGTCGCCGTCGATCTCGAACTGCCGGTAGAGCTTGCGTACCGAGACGTTCAGGCGGGCCGCGAGCTCGGTGGGCGTCGGTGCTTCCGGCAGGGATTCGTTGATCAGCTTTTCCGCCAGCCGCCGCAGCGGGCGGCCGACCTCGGGGAGCTGTTCATCGTTCAGCGACGGTTGCAGCAGCGCGATCAGCGCGTCCTGCAGCGCGGCGCCGTGCTGGCTGTCGGCGGCCGGGCTCATGTCGCCGGTGGCGATCTGTTGCAGCATGCCGCGCAACAGCCGGCCGGTGGGGCTTTCCTGTTCCAGCTTGCCGAAGCGCCGCGCCGAGGCCGGCAGCAGGCGATCCACCGCGTCGCGGCAGAGGTGGATGGAGAGCTGCTTGATCAGCCCCTGGGGGCGCATCTCGAAAGCCTGCACCGAGTCGAGCAGGGCGATGTCGCCGGGTTGCAGCACGAACTGCTGGATGCCGTGGTTGATCGCCATCACGCCCTGGCGCTGCATGACCAGGAAATAGTAGCGATCATCTGCCCGGGCCGGATTGCCGCGCTCCCGGCTGATGGCGATGGCGTTGGTGCTGATGTCGGCGAAGTTCAGGCCGCCCACGTCGCGGTGCTGGATATCGCCTACGAAGGCGTCGCTGTGCCAGGCCCGCTGGGTGACGAAGCGCCCGCAGACGGCCTGGACGGCATGGTTCCAATGGTCGAAATCGTGGAGTGTTTGCACGGTCACGGGGCACCTTGTTTTATTTTTCGATGTTCTTTGGTGCGCAGTTGGGTGGATTCTGCACACGTGGCAAATAACGTGAAAATTCAAGCATTATTTGCGCCAGAATCGCCGCTGGGCCGATGCGCGGTCGCTCGTCTCGCGCAATGCCGCGCCAGCGCCGGCCTGGCCGGAAGGCAGTGCGCTCGCGGGGTTGAGCCGTGCACGGGCTCGCGGGCGCGAGGGAGTGTCGAACGGAAACGGAGCGAGCCGATACGGGGCGCGTATCGGCTCGCGAGGGTGTTTCAGTAGCGGATCATCACCGACTTGAGTTCCGTGTAGTCGTCGATGAAGGCGCTGCCGAACTCGCGCCCGGTCCCCGAAGCCTTGATGCCGCCGAACGGCACCGACGGATCGAGGAAGGTGTGCATGTTGACGTACACCGTGCCGGCCTCGATCTGCGGGATCAGGCGCAGCGCCCGGGACAGGTCGTTGGTCCAGATGCTGGCGGTGAGGCCGAACGGCGAGTCGTTGATGAAGGCGGGCAGTTGTTCCACCTCGTCATAGGGCAGCACGCAGAGGATCGGCCCGAAGGTTTCCTCGTGCAGCAGGCGGTCCTGGGGACTCCTGGCCAGCACCACGGTCGGCTCCACGAAATAGCCGGGCCGCGCCAGCGCCTTGCCGCCGCAGACCACCTGGCTTTCGGCGCCGGCCAGTTGCAGGTACTGCACCACCTTGTCGAACTGCGGCTTGTTGGCCAGGGGGCCGAACTGCACGCTCTCGTCCAGCGGCGAGCCGATGTTCATGCCTTGCAGGGCGGCCGCGAATTTCGCCAGGGTCTCCTCCAGGCGCGAGCGGTGCACGTAGATCCGCTCTGGCGCCGCGCAGACCTGGCCCTGGTGCACGTAGCCGGTCTGGATCAGGCCGGCTACGGCGGCGTCGATGTCCGCATCGGGCAGTAGCGCGGCGGCGTTCTTGCCGCCCAGCTCCAGGGTCACGCGGGTGAGGTTGGCGGCCATGGCGCTCTGGCCGACCTTGAGGCCGGTCGGCACCGAGCCGGTGAACGACACCTTGGCCACGTTCGGGTGTTCGATCAGCTTCGCGCCGACTTCGCCGGTGCCGTTGAGCACGTTCAGCGCCCCGGCGGGAATGCCCGCCTCGATGGCCAGCTCGGCCAGCCGCAACAGGGTCAGCGGGGTGAACTCGCTGGGCTTGAGGACCAGCGTGCAGCCGGTGACCAGTGCCGCGGCGATCTTCCACACGCCGATCATCACCGAGAAGTTCCACGGCACGATGCCGGCCACCACGCCTACCGGTTCGCGCCGGGTGAAGGCGGTGTAGCGCTCGCCCGCCACGGACGGAAACGAGGGACTCATGGTCTCGCCGTTGATCTTGGTCGCCCAGCCCGCGTAGTAGCGCAGGAACGCCGCGCTCTGGCCGACCTCGAACATCCGCGACAGGTGGATGGACTTGCCCGAGCAGAGGGTCTCCAGTTGCGCCAGCTCCTCGCCGTTGGCCTCGATGAGGTCGGCGAGCCGGTTGAGGATCATGCCCCGCTGGTAGGGCGAGGTTTCCGCCCAACTGCCCGTGAAGGACGTGCGCGCCGACGCGATGGCCGCCGCGATGTCGGCTTCGCCGGCACCGGCGACCTGCGCGATGACCTGGCCGTTGGCCGGGTCGATGATCGGGAGGCGTGCGCCGTCGGCGCTGGCGCGGTACTGGCCGTCGATGAAGTGGGCGTGGTCGCGCTGAAGGAACTCACGCACCTGGGGCAGTAGCTGGATTTCGCTCATGGTGACTCCGAGGCAGATGGAAGCGGGCTCGAAAGACGCGGAAACCGTCGCCTTCCGACTGGCGGATCGGCGATGGCCGAAACGCTGATCACGACATGCCCGGGACTGCCCTGGGGAAGCCCTGGCGATGGATCGTCATGGCTCCATTCATAACGGCGCGCGGCGCGAAGGAATTGATCGTGCCGGACAAGTTGTTGTACGTGGTTGCCAGTTCGTGGATCGGGGGCGTCGCCGATGTTGTCTCCCATTCATGGGAGAGGGGCCGGGGGAGGGCAATGGTGGCACGCCCTTCCCGGATTGCATCCGGGCTACCGGGTAGGGTGCGCCGAGTCGTAGGGTGGATGTCGCTTTTCACATCCACCCTACGGGATATGGGCCGCTACGCGCCGATCATCCCGTCGTCTTCCCGGGTGATGGCGATCACCGTCGAGCGTGGCCGCATGCCGGGCTGGTGGTCGGGGAAGCTGGAGCCGCCTTCCTCGCCCGGGTGCTGGATGCCGACGAACATCGTCCTGTGGTCCGGCGAAAACGCCAGGCCGGTGACCTCGCAGCCGACCGGACCGACCATGAAGCGACGTATCTCGCCCGTGCCAGGATCGGCGCACAGCATCTGGTTGTTGCCCATGCCGGCGTAGTCGCCTGCGTTGCTGAACTTGCCATCGGTCAGCACCCAGAGCCGGCCGGCGTCGTCGAAGCCGAGGCCGTCGGGGCTGTTGAACATGTTGTCGGCGTTGATCTGGTGCGAGCCCGCGTTCGGGGTGCCGGGATGGACCACCGGGTTGCCGGCGATGATGTACAGGTCCCATTCGAAGGTGCTGGCGCCGGCATCGTCGCCGGCCTCTCGCCAACGCAGGATCTGGCCGTAGAGGTTGTTCTCGCGCGGGTTGGGGCCGCCGACCGGCTGGCCGTCGCCGCCGCGCTTGCTGTTGTTGGTCAGGGTGCAGTAGACCTGTCCGTCCTTCGGACTCACGGCGATCCATTCCGGGCGGTCCATGCGCGTGGCGCCGACCTGGGTGCCGGCCTGGCGGGCGCGGATCACCACGTCGCCCTGGCTGGCGAAGCCATTCTCGGCGGTCAGGCCGTTCTTGCCGGCGGTCAGTTCCAGCCACTGGCCACGGCCTTTCGGATGGTCCGGGTCGCCGTTGCCATCGTCGAAACGCGCCACGTAGAGCGTGCCGTGATCGAGGATGTCACGGTTGGCCTTGAGATCCCGGGTGTCCAGGCGATCCCGGGTCACGAACTTGTAGATGAACTCGCCGCGCTCGTCGTCGCCCATGTAGACGACTACCCGGCCATCCTTGGTCGTGGCCAGCGCGGCGTTCTCGTGCTTGAAGCGGCCGAGGGCGGTGCGCTTGATCGGCTTGGAGTCGGGATCGAACGGATCGATCTCCGTCACCCAGCCGTGCCGGTTCAGTTCGTTGGGGGTCTTCGACACGTCGAAGCGGGCATCGTGCAAGTGCCAGTAGTTGTCGTTGACACTGGCGTGCTCGACGCTGAAGCGCTTCTGGTCGGGTGTGAATTCTAAGTTGGCGTCGCTGCTGCCGAAGCAGTCGGAGAAGTTCTCCTCGCAGGTCAGGTAGGTCCCCCACAGTGTCTGGCCACTGGAGCAGTTCTGGAACGTGCCGAGGACTTCGACACCCTGCGGATCGGCCTCGGTCTTGAGCAGATCGTTCCCGCGCGCCGGACCGCTGACCGCGATCGGCAGGTTGGCGTGGATGCGACGGTTGTAGGGCGAGCCCTGGACGAAACGCCATTCGCCGCCTTCCCTGCGTACCTCGATCACCGTCACGCCCACGGCGGCCTGCGCCTTGCGCACGTCTTCCAGCGACTGCGGATGCTCGCCGTGCGCCAGCAGATAGGGATAGTTGAGGTACTCGTTGTTGATCGCCATCAGCGCGCGGTTCGCGTCGCCGGGCCAGGGGAAGAAGCTCATGCCGTCGGTGTTGTCGCCGAACTGGGTCAGTTGCTCGGCGGCGGAATGACTGCCATCGCCGCGATAGGGCACGCTGTCGGCATGCAGCGGCTGTCCCCAACTGATCAGCGGACGGAAGCGATAGCCCGGAGGCAGCGTGACGGTGTCGGCGGTCGAAGCGGGTACGTTGGCGAAACCCATCAACGGACTGCCACTGGCGGCGGCAACGCCCTCGGCCAGCGCGCTGCGGCCGAGCAATCCACCGCCGAGAAACAGGGCGGCACCCGCCAGCGCGCCGGCTCCGATGAAACGGCGGCGGGAAAGAACCAGGCGTTCGAGATCGGTCAACTGTTCATCGTGCATCACGGTCGTCCTTGTGTTTTTTAAGGACAGGGATGCTATGGCACGAGGATGATGATTCGATGACAGGCGATGTCGGCGGGGCGACAGCCAAAACTGAAAGGCCCTGCAATGCAGGGCCTCGGGAATTCTGGAGCGGGCGAAGGGAATCGAACCCTCGTCATGAGCTTGGGAAGCTCAGGTAATGCCATTATACGACGCCCGCCTGACGCGGGTGCCTTTGTACCAGAACTGTGCCGGGAATTGAAGCCCGCTCCGAGTAGTCGATGCTCGGGACTGCCGGGCCTGGTTCCGGTCGTTCACATCGCCATCGCCGGTTGCAGGTCGGTGAACGGCAGGCGGTGCTGGCGGCTGGGCGAGGCTTGCAGGAAGCCCAGCAGGGTGTGCTGCATCTGCAGCCAGGCATGCTTGTGCTCCATGTCGAGGAAGTGCCCCGCGTTCTCGATGGTCGCGAACTGGCAGTCGTTGACGTGGCGCGCGAACAGCCGCGCATCCTCGGGGGTGGTGTACTCGTCGCGATCGCCGTTGATGAACAGCAGCGGGATCTCGATGTTGGACAGGCATTCCAGTTGGCAATGGCTGTCGAGGTTGACCACCTTGTGGATGTGCGCGTGCATTTGCCGGTACTCGTGCTCGGCGAGACTGCTGATGTGCCGGTAGTTGTAGCGCTTGAACAACGAGGGCAGGTGCTTGCCGATGGTGTCGTTGACCAGCCGGCCGACGTTTTCGCGGTCGATCGATTGCAGGTAGCGGACCCCTTTGCCCAGGTAGTCGAGCATCGCCTCGTTGAGCAGCGGCGAGAAGGAGCTGATCACTGCCTTCTCGATGCGCTCGGGCTGCTGGGCGAGGGCCAGCAGGGACGCGACGCCACCCCAGGAGAACGACATCAGGTAGTTGACCTGGAAGTGCTCGATCAGCCCGAGGAGGATCTGTGCCTCGTCTTCCTTGGAGATCGGCTGGGCGTGGTGGTTGTACGGCTTCGACTGCCCCGAGTAGGGTTGGTCGTAGAGCACCACGTTGAACTGCTTCTGCAGGTATTTGACCGTCTGCGCGAATGAGGCGGTGGTTGCCAACGAGCCGTTGACCAGGATGATGGTCTTGCGGGCTGTCGGGCAGGAGTAGAACTCAGTGTGTACGTATTGGCTGTGTACATGAACGACAGCGGTTTCTGGCCTCATGTCGTCTTCCTCCTGGCGCAGTTTGGGCATGGCGGACGGGATCTCCGTTCACCGGGCTTCATCGGGGCAGTCAGCTAAGCGCCTGAACGTGACAGCAGGATGTCAGGCTGGAGGAGTTCTTATTGGGATGTGGCCCCAGGGTCAGGATCCGCAAAGGACCTTGCCGGCCGACGCCGTTCGGGCGTGTCGGGAAAGGCTTTGCGCAGGCAGGAATCCAGTTTGCGCCGAAGCGCGGGTAACCGAGGAAACGCTTAGATGGTCGTTGTGACTCTTGGGTCACACTCTGACCTTATGGCCTGATTTAAACAGGCCATCCTTGGGTTCGCAAGAAGCTTCAAGGGTTTTTTAAGGATCAATAAGGAATAAGCCCAGCGCTTTTCCATGTGCCGATTACACTGATTCTGAAGCCGGCAATGCGCCAGCCAGGTTGGTTTCGACTCTCCCCCGGACATGGATTTCAAGATGAGCGCGGATTCCTTCGCAACGGCTGTTCGCTGGACTCGTGGCTGGCCGGTAGTTGGGTTGCCGGGAGGGGGAGGGCGTGCCCGCGCTCCGCACCTGGCGGATGAATCGTCCGGTGCCGGCCCGGACGGAGGGTGTCGGCCATGAACAGCGCCGGTCGCGGTATTTCCCTGCAGGTGCTGATCGCCCTGGCGATCATGCTCAGTACCCTGGTGCTCGGCGGCGCGCTGGCGTGGCAGGGCTATCACGGCATCCAGCAGACCCTGGTCGCCGCCGCCGGCGACACCGCCCAGCAACTCGGCAAGACCATCAACGAGCGTGCGCGACGGTTGATCGACCCGGCGCAGAGTTCCATCCGCCTGCTGGCCTACGACTCGATCTCCGAGGCCGACGATCTGCCGCAGCGTCTCGAACGCCTGCCGCTGCTGGTGGAGAGCCTGGACGCCAACAGGATGCTCAGCGCGGTCTACATCGGCTACCCGAACGGCGAGTTCCTGCTCGTGCGCCGGCTGCGCGATGTCGAGATCCGGGAGCGTCTCGAGGCGCCGGAGAACAGCGAGTTCCTGGTGCAGAGCATGAGCCTCGGCGAGGACGGGGCGATGCTCGGCGAGTGGCGTTTCTACGATAGCGCCCTGACCCTGCTGAAGACCGAGGCGAGGCCCGACTACCGTTTCGATCCGCGCACCCGGCCGTGGTTCAGCGAGGGCATGGAGCGCGAGGACACCGTGCTGACCCGGCCCTACGTGTTCTTCACCACCCGCGAGATCGGCCTGACCCTGGCGCAGCGCACGGTCGACGGTGGGGCGGTGATCGGCATGGATGCCTCGGTGGACGACCTCGGCGGCGAGGTGCAGGACCTGCGCATGACCCCCGGGACCGAGATGGCGGTGGTCGACAGCGAAGGCAGCGTGGTGGCCTACCCGGACCTGCAGCGGGTGATCGTTGCCGAGGGTGAGCAGTTGCGCCTGTCGCGGATCACCGAGCTGGGCGTGGAGAGCCTGGTGCGGATGTTCGCCGAGCCGCCGGCGGGCAACTCGCCGCAGCGTTACCTGGTGGACGGCCAGGAGTGGTACGGGATGCAGACGCCGCTGTCGAGCTTCGCCCAGCAGGACGTGCGGGTGCTGATCGCCGTGCCGGCGGCCGAGCTGCTGGCCGGCGCGCGCCAGGCCCTGTTCGACCAGACGGTCTGGGCGTCGGTGCTGATTGCCCTGTTGCTGCTGATCGGCTGGGCGCTCGGCCAGCGCATCGGGCAGCCGCTGCGCGCCCTGGCCGATCAGGTGCGCGCCCTGGCCGGCTTCGACTTCAGCCGCGAGGTCGGGGTCAGCTCGAAGGTCACCGAGGTGGGCGAGCTCAGCCATGTGCTGCGCCGCATGTCGCGCACCATCCACAACTTCCAGGCGATCACCCTGACGCTCAGCCGCGAGACCCGCCTGGAGAGCATGCTCGGCGGCGTGCTCAACCGACTGGTCGAAGCCACCGGGGTGGATGGCGGGGCGGTCTACCTGCATGACGACGAGGCGGATGCCCTGCGGCTGTCCACCCATTGCGGCGAGAAGGCGTATCCCGAGGTGCTGCACCTGGTGGCGCGCAGCCACGAGGACCTGGCCGCGGCGGTGGCCCAGGCGCTGGAGAGCCAGGCGCACTACCTGGCGGTGGCGCTCAACGACCGCAGCCACGAACTGCTCGGCATCCTGGTCCTGCAACTGGCGCCCGAGCACCGGCAGGAGGGCGAGGTGCAGCAGCCGTTCCGGACGTTCGTCGAGGAACTGTCCGGCGCCGCCGCCGTGGCCATCGAGACGCGCCAGTTGATCGAGGCCCAGCAACGCCTGCTGGATGCGATCATCAAGCTGCTGGCCGACGCCATCGACGCCAAGAGCCCCTACACCGGCGGCCACTGCGAGCGGGTTCCGCAACTCGCCGAGATGCTGCTGGACAAGGCGGTCTCCGCCGAAACCGGGCCCTACGCCGACTTCAGCATGGACGAGGCCGAGCTCTACGAATTCCGCATCGCCGCCTGGCTGCACGATTGCGGCAAGATCACCAGCCCGGAATACGTGGTGGACAAGGCCACCAAGCTGGAGACCCTGTACAACCGCATCCACGAGATCCGTACCCGCTTCGAGGTGCTCTGGCGCGACGCCGAGATCGATTACTGGCAGGGCATCGCCAGCGGTGGCGACCAGGAGTCGCTGCAAATGGCCCTGGAGCGGCGCCGCGCCGAGTTGCAGGAGGAGTTCGCCTTCGTCGCCAACGCCAATATCGGCGGCGAGTTCATGAAGGACGAGGACGTCGATCGGCTGCGGGAGATCGGCAAGCGGCGCTGGTGGCGGCACTTCGACAACCGCATCGGCCTGTCCCACGACGAGGCCGAGCGGCTGGCGGCGGTGCCGCTGGCGCAACTGCCGGTGGAGGAGTCGCTGCTCGCCGACCGCCCCGAACACCTGGTGCCCTGGGGCGACCGCAAGCCGCCGGTGGACAAGGACGATCCGCGCAACGTCTGGGGTTTCGACATGCGCCTGCCGGCCCAGGCCTACAACTACGGCGAGCTGTACAACCTGGGCATCCGTCGCGGCACGCTGAACGAGGAAGAGCGTTTCAAGATCAACGAGCACATCGTGCAGACCATCATCATGCTCAACACCCTGCCGTTGCCGCGCCAGTTCAAGCGCGTGCCGACCATCGCCGGCAACCACCACGAGAAGATGGACGGCACCGGCTACCCACGGCGCCTGCGCAAGGAGGACATGGGCATCGCCGAGCGGGTCATGGCGATCGCCGACATCTTCGAAGCGCTGACCGCCGCCGACCGCCCCTACAAGGCGCCGAAAACGCTTTCCGAATCGGTGCGCATCCTCGGCTTCATGGCCCGCGACCAGCACATCGACGCGGACTTGTTCAGGCTGTTCCTGACTTCCGGGGTGTACCGCGAGTACGGCGAGAAATTCCTGCGCCGCGAGCAGCTCGACGAGGTGGACATCCGGCCTTATCTGGAGATGCTTGGTGGTTCGTGATGGGGCTGAGGTGGGCGTAGACGTAGGGTGGGCTTCAGCCCACCGGGTTGATGGGTTTCTCTTGATAGGCTTTGAGAGGGTGGGACAGTTGCTGACTGTTTGGTGAGTGCGATTGGGATACTCCGCCCCTCACCCCAGCCCTCTCCCGGAGGGAGAGGGCTGGGGTGAGGGAGCGTGCGTTCAGGCTACTACGAGGTTCAGGCGTACCCCGGATTCAATCCAGGAAAAACCATCACTTACTGGCAATCGTCTGCTCAGCCAGCGGGCAGCCCTGGGCGCTGAGGAAGCGGGAGTTCTTCAGCCATTCCTTCTGCGGGTAGTAGGCGAACACGTAGCTGCCGCGCTGCAGGGTGCTGATCAGCTTGCCGGCGATCGCCGGGCGTACCGCCGGGCAGCCCTGGCTGCGGCCGAGACGGCCGAGGCCGGGGACCACCTTGGGGTCGGCGTAGGCGGCGGCGTGCATGACGATGGCGCGCGACATGCTGTTGTCGTTGAAGCCCGGCTCCAGGCCTTCCAGGCGCAGCGAGCGGCCGTGGCGGCCGTGGTAGGTCTGCCCGGTGCTGAACAGGCCGAGGGACGACTGGTAGCTTTCCGGCACGTTGGAGAACGAGGTCGGCACGTCGGCGCCGCTGTTCTTGCCGTGGGTGACCCATTCCTCGAACAGCAGCCTCTTGGCCTTCAGGTCGAACACCCACAGGCGCTTGTCGCGCGAGGGCTTGGAATAGTCGATCACGGTCAGCAACTGGCCGGTGTCGCCCTGGCTGGCGCACTGGTAGGCGGTCAGCGCCAGGCGCAGGGCCGACAGGTTGGCATTCGGCGCCAGCCGCTGGAGTTCCTGGGCGCTGGGCAGCCTCTGGGCATGCGCGGATTGCCAGGCGCAGGTGGCTAGAAAAAGGCCGAAACTGGCCGCACAGAGCCGCAAGGCTCCCCCCAAACGGTCAATCATTCCCCAAACCCCAACGTCATTATGGTTATGAACCAACCGCGGCATTCTGCTTGAATTTTATACAGATTCCGATCATTTCTTGACCGACGGCACTCCGCGCGCCGTCCCTTCCGTGCTGATCACGGTGAGCTGGCCGTCGCCCCGGCTCTCGCGGGTGGAGGCCAGGTCGGTGATCACCAGGGTCGTGCCGACATCCATGATCCGGTGCAGGCGGTTCAGGAAATCCGGGTCGACGCTGATCTGGCCGAGCTGTTCGAGAGGCGTCTGGCCGAACTCCGGATTGCTCAGTTGCACTGCCGACCAGCGCAGCGACGGCGCCGGGGCGAACTCGCTGGCCAGGGGTTTCTGCAACAGCGAGAACACGGCCATGCCGGAGCGTTGTTCGCCGCTCGGCACGAATACCGGCGCGGAGCCGATCAACTGGCCGCCACGGAACACGTAGACGCGCAGGTCGGCGCGGCTGACCAGGATCGACAGCGGGCCCTGGTCGTTGCCGGGATCGTCGAGGTAGGCCTCGCCGCCGATCAGCGGCACGCCTTCGGGTTTGCCGTCCTCGACCAGCGGGGCGATCAGGCCGGGGTGGTTGACTTCCACCGGCGCGCTGTTGACGTCGGAGATGACCACCGTGGTGGAGCTGAAGCCGGTGATGCCGTACAGCGCCTTGGCGAAGTCCGTGGGCAGGCGGATGCAGCCGTGCGAGGCCGGATAGCCCGGCAGGTTGCCGGCGTGCAGGGCGATGCCGTCCCAGGTCAGGCGCTGCATGTAGGGCATCGGCGCGTCGTTGTAGAGGTCGGAGTGGTGGATGGTGCGCTTCTGCAGGATGCTGAACACGCCGGTCGGCGTACCGTGGCCGGGTTTGCCGGTGCTCACGGTGCTGACGCCGATGGCGACGCCGTTGCGGTACACGTAGGCGCGCTGCTCGGTGAGGCTGACCACCACGGTCACCGGGCCGCGTGGCGAAACCTGCGGCATCCAGATGAACTGGCCGGGCTTGAGCGCATCCAGTTGGCGCCTGAGTTCTTCGGTACTGGGCGCCTTGAGCGGCGCGGCGAAGGCGGGGAGGGTGGCCAGCAAGCCCAGGGCGAGGAGCAGGTGTTTCATCGGGGTCGTCCTTGATGGTCTCGTGGGCAGCTTAGACGGGGATTTTCGGGGGCGGCAAACTGGTGGGCAGGAGTGGTTGTCCTGGGTTTTCTGGATCCCCGCGAACGCGGGGACCCAATGAACACAGGGAATCCAGAAAACCGCACGAGGCCTTCAGAACGCAGCGATTTCCTGCGGAGTGAGCAGGCGGTAGCGGCCTTCTTCCAGGTCGCCCAGGTGCAGCGCGCCGATGCGCTCGCGGTGCAGGCGCACGACCTTGTTGCGGAAGTGGCCGAACATTCGCTTGACCTGGTGGTAGCGGCCTTCGTGCAGGGTCAGCCGGGCGCGGTGGCTGCCGAGGATCTGCAACTCGGCGGGGCGGGTGACGATGTCCTCGTAGCGGAAGTGCAGGCCACGGGCGAAGGTTTCCACGTATTCCTCGGCGATCGGCTGCTCGGTCTCGACCAGGTAGACCTTGGGCTTCTCGCTCTGCGGCAGGGTCAGGCGGCGCGACCAGTGGCCGTCGTTGGTGATCAGCACGAGGCCGGTGGTGTTGAGGTCGAGGCGTCCGGCCAGGTGCAGGTCGTGCCTGTCCGGCTCGTCGAGCAGGTCGAGCACGGTGCGGTGTTCGGGATGCTCGGTGGCGCTGACCACTCCGGCCGGCTTGTGCAGCATGAAGTAGCGCGCCGGCTTTCCGGCCTGCAACACCTGCCCGTCCAGCTCGACGCGGTTGAACTCGCGCACTTCCAGGCGGCCGTCGCGCACCGTGGCGCCATCCACCCGCACGTGGCCGGCGGCCAGGGCCAGGCGGGCGTCGCGGCGGTTGCCGTGGGGCAGGTTGCCGAGCAGGCGGTCGAGGCGCATCAGTCGTCCTGCCCGGGCGGCAGCCGTTGCGCGCAGTGCGGACACAGGCAGGCGCGCCGGCGCAGTTCGGGCGGGATGCGTTCCAGCGCCTGGGGATCGATCTCCGCGCTGAAGCACCAGCAGTCCTCGCCGCTGCGGTCGTTGGCGGCGACGCCACAGCGGTTGGACTGGCCGCACAGCGGGCAGCGGGTGGGGTCGAGATCGGTCATCGTGGCGCGGTGATGGTATACGGAACGGCAGTATGTAGGAGCGGCCCATGGCCGCGAAAGGCCGGCGGTCGGCCGGGCGGTCAGTGCCCGGCCGGCTCCACGCAGACCCGGTTGCGCCCGGACTGCTTGGCCCGGTACAGCGCGTGGTCGGCCCGCGAGATCAGGCTGTGCAGGGTGTCGTCGGCGCGCAGCTCGGTGAGGCCGAGGCTGGTCTCGACCTTGAGCTCGGCCTCGGCGAACCGGAAGCTGCTGTCGTTGATCCGCTGGCGAAGCTTCTCGGCCAGTTGATAGGCGGCGTGGTGATCGGTGTTCTTGAGCAGCACGATGAACTCCTCGCCGCCCCAGCGGCAGAGGATGTCGGACTGCCGCAGGCTGTCGCGCAGCCGGCTGGCGAAGCTGCTGAGTACCTGGTCGCCGGCCAGGTGGCCATGGCTGTCGTTGAGCGCCTTGAAGTGGTCGATGTCGATCAGCAACGCGCTGAGCGGTTCCTGGTTGCGCTGTGCCTCGCGCAGGGCCTGGCCGGCCAGCAGGTCGAAGCCGCGCCGGTTGGGCAGGCCGGTGAGCATGTCGGTGGTGGCCAGCGCTTCGATGTCCTGCTGGTAGCGGCGCACCAGCAGGCCGACCAGCGCCAGCACCACCAGGGTGATCAGCAGGCAGATCAGCATGTTCAGGTAGAGGCTCTGGCGGATGCCGGCCAGCGCGCTGCTGTCCTGCTTGTCGACGAACAGGTACCAGTCCAGCTCGGGGATGAAGCGCACGTTGAGGAAGTGGCCGCGGTCGTGTTCCTGGTACTCGTAGGTGCCGCTCTGCGGCTTCGGCAGTTTGCTGAGCAGGTTTTCCAGGCCGTCGATGTCCCGCAGCGACTGGCCGGTCCGCGCGCCGAACGGCCCGCCTTCGGCGCCGGTCAGGGTGATCTTGCCCTCGGTGTCGACGAAGTAGACGTTGCGCTCGTACTTGCGCTGGTACTCGTCGATCAGCTTGACCACTGCGTCGACGGTCAGGCCGACGCCGGTGGCGCCGAGGAAGTTGCCCTCGTAGTCGAGCACCCGGTAGTTGATGAAGAAGGTCAGGCGGTCCTGGTTGGCCATGTCGACGTCGACGTTGATCTCGTAGGGCTCGGCCATGTCGCGCACGCGGAAGTACCAGACGTCTCGCGGCTCGTCTTCCCGCACGGTCTTGAGGACGCCCTTGGCCTGGTAGTAGGTGTGGGTCTTCTCGGAAATGAAGAAGCTGGTGAAGGTGCCGTAGTGCTCCTGGACCTCGCGCAGGTAGCGAGTCATCTGGTCGACGTCGCGTTCGCCGTTCATCACCCAGTCGCGGACGAAGGTGTCGCGGCTCATCATCGAGGAGATCAGCACCGGGCGGACCAGGTCCTTCTGGATTTCCGAATACACGGTGTCCGAGGTCAGCGGCAGCTCGGTCTCGACGATGCTGGCGTGGATGGCGTCGCGCGAGGCGTAATAGCTGGCCAGCGAGGTGGCGAGGAAGCCGCAGATCAGCAGGAGGAACAGCAGCAGGAGCAGGGACAGCTTGGCGTGGTTCAGGGAACGCTGCGGCATGAAGGCATCCACGAGGAATTGTGGCGCAATGCTAGCGTGGCCCGAGTACAAGTGCCATCGCTTGTACGCCGGTACCAGACCAGCGTGATGGGGAAAGGCGGCCGGCGCTATCCGGGCCGGCCGCCGGATGGGCTCAGCGCCCGGCCAGGTAGGCGCGCCAGCCGCCGTGGCCGGTGATGTCCTCGGCGCCTTCCAGCCCATGGGGTTCGCAGATGAAGCCGGTCTCCCAGCGCCCGTCGATGAGCTGCACCTTGCCGAGCCCCAGCGGCGCCGGGATGCCGGTGAGGAACGAGCCCAGCTCGCCGCTCGGTAGCTCCCACACCTCCACTTCGATGGACGCGCCGCCGGTGGCGACGCGCAGCATGCCCGGACGGAAGGGCGGGCCTCCGGCCAGGGCGTAGAGCTTGTAGTCCGGCGAACTGCGCGTCGCCTCCAGCAGGCGGCCGCCGCGCTGGCGGAGTTGCCAGTTCAGCGGCAGGCCGTCCAGGTGGGCGCCACAGACCACCAGGCGGGCCCTGTCGTTGCGGGCGGGGTTGCCCGGCGCGGCGAGCTGCGCCGGGCGTCCGCCGGCCAGCGGCAGGTCGTGCTGGCGTTGCAGGGCGTCGGCCAGGCCGAGCAGGTACTGGTCGGTGAACGCGCGGCCGAACAGGGTCACGCCCCAGGGCAGTCCGTTGTCCATGAAGGCGCTGGGCACGGCGACGGCGGCGTAGTCCAGCAGGTTCATGAAGTTGGTGTAGTAGCCGAGGTCGGAATTGCGCGCCACCGGTTCGGCGTGCAGTTCGGCCAGGGTCACCGGACGCGGGTAGGCCGGGGTCAGCACGCAGTCGAGATCTTCGAGGATGCGGTCGCAGATGGCCTTGAGCGCTTGCAGGCGGTACTGGGCGCGGAAGGTGTCGACGCCGCTGACCTTCGGCGCCTGCTCCAGCACGGCGCGGATCACCGGCAGCACGGCTTCGGGGTTCTCTTCGATCAGCGAGCCGGCGACGCTGTAGCGCTCGGCCACCCAGGGGCCCTGGTAGAGCAGGCGTGCGGCTTCCAGGAACGGTTCGAAGTCGATCGGCACCGCTTCGCCGCCGAGCGCTTCCAGCCGTGCGACGGCCGCGGCGAACAGCGCCGGGCTTTCCGCGCAACCGAGGAACTCCAGTTGCGAGGGCACGCCGAAGCGGAAGCCCTGGCGCGGCGCGCCAAAGGCATCGCCGGCATTCCACAGCGGGTTGGCGCGGCTGTATTCGTCGCGCGGGTCGAGCCGGGCGGTCAGGGCGAGCAACTGGCTGGCTTCGCGAGCGGTGGCGGTGAGGTAGGTGACGCAGTCCAGGGTGCGGCAGGCCGGTACCACCCCGGCGGTGGAGAGCAGGCCCTTGGTGGCCTTGAGGCCGACCAGGTTGTTCAGCGCCGCCGGCACCCGGCCGCTGCCGGCGGTGTCGGTGCCCAGCGCGAAGCTGGCGACGCCGAGTGCCACCGCCAGCGACGAGCCGGAGCTGGAGCCGCCGGCCGGGTAGTCCGGGTGCACGCTGTTGCGGCAGGCGCCGTAGGGCGAGCGGGTGCCGTTGAGGCCGGTGGCGAACTGGTCGAGATTGGCCTTGCCCAGCGGCACCGCGCCCAGGGCGATCAACTGCTCGACCAGGGTGGCGCTGCGTTCGGGCACGTAGGCGTAGGCCGGGCAGGCGGCCGTGGTGGGAATCCCGGCCAGGTCGATGTTGTCCTTGATGGCGAAGGGCACGCCGTACAGCGGCAGGTCCGCCGGGGACTTGCCGTCCAGCGCGGCGAGGTAGGGCTCCAGTTCGTCCAGGCCGAGCAGGTGGATGAACAGGTGGTAGTCCGGGTTCAGCGCGGCGGCCTTGTCACGCAGGGCTGCGATCAACTGGCGCGGGGTGCTGCGGCCTTCGCTGTAGATGGCGCGGATGGTATCCAGGCGCAGATCGAATTGGTGTTGCATGTGTCGTGTCCTCCGTAGGGCGGATCGGGGCTACCCATCCACCATCGATGCCGGGGCATCGCAATTGGGGCGGCCGGCGGTCCGGCGGCCGTTTCAGACTTCTTCCATCACCACCACCCGCTGTCCCGCGCGCACCGGCGAGCCGGGCTGCACGCGCACTTCGCGGACCACGCCGTCGCGCGGCGCGGTGAGGGGGATTTCCATCTTCATGGACTCCAGGATGACCAGTACGTCGCCAGCCTTGACGCTGGCGCCGGCCTCCACCTGCACCTGCCAGAGGTTGCCGGCTATATGGCTTTCGATGGCGTGCTGGCCGGCGCCGAGCGGGGTGTCCTCGCCGAGCTCGGCGGCGACTTCCTCGCTGTCGAAATGCGCCTGGCCGGATTCGATCCAGCGCTGCCGCTCGGCGTCGAAGGCCGCCTGCTGGCGACCACGGAAGGCGGCGATGCCCTCGGCCTCGGCGGCCAGGAAGGCCTGGTAGTCGGCCAGGTGCAGATCGCTGTGCTCGATGCGCAGCGGGTAGCGACCGAGCGGGAAGTCGCGGCGGATGCGTAGCAGTTCCTCCGCGCTCACCGGGTAGAAACGGATCTGGTCGAAGAAGCGCAGCAGCCAGGGCTTGCCGTCGAAAGCCTCGACCGCGCGGTAGCGGTTCCACATCTGCAAGGTGCGGCCGACGAACTGGTAGCCGCCGGGGCCTTCCATGCCGTACACGCACAGGTAGGCGCCACCGATGCCCACCGAGTTTTCCGCCGTCCAGGTGCGCGCCGGGTTGTACTTGGTTGTCACCAGGCGATGGCGCGGGTCCAGCGGCGTGGCCACCGGCGCGCCGAGGTAGACGTCGCCCAGGCCCATCACCAGGTAGCTGGCCTCGAATACCGTGCGGTACACCTCGTCGAGGTCCGGCAGGTCGTTGATGCGGCGGATGAACTCCAGGTTGCTCGGGCACCAGGGCGCGTCCTTGCGCACCGTGGTCATGTATTTCTCGATGGCCAGTTGGCAGGCCGGGTCGTCCCAGGACAGCGGCAGGTGGACGATGCGCGACGGCACCTTGAGGTCGCCGGCGTTGCAGACGTCGTCCCACAGCCCGACGACGGTTTCCAGCAGGCTGGCCAGCGGCAGGGTTTCCGGCCGGTAGTGCACCTGCAGGGAGCGGATGCCGGGGGTGAGGTCGATCACTCCGGCGAGGTTCCTGGCCTCCAGCGCCTGCATCAGCGCGTGGGCGCGGAAGCGCAGCACCAGGTCCAGCTCGGGCTGGCCGATCTCCAGCAGCAGGTGGGTGTCGCCGGAAAGGCGGGCGACCAGGCGGGTGTCGGCCTCTCCTATGTCCAGCACGATGGGAGAGGTGAGCGGTGTAGGAGCGAGCTTGCTCGCGATCGGCGATGCCGAAGGATCGCCAGCAAGCTGGCTCCTACGGGCGGGTAGCCCGGATGCAATCCGGGAGGCGTCCGAGACACCGTCCTTTCCGGTTTGCACGGATAGGCTCCCTCTCCCATTCATGGGAGAGGGCTGGGCGGATTGTTGTGAAACGCCGTCCCTCTCCCCCGACCCCTCTCCCATAAACGGGAGAGGGGAGACAAGCGTGGTTTCGGCCTGGCGTATTTTCGCCAGCTCCCGCGCCATCCCGATATCCACCGGCACGAAGCGCACCTTGTCCCCGGCCTTGAGCTGGCCCAGTTGCCACAGGTCGGCCTCGATCACCGTCACCGGGCAGACGAAGCCGCCCAGGCTGGGGCCGTCCGGGCCGAGGATCACCGGCATATCGCCGGTGAAGTCCACCGCACCGATGGCGTAGGGGTTGTCGTGGATGTTGGACGGATGCAGCCCGGCCTCGCCGCCGCTCTCGCGTACCCATTCCGGTTTCGGGCCGATCAGCCGCACGCCGGTGCGGCTGGAGTTGAAGTGCACTTCCCAGGCGGTGGCGAAGAAGGTGGCGATGTAGTTTTCCGTGAAGTATTCCGGTGCGCCGTGGGGGCCGTAGATCACGCGGATTTCGCGGGTGGCGGGCAGGGTGGTGCGCAGCTCGGCCGGCAGGCTGGCGCTGGCGCTTGCATCGGCGAGGGGCAACAGGTGTAGCACGTCGCCGGCGCGCAGGGCGCGGCCTCCGTGGCCGCCGAACTGGCCGAGGGTGAAGGTGCTTTTCGAGCCCAGGTAGTCCGGCACCTGGATGCCGCCGCGCAGGCACAGGTAGCTGCGCGCGCCAGCGCCCTGGATGGTGCCGAGCGACAGGATGCCACCGGCCTTGACCCGCAGGGCGGTATCCATCGGTTGGTCGATGCCGTCGAGCTGCACCGGCAACGGCGCGCCGGTCACCGCCAGCACCGCGTCGGTGTTGAAGCGCAGGGTCGGACCGCTCATGGTGATTTCCAGCGCGGCGGCGTCTTCCTCGTTGCCCAGCAGGCGATTGCCCAGGCGCAGCGCGCGGTCGTCCATCGGCCCCGAAGGCGGCACGCCGACCGCCCAGTAGCCGAGGCGGCCGGGGTAGTCCTGCACCGTGGTCTGGGTGCCGGCGCCGAGCACTTCGACGGTGTCGGCCCGGTAGACGAGATTCTCCAGGCAGCGGGTCCAGGGCGCGCCGCTGGCGAAGGGGGCGTCGGCGAGGATCTGCCGCAGGTAGTCGCGGTTGGATTCCACCCCGTACAGGACGCTGTCGGCCAGCGCCTGGTCCAGCCCGGCGCTGGCCTGTTCGCGGTCCGGTGCCCAGGCGATCAGCTTGGCGATCATCGGGTCGAAGTAGGGCGGAATCTCGCAGCCGGCCTCGACCCAGGTGTCGATGCGCAGGGCCTTGCCGTCTGCCTCGGGGAACGCCACGGCGGTGAGCAGGCCGGGGCTGGGCTGGAAGTCGCGGCCCGGGTCTTCGGCGTACAGGCGCGCCTGGATGGCATGGCCGCTGGGCTCGAGGTCCTTGGCCAGTTCGGACAGCGGCGGCAGGTCGCCGGCCGCCAGCTCGACCATCCAGCGCACCAGGTCGACGCCCCACACCTGTTCGGTGACGCCATGCTCGACCTGCAGGCGGGTGTTCACTTCGAGGAAGTAGAAGCGCTCGGCCTCGCTGTCGTAGACGAACTCGACGGTGCCGGCGCTGCGGTAGTTCACCGCCCTGGCCAGCTTGATCGCCGCCGCGCAGAGTTCGTTCGCCATGCCGGCCGGCAGGTTCGGCGCCGGGGTTTCCTCCAGCACCTTCTGGTTGCGGCGCTGCACCGAGCAGTCGCGCACGCCGAGGGCGATGACTTCGCCCCGGCCGTCGCCGAACACCTGCACTTCCAGGTGGCGGGCGCGCTGGATGTATTTCTCGATGAACACCCCGGCGTCGCTGAAGTTGTTCTGGCCCAGGCGCTTCACCGCGTCGAAGGCATCGGCCAGCTCGGCGGCATCGCGGCACACGCGCATGCCGATGCCGCCGCCGCCGGCGGTGCTCTTGAGCATCACCGGGTAGCCGACCTGCTCGCCGGCCTCCAGCGCGGCGTCGAGGTTTTCCAGCAGCCCGGTGCCTTCCAGCATCGGCACGCCGTGCTGTTTGGCCAGCGCACGGGCAGTGTGCTTGAGGCCGAACACGCGCAGTTGTTCGGGCGTCGGGCCGACGAAGGCGATGCCGGCCGCTTCGCAGGCTTCGGCGAAGGCGGCGTTCTCGGAGAGGAAGCCGTAGCCGGGGTGGATGGCCTGGGCGCCGCTCTGCTTGGCGACGGCGAGGATCTTGTCGACCACCAGGTAGGTATTGGCCGCCGGGCCGTCGCCCAGGCTGTGCGCTTCGTCGGCCTGCTGGATGTGCAGGCTGGCGGCGTCCGCCTCGGAGTAGACGGTGACGCCGCCTACGCGCAGTTCACGGAGAGTACGCAGGATGCGGCAGGCGATGGCGCCCCGGTTGGCGATCAGGAGTTTGTCGAACATGGAGTCTGCCCCATGCAGTGGCGGGCCGTCCCGCCGCTATTCGGTCCGCACCCCGGTCGTCCGGGGTGGTTGATGCTTTGCTCCCTCTCCCATTTATGGGAGCGGGGGGTGATGCTGCGGCGTAGCCCGGATGCAATCCGGGGCTCCGGCGATCAGCGGCCGGTCAGCCCGCATCGCGAGCAAGCTCGCTCCTACAGGTTCTGCTTTGGCCTGGGATTTTGTTGCAGGCACTGCCCCGCGCGGCTCTGGCACAGCCAGAACAGCCAGCGCCGCAGCGCTTGCAGCGTGTCGCTTGAAGCTTGCGGCTGCTCCCTCAGTCCCATATCAGGATTTCCGCCGGCGTCGGGTTCCAGCCGTTGCACGGGTTGTTGAGCTGCGGGCAATTGGAGATCAGCACGATCACATCCATTTCCGCCTTCAGCTCCACGTACTTGTCCGGCGCGGAGATGCCGTCCTCGAAGGTCAGGCCGCCTTCCGGGGTGACCGGCACGTTCATGAAGAAGTTGATGTTGGCGCCGATGTCGCGCTTCTCCAGGCGGCCGTCGTGCAGGCTGGCGCGCAGGAAGTTGTCGCGGCAACTGTGCATGTAGCGCTTGTCCAGCGCGTAGCGCACGGTGTTGCTCTCCTGGGCGCAGGCGCCGCCGAGGGTGTCGTGGCGGCCGCAGGTGTCGGCGACGATGGTCAGCAGCGGGTTGCCGAGGTTGGAGTAGAGGACGCTGCCGGTGGTCAGGTACACGCGGTTCTGCCGGCGTAGGGTGCGTTGCGGGTCGTAGCGCTCGCGCGGGTTTTTCGCGCTGTAGAACAGGGTGTCGACCGCCTGGTTGCCTTCCAGGTCGAGCAGGCGCACGGTCTGCCCGGCCTTGACCTCGAACAGGAAGGGTTCGCCGGCCGGGATCACATGGCGGTAGGCGGCGGCTTCGGGGTGTTTGTCGCTGGTGGTGAGAGTCATCGGCGATGTTCTCCGGGGGTGTTTGTTCATTGGTTCCCCGCGTTCGTGGGGACCCAATCAATCAAATGAAAAGGCGTTCGGTGTTGTGGAAGCCGCGACCGTTCTCCGGGCGCGAGGTGCGGCAGAGGATGCTGATGCCATCGCTCTCCACCTTGCTCCAGCTCAGCCGGACCGGCTTGGGCGCGTATTCGGGGTTCGGGTCCATCGGGTGTGGCAGGGTGGTGAGCACTACCAGGGTGTCCATCGGCGCGTACAGCTCGACGTAGTCGCCGGCCCTGGAGTTGCCAGGCTCGAAGTGGAAGCAGCCGTCGCTGTCCACGGTCACCTTGCTGAACAGGTTGAGGACCATCAGCAGGTCCTGCAGGTTGAGGTTCCACTTGCCCATTTCCACCAGCAGGTTGTCCGTGCCGTTGCGGAAGAAGCCGTTGCGCAGTTCCTGGTAGCGGCCCTCGCCGTACTTCTCGCGGGTTTCCTCCGCGTTCAGCACGCCGCCGAAGCTGTCGTGCCAGCCGCAGGTGTCGGCGGTGATCGCCGCCAGCACGCGGCCCATGTCCGAGTACAGGCAGTGGCCGGCGGTGAGCCTGGCGGTGTGCTGGCACTTGAGGGTGTCCGGCAGGTTCAGGCGCTCGCTCTTTTCCTCGGCGTTGAGCAGCATCAGGCTGACGTTGGCGCCGCCTTCGAGGTCGGTGAGGCGCAGCAACTGGCCGCGCTTGAGGACGAAGGAGGTGTGGCCGCCGCCGGGGACGGTTTCCTCGTACAGGGTGGGGCGCAGGGCGAGAGAGGCAGTCATGCTCAGGCTCCTTGGATGGCGGGGTTCAGGCTGCCGGTGAGGTGTGCCGGCAGGGCTTCGACGGCGGCGCGCGCGGCGCGGCGGTCGCTGTTCAGGGGGATGTCGTAGGTGATCTGCGCGCCGTAGGCGTTGGGCGCGTGCGGGTCGTGGCGCGGCTTGTCGAACACCAGGATGCGGGTGCCCAGGCTGAAGCCTTCGGAGAGGTCGTGGGTGACCATGAACACGGTCAGCCGGGTTTCCTGCCAGAGCTTCAGCAGCAGCTCGTGCATGTCCTTGCGGATGCCCGGGTCGAGGGCGCCGAAGGGTTCGTCGAGGAGCAGTACGCGCGGTTTCATGATCAGCGCCTGGGCGATCGCCAGGCGCTGCTGCATGCCGCCGGAGAGCTGGCTCGGGTACTTGTCCAGGGCGTGGCCGAGGCCGACCTTCTCCAACAGCGCGGCGGCCTGCTCGCGGGCCTCGCGCTTGGCGTTGCCGAACAGGCGGCCGAGCAGCGGCGAGCGCGGCAGCTCCAGGCCGATGGCGACGTTGTCCAGCACGCTCAGGTGCGGGAACACCGAGTAGCGCTGGAATACCACGCCACGGCTGGCGTCCGGCTCGCCCGCCAGCGGCTGGCCGTCGAGCAGGATCTGCCCACGGCTGGCGCGCTCCTGGCCGAGCAGCAGGCGCAGGAAGGTGGACTTGCCGCAGCCGGAGGCGCCGACCAGGGTGCAGAACTCGCCCTCGGCGATGCTCAGGTTGAGGTTTTCGAGCACGATGTGGTCGTCGTACTCCTGCCAGACATTCTTCACGTCGATGAAACTCATGCCTTGGCTCCTTCATACCAGGGGAAGGCCAGGCGGGTGAGCTGGCGCAGGCCCAGGTCCATCAGCCAGGCGAGCAGGGTGATCCACGCCACGTAGGGCAGGATCACGTCCATCGCCATGTAGCGGCGGACCAGGAAGATGCGGTAGCCGAGCCCGTCGGTGGAGGCGATGGCCTCGGCGGCGATCAGGAACAGCCAGGCCGAGCCGAGCATCAGTCGCAGGGAGATCAGCAGGCGCGGCAGCAGTTGCGGCAGCACCACGCGGAGGATCAGCGTCCAGGTGCTGGCGCCGAGGGTCTGCGCCTTGATCAGCAACTCGCGCGGCAGCTCGCGGGCGCGCTGCTCGATGTCGCGGGCGATGCAGGGGGTGATGCCGATGACGATCAGCATCACCTTGGAGAGCTCGCCGAGGCCGAAGACGATGAACAGGATCGGCAGCACCGCCAGCGGCGGGATCATCGACAGCACGGTGAGCAACGGCGACAGCGGCGCGCCGAACAGCGGCACGGTGCCGGCGGCCAGCCCCAGGCACAGGCCGGCGAGGGCGGCGATGCCCAGGCCGATGCCGAGCCGGGTGAGGCTGGAGGCGGTGTCCTGCCAGAACAGGTACTGGCCGCTGCGCTTGTCCTCGGTGAAGGCCAGGCGCTCCACCGCGTCGATCATCTGCGCCGCGCTGGGCAGCAGCTTGTCGTTGGGGTTTTCCGTCAGCCGCGCCGCCGAGCCGGTGAAGTAGATGAACAGCAGCAGGGCGAACGGCAGGATCACCAGCAACAGACGGCTGGGGCGATCCGGGTGGCGGTTGATCAGGCGCATGGTGCTACCTCGGTTGGTGGGGCATTGGGTCCCCGCGTTCGCGGGGACCCAATAAAACAAGGGTTCAGAGCGTCCCTTCCGCCGCCATCCGCACGTAGCTCGGATCGAAGCGCAGCTTGACGTTGGCCTTGTCGCCGGTGACCACCTCGCGGGCGAAGCTCATGCCCACCGCCTGGGCATCGCTGGCGCCTTCGCCGAGCAGGCCGTGGGCGAAGGAGAACTCGGCGACCTTGGTCATGGTGGCCGGCAGCTTCGGGCTGGTGACGAACTCCAGCGCTTCCTGCGGCGTGTAGAACATCCGGGTGGTGGAGAGCTGCGCCTGGTAGCCGGCGAGGTCGGTGCCGGAGGTCTTGGCCATGTGTTCGAGGGCGGTCTTGCTTTCGTCGCCGTCGCCGCTCATCAGCGCCATCACCTCGAACCAGGCGCCGGTCAGCGCCTTGCCCAGGGCCGGGTTGCTGGCCAGGGTCGAGCTGTTGACCACCATCATGTCCATGATCTCGCCGGGGATCTGGCTGGAGTCGAACACCTCGCTGATGCCGGGCTTGGCCTTGATCTCGGCGAGCATCGGGTTCCAGGTGGCGACGGCCTGCACGTCGCGGGTGTCGAAGGCGGCGGCGATGTCGGCGTCGGAGGTGTTGATCACCTTGACGTCCTTCTCGCTCAGGCCGGCGCGCTCCAGGGCGCGGGCCAGGAAGTAGTGGGACACCGACAGCTCGACCAGGTTGATCGGCATGCCCTTGAGGTCGGCGAGCTTCTTGCCTTCGCCCTTGATCACCAGGCCGTCGTTGCCGTTGGAGAAGTCGCCGACGATCAGCGCGGTGGAGTCCACGCCACCGGCCGCGGGGATGGTCAGGGCGTCCATGTTGGTCATGGTGCAGCCGTCGAACTGGCCGGCGGTGTACTGGTTGATCGATTCGACGTAGTCGTTGAGCTGGGTGACTTCGATCTCGATGCCGTACTTCTTCGCCCACTTGTCGACGATGCCTTCGGTCGCCGCGTATTCCCAGGGCATCCAGCCGGCGTAGATGGTCCAGCAGACGTTGAACTTGTCTTTCTGCGCCGCGTGGGCGGAGAGGCCGAGGCTGGCGGCCAGGGCGGCGACGGCGAGCGGGAACAGACGGGGCTTGCGCATGTGGAACCTCCAGTTCTGGTTGTCGGCGGCAGGAGCGGCAGCACCTGACAGGTCAGGGTGCGTTCTCCCGGGCTTTTGTCCCGCCGTGTAACCTCGCTGGAGGTCGCCAGCTCTCGGACCAGTCGTTCGCTCGCGCGAACCGGAACCCTAGCCAGCCATTTGCAGATTGTGGTGCCGCGACCCGGCGTCCGGGCGACTCCTGCACGCCGGACACGAAGCGAAGGTCGTGCCAACTGCCGCGATTCCCCGTGGCAGGGGGCTCCGCGCCAACGGCGGGTGGATTTCGCAGGCGCATGTGCCCAGTGACGGGGCGGCGCGCACCATCCTGGCGCAGTCGGTGTAACAACTGGAAATGGAAGATCGCGATCGCCGGTCAGCACCGATCGGCGCGGGGGCATGTCCAATCAACTGAAGCCGGCCATCGCCGGCATCTTTCCTTGCGGTCGAAAGGAGGCCGCCATGATCAGTCGATTATTGCTTGTGATGCTGTGTGGCCTGGGGCTGTCCGCTTGCTCCTCCTACTATTACGACGATCGCTACGACCGCCATGGCGGCTATGTGGGGCAGCGCTACCATGATGGCGCCTACTACAGCGCCAACGACAAGTACCGTCGCTACGACAACAACTACCGGCGTTACGACAGCCGTTATGACCGGCGCTACGACCGCCGCTACGACGATCATCGCCGCTACTACCCGCAGCGCTACTACCGTGGCCAGGACGGCCACCTGCATCCCTATCGCCAGTACCAGGGCAAGGATGGCCCGCGCTACTACGTGGCGCCGCCGAAGAACGCCAAGTCGAAAACCCAGCGTTACCGCCAGGAGTATCGTCAGGAATATCGCCGTGACGGGCGGATACAGTCGCCGCGCTATGCGCCGCAGCGGTATTAGTTGAGTGGGCCGGAGACGGGGAGTTCTGGGTTGGACTCCGCCCCTGACCCCACTCCATACCTCCAGCCACTCACGCCGACAACTCTTCATCCTCCCGCAACACCAGGGCACGCAGGGCCTGGGCGGCCGGCGACAGACTGTGCCCGGCGCGGCTGACCAGCCCGTAGGCGGAGTTCCGGTTGGGGATGTCCGGTACCGGCGGCAGCACCGCCAGGCTGCCGTCCGCCACCGATTCGGCCACCACGTCCGAGGTCGCCAGGCCGAGCACGTCGCTGTGCTGCACCAGGTCCTTGAGCACCATGAAGTTGTCGCACTGGATGTCCGGCAACTGCTCGCGGCCGCTCAGTTTGCGTACCTGGTCGACCACTTCGTCCGGTAGTTGCGGACCGGCCAGCGGGTAGTCGGCGATGGCGTCCCGCGACAGGCGCCCGACCTCCAGCAGGGGATGGCCGGGCCGGCAGAAGTACAGGCCGGGGCGGGGCCGCAATGGCTCGACGGCCAGCAGCGGGTCGTCCAGCAGTTCCCGGCTCTCGGCGACGAACAGTTCGATGCCTTCGCCCAGCAGCCGCCGGCGCAGGCTGCGCCAGTCCTCGATCACCAGTTGCACGTGGATCTTCGGATAGCGCCGGGCCAGCCGGGCGAGCGCCCGTGGCACCAGGCGCGCCGCTGGGAAAGGGCCGGCGCCGAGGCACAGCTCGCCGGCTTCCAGGTTGCCGAGCTGGTTCACCGCGTTCTGCAGGGAACGGCTGCCGGCCAGCAGGCGCCGGGCATGCTCCAGCACCAGTTGGCCATGGGCGGTGAGCACGACGTGGCGCGTCCCCCGGTCGAACAGGCGGCAGCCGAGGCCGGCTTCCAGCGCCTGGATGCTGCGGCTCAACGCCGGCTGGCTGAGGTGGACCGCCGCTGCGGCACGGGCGAAGTGGCCGTGTTCGGCGACGGCGACGAAATGGCGGAGCTGACGTAGGTCATTCATGCGTTGCCTGCATGGAAGTTCGAATTGGAATGCATTGGAATTATTGACTGACCCTGCGCCATAGTGCGAGCCGTCTCTGTTTCCAATAACAACGCCTGGAGCGCCGATGATCCGTCTGTCCGCCGCTGTCCTGCTGGCCAGCCTCTGCCCCCAACTGCTGGCCGCCGAGGCCAGCGATCCCAAGCAACCGACTCCCTTCACCGTCCAGGCCCAGCAGCGGGTCAAGGCGGAGCTGCCGTTCGCCGACCGTGGCGACTTCGAGCGGGTGGAGAAGGGCCTGATCAAGCGTCCCGAGAACCTGGTGATCAGGAACGAGGACGGCAGCGTCGCCTGGCAACTGGGCGACTACGGCTTCCTCGACGCCGGGCAGGACATCGACAGCATCAACCCGAGCCTGCAACGCCAGGCGCTGCTCAACCTCAAGTACGGGCTGTACGAGGTCACGGAGGGGGTCTACCAGGTGCGCGGTTTCGACCTGGCGAACATCACCTTCATCGAAGGCCGGACCGGCTGGATCGTCATCGACACCCTGCTCACGCCAGCCACCTCCAGGGCGGCCTATGAGCTGGTGAGCGAGGAGCTGGGGCGCAAGCCGATCAGGACGATCATCTACACCCATGCCCATGCCGATCACTTCGGCGGTGTGGGCGGGCTGGCCAGTCGCGAGCAGGTGGCCAAGGGAGACGTCCAGATCATCGCGCCGGTGGGCTTCATGGAAGCGGCGATCAAGGAGAACGTGCTGGCCGGCAACGCCATGGCCCGCCGTACCACCTACCAGTACGGCGCCTTGCTGCCGAAGGGCCCGCAGGGGCAGGTCGACATGGCCATCGGCAAGGGCCTGGCGCGCGGCCCCATGAGCCTGCTGGCGCCGACCCGGCTGATCAGCGGCGACTACGAGGAACTGGAGATCGACGGGGTGCCCTTCGTCTTCCAGAACACCCCGGGCACCGAGTCGCCGTCGGAGATGAACATCTGGCTGCCCCGGCACAAGGCCCTGCTGATGTCCGAGAACGTGGTCGGCTCGCTGCACAACCTCTATACCCTGCGCGGTGCCGAGACCCGCGACTCGCTGGCCTGGAGCAAGTACATCAACGAGGCGCTGCACCGTTTCGGCGACCAGGCCGAGGTGCTGTTCGCCACCCACAACTGGCCGCGCTGGGGACGCGAGGACATCGTCCACACCCTGGAGAAGCAGCGCGACCTGTACGGCTACCTGCACGACCAGAGCCTGTACCTGGCCAACCAGGGGGTGACCATCGACGAGATCCACGAGCGCTTCAAGCTGCCGGACGAACTGGCCCACGAATGGTTCAACCGGGGCTACCACGGTTCGGTCAGCCACAACGTGCGCGCGGTGGTGAACAAGTACCTGGGCTACTACGACGGCAACCCGGCGACCCTGGACCCGCTCGCCCCGGAGGCGTCGGCGAAGAAGTACGTGGAATTCATGGGCGGCGCCGGACGCGTGCTGGAAATGGCCCGCCAGTCCTACGACAAGGGCGAGTACCGCTGGGTCGTGGAGGTGGTCAACAAGCTGGTCTTCGCCGACCCGGACAACCAGGCCGCCCGCCAGTTGCAGGCCGACGCCCTGGAGCAGCTCGGCTACCAGGCGGAGAACGCCGGCTGGCGCAACAGCTACCTGGCCGCCGCCGCCGAGCTGCGCAACGGCGTGCCGCGCCACCTGCCACCGCTGAAGAGCGCCAGCGCCGACGCCCTGGCGGCCATGGATACCGGCCTGCTGTTCGACTACCTCGGCGTGCGCCTGAACGCGGAGAAGGCCGAGGGCAAGGACATCCGCATCAACCTGGTCCTGCCGGACATCGGCGAGCACTACCTGCTGGAGCTGAAGAACTCGCACCTCAACAACATCCGTGGGGTGCAGCGCGAGGACGCCGGGCAGACCGTGACCATCGACCGCGCCGACCTCGACCGGCTGCTGCTCAAGGACGTCTCGGCGGCGCGGCTGGTGCTGGAAGGCCGGCTGAAGAGCTCGGGCAACCCGCTGCTGCTGGGCAGGCTGTTCGGCATGCTCGACGAGTTCGACTACTGGTTCGACATCGTCACGCCCAAGCGGGAGGGCTGACGGCGCCCGCAACGCCAGTCGAAAGTGCGGACGGCCCCGCCGCTGAAAGCCGGCAGACTGTCCGCACCCGATTCGCTGGAGGAACCCCGATGCACCTGCTGTCCTTCGCCAAGGGCGCCCTGGCCATGTTCTGGCTGGTCGCCGCGCTCAACGTCGTCTATCCCTTCGCCGCGCCGCTGCACGGCTGGCTGCTGGCCGCCACGGGCATCATCCTGCTGGCCCATGTCGGCGAACTGCTGCTGTTCAACCGCCGCCTGACCCAGCGCCCGCAGCCCTGGCTGGAACGGCTCCAGGTCCTGCTGTTCGGCTTCCTGCACCTGAAGTCGATCCGCTGATCCGGTGGGCCGGGGCGATGGGTATCGCTTCGCTCGACCCATCCTGCGGTTCTCCTCGTAGGATGGGTCGAGGAGCACAGCGACGATACCCATCATGGCGCGACCTACTCCTCGGGTGCGCCGAACAACGACTGCACCACCGAGAAGTCCTTCTTGCCCAGGCCCTGGCGCAGCAGCACGCGGTACAGGTGCAGCGCCAGGCCGCCCATCGGCGTGCTGCTGCCGCTGGCCAGCGCGGTTTCCTGGGCCAGGCCGAGGTCCTTGGCCATCAGCTCGCTCATGAAGCCGCCCTCGTAGTCGTGCGAGGCGGGGGTGGTTTCCATCACGCCCGGCCAGGGGTTGTAGCGCTCCAGCACCCAGTTGCCGCCGGAGCTCTGCCGCATGATCTCCGCCAGCACGCGCGGGTCTAGGCCGTTGGCCACGCCCAGGGCCATGGATTCGGCGGTGCCGATCATCTGTACGGCGAGCAACTGGTTGTTGCACACCTTGGCCAGTTGCCCGGCGCCGGCCGGGCCGGCGTGGAAGATGTTCTTGCCCATCGCCTGGAACACCGGGCGGGCCTTTTCCAGCGCTTCGGCGGCGCCGCCGACCATGAAGGTCAGGGTGCCCGCCGCGGCGCCGGCGGTACCGCCGGACACCGGCGCGTCGAGCAGGTCGATGCCCAGTTTCCCGGCGGCCTGGTGGACCTTCTTCGCCGAGTCCGGGGCGATGGTCGAGCATTCCAGCACCAGGGTGCCGGGGGCGATGTAGGCGAGCAGGCCGTCGTCGCCCAGGTACAGGCTTTCCACATGGCGGCTGGCGGGCAGCATGCTGATCACCACGTCGGCGTCCTGCACCGCGTCGTGGGCATCGTTGGCGGCGCGTGCGCCTTCGCCGGCAAGCTGCGCCACGGCCTCCGGCACGAGATCGTGGGCGCTGAGCGGGAAGCCGGCCTTGAGCAGGTTGCGGGCCATCGGCAGACCCATGTGGCCGAGGCCGATGAAGGCGATGCGGGTCATGGCTGTTCTCCTCGGATGGGCACTCTCATCACCAGAGTAGGTTGGGGTGGCGCACTTTGTGGGAGGGTTTGTCTTGTTCTCTTTCTGGGTCCCCGCGTTCGCGGGGACCCAATAAACGCGGATGCAGCCGGGTATCGACGCTACAGATCCTCCAGCGGATGCGCGCCGTTCCAGGCCGGCTGGAAGTGCGCCTCGATCACCGCCCCGGGGATGTTTTCCACCTCCGGCCAGTGCCAGCGTGGCGCGTTGTCCTTGTCGATCAGCCGGGCGCGCACGCCCTCGGGGAATTCCGGGTGGCGACAGCAGTTCAGGCTCATCGCGTATTCCAGGCGGAACACTTCGGCCAGGGACAGGTGCAGGGCGCGCTGGAGCTGTTCCCAGACCAGGTGCGCGGTCAGCGGGCAGCCGTTCGCCAGGGTCTTGCCCGCACGCGCCAGCAGCGGGTCGGGGTCGTCCTGCAGGGCGGTCAGCAGGCGCCAGGCGCTGGGCAGGTCGGCCACGTCGAGCAGGTGGTCGAGGTAGTCGCGGCGCGGCAGCAACTGCGCCTCGGGGCGATCCGCTTCGGCCTGGTGGGCCAGCGCCTGCAGCAGGCTGTTCAACTGCAGGGCCGACTGTTCCTGCCAGTTGAGCTGCTGCAGGCCCTTGAGCAGGTCGTCCTGCTGCTCGTCGAGCAGGAAGCGGTCGGCGAGGCCGAGGTCCAGGGCGTCGCGGGCGTTGACCTGGGTGGCGGTGAGACCGAGGAACAGGCCGAACTTGCCCGGCAGGCGGTTCAGGAACCAACTGCCGCCGACGTCCGGATACAGGCCGATGCCGATCTCCGGCATCGCCAGGCGGCTGCTCGGCGTGACGATACGCACCCCGGCGCCCTGCATCAGGCCCATGCCGCCGCCCATCACGTAGCCGTGGGCCCAGCAGATCAGCGGTTTCGGGTAGGTGTGGATGAGGTGGTCGAGGCGGTATTCGTCGGCGAAGAAGCGTGCCGCCAGCGGTGGTACCTCACCGGGATGGGCGCGGCAGGCCTCGACCAGTTGGACCACGTCGCCGCCGGCGCAGAAGGCCTTCGGCCCGTTGCCGCGCAACAGCACGCAGACGATCGCCGGATCGTCGGCCCAGGCGCGTAGTTGGCGGTTCAGCGCCTCGATCATCGGCAGCGACAGGGCGTTCAGACTGCGCTCGGCGTCCAGGCTGGCGATGCCGATACGGGCACCGTGCTGGCCGGGCAGCTCTTGGAAATGGACATTCATGGGAAACAGCAGCCTCAAGCTTCTAGCGTCAAGCGGCAAGCTGATCGGCGCCGTTCTCGTGGCTTGCAGCTTGCGGCTTGACGCTCAGGTTTCATTTATTGCGCCAACGGGCGTCGCGTTTCTCCAGGAAGGCGTTGACGCCTTCGCGGGTGTCCTCGGCGTCGAACAGGTCGACGAAACGCTCGCGCTCCTCGGAGAGCCAGGAGTTCGGGCCGCGTTCGCGGGCACCCTGGATCAGCGGCTTGATGGTGCGCACCGCCACCGGGCTCTGGCGCTCCACCTTGGAGGCGAGCAGCAGCGCATGGCCGCGCGAGTCGCCGCTGTCGACCACCTGCTCGACCAGGCCGATGCGCAGCGCGGTCTCGGCGTCCACCCGCTCGCCGCAGAGGATCATGCGCTTGGCCCAGCCTTCGCCGACCAGCCAGGGCAGCGCCTGGGTGCCGCCGGCGCAGGGCAGCAGGCCCACCGAGGCTTCCGGCAGGGCCATCTGCGCCTGCCGTTCGGCGATGCGGATGTCGCAGGCCAGCGCGCACTCCAGGCCGCCGCCCATGGCGTAGCCGTTGATCGCGGCGATCGACACGCCCCGGAAGTCGCGCAGCGCCTCGAAGGCTTCGCCGAAGCGCCGGGACATCTCGCGGGCGCGGGCCTTGTCGCCGTCGGCGAACAGCTTGAGGTCGGCGCCGGCGCTGAAGAACTTGCTGCCCTGGCCGGTGATCACCAGGGCGTAGATGTCGTCGTCGCGGTTGAGGTGCTGGATCACCTGCTTGAGGCCGATCAGCGAGTCGCGGTCCCAGGTGTTGGCAGGCGGATGGTTGATGGTCAGCAGGGCGGTGTGGCCATGCTTCTCCACGGTCAGCTTGTGGGTCAGGTCGAACAGGCCGGGGTGGTAGGGTTCTACGGCGTTGCTCATGCCGGGCTCCGTTTTCTGTTGTCGTCTGCGTACAGGTTTACAACAGTTGGCGGCGGAAGTCCCGTGCCGGGCCTCGTTCAGACCCGGGCGATGGTCGCCAGCCCGGTGGCGACGATCTTCTCCTCGCCATCCTTGATGGCGAACACGTCGGCGCGGCTCACCACCTGGCGCTGGCCGGCCTTGATCACCTCGCTGCGGCAGACCAGCCGGTCGCCGATGGCCGGCACCAGCAGGTTGACCTTGTACTCCGAGGTGACCACGTCGCCGACCAGCGAGGCGGCCGACCAGGCGCAGGCGCTGTCGATCATGAAGCCGACCACCGCGCCGTGCACGTAGCCGTGGTGCTGGGTCAGCTCGCGGCGCGGCAGCACTTCCATGCTGATCCGCCCCGGCTCGAAGCCGGTGAGCTGGAAGCCGATCATCTGGGCGAAGGGCGAGTTTTCCAGGGCCTCTTCGAGGAACTCGCGGGTGATCGGGCGAGGGCTGTTCATGGCGGAGCTCCGGCGAGTGGGGGAGCTTGCAGTCTTGGCCGTGGCGGACGGGTGGGCAACCTGCATCCAGCGGGGTGATGGGTTGGCATTTCGATGGCTCGAGCGGCCCGGGATCACTGGCGCAGATGCTCCAGCAGAACCTCCAGGGGATGTGGCAAGGCGCCATGGCCCAGCCGTTCGGCCTGGCTGCGGCAGGAGTAACCGTCGGCCATCAACCGCCTGCCGTGGGCGTGCCGCTCTATCAGTGGCTCCCAGGATTGGCTGAAAATGCGTTTCGAGGTCGCCAGGTTGCGGGCCTCGTGCCCGTAGGTGCCCGACATGCCGCAGCAGCCGCTGGCGAGCGTTTCGAGCCTGAGCCCCAGGCGCTCGAATGCCTGTCGCCATTGCTCGATGCTGGCCGGCGCATTGGTCTTCTCCGTGCAGTGGGCCAGTAGCAGGTAGGGCTTTTCGGTCGCCGTGCCGGCATGGGGCGGGAGGGCCTCGACGAGCCATTCCTGCAGCAGGGCGACCCTGGGGGCCATGGCCTCGCCCAGCGTCTTGGCGTATTCCTGGCGGTAGACCAGGGTCATGGCCGGGTCCAGCCCCACCAGCGGCATGCCGAACCCGGCAAGCTCGTTGAGCCGCCTGGCGTTGGCGCGCGCGGCGCGTTCGAACGGGCCGAGGAATCCCTGTACGTGCAGGGGCTTGCCGTTGGCGCGGAAAGGCGCCAGGTAGGGCTTGAAGCCGAGCCGGGCGACGAGTTCGATGCAGCTCTCCAGCAGCCCGCTCTCGAAGTAGCGGGTAAAGGCATCCTGCACCAGGATCACGCTGCGCGCGCGCTCCTCAGCGCCCAGCGCGGCCAGGCGCCGCGGGGCGGCCGCTTCGGCGCCCCAGCGCCTGCACGCGGCCTGGAAGTCCGTGGCGCTCAGCGACGGGCTGTCGACCATGCCGATGCCCCGCTCCAGGAGCCGCCGCATGGGGCGGGCCGCCAGCAAGCCGTTGTACAGCCGTGGGAACCTGGCCAACAGGGGGATGCTGTATTCCAGCGAGCCGATCAGGTAGTCCCTGAGCGGGCGTGGATAGCGGCTGTGGTAAAGCTCCAGGAAGCGCGAGCGGAATTCCGGCACGTTGACCCTGACCGGGCACTGCCCCGCGCAGGATTTACAGGCCAGGCAGCCGGCCATGGCGTCGTACACCCGGTGGGAGAAGTCGGCCTGGTCGGGCCGGGGCCGCACGGCTGCGAGCAGGCTGCGGCAGAAGCCGGGCAGGCCCTTGCGGACGCGGACGGCCTGGCCGGCGGCGAGCACGTCGATGCCTTGCCCGCCCTGCAGGCGCAGCCATTCGCGGATCAGCGAGGCGCGGCCTTTCGGCGACTGCAGGCGATCACGGGTGGCCTTCCACGAGGGGCACATCGCATCGTCCGGGTCGAAGTTGTAGCAGGCACCGTTGCCGTTGCAGTGCACGGCGCTGTCGAAGCTGCGCCAGACCCGTTCGTCGATCTGCCGGTCCAGCTCGCCCCGCAGCGGCACCTCGTCGAGCTTGGTCAGCCGTGCCTCGGGGAGACTGGAGGGGGTGGCGATCTTGCCCGGGTTGAGCTGGTTGCCCGGGTCGAAGGCGGCCTTCAGCGCCTGCAGGGCGGGGTAGAGTTCGCCGAAGAAGCGCGGCGCGTATTCCGAGCGCAGCCCTTTGCCATGCTCGCCCCAGAGCAGGCCGCCGTACTTGTGGGTCAGCCGCGCCACGGCGTCGGAGATCGGCCGGACCAGGGCGGCCTGGGCCGGGTCCTTCAGGTCGAGCGCCGGCCGCACATGCAGCACGCCGGCATCGACATGGCCGAACATGCCGTATTCGAGCCCGTGGCCGTCGAGCAGGGCGCGGAATTCGGCGATGTAGTCGGCCAGCCGCTGCGGCGGCACGGCGGTGTCTTCGACGAAAGGCTGCGGCCGCGCCGCGCCCTGGACATTGCCCAGCAGGCCCACCGCGCGCTTGCGCATCGCGTAGAGGCGTTCGACCGCCGCGCTGCCCACGGCCAGGGTATGGCCAAGGCGTTGCACGCTGCGGTCGTCGCGCAGGTGGCGGATGAAGGTCTCGATGCGCCGCTCCAGCGTCGGCAGGTCGTCGCCGCAGAATTCGACCAGGTTGATGCCCTGCGTCGGCTGCTGGCGGTCTTCCGGGAAGTATTCCGCCACGCCGTGCCAGACGATGTCCCGCATGGCCAGGAGCAGGACCTTCGAGTCCACCGTTTCGATCGACAGCGGTGCCGCCCGCATCAGTGCCTGGGCATCGCGCAGGGCATCCATGAAGCCGGCGTAGCGCACGTTGACCAGGATGCGGTGCCGGGGGATCGGCAGCAGGTTGAGCTTGGCCTCGACGCTGAACGCCAGCGATCCTTCGGCGCCGCAGAGCACGCTGTTGAGGTTGAAGCGGCCGTCCGGCTCGCGCAGGTGGGCGAGGTCGTAGCCGGTCAGGCAGCGGTTCAGGGGCGGGAAGCTGGCCGCGATCGCCTCGGCCTGGGTGTCGGCTATCCGGCTGGCGCAGCGGTGGATGTCGCCGAGCCTGTCGTCCCGTTCCGTCAAGGCGTGCAGTTCGGCCTCGGCGAGCGCTCGGCTGCGCAGGCGCAGGCCGCCCAGGAGGATGCTGTCGAGTTCGAGCACGTGGTCGCGGGTCTTGCCGTAGGTGCAGCTGCCCTGGCCGCTGGCGTCGGTGTTGATCATGCCGCCGATGGTGGCGCGGTTGGAGGTGGAGAGTTCCGGGGCGAAGAACAGGCCATGGGGTTTCAGGGCCGCGTTCAACTGGTCCTTGACCACGCCGCACTGCACCCGGGCCCAGCGTTCCTCGACGTTGATTTCCAGAATGCGGTTCAGGTGCCGGGACAGGTCCACCACCAGGCCATCGGTCAGCGACTGCCCGTTGGTGCCCGTGCCGCCACCGCGCGGGGCGAACACGACCTGCCGGTGTTCCGGGCGCGCCGCCAGCCTGGCGATGCGTTCGACGTCTGCGCCGTCCAGGGGGAAGACGACGGCCTGGGGCGCGCGCTGGTAGATCGAATTGTCGGTGGCGAAGACGGTCCGGTTGCCGGGGTCCTGGGCGATCTCGCCACGGAAGCCGGCCCCGTGCAGGGCATCGAGAAAGCGCCGGTAGTGTTCGGGCAAGGCGGCGGACGGGGGGAGCGGGGCGATCATGCGCGGATGGCTCCTTCAGGGGCGCGGGAAGCCATAGAGGCGCGCGGGGTTGTGCACCAGTATCTGCTCCCGCAGGCCGGCGTCGGGCACCCAGTCCGCCAGCATGTCCAGCAGGGCGCCGTCGTTGGGCATCGGGATGTGCACGAAGGGGTGCGGCCAGTCCGATCCCCAGAGCATGCGCTCCGGCGCCGTCCGTACCAGGGCCTGGGCGACCGGGAGCACGTCCCGGTAGGGCGTCGCGGTTTCGCGGGTGAAGCGATAGGCGGCGGACAGCTTGACCCAGCAGCGGCCGCTTGCCAGCAACTGCAACAGGGCCTGGAAGCCCGGATGGCCGAGGCCCTTGGCGGTATCCATGTGCCCCATGTGGTCGATCACCACATCGACCGGCAGGCTGCCCAGGCGACGCTGGAGGTCGTCGAATTCGGACACGTCGAGCAGGGCCTGGACATGCCAGCCCAGGGGCTGGATGCGGGCGGCGATGCGCTCGACGTCGGCGAAGGAGATCCCGCCCTTGAACAGCAGGTTGACCCGCACGCCGCGTATGCCGGCCTGGTGCAGGCGTTGCAGTTCGCGGTCGTCGATGTCGGGGTCGATCACCGCCACGCCGCGATAGTGTTCGCCGAGTTGCGCCAGCGCGTCGAGCATGGCCTGGTTGTCGGTGCCGTAGACGCTGGGCTGGACCAGCACGCCACGCTCGATGCCCAGGCGCCGGTGCAGGGCGAGGTAGTCGGCCAGCGGCGCGTCCGGCGGGGTGTAGGTGCGGTTCGCCGTGTAGGCGTAGCGGTGCTGCGGGCCGAAGACATGGGCGTGGGTGTCGCAGGCCAGGGCGGGTACGTCGAAGCGCGGTGCGCGCACGGCGGGGTCCGCCGCCTGGCAGACGGGGATGGTTGCTGGGTTCATGAGCTGTCCAGGTTCAGTGTCTGAGGCTTTCCAGGAGCCCGGCGAAGGTGCTGCCGGGTTCGGCCAGGGCCATGATCGTGGCCATGACCCGTTGCGACTTGGCTTCGCCCCATATCGGGCGGGTCAGGGCGGTATATTTCGCGTGCAGCAGGTCGTCGCCGAGGGGCTGTTCCGGGTCGCCCCGGGCGGTGTGCGGCGTGGATTCCAGCAGGGTGCCGTCCTTGAGCTGGAGCCGCACGTGGGCCCAGCGCTCGGCGGGAAAACGGCTGGTGTAAGGCGCGGACTCCACCAGGGCGATCCGCTGCGTCAGGGCCAGGACGACGGGATCGTCCAGGCCGGGGCCATCGATCTGCTCGACGCCCACCTGGCCGTGCACCAGCGCCGCGGCGATGGGAAAGGCCGTGGCGTACTGGGCCTGTTCGGTCGTGGCCGGGCGGCCCTGGTTCAGGCGGGTCGCCGCGTGGAAGGTGTGCACCTCGATCCTCTCGATGGCGTCCGTGGGGATGCGCCGTTGCCGGGTCAGCGACAGGGCGGCATCGATAGCCGGGTGCGCCCAGCGGCAGCAGGGGTAGGGCTTGAAATACTGGTCGAGGATCAGCCAGCGCCGGCCCAGGTCTTCCCAGACGGCGGCGACCTCCGGGCTCCTGACGGTCAGCGCCGGTGCCCCGGTGAAGCCGTCCATGGCCAGGAATGCGGCGCAGACGCCGGCCATGGAGCCCCAGCCGGAACCGTCCTTGAGCATGCTGGGGTGATCCACGCCGCGCATCATCTGGCTGCGGGGGCCGTGGTACTCGGCGATGCCGATGGCCTGTTCGAACTGCTGCTCGTCGGCGCCGAGCAGGTGGGCGCCGAGCGCCGCGCAGTTGACGGCGTTCCAGGCGCCGGACGTGTGGTAGTCGGGGGCCGTGGCGTGCAGGGCGATGCCTGCCCGGGTGCCGATCTCGTAGCCGGCGGCCAGCAGGGTCAGGAACTGTCGGCCCGACGGGTTCGTGTCGCTGGCCTCCAGTAGCGCGACCAACGCGGGCAGCAGGGCGCAGCCGACATGGCCCTTGGTCAGCCGGTGGCCGTCATGGGCATCCATGGCATCGATGCTCATGGCGCCGACCAGCGCGGCCCCGCTGACGCTGACGGCGTGCCCGCCGAGCAGCGGACGGGCGCGCGGGCCCGTGACGGGAGCGGCGAACTGTTGCTGCGCATGGCGCTGGACAATGGCCGCCAGGTGGGTTAGGGAACCGGCCACGGCGGTGGCGACCAGGTCGCGCAGGCAGCGGAGCGCCTGTTCCCGGACGGGAACGGGCAGGTCTTCGAAGCGGGTGGTACGGAGAAAACGCTGGATCGGGTTCATGGCCGTCTCACCAGGGGCGATCAGGAAGGGCCGGCGGTTTCGCCGGCCCTCGTTTCCCGGGGGGCGTCGACAGCCCCTAGCAGTTGGCCTTGATCCACTCGGCGACCTTGCCGGAGAACTCGATGAACAGCGGGTGCTCGTCGAGCATCCACTCGGTATGCCCGCCGCCTTGCAGCAGGAACAGCTCCTTGGGCCCCGGGTACTTGGCGTGCAGCGAGCGGGGTTCCTCCAGCGGGTGCAGGGCGTTTTCCGCGCCGTGGGCGATGAGCAGCGGCGTCCGCTCGAAGCCCAGCAGGTTCGCCTCCGGGTTGAAGGCGAGCAGCGAGTCGGCGAAGTTCAGGTCGGAGGTCAGGCCGTAGTCGGGGTTCTTGCGCAGCACGTTGTCCACGTACTCGCGGCTGACCGGGTCCAGCGGGTAGATGTCGAAGGGATCGATGCCGCGAGCCTCGCCGCCCTGGCTGAGGCGGCAGCGTTCGTCCTGGACGAAGGCGAGGAATTCCTCCCAGCCGCGCTCGCCGCGCAGGGCTTTCTGCACCCGCTTGGCGTCGTAGAAGCCGTTCATGGCGACCAGTGCGGCGACCTGCGCATTGAGCTTGAAGGCATCCAGGATCAGGCCGCCGGCCATGCCCCAGCCGGCCAGGACGATCTTGCGGCCCTCTTCGCCGGCGCGCCTGCTGACGAAGGCCACGGCATTGGCGATGTCGCGTACCTGTTCCTCCAGCAGCACCTTCTCGTGGGGGCCTTCGCTGGCGCAGAAGCCGCGGTAGTCGAAGCCGAAGGTGGTGAAGCCTTTCGGCGTCAGGGCGCGGGCGAAGCGTTCCGGGTGGATGTTCTTCAGGCCGGTGAAGCCGGAGCAGACGATCACGATCGGCAGCCTGGGGTCGTTGTTGGATTCATCGATGAAGAACGCGCCGTCCAGGGCGAAACCATCGCTGTTGAATTTGACTTTCTGTTCGATCATGTCCGGCCCTCTAGCCAGTGGTGTTGGGTGGGGTGTGTGGCCATGATCCGGTTCTGTCGCTGGAATCCATGAAAGAAAAGCGACACAATGCCACGTAAAAGCGTCAAAGTGCGTGGGTCGAATCGTGAGCGGGAGGGGGCGAGGTGGAGACGACAGCGGCGACCGAGCGGATCGGTTTTTTCCTGGTACCCGGATTCTCGATGCTGTCCCTGGCCGCGACGGTCGAGCCGCTGCGGATGGCCAACCGGATGAGCGGCAAGCCGCTGTACGAGTGGCTCCTGTACACCGCCGGCAACGAAGTCGTCTGCGCCAGCAACGGCATGGACTTCAGCCCGACCCGGCGGATGGACGAGCATCGGGACATCGACACCATGATCGTGGTGGCGGGCATCGGTGCCCATGTCTACGACGACGAGTCGACGAAGCAGTGGCTACGCGCCTTGTCATCCAGCGGCATCAATATCGGCGCGACCTCGACCGGCAGCCTGCTGCTGGCCCGGTTCGGCCTGCTGAAGGACCAGACCTGCACCATCCACTGGGAAAACATCGACAGTTTCCGCGAGGCCTTTCCCCGGCTGAACGTGACCGGCGAACTCTACGAGATCGACGGCAAGTACCTGACCTGCTCCGGTGGCCTGGCGGGGCTGGACATGATGCTGTACCTGATCGGCAGCCGGCATGGCGAAAAGCTGGTGCACGCGGTCGCCGAGCAGTGCATCCACCCCAACATCCGCCCGGCCCACGAAAGCCAGCGCATGTCGCTGCAGGCCAAGTTCCATGTGAACAACCCGAGGCTGGTGAGGGCGATCGAGGTGATGCGCGAGCACCTGGACGAACAGCTCAGCTGCAAGCAGATCGCCAAGGCCGCCAACCTGTCGTCCCGGCAGATGGAGCGGCTGTTCAAGGAACACCTGGCCACCACGCCGAACCACTTTTACCTCGACCTGCGCCTGGACCGGGCCCGCTTCCTGCTGGTGCAGTCCAGCCTGCCGATCGTCGAGATCGCCAGCATCTGCGGATTCGGCTCGACCTCGTACTTCGCCAAGTGCTACCGCGAGCGCTTCGGTCACCTACCCCGCGAGGAACGGGGCAGGACCGAGCCGTTGTAGGGCCGCCGGGGCGGGCGGTACAGGCGTAGCCCGGATGAAATCCGGGAGCAACCTGCCAGGACTCGCTCGTCCCCCGCCCGAGCCGCATTCCAGTCCCCTCTCCCCTCGGGGAGAGGGTTAGGGTG
>NZ_CAJFCI010000029.1 GCF_904061905.1 Zestomonas carbonaria
ATCAAACTCTTCAGTTCAATACTGATCGGGTTTTGTGAAAACCCTAAACTTGGCTCAGCAATCGCAATAAACTCTCGAATTCACGAGTGTTTGCTTGTGTTGCTGATAATCTTGCGACCACCAGTCTTACCCCACAAGCACCCACACGAATTGCTTGATTCACTTGTTAAAGAACAGTCGGGTGAGCCTTTCGCCTCAACCAAGGCCGCGCATTCTACAGCAGCCTTACTTCCCGTCAAGCGTTATTTTCGAAAATTTCTTTTCTACTTCAACCGCTTGCACCACCGAACCCTTACACCCTGCTCGGTAGCGGGAGGCGAATCTTACAGCATCCCAAGACGCTGTCAACCTCCCCGAAACGCCCTTCCAACACCGGTCAATCCGACCTAAAACCCACTCGATCCATTCGATAACCTTTTGATTATCAAGAACTTTTCGAGCAGTTCCGCACTGGAAGTGGTGCGCATTATAGGGGCGTCAGAAACCGCGTCAAGCACTTATTGAAGTTTCTTTGTCATAACCACTATCGAACGGGAAAACAGGCGAGCGGGCAGCCATGGCACTCGCAGCAGCAACAGCCCACCGCCAATAAGCGCATAGATGAGCCACTCGCCGAGATCGGAGCGCACCACCCACAACATATGCAGCAGGACCAGGCACAGGGTGACGTAGACCAGTCGATGCAGCATCTTCCAGCGCCTGCCCAGACGCCGCATGCTGAAACGGTTGGAGGTCAGCGCCAGCGTCAGCAGGCCGAGAAAGGCCAGCGCCCCGACGAAGATGTAAGGCCGTTTCGCGAAGTCGATGAGCAGTTGCTGGATATCCAGCCCCAGCAGGAATACCGCATAGCCGGTGATATGCAGGCAGGCATAGGTGAAGCACCACAGGCCAAGCTGGCGACGAACCGCGACCCAGCCACCCCACCCGGTCAGCCGCTGCAGCGGCGTCATCGCCAGGGTGATGAGCAGGAAGCTGAGTGCCGCCAGGCCGAAGCGATCGACCAGCGTCTTCCCCGGGTCAGCGCCCAGAGCCAGTATCCAGGCCTGGTAGCTCCAAAGCGACAGCGGCACCAGGGCCAGAAGGAAAACGATGACTCGCCACGCCCGGTAACGCATCAGTAGTACTTCCGCAGGTCCAGGTCACTGTACAGCCCCGCCACTTCGTCGTAGCCATTGAACATGCGGGTCGGAATGATGTTCGGCGAGAACAGGCTTCCCGGCAGCCGGCGCTCACGGACCTGGCTCCAACGCGGATGGTCGACCTGTGGATTGACGTTGGCGTAGAAGCCGTACTCATGCGGCGCCGAGGTCTCCCAGGTAGTTCGGGGCCGTTCCTCGACCAGGCTGATGCGCACGATCGACTTGATGCTCTTGAAACCGTACTTCCACGGCACCACCAGGCGCAACGGCGCGCCGTTCTGATTCGGCAGGATGCGCCCGTACATGCCCACGGCGAGGATAGCCAGCGGGTGCATGGCCTCGTCCATGCGCAAACCTTCGACATAGGGCCAATCGAGCAGGGAAAAACCGGAGCGCTGCCCAGGCATCCGCTCGGGGTCGACCAGGGTCTCGAAACGTACGAATTTCGCCTGCCCGGTCGGCTCGGCGCGCTTGAGCACGTCCGCCAACGAAAAGCCCAACCAGGGAATGACCATCGACCAGCCTTCGACGCAGCGCAGCCGGTAGATGCGCTCCTCCAACTGCTGCGGCTTGACCAGGTCCTCCAGCGCATAGCGCCCGGGCCTGGCCACCGCCCCATCGATGGTCACCGTCCAGGGCTCGGTCACCAGCGAGCCAGCCCTGGCGGCCGGGTCGGTCTTGTCGGGGCCGAACTCGTAGAAGTTGTTGTAGCGGGTGGCCGTCTTGAAAGGTGCCACGGCTTCGTCTCCCGGCACCACCGCCCGCCATTGCGTGGCGCTCAGCTTGTCGACGAACCAGTCGGGTGCCCTGGCAGGCTCCACGTCGGCATAGGGAGAGGCTTCCGTCGCAGCCCTCGCAGCCGGCAGCATCGCCAGCGCAGCGAGTCCGCCAGCCGCCGCCAGCAGGCTTCGGCGGGACAGATAGACGGACTCCGGAGTGACCTCCGACTCGCGGGAGGCAGATGGCGGGGGGATCTGGATCAGCATGACGGCTCCGCAGCGTACGCAAGGGCTATTGCTACATGGACTGCGGAGCCGGCAGAAAATTACATCACTCGGCCTGTTTGCGGCGGCGCAGTTGCAACAAATATTGCACCGGTCCGGAGGCCGCGTAGGCCAGGAAGATCAGCAGCAGAATGCGCGGCGGATCGCTGAACACCACGGCGAAGGCCAGTACCACGATGAGGATCGCCACGAAGGGTACGCGCCCTTTCAGGTCGAGGTCCTTGAAGCTGTAGTACTTGATGTTGCTGACCATCAGCGCGCCGGCGGCAGCCACCAGCAGGGCGACGATGAACGACATGTTCGAGCCCTTGATGCCGAAGTCGCTGAAAGCCCAGACGATACCGGCCACGACACCGGCTGCCGCCGGGCTCGCCAGGCCGATGAACCACTTCTTGTCGACCTTGCCGATCTGCGTATTGAAACGCGCCAGGCGCAGCGCCGCGCCGGCCACATAGATGAAGGCGACCGCCAGACCGACGCTGCGCAGATCGCTCAACGCCCACTCGTAGGCCAGCAGGGCCGGGGCCAGGCCGAAGGCGACCATGTCCGACAGCGAGTCGTACTCGGCACCGAAGGCGCTCTGCGTGTTGGTCAGGCGCGCGACGCGGCCGTCCAGGCTGTCGAGCACCATGGCGACGAAGATAGTCGCCGCCGCCACGGAAAAGTGGCCGCTCATGGCACTGATGATGGAGTAGAAGCCGGCGAACAGGTTGGCCGTGGTGAACAGGTTCGGCAGCAGATAGATGCCGCGATGACGGACCTTGCGACCGTCGGCATCGTGGCCCTCCTCGATGTGTTCATCGATGGGCAACAGGCTTTCTGCTTCTGGAGTCGGGTTCGGCTCCTCGGGGCGTTCGCTCATGTACAACACCTTGCAACGGTTTGAATGGTTCGACCGAGATGCTGCCACCCCGGCGCACTGGCTTTATACCAGAAGCCCGGGCACAGAATGAAAAAACGCGGCCGAAGCCGCGTCTTTTCCCATCGCCAGTCCTCAGTTCTTGGACTTGTCGACGATCTTGTTGGCCGAGATCCACGGCATCATCGCGCGCAGCTTCTCGCCGACCTGCTCGATCGGGTGAGCGGCGTTGTTGCGGCGGTAGGCGGTCATCGACGGGTAGTTGGCGGCGCCTTCGGCAATGAACATCTTCGCGTATTCGCCGTCCTGGATGCGCTTCAGGGCGTTGCGCATGGCGGCACGGGATTCGGCGTTGATCACCTCAGGGCCGGTCACGTACTCGCCGTACTCGGCGTTGTTGGAGATCGAGTAGTTCATGTTGGCGATGCCGCCTTCGTACATCAGGTCGACGATCAGCTTCAGCTCGTGCAGGCACTCGAAGTAGGCCATTTCCGGCGCGTAACCGGCTTCAACCAGGGTCTCGAAGCCGGCCTTGACCAGCTCCACGCAACCGCCGCAGAGAACGGCCTGCTCGCCGAACAGGTCGGTTTCGGTCTCGTCCTTGAAGGTGGTCTCGATGATGCCGGTGCGGCCGCCGCCGACGCCGCAGGCGTAGGACAGGGCGACGTTCTTGGCGTTGCCGGAAGCGTCCTGGTAGACGGCGATCAGGTCAGGGATGCCGCCGCCCTTGACGAACTCGGAACGCACGGTGTGGCCCGGGGCCTTCGGCGCGATCATGATCACGTCCAGGTCGGCGCGCGGCACTACCTGGTTGTAGTGGATGGCGAAGCCGTGGGAGAAGGCCAGGGTGGCGCCCTGCTTCAGGTTCGGCTCGACTTCGTCCTTGTACAGACGGCCTTGGAATTCGTCGGGGGTGAGGATCATCACCAGGTCGGCGGAAGCGACGGCGTCCTTCACGCTCTTGACGGTCAGACCGTGGGCCTCGGCCTTGGCCACGGTGGCCGAGCCGCTGCGCAGACCGACGACCACGTCGACGCCGGAATCCTTCAGGTTGCAGGCCTGGGCGTGCCCCTGGGAACCGTAGCCGATGATGGCAACTTTCTTGCCCTGGATGATCGAGAGGTCACAGTCTTTGTCGTAATACACTTTCATGGGAGTTCCCCTATCTATGGCCGCTGTGGCCGCTCACTAATCAGATGCTAAGCACTTTGTCGCCACGGGCGATGCCGGTGACGCCGCTGCGTACGGTTTCCAGGATCGAGGCGGTGCCGATGGCCTGGATGAAGCTGTCCAGTTTCTCGCTGGTGCCGGCCAGTTGGATCGTATAGACGCTGCTGGTCACGTCGACGATCTGCCCGCGGAAGATATCGGTGGTGCGTTTGATCTCGGCGCGCTGGGCGCCGGTGGCCTTGACCTTGACCAGCATCAGTTCGCGCTCGATATGGGCGCTTTCCGACAGGTTCACCAGCTTGACCACTTCGATCAGCTTGTTGAGGTTCTTGGTGATCTGCTCGATCACTTCGTCATGGCCGACGGTGGTCAGGGTCAGACGCGACAGGGTCGGGTCCTCGGTCGGCGCCACGGTCAGGCTTTCGATGTTGTAGTTGCGCTGGGAGAACAGGCCCACCACGCGCGACAGGGCGCCCGGTTCGTTTTCCAGCAGCAGGGAGATGATGTGTCGCATGATCAGGTCCGCTCCGTCTTGCTCAGCCACATATCGCGCATGGAGCCGTCCCGGATCTGCATCGGGTAGACGTGCTCGCTGGTGTCGACCTGGATGTCCAGGAAGACCAGGCGATTCTTCAGGGCGAAGGCTTCTTCCATCTTCGGCTTGAGGTCCTTCAGGTCGGTGATGCGAATGCCCACGTGACCATAGGCCTCGACCAGCTTGACGAAGTCAGGCAGCGATTCCATGTAGGAGTGCGAGTAACGGCTGTTGTACTGCATGTCCTGCCACTGGCGGACCATGCCCAGCGCGCCGTTGTTGAGGTTGACGATCTTCACCGGCAGGTCGTACTGCAGGCAGGTCGACAGCTCCTGGATGTTCATCTGGATGCTGCCCTCGCCGGTGACGCAGGCCACCTCTTCCTCGGGGAAGCTCAGCTTGATGCCCATCGCCGCCGGGAAACCGAAGCCCATGGTGCCCAGGCCACCGGAGTTGATCCAGCGATTGGGCTTGTCGAACTTGTAGTACTGGGCGGCGAACATCTGGTGCTGGCCGACGTCGGAGGTGATGTAGGCATCGCCTCTGGTCACTTCCCACAGCGTCTCGATCACGTGCTGCGGCTTGATGATGCTGCCGTCGCCCTTGTCGTAGGGGAAGGTGCCTCGGGTGCCGCGCCACTCGTCGATCTGCTTCCACCAACTGGCCATGCTGTCCTTGCTCGGGGTCTCGCCGATTTCGGCGAGGATCGCGAGCATCTCGCTCAGCACGCTGTCGACCGGACCGACGATCGGGATGTCGGCCTTGATGGTCTTGGAGATAGAAGCCGGGTCGATGTCGATGTGGATGATCTTGGCGTTCGGGCAGAACTTGCTGGCGCCGTTGATCACCCGGTCATCGAAACGCGCGCCGACGGCGAGGATCACGTCGGCATGGTGCATGGCCAGGTTGGCGGTGTAGCTGCCGTGCATGCCAAGCATGCCGAGGAACTGGCGGTCGGTGCCCGGGTAGCCGCCAAGGCCCATCAGGGTGTTGGTCACCGGCAGGTTGAGCAGGCGCGCCAGCGCGGTGAGCTGCTCGGCCGCGCCGCCCATGATCACGCCGCCGCCGGAATAGAGGATCGGCCGCTTGGCGGCGAGGAGCATCTCGGCGGCCTTGCGGATCTGCCCGGAGTGGCCGCGTACGGCTGGGCTGTAGGAGCGCAGCTTGACCTTCTTCGGGTAGCTGTACTCGTATTTCTGGGTCGGGTCGCCCATGTCCTTCGGGATATCGACGACCACCGGGCCGGGACGGCCGGACTGGGCGATGTAGAAGGCCTTCTTGATCACCTCGGGGATTTCCGAGGGATTCTTGACGATGAAGCTGTGTTTCACGATCGGCCGGGAAATACCGACCATGTCGGTTTCCTGGAAGGCATCGGTGCCAACCATGTTGCTCGGCACCTGGCCGGAGATCACCACCATCGGGATGGAATCCATGTAGGCGGTGGCGATGCCGGTGATGGCGTTGGTCGCGCCGGGACCGGAGGTCACCAGCACCACGCCCGGCTTGCCGGTGGCGCGGGCGTAGCCGTCGGCCATGTGGGTGGCAGCCTGTTCGTGCCGGACCAGGATGTGGGTGACATCATTCTGCCTGAACAGCGCGTCGTAGATATGCAGCAGGGCACCGCCCGGGTACCCGTAGATGTACTTAACGCCTTCGTCACGCAATGAGCGGACGACCATTTCAGCGCCGGATAAAAGCTCCACGTTTTTCACCTCTGGAACGCTAGAAGACCGTCAAAACCAGACGGCAATCGAAGTAGGTTTACTGCCAAGCAGAGAGCATGAGCGACGTGTGGTCGCCGACTACGTCAGCTACTGACTGAGCAAGTATTGGGATCGTCCCGGATGTTGGGGGATTCTCCCACCCAGCGCGAGGTAACGCGGTACGGGTAAAGCAGGTCGGCGCGGGTGTGCACCTCATGGTCTGCCGAGCGAGTTAGCCCACGGCTGGCCCACTACAGCGAACCTCGAATTGTTCGGATTCGACCGGGGCAAGTCAAGCCATGGCGTGGGCTAATTAACATCTACGCTGTGATCTGACGCAGGATGACGATCCACGGCTTTTGGTTATAGTAGCCAGCACGTTACGCCGCCCTCAGAAGGAAACAGCAATGGGACGCATGATTCTCACCGGCAGCTTGCTGCTCGCCCTCAGCGCCTCCGCCATGGCCAGCCAGGTGTACAAGTGGGTCGACGAGAAAGGCGTCACCCATTTCGGCGCCCAGCCGCCGGAGGGACAGGCCGCCACCCAGATCAACACCACCGTCCCGCAGATCAGGTCGGTAGCACCGACGCTGCCGCCGGCCGACGCCAGCGCCGACGACCAGCAGAAGGCCCTCGACGAGAAGATCAAGAAAGAAGTCGCCAGCCAGGAGCTCGAGCGCAAGAAATACTGCGAGAACACCCGCAACAACCTGGCGCAACTGCGCAACAACCCGCGCGTGCGGGTGACCGACGACAACGGCGAAGTGCGCCGCATCGACGAAGAAGAACGCCAGCAACGGATTCGCGAGACGGAAAAGGCGATCCAGGAAAACTGCCAGTAAGGGAGCGGGGCCTGGCGCCCTAGACCTTGCGATTGATCAGACGATCGAACTCGCCCAGCAACTCCAGCAGCCTGCGGGTCTCCACGGGCTGCTCACGGTAGGCGACCTCCGCCATCGGGCGGATGCCGGAAGTCTCCGGCAGGACCTTCTCCTGCTCGATCAGCACCTTCATCCGGGGCAGGAAGATCCACTGGAGCCACTCCTCGAAACTCAGGGTGTCGACGCAGAACGGCTCCAGACTGGCCAACGCCTCGTCGGCCGGCGACTCGGCCGACCAGAACCCCAGCAGGCGCAGCTCCCGCTCGATCAGTAGCAACTGCTCGGCCAGCTTCGGCACGCGAGCGTCCATCAGAGGTTGACCCGCGCTCGCTCACGGGCCTGCGCAGCACCGGCGGCATTGCCCTGCTGCTCGCGCGCCTTGGCGATCAGCTCCCAGAGACTGGCCTGCAAGGCGGGACGCCCGCCGGCATAGGTCAGCGCGCGCTGGGCAACCTGCTCGGCCTGCGCGGCATCGCCCTGAGCCAGGCGCACCTCGGCCAGGCGGTAGAGCACCTGGGGTTCGCGCGGCGCGATGCGCTGGGCGCGTTCGAGACTGGAAGCGGCACCATTCAGGTCGCCGCCGCCCTGCTGTTGCTGCGCGGTGGTCAACAGTGCCAGCACCGGGCCGTCCAACTGCTCATCGGCGGCCAGGCCACCACCACCATTCGACGGAATCCCGCTCGGCGCACTCGGGATCGGCGCGTTGTAGCTCGGCGTCTGGCCAGGCGTGCTGCCGGTGACGGGGCCCGGGGTTATGGGCTCGCCATCGATCGAGCCGGAGATCGGCGCGCTGGAAGCCGGGAATGCCTGGCTGGAAGACTGCGGCGGCACCATCACCACCACCCCGGAATCCTCGGGCAGTGCCTGCGGCGCGCCAGGCGCCTGCTGGGCCTGGTACGCCTGGCCGCCTTCCTGCTCTTCGGAAATCGGTGCGCCGGAGTCCACAACAGGAATCGAGCCGCGCGGGTTCGTCGCACAGCCAGTCAACAGGACGCCGGAGACCAGCGCGGGGATCAACCACTTGTTCACAACACTTCCTCGTCAGTTGGCGGCCAGGGCCGCGAACGGGCTCAATTCATCCAGCCGCGCACCCAGTCCATCACCGAATCCACCGGTGCCTGGAGGCCGCAGCCCGGGCCGGGGGCCGGCTCACTACCGCGAATATAAGGCATCTGGACCGCGTTCGGACAACCGGAGGCCGAGCCCTGCCCGGTGCCGGCGTCGACCCAGGCCATCACCACGTTGTCCGGCAGCGGCATGTTCAGCGGCAAGGGATCGGCGCGGCGCATGAAGCCGGCCCACACCTGCAGCGCGCCGGTGGCGCCGGTCAACGGAGTCGATCCATTGTCGTCGCGGCCCATCCACACCACCGCCAGCAGGTCCTGGCTGAAACCGGCGAACCAACTGTCGCGCGAGTCGTTGCTGGTACCGGTCTTGCCGGCCAGGGTCAGCGAGCCGGGCAACTGGTTGTACACCGAGCGCCCGGTGCCTTCGCGCATCACCTGCTGCATGGCCTTCTGCACCAGGTAGATGGCCCCCGGATCGAAACGCTGCTGGACCTGGAACGGATAACGCTTGAGCGGCTGGCCGTCGGCGGTCAGCACACTGCGAATACCGCGCAACGGGGTGTTGAAGCCGCCGTTGGCGAGGGTCTGGTACATGGTCGCCACTTCGATCGGGGTGAGCGAACCGGCGCCGAGCAGCATCGACGGGTAGGCCGGCCAACTGCGCGACACCCCCAGCCGTTCGAGCGTCCTGAGTACCGTCGGCACGCCCACTTCCAGGCCCAGCTTGGCTGTGGACAGGTTGTAGGAGTTGGCCAGCCCCTGGTACAGGTAGATAGTGCCATGGGCCTTGCGGTCGTAGTTCTGCGGACGCCAGATCTGGCCGTCCTGGCCTTTCACCGAGAACGGTTCGTCGACCAGCCAACTGGTCAGGGTGTACTGGCTGGGCCGCTCCAGGGCTGCCAGGTAGACCGCCGGCTTGACCAGCGAGCCGATCGGCCGCACGGCATCCAGCGCGCGGTTGAAGCCGGCGAAGCGCGGCTGACGGCTGCCGATCATGGCCTGGATCTCACCGGTTTCCGGGTTGGTCACCACCATGGCCGCCTCGACCTGATCGATGCCCTTGCGGCCGGCCAGGCCTTTCAGCGTGGTACCCAGGGCGGTCTCGGCCTTGGACTGGAGGATCGGGTCGAAGCTGGTGAAGATGCGCAGCCCTTCCTCGGTCAAGTCCTCGTCGCGGTAGTCCTGGCGCAGTTGGCGCTTGACCAGGTCGAGGAACGCCGGATAGGTGCTGTCCGCCATGCTGCCGCGCTTGGTCACGCCGAGCGGCTTCTGCTTGGCCGCGGCGGCCTCTTCGGCAGTCACCACGCCCTGCTCGGCCAGCAGGTCGAGCACCAGGTTGCGTCGCGCCAGGGCGCGCTCGGGATTGCGGCGCGGGTTGTAGGAGGTCGGCCCTTTGACCATGCCGACCAGCAACGCCACCTGGTGTAGCTTCAGCTCGGCCAGCGGCTGGCTGAAGAAGTACTGGCTGGCCAGGCCGAAGCCGTGCACCGCGCGCTGGCCGTCCTGGCCGAGGAACACCTCGTTGAGGTAGGCCTCGAGGATTTCCTGCTTGTCGTAGTGCAGCTCCAGCAGCACGGCCATCATCGCCTCGTTGATCTTGCGCACGAGGCTGCGTTCGTTGGTCAGGTAGAAGTTCTTCACCAACTGCTGGGTCAGCGTGCTGCCACCCTGGCGCACCTGGCCACTGGTCGTGTTGACCCATACGGCACGGGCGATGGACTTGGGCGAAACGCCGTGGTGCTCGTAGAAGTCCCGGTCTTCCACCGCCAGCAGCGTTTCGACCAGATAGGGCGGCACCTGGTCCAACTGGATCAGGATGCGGTCTTCGTTGTGCGCCGGGTACAGGCCGCCGATCAGCAGCGGCTCCAGGCGCGCGACCGCCAGTTCGGCACCGTTGGCCTGGGTGAGGCCGGCGACGTAATCGCCGGAGAACCGCACCCGCACACGCTGGGCGGGCTCGGCGCCCTCATAGAACTGGAAGCCACGGGTGTGCAGCTCGACGTTGTTGCCCGCCACGGAGGCCGCGCCAGGGCCGTTGGCCGCCGACTCGCGACGGTAGCCGAGGGCATCCAGCTCGGTGAGGAAATCGTCCTTGGCCAGCTTCTGGCCGACGAACAGCTCCAGCGGCCGGGCGTAGACCTTGGCCGGGATGGTCCAGCGCTTGCCGGAAAACTTCTCCTGCACCACGGCATCGAGGTAGATGGCGAAGCCGGCCAGCAACACCAGGCCGACCAGGCTCAGCTTGAGTGCCCAGCCCAGCCAGGGGCGCATGCCAGAGGAACCGCGGCGCGAGCGCGAACGGGAATTGCGGGGGGATCGAGTACGTGTCATGGCGGCGCATTATACGCACTTTGCCTGGCCCGCAATGTGCACTCCGGCGGTTTGCACACACTGCCCCGACGGCCATAATGCGCGCTCGTCAAACCGTCGCCGCAAGGACCCACCGTGAGCCAGACCCTGATCACCGCCCTGCAGAATCCCGCTCTGTATCCCCATCCGGTGGAGAGCTTCCAGGTCATCGAGACGCACATCTCCTGGGTCCTGCTTACCGGCCCCTATGCCTACAAGATCAAGAAACCGGTGAACTTCGGCTTCCTCGACTTCACCGACCTCGATGCCCGCCGGCACTTCTGCGGCGAGGAGCTGCGCCTCAACCAGCGCCTGACCGAAGGCCTCTACTTGGAAGTTCTGCCGATCACCGGCAGCGCGGAGTCCCCCCAGTTGGGCGACGACGGCCCGGCCATCGAATACGCGCTGAAGATGCGCCAGTTCCCGCAGAGCCAGTTGCTCAGCGAAGTTCAGGCCCGTGGCGAGCTGACCTGTGCGCATATCGATGCGCTGGCCCGGCAGATCGCCGATTTCCACGCCCAGACGCCGGCCGTGCCAACCGATCATCCGCTGTGCTCGCCCGCCGCGAGCGTTGCGCCGATGCGGCAGAACTTCGAACAGATCCGCCCGCTGCTCAGCGACAAGGCCGACCTGCTGCGCCTGGACGCCCTCGAAGCGTGGACCGAAGACAACTTCAAGCGCCTCGAGCCGCTGCTCGCGAAGCGCGCCACTGACGGCTCGATCCGCGAATGTCACGGCGACATCCACCTCGGCAACGCCACCCTGCTGGATGGCAAGGTGGTGCTGTTCGACTGCATCGAGTTCAACGAGCCGTTCCGCCTGATCGACATCGTCTCGGACGCCGCCTTCCTCGCCATGGATCTGGAGGACCGCGGCCTCAAGTCGCTGTCGCGGCGCTTCATCAACGCCTGGCTGGAGCACACCGGCGACTACGCGGCGCTGGAACTGATCAACTTCTACAAGGCGCATCGCGCCCTGGTGCGCGCCAAGGTCAGCCTGTTCCGGCTCACCCAGGAGCAGGACGCAGTGCAGCGTGCGGCGATCCTCCGCCAATACCGCAACTACGCCGCCCTGGCGGAAAGCTACAGCGCCATCCCCTCGCGCCTGCTGGCCATCACCCATGGCGTCTCCGCGGTGGGCAAGAGCCACGTGGCTATGCAACTGGTCGAAGCGCTGGGCGCCATCCGCCTGCGTTCGGATGTCGAGCGCAAACGCTTGTTCGGCGAGCAGCCCAGCGCCGCACGGGGCCAATTGCATGGCGGCATCTATAACCAGGAGGCCAGCGTCGCCACCTACCAGCGCCTGCACGAACTGGCCGAACGCGCGCTGCAGGCCGGCTTCCCGGTGGTGATCGACGCCGCCTACCTACAACGGGAACACCGCCAGGCTGCCTGGCAGATCGCCGAGAACACCGGCGTGCCGTTCCTGATCCTCGACTGCCAGGCGCCACAGGCGGTGATCGCCTCCTGGCTGGAGCAGCGCCAGCAGGCCGGCACCGACCCGTCCGACGCCACCCTCGAAGTCATCGCCGCGCAGCAGGCCAGCCGGGAACCACTGAGCGCCGAGGAGCAGAGCCACAGCAAGCGCATCGATACCCACGAAAGCGCCAGCCTGGACAACCTGATCGCCGCCATTCGTCAGCGCCTGCCGGGACTCTAGGGTCCCGGCATCCTCCTGATGCCGCGCTTTTCCCGATGGCCGCTACACTTTCCTCCAGGCCGCCCGGGGCCAGCGCGCAGCCCTAAGGAAAGGAGGCGTCATGAACGACGAATTGCAAAGCCTGAAGAACCTCGGCAAAACCTCGGCACAATGGCTGCACGCAGTGGGCATCCACAGCGCCACCGACCTGCGCCGCCTGGGCGCGGTCGATGCCTACCGGGCAGTACAGGCCCGAGGTTTCCGCGCCTCGAAGGTGCTGCTCTACGCCATCGAGGGTGCCCTGCTCGACGTGCACTGGAACGAACTGCCGGCATCCCGCAAAGAAGCCTTGAACGGCCAACTCGATGCCCTCACGCTACGTAACAAGAGCTAGCTCACAACCTCTGCCAAGGATGATTTACGCAAAGTGTGACGCAGCATATTGTTTCCGCGGGCGAAGGCCCCTTAAGTCAGTTCAGCCAGGTCAAGGAATTACTGTATGTATCTACTCGGGGAGCAACCGGCCTACGCCGATCAGCTTATCAATCGTCTCCAGAGCATCCCCAGTCAGTTGCTGGAAGGGCTGACACCCGCCGGGGCGCCCATCCGCGTGGAACGCAGCGACGACCTGGCCCAGGTCCTGCCCGGCAACCAGTTGTTCCTGATCGAGAACGGACTGCTCCATGCGCTGGTCGACGAACGCCCGCTGTTCTACCTGCAGGAAGGCGATCTGGTCGGCCTGCGCCAGGGCATCGACCTGCCGAGCTGCCGCTACGCCAGCGAAGAGCCGCTGAGCCTGATCCCCTACCAACGCAGCGACGTGTTCCAGCACATCTATGCCAGCGAGCAGCGCCAGGAGCTGTTCATCCAGTACCTGGTCGGCCACACCGCCCTGCTCTCCGATGCGCTGGCTCGCCTCAAGCAGCCGGAAATCCGCCCGGCCACCGGCTTCCAGCACTTCGCCGCCGGCGAGGAGCTGATCCACCAGGGCGACGAAGCCGACCACGTGTTCATCATCATCGAAGGGCATGCCGAGGCCTATGTCGACGGCCACAAGGTCGGCGACGTGCAGAAGGACGAGATCTTCGGCGCCATGGCCGTGTTCACCCGCGAGAAGCGCAGCGCCACCGTACTGGCCAGCGAGCCGTGCACCGTGATGGTGATTCCCAAGGAACAGTTCCTCAGCCTGATGCAGAGCAACCCGCGCATCGCCCACAGCCTGGTCGAGAGCATGGCGCGGCGCATCGACCTGCTGAACAAGGAAGTCACCCAGTTGCGCCTGCCGCGCGAAGCCTGAACGGCGAACGGAAGTCACGAAAACCCGGCCCGAGCGCCGGGTTTTCTGCTTCTGCGGCAGGGAGAGAAAAAAGATGGGAAAAAGCCGTTGACAATGAAATGAGAATTGTTATTATTATCACAACTGGTCGCGAGATCAGTTCGATAAGCTGAGAGACCATTCAGTCGGACTTTTCAGATTATCTCCTCATCAGGCTAATCACGGTTATTGACCCGGCTCTGCCGGGTCTTTTTTTGCCTGCGATTCATGCCCAACGCAGAACGCCCACTCATGACGCTCTTGTAGGGTGCGCCGCGCGCACCGTTTACCTGGGAGCTGCTTGCGTCGCTCCCAGGAACATCGGGTTGTCGTCCTATCGGTGCGCGCGGCGCACCCTCCAAAAGCGAAGGCCCTCCTCCTTCCTTCGATCAGCGTCTCAGCTTCGCGCAGTGGTCCTGTTCCGGCAGCGCGGCGGTGTACCAGACGAAATCGGCGGTCCCGGCAGCGACCGGCTTGCCGACCTCGGCGAAGATCAGCACGCGCTCGCCACTGCTGCCCAGGTCGGCCAGATGCAACGGCACGCCGAGATCGCGACGGGTATGGAAGGCTCCGGCGAACAGCAGGGCCGGCGTCGGTGCCGCCAGCAGGCGCTCGGCCATGCGCCGGTCACGCTGCTGCTGCACGGCCAGCATGGCCGGTAGCTGGCTCTCCGGCAGCAGGCCGCAATGCGACTCGCGGATCTGCGTGAACAGCGCTTCGCGCACGGCTTCGGTGGTGGAGGCCGTGCCGCTCAGCGGCGGGATCGAACGATAGACCTGCATGATCTCGCTGCGGTCCAGGTTCGCCGCCAGCAGTGGGTACGGCTGGACCAAGGCGTAGGAAACGATCGGCCCGTACAGCGACCAGTCCCAGTTCTTCTGCCAGGCCAGCGCACCCGGCAGGTTCTCTGGCCGATGGCCGGCGGCCAGTTCGTCGCGCACCTGGTCGACCTGGTCCTGCTGGTCGGGGTTGATCATCTCCATCAGCAGGCTGCCCTGCTCGCGGCGCTCGGCCAGGGCACGCAGCAGCCAGAGTTGCAGCGCGTGGTGATCGGGGTTGTCGTGCTGCTCACCGACCAGCACTCGCGGCGCATCGGCCAGGCGCGCGACCAGTTGCTCCGGCGTGATCGACTCGCCGCTGCGCAGATCGCGGATCACGCCCAGATCGGGATCGTCCCGGCCTTCCGGGCTCTGCCAGGCGGGTAGCGGTGGAACGGATTGGCAGGCGGCCAGCAAGGCCAGGCACAGCAACATGACAAGACGCATAGACACCTCGGAAAGAATTGACCTGCAAGAGCGAGGGAACGCCCAGCCCTCCATTCGCGAGAGCCTGAACCGCAACAGCCCTCGCGCCTACAGAAACGTGAAACCGCTTTCAGCGGGCAACGATCAAGGGATGACCACGTTCTGGATGCTGCTGCACCAGCACCTCCAGGCCGAACACCTCCTGCAGCGGTTCGGCGCGCAGTACTTCGACCGGGGTTCCCAGCGCATGCGGGCGTCCCTGGTCGAGCAGCAGGATGCGGTCGCAATAACGCGCCGCCAGGTTGAGGTCGTGGAGGATGACCAGCACGGCCACGCCACGGCCGGCGAAATCGCGCGCCGCCTGCAGAGTGGTGTGCTGGTGCAGCGGGTCGAGCATTGAGGTCGGCTCGTCGAGCAGCAGACTCTGCCCCTCCGCCCCCGGCCATAGTTGCGCCAGCACCCGGGCCAGGTGGACACGCTGGCGCTCGCCGCCGGACAGCTCGAGGTAGCTGCGCCCAGCCAGATGCCCGGCATCCGCGGCAGCCAGCGCCTCACCGATGATCTCCCGATCACGCTGACGGCCGCTGGCATGCGGCAAGCGGCCCATCCCCACCACTTCCTCTACGCGGAAGCCGAAATTCAGCGTCGAGCTCTGCGGCAGCACCGCCAGCCGCTGGGCCCGTTCCGGCCCGTTCCAGTCGGACAGCGGCCGCTCCTCCAGATACACCGCCCCCGCGGACGGGCTCAGCTCTCCGCACAAGGCACTGAGCAGAGTGCTCTTGCCCGCGCCGTTGGGGCCGAGCACGCCAAGCACCTCGCCGGGCAGCAGGTCCAACTGGACATCGCTCAGCACCGGTTTCGCGCCACGACGGACGCACAGATTTTCCGCCCGCACCATCAGGCTCGCCCTCGCACCAGCAGATAAAGGAAGAAAGGCGCGCCCAGCAACGCGGTCACGATACCGATCGGCAGCTCGGCCGGAGCCAGCACGAGGCGCGCGGCGAGATCGGCAAACAGCAGCAGGCTGGCCCCGGCCAGGGCCGAGGCCGGAAGCAGCACGCGATGATCCGGCCCAGCCAGCAGGCGTACCAGATGCGGCACCACCAGGCCGATGAAACCGATCAGCCCGGCCGCCGCCACTGCAGCGCCGACGCCGAGAGCGGTGCAGAGCACCAGTTCGCGCTTCAACCGCTCGACCTCGAAGCCCAGGTGGCGCGCCTCCGACTCGCCCAGCAACAAGGCGTTCAAGGCCTTGGCCCGGCGCGGCAACCACAACGCCACACCGGCGGTGACGATCAGCAACGGCCACAACCGGGTGTAGCTGGCGCCATTGAGGCTGCCCAGGTTCCAGAAGGTCAGGGTGCGCAACGTGGCATCGTCCGCCAGGTAGGTGAACAGGCCGATGGCCGCGCCGGCCAGCGCGGTCAGGGCGATGCCGGCGAGCAACATGGTCGCCACGTTGGTCTGCCCGTCGCGCCGGCCCAGGCGATAGACCATCGCGGTCACCCCCAGGCCGCCGCCGAAGGCGCACAGCGACAACAGATAGGGGCTCAGCGCATCGGGCAAGCCACCCAGCGAGGCGCCGATGACGATGGCGAACGCCGCGCCGAGCGCGGCGCCGCTGGACACCCCGACCAGGCCGGGATCGGCCAGCGGGTTGCGGAACAGCCCCTGCATGGCGACGCCGGACAACGCCAGCACCGCCCCCACCGCCAGGCCGAGCAGGGTACGCGGCATGCGGATCTGGCCGAGGATGAGCTCCGCCTGAGCCTGTCCGTCGCCCGCCAGCGGCAGGCCAAGCAGGCGCAGGGAAGCACGCAGCGTCTCGCCCAGCGGCAGGCTGACCGGCCCCAGGGCCAGGGACAGCCAGAGCGCCAGCAGCAGGGCCAGGGAAAGAATGACGAACAGTGCGCGCGGGGTCAGCACCGGCCTCATGGTTGGATCTTGGCGGTGTGCGCTGTCGGGTAGAAGGTCGCCGACAACTCCGTCAGGCCCTCCGGCAGGCGCGGTCCCAGGCCACCGACCAGCAGGGTCGGATCCAGCGCCACCAGGCGGCCGTCACGCGCGGCGCGGGTCGCCGCCAGCGCCGGATTCTCCTTGAGCAGCGCCTGCTTAGCCGCTTCGCCCTCCAGGCTGCGGTCGGCGAAGATCACCACCTCGGGGTCCAGGGCCATCAGCGCCTCGGTGGAGATCGCCTTGTAGCCGTTGTGCGGGGTCACGTTTTGACCGCCGGCACGCTCGATCAGCCAAGCCGCCGCGGTATCCCGACCGGCAGCCATCGGCCGGCTGCCGGCATGGCCGAGCAGCAACATGACCCGAGGCGCGGCCTGGCTGCGCTGGGCATTGGCCACCCACGCGGCCTGCGTTTCCAGCCGCTGGCGATAGTCCGCCAATACCTGGGCGGCACGCGGCGCATCGCCGAGCAGCTCACCGAGACGGGTCAGGTTGCTCTCCAGGGTCGTCAGGTCGGCCTTGGCCGACAGCGTTTCGATGCGCACGCCGGCCGCCTTCAACTGCTCGAGTACCGGCGGCGGGCCCATTTCCTCGGTGCCGACCAGCAGGTCCGGCTTGAGCGAGAGGATGCCCTCGGCGGCCAGTTGGCGCTGGTAGCCGATGCTCGCCAGTTCCTTGAGCTCGGCGGGGTGCTGGCTGGTGGTATCGACGCCGACCAGCCGGTCCTGGCCGCCGAGCTCGACGATCCATTCGCTGAGCGAACCGCCAGCACTGACCCAGCGTTGCGGCAACGGCTCGGCGGCAACCGCCTGGCCGAGCAGGAAGGCGGCACAAAGGCCGGCAATATGAACTTTGAGACGCATGGTCAATCGACTCCATCAGGAACGCGGCAGGCATCGCGCCGGGCGACCGGGGCCCGCGCACGGTGAAACGCTCAGCGGCTGGTTATAACGCAACGCCGAGCATAAATCTCGGCGCTGGGCGATAGCGGGATGCGCCGCCCCTTCGGGTTCGGCGCGAATCGTCAGGCGGGCAACGCCGGCGCGGTCTCCGCCAACTGGCGCCAATCCTCGCGCTCGGGGATACCCGGCTTGCGGGCGCCGAACAACTGGATCACCAGTTCGCCATCGGCGTCGAAGGCTTCCCAACTGGTGATCACCCCGTCGCTGCTCGGCTTGCGCACGCGCCACAGTTCGGTGACACCCGGGGTCTTCAGGTGCAGGTTGAACTCCGGGTCGAGCACGTTGAACCAGGTGTCCAGCCAACGCAGGTTGCTCACCGGGCCGGAGTGGATCTGGATGCAGTGCTGGTTGCCGACGAAGACCATGATCGGCACCTCGCGACGCCCCGCTTCCTCCATCAGTTTCGGCAGTTCGCTCACGTCCAGCGGCTCGGCCCATTCGCGACCGGCCAGGCGCAGCGCCTGGGTACGGGCGGTGCCGTGCTTCTTCAGCAGGGCGAAGAAGTGGTGGGTGTCCTTCAGATTCGCCCAGCCCTCGCGCAGGGAGGCAACGTCGATCTCGGCGTCGGCCTTCTGTGCCGGACGCTCGGGCAGCGGCTGCAGGTCCAGCTCGGCGCTCTGTTCTTCGGCACGGAAACGCGCCACCAGCGGCGCCCAGGCCGCCTCTTCGCTGCGATCGGTGAGGAATACCTTGTGCACCGCCACGCCCTGGCGGTCGAACACCTGGATGCTGCGCTGCACGCCGCGGTCGGTGCGTTCCTCGATGGCGAACACGCTGGCCCAGCCGCCGAGGAACAGGCGCAGGTCGATATCCGCGGAAACCACCAGCCCCATCTGTCCGTTGCCGCTGACCGTGACGTCGCGATAGAAGCCCTTGCGCTCGTGCACGCAATGCTCGTTGCGGGTCAGCGCCATGATGTAGCCCAGCTCGCCGAGTGCCGGCAGCAGCTCGGACCATTCCGGGCGCAGGCGCACGGCATCGACGCCCAGGCGGCTGGCGGTCAGCTCGGCTTCGCTCACCTCCAGATGGGCGGCGGCATCGCGCGCGCGCAGTTTCGGTTGTTCGCCGCGCAGGGTCTGCCAGGCCTGGTACAGCGGACTGCCCTGGGCTGCCTGTGGTTGGGCTAGGGTGGTCATCTTGAACTCCTTCACGATTATCGGCTCGCCGTCAGGGCGAACTGGATGGGAATGTGCACGCGGCTGGGCACCGCTTTTCCGTTTTGTGTTTCCGGGCGGAAACGCCAGCCGGAGACGGCGTCCAGTGCCGCCCGGTCCAGGCTGTCGACCCCCGATGAGCGCAGCACCTTGATCTCGCGCTGCCCGCCCGAGCTGTCGAGGCGAACCTCTACCAGCACCATGCCCTGCTGATTGCGCCGGCGAGCCTGGCTCGGATAGGCAGGCTGCCTCGGCGGCTCCAGGAAGGACGGCTCGCGGCTGAACACTTCCTGCACCGCAACCGGTTGTGGCGCGCGCGATGCGGCGGACACGACCTTTCGTTCACTCACCTGGCCAGCCGGCCGCGATACGGGCTCGGCAACCGGCCGTGACGGACGGACCAGCTCGGCAGCCTTGGACCGGACCACCGGCTGCACCGCCTTGGCGACCACTTTCGGCTGCTCGACCGGCCTGACCGCCGGCCGATCCGGCTCGGTGCGCGGACGACTGGGGGCGGGCCTGGTAACCACTGCGGGCGCGGGAGGCGCGGCCACCGGCGGTGCTTCCAGAGGCGCCAGCATCACCAGCATGGCTTCGGGCACCGGCTGCCGGACCTGCGAATGCGCATGCGCCATCCACTGCCCCTGCACCAGCCAGATCAGGGCCAGGTGCAAGGTCAGCGATAGCAGCGCATAGAGCGGTATCCGCACCATCATGAAACCAACCAGACAAACGATAATCTATTTGATATTTATTTGCATTTACCAGTCAAGCTGATTTAAGGTTTTTGCCCGCTGCCACAGCAGCGCCGCACGCTCGTACCAAGTACCCATGGATGACCGGGGCCGGAAAGCACTCGAGAGAGAGCCTGCGCCTCGGAAAACCGACTTGAAGCCGCCGTTGAGAGCGAGCAATTCCGGCGTGCAGGAAAAACACTCAAGACCAGGAGTCGTCCATGCTGATCCGCCCGCCTTTCGCCCGCCGTCCGTTGCTGGCCTTGCTACTGCTCTCGCCTTCCCTTGCGCTGGCCGCCGAAGCCGCCAGGACGCCAACCCAGTTCGACACGGTGACAGTCACCGCCACCCGGGCCGAGGCGACCCTGGACAAGGTGCCCAGCACCGTCTCGGTACAGACCGAGCGGGACATCGACCAGAAGAACGTGAACGACATCCAGGACCTGATCCGCTACGAGTCGGGCGTTTCGGTGGGCGGAACCGGTAGCCGCTTCGGCCTGTCCGGCTTCACCATCCGAGGCATCGGCGGCAACCGCGTGCTGACCCAGGTGGATGGCGTCGGAGTGCCAGACGCCTTCGCCTTCGGCCCGTTCATGAATGCCCGCCGCGACTATGTCGACCTGGACACCATCAAGCAGGTGGAAATCATCCGCGGCCCGGCGTCCTCGCTGTACGGCAGCGATGCCATCGGCGGCGCGGTGAGCTTCCTGACCAAGGACGCCGCCGACTATCTGGACGAAGGCGACGACGTCTACGCCCGCCTGAAGGCCGGCTATGACGGCGCCGACGACAGTTGGCTGCGCAGCGCCACCCTCGCCGGCCGCCAGGGGCAGGTCGACGGCCTGCTGCACATCGGCCGCCGCGACGGCCAGGCCATCGACACCTACGGCGGCCGCGGCGGCATCGGCAACACCCGCGAAGAGGCCAACTCGCAAGACTTCGAAGCCCAGAACCTGCTGGTCAAGGGCGGCTGGAACTACAACGGCAGCGACCGTCTGCAACTGACCTACGAGCGCTACCAGGACGACGTCGACACCCGCGTGCTCAGCGAATACAGCACCACCGCGGCCGTCCGTACCTCGGACGCCAAGGACAGCACCGACCGCGAGCGCGTCAGCCTGCAGCACCAGTTCGCCGTGAACAGCGTCATCGCCGACAACATCGACTGGCAACTGAGCTACCAGGACAGCGAAATCCGTCAGCAGACCTTCCAGCAGCGCTTCGCCAGCGGCAGGTTCCGCGATCGCAGCCGCGACTCCAACTACCAGGAAGAGCTGTGGGCGCTCAACGTCAAGCTGGACAAGCAGTTCCAGACCGGCGCGGCCAACCACCACCTGATCTACGGCCTGGACACCAAGCGCCTGGACAGCAGCGACCTGCGCAAAGGCAACGAAGTGTTCTCCGACACCGGCCTGCCGACCCCGCCGGCGTTCGGTGCGGAAGTCTTCCCGCTCAGCGACTTCCCGGACCCGACCACCACCGAATACGCGCTGTTCGTGCAGGACAGCATCGAGATCGGTCGCTGGACCCTGCTGCCCGGCCTGCGCTACGACCACTACAAGCTCGAACCGGACGTCACCCCGGAATACCTCAACGGCCACCCGCTGGACACCAACCCGTCCAACTACAGCGACCATGCCCTGTCGCCCAAGCTCGGCGTGACCTACCGACTGGACGACGCGCACAGCCTCTACGGCCAGTACGCGGCCGGCTTCAAGGCTCCCCAGGCGGTGGACATCTTCGGCGAGTTCGTCAACGCCGCGATGGGCTACCAGACCATCGCCAACACCAACCTGGAAGCGGAAACCAGCGACAGCTACGAAATCGGCCTGCGCGGCAAGTACGACGCAGGCAGCTTCGGGATCGCGCTGTTCTACAACCGCTACAAGGACTTCATCGAGCAGGTCACCACCACCGACCCGACCGGCTCCGGCCTGATGACCTTCCAGTCGCAGAACCTCGACAGGGTCACCATCCGCGGCGCGGAAGCCAAGGGTGAACTGTTCCTCGACCAGTTCGGCCTGCCGGCCGGCGTCCGCGCCCTGGGCTCGATCGCCTATGCACGCGGCAAGAACGAGGAAACCGGCGAGCCGATCAACAGCGTCGACCCGCTCAAGGCCGTGCTCGGCCTGGACTACACCGCACCGAACGGCCAGTTCGGCGGTGGCCTCACCTGGACCCTGGTAGCCGCCAAGGAGCGCATCGACGACACCCAGGCCGCCGCGGTGCGGATCAGCGAGCAGTTCGCCACTCCGGGCTACGGCACCCTCGACGTCAACGGCTGGTGGCAGATCACCGAGCAGTTCTCGGTCAATGCCGGGCTGTTCAACCTGACCGACAAGCAGTACTGGCACTGGGGCGACGTGCAAGGCCTGGACGCCGCCTCGCCGTCCCTCGGCCGCTACACCCAGCCGGGCCGCCACGCGGCGGTCAACCTGATCTGGGAAATCTGAGTTCCACGTCTTCGCGCAAGGATGCGCGCCCTATCCCTCTCGCCACGGCTTGCCGGATAATCCGCCGGTCTGCCGTGGAGAGTCGCGATGATCCGGCTATGCGCCCCGGACGAACTAGCTGAAGGCCAGAGCCGGGGCTTTCTCGTTGATGGTTTGCAACTGCTCGCCGTGCGGCGCCACGGGCAGGTGCACGCCTATCGCAATCGCTGCCCGCATCGAGGCACCCCGCTCGACTGGGCGCCAGACCAGTTCCTCGACCCCAGCGGCAGCCTGATCCAGTGCGCCCAGCATGGTGCGCTGTTCCTGATCGACAGCGGCGAATGCGTGGCCGGGCCTTGCGCCGGCGAATCACTGACGGCCCTGGCGTGCAGAGAGGACGGCGAAGGTATCTGGCTGTTGTAGGGCCGCCGAGGCGGATGCCGCGGAAGCCTCGTCGACACATCCGGTTACATGCAGGGCCGCATGCTGGCAAACTATTAGCCTGCTAAGCACCAGGCGTCCCCATGTCCACCCACCAGAAACTCCTGCTCCGCCACCACCGCCCCTTCCTCGCCTTCTGGTTCGCCCGCGTATTCACCGCCAGCGGTTTCCAGATGCTCACCGTGGCAATCGGCTGGCAGATGTACAGCCTGACCGGCAACGTGCTCGACCTCGGCCTGGTCGGCCTCATCGAGTTCCTGCCCAAGATCCTGTTCATCCTGCTCACCGGCCACGTGGCCGATCGCTTCGACCGGCGCAAGGTGGCCGCCATCTGCCAGACCGGCCAGGGCCTGATCGCCCTGGCCCTGCTGATCCTCGCCGGCGCTGGCGGCCTCAGCCGCGAGCTGATCTTCCTCATCGCCTTCCTGCTCGGTAGCGCGCGGGCCTTCGAGATGCCGACCACCCAGGCGCTGCTGCCGAACATCGTGCCGGCGGGACTGTTTCCCGCAGCGGTGGGGGCGTCCGCCTCGGCCATGCAGATGGCTACCATCGTCGCCCCGGCACTCGGTGGCCTGCTCTACGCGGTGGATGCCGCCTGGGTCTACGGGCCCAGCGCCGCGCTCTACCTGATCGCCCTGAACCTGATGCTGCGCCTGCCGAAGCACCAGCAGCCGAGCAAACAGAAGGTCTCCGTGGAATCGCTGCTGGCCGGCTTCCGCTTCCTGCGCAGCCGGGCGGACGTGTTCGGCGCGGTATCCATGGACATGGTTGCGGTGCTGCTCAGCGGCGCCACCGCCCTGCTGCCGGTATTCGCCAAGGACATCCTGCTTACCGGCCCCTGGGGCCTCGGCCTGCTGCGCTCGGCGCCGGCGGTGGGTGCGCTACTGATGTCGCTGTGGCTGGCGCGCTTCCCCATCGAGCGCAAGGTCGGCCCGGTGATGTTCACCTCGGTGGCGGTGTTCGGCGTGGCGACCATCGGCTTCGGCCTGTCCACTTCGCTGTGGTTCAGCCTGGCGACCCTGGTGCTGCTGGGCGCGGCGGACATGATCAGCATGGTGATCCGTGGCGCCTTCGTGCAGTTGCAGACCCCGGACGAGATGCGTGGACGCGTCGGCGCGGTGAACTCGCTGTTCATCGGCGCCTCCAATCAGCTCGGCGATTTCCGCGCCGGCCTCACCGCGTCCTGGTTCGGCACGGTGCCGGCGGTGCTGATCGGTGGCATAGGTGCGCTGGTGGTCACCGGCCTGTGGATGAAACTGTTCCCAACCCTCGCCCGGCGCGACCGCATGCACGAGCCGGCCCAGGGTGCGTAACGCGCCGCGACGCCGGCTTTTTCAGACAGGGGCCCCTGGGCTCACTGCCCCGGCCAGGGCAGGATCGGAATGGCGGTCACCGCATTCTGCGGGCTACCTTCGATGACCCGGTCGCTGTAGACCAGATAGACCAGCGCGTTGCGCTTGCGGTCGAAGAAGCGCACCACCTGCATGGTCTTGAAGACCAGCGAAGTGCGCTCCTTGAACACTTCCTCGCCATTCTTCAGCTCTTCGCGGAAGCGGATCGGTCCGACCTGCCGGCAGGCGATGGACGCTTCGGCGCGGTCCTCGGCCAGGCCGAGGCCGCCCTTCACCCCACCGGTCCTGGCCCGCGACAGGTAGCAGGTCACGCCCTCGACCTTGGGATCGTCGAATGCCTCGACGACGATCTTGTCATTCGGGCCGACCCACTTGAACACCGTGGACACCTCGCCGATCTGCTCGGCCGCAGCCACCGCCGGCAGCAGCGCCAGCCACGCCAACCACTTGCCCATTTCCCCTCCCTGGCGAATGCCGTCAGATCAGAATCAGGTTGTCGCGATGCACCAGCTCGGGCTCATCGACATAGCCGAGCAGCCGCTCGATCAGGTCGGATGGCTGGCCGAGGATCTTCTGCGCCTCGGCCGCGCTGTAGTTGACCAGGCCGCGCGCCACCTCGCGGCCGTCCGGCGCCACGCAGAGCACCATCTCGCCACGCCGGAAGTTACCCTCGACCGCCTTGACGCCAACCGGCAGCAGGCTCTTGTTGCCGCGCACCAGGGCATCGACCGCGCCAGCATCCAGGGTCAGCACGCCGCGCGTCTGCAGGTGGCCGGCCAGCCACTGCTTGCGCGCCGCCAGCAGGCCGCGCTCGGGCGCCAGCAGGGTACCCAGGCGCTCGCCGGACTTGAGGCGGTCCAGCACTCGTTCGATACGCCCGCCGACGATCACCGTATGCGCGCCGGAACGCGCCGCCAATCGTGCCGCACGCAGTTTGGTCTGCATGCCACCGCGACCGAGCGCACCACCAGTGCTGCCAGCCACCGCGTCCAGGGCCGCATCGTCGGCACGCGCCTCGGAGATCAGTTGGGCATCGGGGTTGTAGCGCGGATCGGCATCGAACATGCCATCACGGTCGGTGAGGATCACCAGCAGGTCGGCCTCCACCAGGTTGGCCACCAGCGCCGCCAGGGTGTCGTTGTCGCCGAAGCGGATCTCGTCGGTGACCACCGTGTCGTTCTCGTTGATCACCGGGATCACGCCGAGATTGACCAGGGTGCGAAGGGTGCTGCGCGCATTCAGGTAGCGCTTGCGGTCGGACAGGTCGTCATGGGTCAGCAGGATCTGCGCGGTATGCCGGCCATGCTGGGCGAAGCTGGACTCCCAGGCTTGCACCAGGCCCATCTGCCCGACAGCAGCCGCCGCCTGCAACTCGTGCATGGCGCTTGGCCGGGCCACCCAGCCCAGGCGACTCATGCCCGCGGCCACCGCACCGGAAGAAACCAGTACCAGCTCAACGCCCGCCTCGCGCAGGGCGACCATCTGCTCGACCCATACCGCCATGGCGGAGCGGTCGAGCCCGCGCCCATCGGCGGTCAGCAGCGCACTGCCGATCTTCACCACCCAGCGCTGCGCGCCGGTCACCTTGTCCCGCATCTTCTTCAACCCCTGCCTGAAGACCCGCAATCAGCACGACGCCGCTATAAAGCGGCGCCGTAAGATACCTCATTCGCGGACATAGATGATCTCGGGACCATCATCGTCATCCTCGAAATCGTCATCCCAATCGTCGTCACCCACGTCATCGACACTCCGCAGGCCGGCGCGTTTCAAGGCACGGCGATCATCCAGCGCCTGCAACCTGGCGCGTGCCTCGTCCTCGATGCGTTGATCCAGTTCGGCCAGCGCCTCGGCGTAGGCCGGCTCCTCGGCGATGCGCAGGTCGCGCTCGTCGAGGTAGCGCATGATCGCCTGTCCCAGCGCTTCGGTGCCCTCGCGCTCCAGCGCGGAGATGACGAATACCGGTCCCTTCCAGTCGAGACGCTCGACGACGGCGCGCACCCGCTCCTCGCGCTCCTCCTCAAGCAACTGGTCGGACTTGTTCAGCACCAGCCAGCGGTCCCGCTCGGCCAGCGCCGGGCTGAACTTCTTCAGTTCCTCGACGATGACCTCGGCCGCGTCGGCCGGATCGCTCTCATCCAGCGGCGCCATGTCCACCAGGTGCAGGAGCAGACGGGTCCGCGCCAGGTGCTTGAGGAAGCGGATGCCCAGGCCGGCGCCTTCCGAAGCGCCCTCGATCAGGCCGGGAATATCGGCGATCACGAAACTCTTGTAGCGGCTGACGCTGACCACACCGAGGTTCGGCACCAGGGTGGTGAACGGGTAGTCCGCCACCTTCGGCTTGGCCGCCGACACGGAACGAATGAAGGTGCTCTTGCCGGCGTTGGGCAGGCCGAGCAGGCCGACGTCCGCCAGGACCTTCAGCTCCAGCTTGAGGTCGCGCGCCTCGCCCGGCTTGCCCGGCGTGGTCTGCCGCGGAGCGCGGTTGGTACTGGACTTGAAGCGGGTGTTGCCCAGGCCGTGCCAGCCGCCCTGGGCCACCAGCAGGCGCTGCCCCGGCTTGGTCAGGTCGCCGATGACTTCCTGGGTGCCGGCGTCGATCACCGTGGTGCCGACCGGCACCGGCAGGATCAGGTCCTCGCCCTTGGCGCCGGTGCAATCGGTGCTGCCGCCCTTCTCGCCGTTCTGTGCATTGAAGCGACGGGTATAGCGGTAGTCGACCAGGGTATTGAGGTTTTCGTCGGCCTCCATATAGACCGAACCACCGTCGCCACCGTCGCCGCCGTTGGGGCCGCCCTTCTCGATGAACTTCTCGCGGCGGAAGCTCATCATGCCGTTGCCGCCGTCACCGGCTTTCACAAATATCGATACTTCATCGACGAATTTCATCGTTTTGCCTCCCGCCGCATAGCGGGCCAGATAACCCAATCAACATAAGGCCTTTGCAAAATCTCGCGAAGTCATTTTGCAAAAGCCTCACGACTTTCAGAAACAAAAAAGCCCCGTCGCGAGACAGGGCTTTTCCAGCAGAGCCGCGATCAGGCCGCGACGATGCTCACGTAGCGACGGTTCTGGGCGCCCTTCACTTCGAACTTGAGCACACCCTCGACTTTCGCGAACAGGGTGTGATCCTTGCCCATGCCGACGCCGTAACCGGCGTGGAACTGGGTGCCGCGCTGACGCACGATGATGTTGCCGGCCTTGACGACCTGGCCACCGTACACTTTCACGCCAAGGCGTTTACTTTCGGAATCGCGGCCGTTACGGGTAGAACCGCCAGCTTTTTTGTGTGCCATGAGTCAATACTCCAAATAAGGGATCGGGCCGAACGGATCAGGCCTGGATACCGGTAATTTTGATCTCAGTGAACCACTGACGGTGGCCCTGACGCTTCATGTGGTGCTTACGACGGCGGAACTTGATGATGCGCACTTTGTCGTGACGGCCTTGGGAGACCACTTCAGCGACCACTTTGGCGCCATCGACCACCGGAGCGCCGATCTTCACGTCGTCGCCATTGCCGACCAGCAGAACGCGGTCGAAGGTCACAGCTTCGCCGGTACCGACTTCGAGCTTTTCGACCTTGAGGAATTCGCCTTCGGTGACTTTGTACTGTTTGCCACCGGTAACAATTACTGCGTACATGGTATATCTCCGTTAATCCTGCTCACCCAGCGCTTTAGAAGAAGAGGTATCGGCTGGCATGGCTGCACGAGGCCGGAAGGACTCCCGTGCATTTGCGTAAGGCAGGTGCTGCCCAGGGAAGTTCAGGGGCCGCGATTGTACGCAAGCCGCGCGACGTCCGCAAGCACCGTCGGCGCTTGCCTTGACAGCCCCTACCCCGGCACCTAGCATGCCGCGCAACCTATGAGGAGCACGAGTCACTGATGCAACCCCAGGCATTCTATCGGGTAGTGGCGGACGATTTCACCGCCGTCGACGGCATTATCAGAAAGCAGCTCACTTCCCGCGTGCCTCTGGTGGAAAAGATCGGCGACTACATCATCTCCGCCGGTGGCAAGCGCCTTCGCCCACTGCTGGTGCTGCTCTGCGGCAAGGCGCTGGGACGCGAGGGCGACGACCTGCGCCTCCTCGCCGCCACCATCGAGTTCCTGCACACCGCCACCCTGCTCCATGACGACGTGGTCGACATGTCCGGCATGCGCCGTGGCCGCTCCACCGCCAATGCGCTGTGGGGCAACGCGCCGAGCGTGCTGGTCGGCGACTTCCTTTATTCCCGCTCCTTCGAAATGATGGTCGAGCTGGGCTCGCTGCCGGTCATGCGCATCCTCTCCCGGGCCACCCGGGTGATCGCCGAGGGCGAAGTGCTGCAGTTGTCCAAGGTGCGCGACGCCAGCACCACGGAAGAAGTCTACATGGAGGTCATCCGCGGCAAGACGGCGATGCTGTTCGAGGCCTCGACCCATAGCGCCGCCGCCCTGGCCGACGCTTCGCCGGAGCAGGCCGAGGCGCTGCGCCGCTTCGGCGACCACCTGGGCGTCGCCTTCCAACTCGTCGACGACCTGCTCGACTATCGCGGCGACAGCGAGACCCTGGGCAAGAACGTCGGTGACGACCTCGCCGAGGGCAAGCCGACCCTGCCGCTGATCTACACCATGCGCGAAGGCAGCGCCGAGCAGGCGGCCCTGGTGCGCAAGGCCATCCAGCAAGGCGGCAGCGAAGACCTGGAAAGCATCCGCGCCGCCGTCGAAGCCTCCGGCTCGCTCGACTACACCGCGAACCTCGCCCGCGACTATGCCGCCCAGGCAATCGCCTGCCTGGACAGCCTGCCCGCCGGCCCCTATCGCGACGCACTGGTCGAGCTCAGCCAGTTCGCGGTGGCCCGCACACACTGAGATCACGCGCTCTGCACCAAGCCCGCCTTTCGGCGGGCTTTTTCATGTCCGTGGAAAAAATTCCAATTGGTACTTGCTATTTCGATAATAAGAATTATTCTCATCAACAGACGCGACACACGGAGATGAGCCATGACCTACTTGATCGATGCCTGGCTGGAGCGTCCGCACCCCTACCTGCGGATACTCCATCGCGAGACCGGCGAAGTCTGTGCCGTGCTTGAAGAAGAAGCCCTCGACGAACTGCGCGACCAAGGGGACCTGGACCTGAACGGGCTGAACTCCAACGAGCCCCTGGTCCTCAAGGAACTGGTCCGCAATCTGTTCCTGTTCTGCTACGCCCGCGCCCTGCGCCCGGGCAACGAGCTGCACTAGGATCTTGTGAACACTGCGGTTGAGGCTGCCGGGACGCAGCACTCGCGCCCGCCTGCCGGGCGCTCATTCAAGGGCAACGGCGCTCTTGAGGATTCTCCGGACGGGACAGGGAAGCTCCGCCCGGGAATCATTTATCCACAATGAAAAAGGCCGGGAGCCTGTTCGGGCTCCCGGCCTTTTCATCGACGCGACCGAAAGATCAGAGAATTTCCAGCAACTCGACGTCGAAGATCAGCACGCTGTGCGGCGGGATGCTGCCGACGGCCTGGCCACCGTAGGCCAGCTCGCTCGGCACGTACAGGCGCCATTTGCTGCCGGTGTTCATCAGTTGCAGCGCCTCGACCCAACCGGCGATCACGCCACCGACCGGAAACTCGGCGGGTTGGCCGCGCTGGTAGGAGCTGTCGAACACGGTGCCGTCGATCAGGGTGCCGTGGTAGTGAGTGCGCACGGTATCCTCGCGGGACGGCTTGGCGCCTTCGCCAGCGGTCAGCACTTCGTACTGCAGGCCCGAAGCCAGTTCGACGATACCTTCGCGCTTGGCGTTCTCGACCAGGAAGGCGACGCCAGCAGCCGAGGCGGCCTCGGCCTTGGCCTGGGCTTCCACCTGCATGCGCTCGCGGATCACCTGGAAGCTGGCCGACAGCTCGTCCCGGCCAACCCGGCTCGGCTGGTTGGCGAAGGCATCGCGCAGGCCGGCGACCACCGCCTCCAGGCTGACGCCCGGCGGCGGGTTGTCGCGCAACTGGTCGCCGAGCTGGCGGCCGATGCCGTAGCTGACACGGGTTTCGTCGGTGGAAAGATCGAGTTCGGACATGGCGGGATCCCGCTTGGGAAAAAAGGGCGGCCAGACTAGCACAAGTGGAGGCTGGAGGCTGGAGGCTGGAGGCTGGAGGCTGGAGGCTGGAGGCTGGACAGGGTTCTGGGCACGCACCTCTACGTCAAACCTTTTTCGCGGCCATGGAACTGGGCGTCCCCGCCGATCCTACAGGTCAACATCGATGCTGACCTGTAGGAGCGCGCCATGCGCGCGATCACCGGCAACGTCCAAGGCATCGCCAGCAAGCTGGCTCCTACAACAGCGGACGAGGGGGACGCCCCTACAAGACCACCACCAACCCCAGGCTGCTTTTTCGTCCAGCCTTCCAGCCTCCAGCCCCCTTATCGACCATCAATGCTTCGTCAGCTTGTCCAGGTAGCCCATGGCAAAGGCCGAGACCACGAAGGTCATGTGGATGATCACGTACCACAGCAGCTTGTCGTTGGTGATCTGCTGGGCGTCCATGAACATGCGCAGCAGGTGGATGGAGGAGATCGCCACGATGGACGCGGCCACCTTCATCTTCAGCGAACCGGAGTCCATCTTGCCCAGCCAGTCGAGCTTTTCCTTGCTCTCGTCGATGTCCAGTTGCGAGACGAAGTTCTCGTAGCCGGAAATCATCACCATCACCAGCAGGCCGCCGACCAGCGCCATGTCGATCATCGACAGCAGGACCAGGATCAGCTCCGCCTCGGTCTTCTCGAACACGTGCGGCAGCAGGTGGTAGACCTCCTGGAAGAACTTCAGGGTCAATGCCAGCAGCGCCAGGGAAAGGCCGAAATAGATCGGCGCCAGTAGCCAGCGCGAGGCATACATCGTGTTTTCGATAAAGCGTTCCATGGACTCTCACCGTGTGCGCGAAAAATGGCGGCGAGTATACCCAGACGCCATTGCCAGACAACACTGGCCACTGCGCAGCAGCACTTGTGGATAACTCTGTGGACGCAATTTCCGCCGCACCGCAGCCACGGGCCCGCCGCCATTCGCGGGCGGAACGCCGGCTTCAGCTCTCGGGGTGGAATTGGCAGTCGCTCAGGCAACGGCCACGGGTGGCATTCACCCGGCGCAGCTCGGCCTGGATATGCAGGCACCAGATGGAGGGCTCGACGGACTCCTCGTAGCCCATCACGACGAGGTTCTCGGCAATCGCGTCGAGTACCGACTCGGCCACGAAAGGCCCATGGAACGGGCCTTGCGCCTTGACGGCGGTGGGTTGGCTGCCGGCGATGCCGGCTGCACAGATCAACGTCCAGAGACCGCTTTCGCCTGACAGCGGCCGGACCGCGCATTCGATACGCGTGACCAGCCCAAGACACCGGCGGGTGAGGCAGAGGCTACGCGACATGATGGCGCTCCTCGCAGGGTCCGGACTCCAGCCTACACCCCCAACGGCGCCCCAGGGAAGCCTCGCGGTTATCCCCACGAACTGTGGATAACTCTGTGGAGGACACGTGGGAAAGGCGGCCGGGCCAGCCAGGCTCGGGGCCGACCAGGCATCGCTCAAGGACTGACCAGTTCTCGCCCGGTGCAATCCGGGAAACCGGTGACCTCGCAACCCGGATCGCATCCGGGCTGCAAGGCAGGGTCTGTCAGGACTCCTTGGCCTTCTCCGCGGCGACCGCCGCGCCCTTGATCTGCACTTCCTTGGCCGAGGTCTTGTCTTCCTCTTCCATGTCCAGTTCGGCGATCTCGCGCAGGCGCTCGACCACCTGGGCGTTGACGCTGCCCTCCGGGAAGTTCCCCTGGTCATCCGCCACGCCGACCTCGCGTCCCACCAGCAGGCTCAGCGCCTCGTCGACGTAACGCACCGCGTAGACATGGAACTGGCCGTTGCGCACCGCCTGCAGCACGCGGTCGTCGAGCATCAGGTTCGTGACGTTGGCATGGGGAATGATCACCCCCTGCTCACCGCTCAGGCCACGCGCCTCGCAGAGGCGGAAGAACCCTTCGATCTTCTCGTTGACCCCACCGACCGCCTGCACCTCGCCGAACTGGTTGATCGAGCCGGTGATGGCGAAGCACTGCTTGAGCGGCGTGCGCGACAATGCCGAGATCAGCGTGCAGACCTCGCCGAGCGAGGCGCTGTCACCGTCGACGTAGCCGTAGGACTGCTCCAGTGCGATGCTCGCCGAGATCGCCAGGGGGAACTCCTGTGCATAACGGCTGCCCAGGTAGCCGGTGAGGATCATCACCCCCTTGGAGTGGATCGGCTGGCCGAGGCTGACCTCGCGCTCGATATCGACGATGCCACTGCCGCCCGGATAGACGGTGGCGGAAATCCGCGCCGGCACGCCGAACGCCGAATCGCCGACCTCCAGCACGGTCAACCCGTTGCACTTGCCCACCGCAGCGCCGGCGGTGTCGATCAGGATGATGCCGGCCAGCATGTCGTCGAGGATGCGCGCCGAGACGCGCCCGGTGCGGGTCGCCTTGGCCTTCAGGGCACGCTCGATATGACCGGCGTCGGTGACCTGGTCGTTGGCCAGTTGGCGAATGAAGTCGGCCTCGCTGACCAGTTGGAACAGGTCGCCGATGCGCGCCGACAGGCGCTGCTGGTGTTCGGCCAGGCGCGAACTGTAGGTGGCCAGGCGCGCCACCGCGTCGGAGGTCAACGGCGCCAGGCCCTCCTCGCTGGTGCGGGTCTTGAGCAGTTGGGCGAACTGTTCGAGGTTGTCCTCGGAGAGGGAGATTTCCTCGTCGAAGTCCACCAGCACGCGGAACATCTCCTGGAAGTCCGGGTCGTGGTCCTGCAGCGCGTAGTAGAGCTGCCGCGAGCCGATGATGATGACCTTGACCTGCAACGGGATGACCTGCGGGGTGAGGGTCACGGTGGCCAGCCGGCCGAACTCGCCGATCGGCGACTCCATCTTCAGCTTGCGGGCGTGCAGGGCGCGCTTCAGGGCGTCCCAGACGAAGGGCTCGCCGAGCAGCTTCTCCGCCTCCAGCACCAGGAAGCCGCCATTGGCGCGATGCAGGGCGCCCGGGCGCAGTTGCCGGTAGCTGGTGTAGAGCGCGCCCTGGTCGGTGCTGTATTCGATGCGGCCGAACAGGTTGTCGTAGGTCGGGTGCGACTCGAACACCACCGGCGCGCCGCCATCGGCATGATGGCCGACCACCAGGCAGGGGCTGTACTGCTCTTCGAGCAGCTTGCGGGTCTGCACGTCGACCTTCTCCACCTCGACCAGTTGATCGACCACGGTCTTCAGCAGATTGACCTGCAAAGCCTGGAGATAGGCGCAGACACCGGCATTTTCCGCGTACTTTTCCGACAACGGGGCAAGCAGCGGCTGCAACGCCAGGGTGATGGTTTCCTCATTGAGGTGGCGCAGTTGGTTGCTCGACTCGCGCTTCCACTGCGGCAGGCTGGCCAGTTCCTCGTTGAGACGATCCTCCAGCTCGGCGATATCGGTATGGAAACGCTCGCGCTCGGCCTCCGGCAACTGGGCGAACTCGGCCTCGTCCAGGGCCTTGCCTTCGCGCATCGGCGTGAAGGCGACGTTGCTGCTGTCGCGGTAGAGCGCCACGTTGCGCTCCAGGGCCAATCGCTCGATCAGTTCCAGGGCGCGGTCGTAGCGCTGGTTGAAGGCGCGGTCGATGGCGCTCTTCTTCTGCTGGTAGGCCGGGTGCTCGAAGGCCGCCGGGAAGGTGGCCATCAGGTTGTCGATCAGCACGCCGATGTCGGCGACGAAATCACTGGCGGTGCCTGGCGGCAGTTCCAGCGCCTTGGGCTCGCGCGGCTCGTCGAAGTTGTTGACGTAGACCCAGTCGGCCGGCGTGTGCAGACGCTTGGCCTCGGCCTTGAGGTAGCGTTTGACGAAGGTGAAGCGGCCGGTGCCCGGCTCGCCCATCACATAGACGTTGTAGCCGGGGCGCGGCATCGCCACGCCGAATTGCAGGGCCTCGACGGCTCGCTCCTGGCCGAGCACGCCGCGGAACGGCTCGAGCTCTTCGGTGATGGCGAAGTCGAACTGGTCGGGGGAGAAGGGTCGGGTCAGCGCTTCGGGCGCCAGGCGCAGGCCAGCGGCGAGGGGATCGGGCATCGGGAGTCCTTAGGAAACCGCAGGAGAGATGACCGCATTCTGGCGCTGGCCAAGCGCCGCTGGCAAGGCGCAACACAGGCACAACCGTAGGGTGGGCTGCAGCCCACCCTACGGGCACGGGTTCAGTGCTCCAGGTCGGCGCAGGCCAGGCAGTACTCGGCCGCCGGCAACACGCGCAGCCTCCCGGCTTCGATCGGTTCTCCGCAGCGCAGGCATTCGCCATAGCTGCCATCGGCGAGGCGCAACTTGGCCTTGCCAACCTGCAGCAATGCCGCCTCGGCTTCGGCCAGAAGCGCCTCCAGGACTTCATCGTTCTGCCGCTGCACGGCCTGCTCGGCGAAGTCCGGCGAATGGCTGCGCGCCAGGTCACGGCGGATGGCGGCGGCCCGCGCGCTGTACTCAGCCGCCAGGGCATCGAGCGCGGCACGGGGATCGAAAGCGGTCATGGCAGGACTCCTGAAGGAAAAAGTACGAGGGGGATTTTCATTAGTGTGGACAGGGAACGGCGTTCCGGTATTGAGCTGCGACAAAAACTTGCACAGTTGCCGCTCGGCGGCTTGCTTGACACCCACCCGCCCATCCCCAAAGCTCCGTGCACGTCTCCGGAATAAGAACGACGCCCCTTGAAACGGATTTTTCCCGCCCTGGCCCTGGCGCTCGCCGGCGCCCTGTCCGCCCAGGCCGCGCCCCAGCGGGACGCGGCGCAACTCGACGCCCTCGCCGGGGATCCCTACTGGATCGCCCTCGGCCACTACGAAACCGGCAAGCTCGGCGGCTGGCGCAGTTATGTCGACGATGACGATTTCTTCCTCGCCGAGGGCGGCGACAGCAACCCGCGCGCCGAGCTGGCCGCCACCCTGGACGCCCTCTACGCCCCGGCCGAACTCGGCGACCGCCATCCGCAATGCGTCTATCCGGCGCGCACCCGCTGGCTGCGCGAGCAACTGCGGCTGGACGACCTGCCGAGCCCGGATTGCGCGGAGTTCGACGCCTGGTTCAAGGACATCGCCCCGCACAGCACCGTGCTGGTGTTCCCCGCCGCCTACCTGAACAGCCCGTCGTCGATGTTCGGCCACACCCTGCTGCGCATCGACCAGGCCGACATCGACGAGAACAACACCGCGCTGCTCAGCTACGCACTGAACTTCGGCGCCTTCATCGAAGGCATGGACAACAGCATCCTGTATGCCTGGAAGGGCCTGATGGGCGGTTATCCCGGCCTGTTCGCCCTGGTGCCCTACCGCGAGAAGCTCGCCGAGTACCGCAGCCTGGAGAACCGCGACCTGTGGGAATACCGGCTGAACCTGACGCCCGAGGAAACCGGACGCATGGTCGAGCATGTCTGGGAACTCAAGCAGATCCGCTTCGACTACTACTTCTTCGACGAGAACTGCTCCTACCGCCTGCTCGAACTGCTGGAGATCGCCCGCCCCGGCGTCGAGCTGACCGACGACTTCCCTATCACCGCCATCCCCACCGACACCGTGCGCGCGGTGGAAAACGCCGGCCTGGTGGAACGCATCGACTACCGCCCGTCGCGCGAACGCGAACTGCTGGCCCGGTCGGAACCGCTCGACCGCGCGGAGAAGGAACAGGTCCTGCGCATCGCCGACGATCCAACCGCGCTCGCCGATGCCGCGTTCACCGCGCTGCCGCGCGACCGCCAGGCGCTGGTCCAGGACTCGGCCTTCCGCCTCGGCCGCTACCGCGCCGTTGGCGAGGCCCGCGACGCGGTCGCCGCCCAGCGCAGCTATGCCCTGCTCCAGGCGATCAACCGCAATCCGCCGCCACCGCTGGAGGTCGGGCGCCCCGGCCAGCCGGAGGATGGCCACCAGTCGCGCACCTGGCAGCTCGGCATCGGCAGCCGCGACGACCGCGCCTTCGCCGAGTACGGCCTGCGCATGGCCTATCACGACCTCAACGACAACGCCTACGGCTTCCCTCTCGGCGCGCAGATCGAAATCCTCCAGCTCAAGCTACGCCAGTACGAAGGCAACCACTGGCAACTGCAACGCCTGGACTTCGCCAATATCCGCTCGCTGACGCCACGCAACACGCTGCTCAAGCCGTGGTCCTGGCAGGTTGGCGGCGGCCTGGAGCGGGTGCTCGGCGAGGACGGCGACGAGCGGCTGGTCAGCCACCTGAGCGGTGGCGCCGGCGGTAGCTGGCAACTGGGCGGCGACCTGCTCGGTTTCGCCCTCGGCACCCTGCGCATCGAGCACAACGAAGACTTCGCCGCCTTCATCGCCCCGGCCGCCGGGTTCAATACCGGCCTGCTGTGGCGCAATGGCCTCGGCAACCTGAGCCTCGAGGCGCGCGGAGACTACTTCCACAATGGCGAGGTACGCCGCGCGCTATCGCTCAACCAGCAGTGGGAGCTGGCCCGCAACCTCGGCCTGCGCCTGTCCGCGCAGCGCGAGTTCAGCCAGATGGCCGCGCCGGTCAACGAAGTCTCCCTGGAGCTGAAGTGGTATCACTACTGAAGGCCATGTAGCCCGGATGAAATCCGGGAAATTGGGCTGCCTGCTTGCCCCGGATTGCATCCGGGCTACGGACGGGGGCATGGGCATAGAATGGTGTTCCACTCTCCCGGAAACCCGTCCATGGCCGGTAAACCGATCAAGTTCTGGACCGACGGCGTGCCAGTCGAGCCGGAGGCCCGCCAGCAACTGCTGAACACCGCGCAACTGCCGTTCATCTTCAAGCACATCGCGGTGATGCCCGACGTGCACCTGGGCAAGGGCTCGACCATCGGTAGCGTGATCCCCACCGTCGGCGCGATCATCCCCGCCGCGGTCGGCGTGGACATCGGCTGCGGGATGATCGCCGCGCGCACCTCGCTGGTCGCCGCCGACCTGCCGGACAACCTGCACGGCCTGCGCCGCGCCATCGAGCAGGCGGTACCCCACGGCAAGACCTTCGGCAGGCACGACCAGGGTGCCTGGAGCGACGTGCCGGCCGCCGCCGACCAGGCCTGGCGCGCCCTGTCCGGTCGCTTCAAGCGCATCACCGACAAGTACCCACGCCTGGCAAAGACCAACAACCGCCAGCACCTCGGCACCCTGGGCACCGGCAACCATTTCATCGAGGTCTGCCTGGACGAGACCGAGCAGGTCTGGTTCATGCTGCACAGCGGCTCGCGTGGGGTCGGCAATGCCATCGGCACGCTGTTCATCGAGCTGGCACAGGCCGACATGCGCCAGCATATCGCCAACCTGCCGGACCGCGACCTGGCCTACTTCGAGGAAGGCAGCCGGCACTTCGCCGACTACATGGAGGCGGTGGAATGGGCCCAGGACTTCGCCCGCCAGAACCGCGCGCTGATGATGCACGCGGTGATCGACGCCGCGCGCCGGGTGATCCGCAAGCCGTTCGAGGCCGAACTGGAGGCGGTCAACTGCCACCATAACTACGTGCAGCGCGAACGGCATTTCAGCCGTGAGGTGCTGGTCACCCGCAAGGGCGCGGTGTCGGCGCAGAAGGGCCAACTGGGCATCATCCCCGGCAGCATGGGTGCGAAGAGCTACATCGTCCGCGGTCTGGGCCACGAGGAGTCATTCTGCTCCTGCAGCCACGGCGCCGGCCGGGTGATGAGCCGCACCCAGGCGAAGAAGCGCTTCTCGGTGGAAGACCAGGTCCGCGCCACCGCCCATGTCGAATGCCGCAAGGACAAGGAAGTGATCGACGAGATCCCCATGGCCTACAAGGACATCGACGCGGTGATGGCGGCGCAGCGTGACCTGGTGGAAGTGGTGCATACGCTGCGACAGGTGGTGTGTGTGAAGGGGTGAGTTTTTGTAGGGTGAGTAAACAGGGAAAGCTCGGGGCAGGAGATACGGCTCAGCCCCTCACCCGGAGGGAGAGGGGACAAGGAATGCGCCGACCTGACCGGGAGTGCACGTAAAGATCCCTCTCCCTCCGGGAGAGGGCTGGGGTGAGGGACAGGACCGTCCCCCGGCACCTACGTCAAACCACCCCCTGCGCCAGCATCGCATCAGCCACCTTCACGAAGCCGGCGATATTGGCGCCCTTCACGTAGTTGATCCGACCGCCCTCCTCGCCGTGATGCACGCAGGCATGGTGGATGTTCTGCATGATGCCGTGCAGGCGCTGGTCCACCTCGCCGGCGGTCCAGTGCAGGCGCATGGCGTTCTGGCTCATCTCCAGGCCGCTGGTGGCCACGCCGCCAGCGTTGGAGGCCTTGCCCGGTGCGTAGAGGATGCCGGCCTCGAGGAACAGGTCCACCGCTTCCAGGGTCGAGGGCATGTTGGCGCCCTCGGCCACGCAGATACAGCCATTCTTCAGCAGGGTGCGGGCATCTTCGCCGTTCAGCTCGTTCTGGGTGGCGCACGGCAGGGCGATGTCGCACGCCAGCCCCCAGGGTCGCTGGCCGCCGAGGAACTGCAGGTCGAAACGCTCGGCCATCTCGCGGATGCGGCCGCGGCGGACGTTCTTCAGGTCCATCAGGTAGTTCCACTGTTCCGCGTCGAGGCCGGCCTCGGCGAACAGGGTGCCTTCGGAGTCGGACAACGAGATCACCTTGCCGCCCAGGTCCATGACCTTCTGCGCGGCATACTGGGCCACGTTGCCGGAGCCGGAAATGGCCACGCGGCGGCCGTCGAAGCCTTGGCCGGTACGCTTGAGCATTTCCTCGGCGAAGTACACGCAGCCGTAGCCGGTGGCTTCCGGGCGGATCAGGCTGCCGCCGTAGGCCAGGCCCTTGCCGGTGAGCACCGAGGTGAATTCGTTGGACAGCCGCTTGTACTGGCCGAACAGGTAGCCGATCTCACGCGCGCCGACGCCGATGTCACCGGCCGGCACGTCGAGATCGGCGCCGATGTGGCGGTACAGCTCGCTCATGAACGACTGGCAGAAGCGCATCACCTCGCCCTCGCTCTTGCCCTTCGGGTCGAAGTCCGAGCCGCCCTTGCCGCCGCCCATGGGCAGCGAGGTCAGGGAGTTCTTGAACACCTGCTCGAAGGCCAGGAACTTGAGCACGCCCAGGTTCACCGAGGGATGGAAGCGCAGGCCGCCCTTGTAGGGGCCGATGGCGCTGCTCATCTGCACGCGGAAACCACGGTTGACCCGCACCCGCCCCTGGTCGTCGACCCAGGGTACGCGGAACAGGACGGCACGTTCGGGCTCGACGATGCGCTCGACGATACCGGCTTCGAGGTAATGCGGATGGGCCTCCAGGAAAGGCCACAGGCTGCGCAGCACCTCTTCCACCGCCTGGTGGAACTCGGGCTGATCGGGATCGCGGCGCTTGAGGCGCTCGAGGAAGGAGTCGACGGATTGGGTCATGTCTGCACCGGCACATCTGAGTGATTCGTTGGCGCGCGAGACTCTAGCAATCCGGACGGGCACCTAGATAGTGCGAAATGACGCTTTTATGAATCTTTTTGGTGCACTTATGTAAATCGCCGACGACCGGCCATGAAAAACGGGGCCATCAGGCCCCGTTTTTCGTGGGATCCGCCCCGTACACCGGAAGGACCGCCAGGCGTCCTGTTGGTGCACGTGGCGCACCCTGCGAGAGCACTACTACGCCAGCTTCTTGTAGCGCACGCGGTGCGGCTGGGAAGCGGCCTCGCCGAGACGTTTCTTGCGATCGGCCTCGAACTCGGTGTAGTTGCCCTCGAAGAAGGTCACCTGGCCGTCGTCCTCGTAGGAGAGGATGTGGGTGGCGATGCGGTCGAGGAACCAGCGATCGTGGGAGATCACGATGGCCGCGCCGGGGAAGTCCAGCAACGCGTCTTCCAGGGCGCGCAGGGTTTCCACGTCGAGGTCGTTGGACGGTTCGTCGAGCAGCAGCACGTTACCGCCCTGCTTCAGGGTCAGCGCCAGGTGCAGGCGGCCGCGCTCACCGCCGGAGAGGTCCTTGACGAACTTCTGCTGGTCGGCGCCCTTGAAGTTGAAGCGGCCGACATAGCCACGGGAAGGCACCTCGTAGCTGCCCACCTTGATCATGTCCAGCCCGTCGGAAACCTGCTCCCAGACGGTCTTGCTGCCGTCCAGGCTGTCGCGGCTCTGGTCGACGCTGGCCAGTTGCACGGTGTCGCCGATCTCGATGGTGCCGGAATCCGGCTGCTCCTTGCCCATGATCATGCGGAACAGGGTCGACTTGCCCGCGCCGTTGCCGCCGATCACGCCGACGATGGCGCCCTTCGGCACGCTGAAGCTGAGGTTCTCGATCAGCACGCGGTCGCCGTAGCCCTTGCTGACGTTGTGGAACTCGATGACCTTGTCGCCCAGGCGAGGACCGGCCGGGATGTAGATCTCGTTGGTCTCGCTGCGCTTCTGGAATTCCTGCGACTGCATTTCCTCGAAGCGCTGCAAACGCGCCTTGGACTTGGCCTGGCGGGCCTTGGCACCCTGGCGCACCCACTCCAGCTCGGCCTTCATGGCCTTGGCGTGGGCGGCTTCCTGCTTGGCCTCCTGGGCCAGACGGGTGGACTTGGCCTCCAGCCAGCCGGAGTAGTTGCCCTCGTAGGGAATGCCGTGGCCACGGTCCAGTTCGAGGATCCAGCCGGCGACATTGTCGAGGAAGTAGCGGTCGTGGGTGATCGCCACCACGGTGCCGGGGAAGTCGTGGAGGAAGTGCTCCAGCCAGGCGACGGAGTCGGCGTCCAGGTGGTTGGTCGGTTCGTCGAGCAGCAGCATGTCGGGAGCCGACAGCAGCAGGCGGCACAGCGCCACGCGGCGTTTCTCGCCACCGGACAGGTGCTCGACCCTGGCGTCCCACGGCGGCAGGCGCAGGGCGTCGGCGGCAACCTCGAGCTGACGCTCCAGGTTGTGGCCGTCGGCGGCCTGCAGGATGGCTTCCAGGCGTGCCTGCTCGGCGGCCAGGGCGTCGAAGTCGGCATCCGGCTCGGCGTAGGCGGCGTACACCTCGTCGAGACGCGCCTGGGCCTGCTTGATCTCGCCCACGGCCTCCTCGACCACCTCGCGCACGGTCTTCTGCGGATCGAGTTGCGGCTCCTGCGGCAGGTAGCCGACCTTGATCCCCGGCATCGGCCGGGCCTCGCCGTCGATCTCGTTGTCGACGCCGGCCATGATGCGCAGCAGGGTGGACTTGCCCGCGCCGTTCAGGCCAAGCACGCCGATCTTGGCGCCGGGGAAGAAGGATAGAGAGATGTCCTTGAGGATTTCACGCTTCGGGGGAACGACCTTGCTCACCCGGTGCATGGTGTAGACGTATTGAGCCAAGACGAAAACCTCGCAGAAAGTAAAAATGGTGCAAACCGCGAACTATACGCCAGAGTGGGGCCTGCCCACCATTCGCCCGGCATGCGTCACGCCGCGCCACGGACCACCACCCGACCGAAGGCATGGCCGCGCCCTCGCACGGAGCGCGAGAACGGGCTTTGCAGCCCTTGTAGGGCGCACCGTTTACCGGAGGAAGGCTCGCGTCACGCCAGGAGAACACCGTGGTCATCCGCCCTATCGGTGCGCACGGCGCATCCTACGAGAGCGGGGCGCGTTGCCGGCTACGCCACCGCCTTGCGGGAGTCCGCGGCGGCAGAAGGCTGCTGGCCGGCGGCATCCTGGAGAATCATTTCCGCGCCCTTCTCCGCCACCATCATCACCGCCGCGTTGGTGTTGCCGGAGGTGACGTTGGGGAAGATGGACGCATCGACGATCCGCAAACCTTCCAGGCCATGCACCCGCAGGCGGCTGTCCACCACCGAGTCCTGCGGGTCGGCGCCCATGGCGCAACTGCCGCACAGGTGGTAGATCGAACCGCAGTTCTCGCGGAAGTACTGGAGCATCCCTTCGTCGTCGTTCACCGACGGCCCGGGCAGGACTTCTTCCACGGTCACCGCTTTCAGCGCCGGCGCGTTCATGATCTTGCGGATCAACCGGCTGCCCTGGATGGCTTCGTCGATGTCCTTCTGCGTACTCAGGTAGTTGGGGTCGATCAGCGCCGCGTCGGCCGGGTTCTTCGAGGCGATGCGCACCTCGCCGCGACTGGTCGGCCGGCACGGGTTGAAGCACAGCAGGAAGCCCGAGTACGGCTCCGGCTTGAGGCTGGCCTTGCTGCTCTTGGGAATCTGGTAGGACAGCGGGTTGAAATACAGTTGCAGGTTCGGGTGTTCCTGGCTGTCGTCGCCCCGGAAGAAGCCGCCGCTCTGGTTCACGCTCATCGACAGCGGTCCCTTGCGGGTCAGCAGGTACTCCAGGCCGAGCTTCACCTGGCCCAGCAGCGAGCCGAACTCGTCGTTCAGGGTCGGGATGTCGGCCTTGTAGTAGTAGCTGACGCAGAGGTGGTCCTGGAGGTTCTTGCCCACCGCCGGCAGGTGGTGCACGGTTGAGATGGCGTGCTCTTCGAGCAGGGCGCGGTCGCCCACGCCGGACAGTTGGAGGATCTTCGGCGTATCGACGGCGCCGGCGGCGAGGATCACTTCCCGAGCGGCATGGAATTCCCGGCGCACGCCGTGCTGGGTGACGCTCACGCCCACCGCACGCTTGTCGGCATCGAACAGCACGCGTTCCACCTGTGCGTGGCGCTCGACGCTCAGGTTCGGCCGGCCCAGCGCCGGGTGCAGGTAGGCGAAGCTGCTGGAGCAGCGCTGGCCGTCGCGGGTGTTGACGTCGTAGATGCCGGCGCCTTCGAAATTCTCGCCGTTGAAGTCCTCGCTGCGCGGGTAGCCCAGCTCTTCGCAGCCCTTGAGAAAGGCGTCGCAGATCGGGTGGGTCTGGCCCTTCATCGGGCTGATGCGGATCGGTCCGCTGGCGCCGTGGTACTCGCTGTCGCCCAGCGGGTGCGATTCCAGCTTGCGGAAGTACGGCAGCACGTCCTTGAACGACCAGCCATCGTTGCCATTGGCCGCCCAGTCGTCGAAGTCGTGGGCCTGGCCGCGCACGTAGATCATCGCGTTGATCGAGCCGGAGCCGCCCTGCACCTTCCCGCGCGGCGCGTACAACTGGCGGCCGGCGAGCTGTGCCTGCGGCTGGCTGTAGTACATCCAGTTGAAGGTCGGGTTGTAGTAGAGCTTGGCGAAGCCCACGGGGATCTTGAACCAGGGCGAGGAATCCTTGCCGCCGGCTTCCAGCAGCAGGACGCTGTGCTCGCCGGATTCGCTCAGGCGGCTGGCCAGGATGCAACCGGCGGAGCCGGCGCCGACGATGATGTAGTCGTATTTCATGAATATCGTTACCGCGAAGATGAATCGGGTCGCCCGCCCCTCACGGGGCGGGCCTGGCGTCAGCCTTTGGCCGGGGCGGTGTCCTTGACGTCCACCGGGTCGGGGCCCATCTGCAGGTGCAGGCGCTCGCCGGTGTAGGGCGAATGGCGGCGCACCACGTTCATGTCCAGCTCGACGCCCAGGCCGGGCTCGCTGGAGGGGATGATGTAGCCGTCTTCCCAGTGCAGCGGCTTCTTGAGGATCTGCGCGTGGAAGCCGTCCCAGGTGCCGATGCTTTCCTGGATCAGGAAGTTCGGCGTGCAGGCCGCCAACTGGAAGCTGGCCGCCGCGCCGATGGGGCCGTTGTAGAGGTGCGGGGCGATCTGCGCGTAGAAGGCTTCGGCCATGGAAGCGATCTTCTTGCCTTCGAGCAGGCCGCCGCAGCGTCCGACGTTCATTTGCAGGATCGACGCGCCGCCGGCCTGCAACAGGCGGAAGAACTCGTACTTGGTGGTCAGCCGCTCGCCGGTGGCGATGGGGATGCTGGTCTTCGCCGCGACCTGGCCCATGGCCTCTTCCTGGCCCGGCGGGATGGGTTCCTCGAACCACAGCGGGTCGTACTTCTCCAGGCGCCTGGCCAGGCGGATGGCCGAGGACGGCACCATCTGCCCGTGGGTGCCGAACAGCAGGTCGCACTGGTTGCCCACCGCCTCGCGGACCTTGCGGCAGAAGGTCTCGCAGCGCTCCAGCACCTCCAGCGACAACTGATGGCCGGAGAACGCGGTGTAGGGGCCGGCCGGGTCGAACTTCAGCGCGGTGAAGCCGAGGTTCATGTTCTGCACCGCGCACTCGGCGGCCAGGTCCGGGTCGGAGTAGTCGTACTCGCCCCGGGCGTTCTTCGGGTACAGGTAGGTGTAGGAACGCAGGCGCTCGTGGACCTTGCCGCCGAGCAGTTCGTACACCGGCTTGTTGGCCGCCTTGCCGATGATGTCCCAGCAGGCCATTTCCAGGCCGCTGACCACGCCCATCATGGTCAGGTCCGAGCGCTGGGTGAAGCCGCTGGAATAGGCGCGGCGGAAGAAGCGCTCGATGTGGTGCGGGTCCTGGTCGAGCAGGTAGCGCTCGAACACGTCCTCGATCGCCGGCACCATGACCTTCGGGTGGAAGGTCGCCGCGTAGATCTCGCCGACGCCCTCGATGCCGCAGTCGGTCTTGAGGGTCACGAACAGCCAGTACATGCCACCGATGTGCGGCGGCGGGACGGCGACCACGTGGGTCTGCAGGGAAACGATTTTCATGCTTGGCCCGCTCTCTTCTGGATGCGTTTCTTCAGGGTGAGGGTGGCGACCACGCCCAGCAGGCCCACCACCACGACATAGGAGAAATAGATCTGGTAACCGACGAAGCCGGGGAAACGGTCGATGATCCAGCCGTTGATCAGCGGCAGGAAAACGTCCGGCGAGTAGCCGACCAGGGAGATGATGCCGATGGCCAGGCCGGTGACCCGCAGCGGTATCCGGCAATCGTCGAGGATCGCCCAGTACAGCCCGCGGATGGCGTAGGTCATCAGGCCGATGAAGATCACCAGGAACACCAGCACGCCGACCATGCGCAGGCTGGGCAGCAGGATCAGGCCGATCATGCCCAGCGCCGAGAGCAGCATGGCCCAGGTCAGCACGCCGATCTTGGAATAGCGGTCGCCCAGCCAGCCGCCGCCGATGCCGCCCACCGGGCGCATCCACAGCTTGATGGTGGTGATCAGCCCGGCCATGGTGGCGGTCAGCCCGAAGCCGCCCTCTTCCAGGTAGGCGGAGAAGCTGTAGGTGGCCCAGAAGAAGTGGTAGCCGCAGAAGACGATGGCGGCGACCAGCCACAGCTCGGGAATCCTCGCCAGGATGCGCAGGTCCTCCCAGAGGTTGCCCTTGCCCGAAGTGGCATTGTCGGCGCTCACGCCCTGGGGATCGCGCAGCAGCATCAGCACGGCGCCGAGTACGATGCAGCAGGCGGCGTAGAAGTGGATCACCAGTTGCAGGCCCTCGGCATTGCGCTCGCCACGGGTCTCGGCGACGTAGGCGAACAGCGCGATGGCCACGGTGGCCAGCAGCGCCTCCACCAGCCCGCGGCCGCCGTCGAGCACGCCGAAGAAGCGGCCCTGCTCGGCCTCGCCGGCGAGCATGTTCACTCGCTTGATCAGCGAGGCCCAGAAGGTCAGCCCGGTGGTGATGCCGAAGCCGCAGAAGATCACCAGCAAGGTGCTGAACCCCGGCAGTTGCGCGTACCACAGCCCCAGTGCGCCGGTGCCCAGCAGCGAGAAGCTGATCAGGAAGCGCGGCGGCAGGCGGTCGGCCAGCCAGCCGCTGGGCAGGTAGCTGAGCAGGAAGGCGGTGCCGAGGATCGAGTACAGGTAGCCCAGCTCGCTGTTGCTGATTGCCAGGGCCTCGAGCATGGTGCTCTGGTACACCTGGCGCAGGTAGAGCATGGGGTAGATGGCGCCGGCGGCGAGCACCAGCAGCGCCAGTTGCAGGTAGCGGGACAGGTTGGCGTTGGACGGAACGGCCATGGGCATGGCCTCTGCACTTATTGTTTTTTTCATCATGCGTCTCGTGGCCGGCATCGTCGCCGGCGGGTTGTCGGAAAGCCAGGCCGGACGCGGGGCGCAGGCAACGCCCCGCGACGGCGGATCAGTACTTCAGGACCACCAGGCGGGTCTGGGTGAACTCCAGCATCCCGTGCTTGCCGTCGTCGCCGCCCAGGCCCGAGCGCTTCCAGCCGGCATGGAAGCCCTGGTAGGGATCGGCGGGGGTGCGATTGACGTACAGCTCGCCGGCCTCGATGGCGTTGGCCACCTTCATCGCCGTGCGGTAGCTCTCGCTGTAGAGCACCGAGGACAGGCCGAACTGGTGGTCGTTGGCCATGGCCAGGGCTTCGTCCAGGGTCTCGTAGCGCAGCACCGGCAGCACCGGGCCGAAGATTTCCTCCTGGACGATCTCCATGTCCTGGCGGCAATTGCTCAGCAGGGTCGCCGGGTAGAAGTGGCCAGGGCCTTCCGGCAGCACGCCGCCACACTCCAGTTGCGCGCCCTCGGCCAGGGCGCGCTGTACCTTGGCGTGGATCTCCTGGCGCGAACGGGCGTTGACCAGCGGGCCCATGCGCGCCGGGTCCTCGGCGCGGTCGCCGATGCGCACGGCGGCAAGCTTCTCGCGCAGCAGGGCGAGGAAGCGGTCGTGCACGCTAGCCTGCACGTAGACCCGCTCGATGGCGGTGCACAACTGGCCGCAGTGGGTGGTCTTGGACGCGGCGATGGCGCTGGCGGCCTGCTCCAGGTCGGCGTCGGCCTCGATGATCGCCGGGGTCTTGCCGCCCAGTTCCAGGGACGGCTTGGCGATGTTCGCCTTGCAGTAGTCGAGCACCGTGCGCCCGGCGCCGACGCTGCCGGTCAGAGTGATCATGCCCACCGCCGGGTGCTGGCAGAGCGTGGCGGCCACCTCGTGGTGCATGGTCAGCACGTTGAACACACCGGCCGGCAGTTCGGCCTCGGCGGCGGCGCGGGCGATCTCGAAGGCCGAGGTCGGGGTGTTGTTGCTCGGCCGCACCACCACGGCGTTGCCGGTGATCAGCGCCGGGGCGACCTTGCGCAGCAGGGTATAGACCGGATAGTTGAACGGGATCAGGCAGGCCACCACGCCGATCGGCTCGCGCTGTAGCAGGATGGTCTCGTCGCGGGAGTCGCTGGGGATCACCTCGCCCTCGATGCGCCGCGCCCACTCAGCGTGGTAGCGGGTGATCTGCGCGGCGTAGAACGCTTCGCTGGTGGCGTCCTGCACGCTCTTGCCCGACTCGCGGGCCAGCGCCTCGCCGATGCGCGCGGCATTGCGTTCGATGGCCTCGGCGAAGCGCCGCAGGTGCTCGCCGCGCTCGATGGCCGGCAGCCTGGCCCACTCGCGCTGGGCACGCTGCGCAGCCTCGACCGCGACCAGCACGTCAGCCTCGCTGGCGGAGGGCACTTCGGCGATACGGGCTTCGCTGGCCGGATCGAAGACGTCGATATGGGCTGCGGAAGGTTCGACGAAGCGGCCGTCGATGAAGTTTCGATCAGTACGCATGGGCATTCCTGTGGTTCAAGCGCAAACGTGGACGACGCGGGAACGGGAACACGACAGGAGGGCGATGGGGCAGGCGCGAAGCCGCGCCGGATGACCGGGGCAGGCAGGCATGAGGCTCACTCTTGTCGTTGTTTGATGAGCCCCAGTTTCGGCATGGGGCGCAGCGGGGACAAACGATTAATAGAGCGAAGTAACATGCGAAAAACGCAGGTTACCAGGCGCGACTATCCAGGGGCCGCCGTCGCTTCGGGCGAGGCGCCGGCGGCCGACCTTCATTGCAGGCTGACGATGTGCGGCGAGCTGCCGAGGCTGCGTTCGGCCTGGCGCACTTCTTCCATCAGCCAGTCGCGGAAGCGCTCGACGTGCTCGGGCAGCTCCTGCCCCGGACGGTTGACCCACCAGTAGGACTGGTGCCCTTCGACCTCCACGTCGAGCAGTTGCACCAACTGCCCGGCGATCAGTTCGCGGGCCACCATCTGACGGTCGGCCATGGTCACGCCGAGGCCGTCGATGGCGGCGCGGATAGCCATGTCCAGCAGGTCGAACTCGTAGCCGCCCTGCAAGTCGACGCCCTGGATCTTCGCCGCGTCCAGCCAGTGGCGCCAGGTCAGGTAGCGCTGGTCGTCGCGGGCCAGCACATGCAGCAGGGTCATGTTGCGCAGCTCCACGCCCTGCTCCTCATGTTGCGCCAGCAGGCCGGGCGCGCACACGGCGATGTGCCGCTCGTGCATCAGCAGCGAGCTGTCCAGGCCCTCCCACTCGCCGTTGCCGAAACGGATGGCGCAGTCCAGGGTGCCGGTTTCGGCCAGGCTGTCCTGCAAGTGCGTGGTGAGGGTCACTTCCAGTCCCGGATGGGCTTCGCGCAGGCGCCCGAGGCGCGGCAGCAGCCAGCGGCTGGCGAAGGTCGGCGGCGCGTTCAGGCGCAGGCGATTGAGGTGCTGGCGCTGCTGGATGCCGCGCACCGTCAGCTCGATACGGTCGAACGACTGCTGCAAGGCGCGCAGCAGCATGCGCCCGGCATCGGTGAGTTGCAGGTGATGGTGGCGGCGTTGCAGCAAGGGCTCGCCAAGCTGCTCCTCGAGCTGGCGCACCTGCCGGCTGACCGCGCTCTGGGTCACGTTGAGCAGTTCCGCCGCGCGGGTGAAGCTGCCGGTGCTTCCCGCCACTTCGAACGCCTTCAGTGCATTGAGGGCAGGAATCTTGCGCTTCACGACTCACCTCTCCTTTCCGTCCGCCTCGACGACACGATTCCACTGCCTTGAGTATTGCAGCAGCTCCAGGCGACGGAGTTGACTCTGCGCCAGTCTAGTGGCGCAAGCCTCCCCCGCCCTGGACGGGAGTCTTAGAAGTAGTAGCCGACGTTCGCGTACAACTGGTTTTCCCAGTGGTCCGTGCCGCCCTGGGCCAAGCTGTCGGTATAGCTGCTGCCGCCGATGTAGGGATCGTTGCGGCCGTTCAGCCATTCCACGGCGATGTAGAAGGACCTCACCGAGAAGGAGGTGCCGAGGATGAAGCGCTCGGAGGTATCGAAACCGCTGGCCGACTTGTCGAAGCGGCTGTAGTTGCCGTAGACCTTCACACCGCTGATCCAGCCGTCGGCGAAGGTGCCGGGAAAACTGTAGCTGAGGTCGCCGACGTAGAGATTGCCTCGGCTGGCGACGTTGAAGGTGCCGTCGTAGCCGCCGAAGGTCACCACCTCGTCGCTACCCGGATTGCGCGGCGACATCTGCTGGCGGCCACCCTGCAACTGCACGCCCCAGGGGCCGTTCTGCCCCAGGTAGTGCAGCGCGTAGGCGTTGCGCCGGCCGTCGTTGCCAGTGTCCTTGTTCTCCAGGCGCGAGGTCAGCGCCGACACGCCCACCTCGGATTTCCAGTCGCCCAGTTGCAGCGAGCGCGCTAGGCGCCCGACGACGATCTGCCGCTCCCGGTTGCGGGTGCCCTCGGGCACGTAGTCGTCGGCGGAGGTCACTACCGTGGAATAGGTGCTGCCGTTGCTGGTGCCGCGTCCCGGCCAGGCGGGGCGGCCGTAGACGCCCAGTTGCAGGTTCCAGTCGTCCTGCTGGTGGATGTACTTGGCGCCCACCGCGGAGACGTCCTCCAGGCCGACCACGTTGCCCAGGGTCTCGAAGAAGGTGCTGCCGAAGAACGGTTGCAGGCCGAAGGGAATCTGGTTGAGGCCGACCTGCACCTGGCGGTCCGCGTCGAAGCGATAGCCGACCCAGGCGTATTCCGCGAAGGCGACGTCGCCGATGCGGTCGGTGTACTGGTAGGGATAGTGCTTGCCGTAGAAGCGGTAGCGCGCCGCGCCGATCCAGGTGTCGGAGGTGTAGGTGGCGCGCAGCATCAGGGTGTCGAAGCCGGCCTTGTCGATATCTCGGTCCGGGTCGTGGTCGAAGCGCGCGCGGATGGCGCCACCGACGTCCAGGTTGTCCGTGACCGGCACGGCCAGGGCGGTGGAACTGAGGGCGAGCAGAGCGGGAAACAGGATGTGCTCGGGACGGATCAGCAGGTGAAGTCTGGCCACGTTGGGAAGCCTCGGTATCTGTTTTTGTCGTTATGGGTGCCGCACGCCCAGGCCATCCGGGCCTGCGTGTGTGCGGCGGAAACTAACCGTTGGTCCAGCCCGCGCACAAACGACTAAATCGCAGGCAGAACCCGAGAAAAACGCATGCTCGGAGGGCACATCGGACGGTCGCGACGGCGCTAGAATCGGCGCACAACGACAAGATCCGCGTGCCCCGCACGCCCCATCCGGAGACCGTCCCCCATGCGCTCTCTTCCCCCGCTGAACATGCTCAGGGTCTTCGAGGAAGTCGCCCGGCACCGCAGCTTCAGCCGCGCCGCGAAGGCCCTGAGCGTCACCCAGGGCGCGGTCAGCCGGCAGATCAAGCAACTGGAGGACTACCTGGGCGTCAGCCTGTTCGTGCGTACCTCGCGCGGCCTGACCCTGACCGAGTCCGGCAGCAGCCTGTCGCCGCACATGAGCGAGGCCTTCGACCAGATCGAACGCGCCCTGCAGTCGGTACGCATCCCCAACCTGCGCCAGCGCCTGCGCATCCTCGCGCCGCCGACCTGGGCCACCCGCTGGCTGTCGCCGCGCCTGCGCAGCTTCCTGCAGCGCTACCCGGACATCAGCCTGAGCGTCACCAACCAGCTCGACAACGACAGCCCCGCCGAGCTGGACTGCCGAATCCGCTTCGGCCTGGAGGCGGCGCCCCATTGCCACAGCCAGTTGCTGGTGATGGAACGGCACATCGCCGTGGCCAGCCCGGAGCTGTTCGACGACGAGCGACCGCCCGAACTGGACGCCCATCCGTTGTTGCACATCCTTCATGAGAGCAAGCGCCTGAAGGTCTGGGAAAACTGGCTGGAGGCCATGGGCCGCGCGGACGTGGACGCCAGCCAGGGCATCGAGTTCAGCACCCTCGACCAGGTGATCCACACCGCCTTGGCCGGCGGCGGCATCGCGGTGATCGACCGGCAGATGATCGAGCGCGAACTGGCCGATGGCAGCCTGTTGCCGATCACTCCGGCGGAGGTGGTCGGCCCCTATGGCTACTGGCTGGACATCCCCACGGACAAGCGCGGCCTGTCCAAGGTGCAGCGCTTCCAGGATTGGCTGGAGCTGGTGAGCAATCCCTAGGAGCCCCGCCTCGACGGGGCTCCCGGGCATGCCTCCGGCTAGAGCGCGGTGGCGACCTTGCGCGAGGCCTGCGGCAAGTCCTCCTCGCCCTCGGCCCGACCGGCGTCGGCCAGCGTCAGGTACTTGGTCTCCGGTGCCCAGGCCATGGAGATCAGCGCGCCGAACAGCAGGATGCCGGCGAGGATGGCCATGGTCGGGTTGAGGCCGATGCCGGCCACGCTGACCGGCAGCAGGAAGGTGCTCAGCGCCGAGCCCAGGCGGCTGGCGGCGGTGGCCAGGCCGATGCCGCCGGCGCGCACTTCGGTGGGGAAGCTTTCCGCCGGGTAGACGCCGACCAGGTTGCTCACCGCCGAGAGCACCAGAGTGAACAGGCCGAACAGCGCGACCATCAGCCAAACCAGGTTGCCGGGCAGCAGCGCCAGCAGGAACAGCGCGGCGGCGAGGATCAGGAAGGCGCTGATGAGGAAGCCGCGACGGCTGAACTTCAGCGTGCACCAGATGCCCAGCAGGGCACCCACCACCAGCAAGGCATTGAGCAACATCTCGGTGCCGAAGCCTTCGGACAGTCCCATCGTCTGCAGGATCGACGGCAGGAAGGTGTAGATGGCGAAGTACGGCATGACGATGCAGATGAAGAACAGGCAGTTGAAGGCGGTGCGCTTGCGGTACTGCGCGCTGAACAACTGCCGGAAGCCGCCGCTGTGCGGCTGGGCGATCTCGTCATCCAGTTCGACATGCGCGCCCAGGTGCTTGTGGACGATGGCCCGCGCCTCTGCGATGCGGCCCTTGTGCACCAGCCAGCGCGGCGATTCCGGGGTGCCGATGCGGGCGATCAGGATCATGGCGGCGGGGATCGCCGAGGATGCCAGCATCCAGCGCCAGGCGTCGTCGCCCAGGCCGAGCATGGCGGTGCCGACGAAGGTGGCGGCGACGTAGCCGAAGGTCCAGACCACGCTGAAGGAGCCGAGCAGCACGCCACGGTGCTTCCTCGGCGCGAACTCGGCGAGCATGGCGTGGCCGACGCTGAAGTCGCCGCCCAGGCCGATGCCGATCAGCACCCGGCAGAGGAACAACTGGAACGCGGTTTCGGCATGGAACTGCAGCACCGACGCCAGGGTGATCAGCACGAAGCTGATGAGGAATATCTTCTGCCGCCCCAGGTGGTCGGAAATCCAGCCGAAGAACAGGCTGCCGAAGAACAGGCCGAGCAGCGCCGAGCTGCCGATCAGGCCCTGCCAGAAGGGGTCGAGGTTCATCTGCGGGCTGATCAGGGTGAAGGCGATGCCGATCAGCCCGAGGATGTAGCCGTCGGTGAAGTGGGCGCCGAAGGTGAGGCCGGCGATCTTGATGTGGAACCTGCCGATGGGCAGGTCATCGATTCTGACTGTGTTACCCGACATGATCGTCTCCGAGTCTTTTTCTTGTTGTCTGAACGGAAGGGTGGCCGCCGCACCGGTCGGGGCGGCGGCGGTTGGCGGAACTCCTTAGCGGCGTGGCCGCGGCTGCATGCGGGGCGGCGTCAGTCGGACAGGCCGCCGAGCAGCAGGTACTTGATCTCCAGGTAGTCGTCGAGGCCGTACTTGGAGCCCTCGCGGCCCAGGCCGGATTCCTTGATGCCGCCGAAGGGCGCCACCTCGGTGGAGATGATCCCTTCGTTGATGCCGACCATGCCCGCCTCCAGGCCCTCGGCCATGCGCCAGACGCGGCCGATGTCGCGGCTGTAGAAGTAGGCGGACAGGCCGTAGGGCGTGTCGTTGGCCAGGCGCAGCGCCTCGGCCTCGTCGCGGAAGCGGAAGCAGGCGGCCACCGGGCCGAAGGTTTCCTCGCCGGCGATCAGCATCCCGGCGTTCGCCTCGGCCAGCACCGTGGGCTCGTAGAAGGTGCCGCCCAGGGCATGGCGCTGGCCGCCGCAGAGCAGCCGGGCGCCCTTCTCCAGAGCATCGCCGACGTGCTGCTCGACCTTGGCCAGGGCCGCTTCGTTGATCAGCGGGCCCTGCTCGGTGTCGCCTTCCAGGGCGTTGCCCACGCGCAGCGCGCGCACCGCTTCGGCGAGCTTGGCGGTGAAGGCTTCGTACACCTCGTCCTGCACGTAGAAGCGGTTGACGCACACGCAGGTCTGCCCGGTGTTGCGGAACTTCGAGGCCATGGCGCCGCGCACCGCGGCGTCCAGGTCGGCATCGGCGAAGACGATGAAGGGCGCGTTGCCGCCCAGTTCCAGGGAGACCTTCTTCAGGGTGTCCGCGGCCTGGCGCATCAGCAGCTTGCCGGTGCGGGTGGAGCCGGTGAACGACAGCTTGCGCACCACGCCGGAGGCCTGCAGCGCGCCGCCGATGGCCGGGGCGTCGCCGGAGACGATGTTGAACACGCCGGCCGGGATGCCCGCCTGCTCGGCCAGCACGGCCAGGGCGAAGGCCGACAGCGGCGTTTCTTCCGAGGGCTTGAGGATCAGCGTGCAGCCCGCCGCCAGGGCCGGGCCGACCTTGCGGGTGACCATGGCCAGGGGGAAGTTCCACGGGGTGATGGCGGCCACCACGCCGATCGGCTGCTTGGTGACGACGATGCGCGCGTCGGCCTTGTGCGAGGGGATCACGTCGCCGTACACGCGCTTGGCTTCCTCGGCGAACCATTCGAGGAAGCTGGCGGCGTAGGCCACCTCGCCTTTCGCCTCGGCCAGCGGCTTGCCCTGTTCGCGGCTGAGCAGGCGCGCCAGTTCGTCCTGGCTGGCCAGCATCAGTTCGGCCCAGCGGCGCAGGCGCGCCGCACGTTCCTTGGCCAGCAGCCCGCGCCAGGCCGGCAGGGCGCGCTCGGCGGCGGCGATGGCGGCGTTGGTTTCCTCGGCGCCGCCGCGCGGCACTTCGACGACCACCTCGCCGGTGGCCGGGTTGCGGACCGCGTAGGTCGGGCCGCCGCTGTGCCACTGTCCGTCGATGTAGTGGCCGGCTTTCAGCAGTGCGCTCATGCCACGGCCTCCGTCAGCGAAAAGGTCTCGCGCATCGGCCGGGCCACGCGGAGGATGCGCTTGCCGGCGGTGTAGTCGTTGATGACGTCGCAGGGCGTGTAGTTGCGCTCCAGCTCGTACAGTTCTTCCTCGTCCAGGCGCGTCTCCAGGGCGGCCAGGGCGCTGTCAAACTGCGCGGTGGTGTCGGCGCCCACCAGCATGCAGTCCACGCCTGGGTGGCCCAGCACCCAGGCCTGGGCGATCTGCGCGTTGCTCACGCCGCGGCGCTGGGCCACGCGCTGCACCGAGCGGGCGATCTCGAAGGAGGCCTCGTCGGCGTACATCTGCTGGGTGAAGAAATCGGTCTGGTTGCGCGTGGATTGCGCATCGCCGGTCAGCAGGCCGCGGGCCAGCGGGCTGAACACTGAGACGCCGAGGCCCTGGTCGCGGCAGAACGGGATCATCTCGCGCTCTTCCTCGCGGTAGGCGCAGTTCAATTGCAGTTGCATGTTGATCGGCCTGGCCCAGCCGTTGCGCTCGCAGGCCATGAGGATCTTCGCCAACTGACCGGTGAGCATGGTGGACACGCCGATGTAGCGGGCCTTGCCGGCGCGGACGATGTCGTTCAGCGCGCCCATCGCCTCTTCCACCGGGGTGTTCACGTCATAGAAATGCAGCATGTAGATGTCGACGTAGTCCATGCCCAGGCGGGCCAGGGAGGCGTCGATGCTGTCCATGATGTGCTTGCGCGAATGGCCGCTGGCGTTGATGCCCTGGCGGGTGCCGTAGCCGACCTTGGTGGTGACCACGATGTCCTCGCGGCGCACCAGGCGCTTGAGGATGCGCCCCACCACTTCCTCGCCGACGCCGGCGGAGTAGAAGTCGGCCAGGTCGATGAAATTCACCCCGGCGTCCAGCGCGTGCTTCACGATCGGTTCGCTGCGCTGCTCGTCGAAGATCCATGGCTTCCAGTCCGGGGTGCCCATGTTCATGGTGCCCAGGCACAGCTTGGAGACCTGCAGGCCGGAGTTGCCGAGACGGATGTATTGCATGGCGGCGACCTCAGGCTTTGGGGGTGTAGAAGGGGTTGGCGATCTGCCCGACCACGTCGGCCAACTGCGCGCGCTCGGGCTTGCAGGCCAGCGCCGCGCGGATGGCGGTGCGGCAGGCGTTGTAGTTGTTCAGGTAGACGGCATCCAGGTCGTCGCAGGCCGGGTTGACCCAGTTGGCGGTGACGACGGCCCACTCGTCCTCGGCTTCAGCCGGCAGGGTGCCGTCCAGCAGGGCCTCGGTGACGGCCTTGGCGATGCCGGCCTGGGATGCGCCCCAGGTGGCGTTGGCGTGCAGGTCGCCGCCGATCGGGGCCTTGTTCACGTAGAGGGTCATCGGCTTGACCGGGATGTTCGGCTGGGCGATCACCATGAACGGGCAGTGGCCCTGGCTGGGCGAGGCCAGGCTGCTGGCGAAGGCCTGGCCGGCGGGGCCGTTGCGCGGGCCGAGCAGGATGTTGATGTGCGCGGCGTTGACGCCGGGACCTTCGAAGCCTTCACCGATGTAGAGAGCGAGCTGTTTCATGGATACCTCGTACCAAGTGGCTGGACATGCGTATGCCTGAGCGGCCAGAAACCGCCCACGGCATGGCCCGGCGCGGATACGCCAGGCGAAGTCAGGAGTTCAGTGGAAGTCGAGCGCTACGGGCTGGCTCGGCGATGCTCCTGCGGCGCAGGAACGGGAACGAAAGGAGCGAAGGGCAGGATAGGAAATGTGGGCATGTCGCGTTCGCTCTTTAGTTGTCGTTGGATGAGCCAGTCGCGAGGATTTTTATCACCCGCTTCCCAGCGGCCGGTAACCATAAAAACTCAAGGCGCCATGAGCTGAAGTCATAGCCTTCGGCAATGAATATCCGGGCTGCCGTATACAGGAAGCACCAGGCCGGACACTGCGGAAGTACATACGTCGGCTGGGCTGGCACCTGGCCACATTTAAGGGCATGCTAGCCCGCTGCACCCGACCGGTAGCACGTCGGCGGCCTTCATATTCTCGAGAGGATGCCGATACCCACCGTATCGCGTGCACTTGATCGAGGGCGGGCCTCGCGCCGCCGCAGTCCCGGTCATGCCGACCAGCAGGAAATCCAGCCGTGCCCACAGCCCCTCGCCCAGCGCAGTCGCGCACCTCCGCTGCCAGCCCCCTGGCGGGCCGCCTGCGCGGTCCGGCACAGGTCGTGCTGCTGGTCCTCGCGCTGGTGCTGCCTGGGCTGCTCGGCTGGCACCTGCATGCGCAATACGCGCCACAACTGGCCGACGACAGCCCGTGGCTATCGTCGGGTGCCACGCCGTGGCTGGTCGTCCTCGGCGCGCTCTTCAGCCTGTCCATCCTCTACCATCTGCTGCGCGACATCACCGACAAGCGCCGCTCGCTACAGGCGATGCAGGAGGCCCAGCGACGCTACCAGGACATCTTCGAGGGCAGCGGCAGCGGCCTGTGCGTCCTCGACCTGAGCGGGCTGCACGACCAGCTCTCCCGGCTGGGGCTGAGCGATGGCCAATCCCTGAAGCGCTGGCTCGACGCCCACCCCGGGCGGCACCTCGAACTGCTGGACCAGTTGCGTCTCAGCGAAGCCAACCAGATGGCCCTGCGCCTGCTCGGCCTGGATTCGCCCGACATGGTCCGGCAACACCTGATCGTCCGGGTACCGCTGCGCCCGGACGGCTTCCGTTTCCACCTGCTGACCGCCCTGCTCGGTGGCCAGCGGCTGATCGAGATGGAGCGCCGCATCGTCACGCCGCAGGGCCACGAGCGGCATCTGTGGATACAGGTACACCTGCCGGAGCAGGCCAGCGGCTACCGGTCCGTGCCGCTCAGCATCCACGACGTCACCGCCCGCAAGCGCATCGAACTGTCGCTGATCGAGCGCGAGCGCTTCTGGTCGCAGGTGATCGACAGCCTGCCCGACACCCTGTACGTGCATGACGTCCAGAACCGCCGCGTGCTGTTCCACAACCACCGCCTCGGCCCCGAGCTCGGCTACAGCAAGGACGAACTGCGCGCCCTCGGCGAGCGGATGTGGGAAAAGATCCTCCACCCCGACGATGACGAGCTGTACCGGCGCATGCGCAACCTGCAGCAGGTGGTCGGCGACGGCCAACTGCTCACCTGCCAGTTGCGCTGGCGGCATCGCGACGGCACCTGGCACTGGTTCGACATCCGCGAGCAGGCGCTGAGCCGCTCCCCGCAGGGCCGCGTCAGCCGGCTGATCGGCGTGGCCAAGGACGTCACCGAGCAGATCGAGGCCAGCCATTCGCTACAGGCCAGCGAGCAGCGCTACCGGCTGCTGGCGAACAGCATCAGCGACATCATCTATTCCACCGACAGCAACCTCGAACTCAACTACATCAGCCCGTCGGCGCAGACCGTCCTCGGCTACGACAACGACTGGCTGATCCGCAACGGCTTGCACGGCGTGCTGGCCAACCCGCGCCAGCTCGACGGCGCCTATGCCATGCGCGACCGCCTGCTCGCCGCGCTGTGCGACCCGCAGCACCTGGCCGAATTACGCGAGCAGTTGCGTCCGCAGATGTTCGTCTTCGACGCGCTGCATGCCGACGGCCGCAAGATTCCCATGGAGCTGCGCCTGAGCCCGATGTGGGACGACATCGGCGCCTTCGAGGGCCTGCTCGGCGTGGCCCGCGACATCAGCCAGCAGCGCCGCGCGGAGAAGGAACTGCGCATGGCCGCCACGGTGTTCGCCCACTCCACCTCGGCGATCCTGGTCACCGACCCGGCCGGCTACATCGTGCAGGTCAACGAAGCCTTCACCCGGGTCAGCGGCTACCGCCCGGCGGAAGTCCTCGACCAGATGCCGGGCATGCTCACCGCCGACCACCAGCAGGCCCAGCAACTGCAATACGTGCTCGCCCAGCTCAACATGCGCGGCAGTTGGGAAGGCGAGCTGTGGCTCAAGCGCCGCGACGGCGAGCCGTTCCCGGCCTGGGTGGGGATCACCGCGGTGCAGGACGAGGAAGGCGACCTGGTCAGCTACGTGTGCTTCTTCAGCGACATCAGCGAGCGCAAGGCCAGCGAGCAGCGCATCCACCGCCTGGCCTACTACGACGCCCTCACCCACCTGCCCAACCGCACGCTGTTCCAGGATCGCCTGCACACCGCCCTGCTGCACGCCGAGCGGCACCAGGAATGGGTGGTGCTGATGTTCCTCGACCTCGACCGCTTCAAGCCGATCAACGACTCGCTCGGCCACGCCGCCGGCGACCGCATGCTCAAGGACGTGGCGATCCGCCTGGCCGCCTGCGTCGCCGAGGACGACACCGTGGCGCGCATGGGCGGCGACGAGTTCACCCTGCTGCTGCAATCGCGCTCCACCCGCGAGAACGCGCTGAACCGCGCCATCCACGTCGCCGAACAGATCCTCGCCAGCCTGGCCCGGCCGTTCATCCTCGAAGGCCGCGAGTTCTTCGTCACCGCCAGCATCGGCATCGCCCTCAGCCCGCAGGACGGCCGCGAGCTGAGCCAGTTGATGAAGAACGCCGACACCGCCATGTACCACGCCAAGGAGCGCGGCAAGAACAACTTCCAGTTCTACCAGGCGGAGATGAACGCCACCGCGCTGGAACGCCTGGAACTGGAGAGCGACCTGCGCCACGCCCTGGAGCAGAACGAGTTCGTCGTCCACTACCAGCCGCAGTTCAGCGGTAACGGCCAGCGCCTGACCGGGGCCGAGGCGCTGCTGCGCTGGCACCATCCGAGGCGCGGGCAGGTATCGCCCGACCAGTTCATCCCGGTGCTGGAAGAACTCGGCCTGGTGGTACAGGTCGGTGACTGGGTGCTCAGGGAAGTCTGCCGGCAACTCAAGCTCTGGCAGGCCAAGGGCATCCAGTTGCCGAAGATCGCCGTCAACCTGTCCGCCCGCCAGTTCGCCGAAGGCGGGCTCACCGAGCGTATCGCCACGATTCTCGCAGACAGCGGCGTGGCGCCGGGCTGCCTGGAACTGGAAATCACCGAAAGCATCCTGATGCGCGATGTCGACGCCGCCATGCAGACCCTCGCCGACCTCAAGCGCCTGGGCCTGTCCGTGGCGGTGGACGACTTCGGCACCGGCTACTCCTCGCTCAACTACCTCAAGCGCTTCCCCATCGACGTGCTGAAGATCGACCGCAGCTTCGTCGACGGCCTGCCCTGCGGCGAGCAGGACGCCCAGATCGCCCGCGCCATCATCGCCATGGCCCACAGCCTCAACCTGACGGTGATCGCCGAAGGCGTGGAAAGCCACGCGCAACTGGAGTTCCTGCGCGAACACCACTGCGACGAGGTACAGGGCTTCCTGTTCGGCAAACCGATGCCCTCCCAGCAGCTCGCCGCACAGTTCGGCGGCGCGGCGCTGTTCATGCTCGACTAAACGGCACCCAGGAGCCGATCGCGGCCATGGAACTGGGCGTCCCCGCCGCTCCTACAAACACGGCCTCGATGCCGACCTGTAGGAGCGCGCCATGCGCGCGATCACCAGCAACACCAAAGCATCGCCAGCAAGCTGGCTCCTACAACAGCGGCCTCAATAAACACGCAGGAGCAAGCCCTCAACCCCCGGACCGCTTTTTCGTCCAGCCTTCCAGCCTCCAGCGCTCTCCCGCCTCCTCCATGAACCCCGCTTGTCCGTGACGTGACCGGCTTTCATACCCCTGCACTCCACGGATGGGTTAAAATGCGCGCCTTTTCCCCGCACCGATCCTTAGAGGACCGCCATGTTCAGCCGTGATTTGACCCTCGCCCGCTACGATGCCGAACTCTTTGCCGCGATGGAGCAGGAAGCCCAGCGCCAGGAAGAGCACATCGAGCTGATCGCCTCCGAGAACTACACCAGCCCGGCGGTGATGGAAGCCCAGGGCAGCGTGCTGACCAACAAGTACGCCGAAGGTTATCCGGGCAAGCGCTACTACGGTGGCTGCGAATACGTCGACATCGTCGAGCAACTGGCCATCGACCGCGCCAAGGAGCTGTTCGGCGCCGACTACGCCAACGTCCAGCCGCACGCCGGCTCGCAGGCCAACAGCGCGGTCTACCTGGCCCTGCTCAACGCCGGTGACACCATCCTCGGCATGAGCCTGGCCCACGGCGGCCACCTGACCCACGGCGCCAGCGTGTCCTCCTCCGGCAAGCTGTACCACGCCGTGCAGTACGGCATCGACGGCAATGGCCTGATCGACTACGACGAAGTCGAGCGCCTGGCCGTCGAGCACAAGCCGAAGATGATCGTCGCCGGCTTCTCCGCCTATTCGCAGGTGCTGGACTTCGCCCGCTTCCGCGCCATCGCCGACAAGGTCGGTGCCTACCTGTTCGTCGACATGGCCCACGTGGCCGGCCTGGTCGCCGCCGGCGTCTACCCGAACCCGGTGCCGTTCGCCGACGTGGTCACCACCACCACCCACAAGACCCTGCGCGGCCCGCGCGGCGGCCTGATCCTGGCCCGCAAGAACGAGGAGATCGAGAAGAAGCTCAACTCCGCCGTCTTCCCGGGCGCCCAGGGCGGCCCGCTGGAGCACGTGATCGCCGCCAAGGCCGTGTGCTTCAAGGAAGCCCTGCAGCCCGAGTTCAAGGCCTACCAACAGCAGGTGGTGAAGAACGCCCAGACCATGGCCCAGGTGTTCATCGAGCGGGGCTTCGACGTGGTGTCCGGTGGCACCCAGAACCACCTGTTCCTGCTCAGCCTGATCAAGCAGGACATCACCGGCAAGGATGCGGACGCCGCCCTGGGCCGCGCCTACATCACCGTCAACAAGAACAGCGTGCCCAACGACCCGCGCTCGCCGTTCGTCACCTCCGGCCTGCGCATCGGTACCCCGGCGGTCACCACCCGTGGCTTCAAGGAAGCCGAGTGCCGCGAACTGGCCGGCTGGATCTGCGACATCCTCGAGAACATGGGCGACGAGTCGGTCGTCGACCGCGTCCGCGAGCAGGTCAAGGCGGTGTGCGCCAAGTTCCCGGTGTACGGCAACTAAGCCCGCGCCCGTAACGAAAAAAGCCCGGCCATCGCGCCGGGCTTTTTTGTCCCTTCCGTAGGCTGGGCTTCAGCCCACCCTACGGCGGAAAGAAAAAGGGCCCCGAAGGGCCCTTTTTCAATCGGCGAAGCCGACTCAGACGCCGGAGGCTTCGGCAGCCGCCACGTCCTTGATGGACAGCTTGATGCGGCCGCGGTTGTCCACGTCCAGCACCACCACCTTCACTTCCTGGCCTTCCTTCAGAACGTCGGTGACCTTCTCGACGCGCTGATCGCTCAGCATCGAGATGTGCACCAGGCCATCCTTGCCGGGCAGGATGTTGACGAAGGCGCCGAAGTCGACGATGCGCTCAACGCGGCCGATGTAGATCTTGCCGATCTCGGCCTCGGCGGTGATCGCCAGGATGCGCTGCTTGGCCGCTTCGGCCGCTTCCTTGGTCTCGCCGAAGATCTTCACCGAACCGTCGTCCTCGATGTCGATCGAGGCCTTGGTCTCTTCGCAGATGGAGCGGATGGTCGCGCCACCCTTGCCGATCACGTCGCGGATCTTGTCCGAGTCGATCTTCATCGCCAGCATCGCCGGGGCATTCTCCGACAGCTCGCTGCGCGACTCGGCGATCACCTGGTTCATCTGGCCGAGGATGTTCAGGCGTGCTTCCAGGGCCTGCTGCAGGGCGATCTCCATGATCTCTTCGGTGATGCCCTGGATCTTGATGTCCATCTGCAGCGCGGTGACGCCCTTGGCGGTACCGGCTACCTTGAAGTCCATGTCGCCCAGATGGTCTTCGTCACCGAGGATGTCGGTCAGGACGGCGAACTTCTCGCCTTCCAGCACCAGGCCCATGGCGATACCGGCCACCGGCGCCTTCATCGGCACGCCGGCGTCCATCAGCGCCAGGGAGGCGCCGCACACGGAGGCCATCGAGCTGGAACCGTTGGATTCGGTGATCTCGGAAACCACGCGGATGGTGTAGGGGAACTCGTCGCCTTTCGGCAGCATGGCCTGCACGCCACGGCGGGCGAGACGGCCGTGGCCGATTTCGCGGCGACCGGCGCTGCCCATGCGGCCGCACTCGCCGACCGAGTAGGGCGGGAAGTTGTAGTGCAGCATGAAGCTGTCGCGGCGCTCGCCTTCCAGGGTGTCGAGCAGTTGCGCGTCGCGGGCGGTGCCGAGGGTAGCGACGACCAGGGCCTGGGTCTCGCCGCGGGTGAACAGCGCCGAGCCGTGGGTCTTGTCGAGCACGCCGACTTCGATCTTCAGCGGACGCACGGTGCGGGTGTCGCGACCGTCGATGCGCGGCTTGCCGTTGACGATGTTCTCGCGCACGGTGCGGTATTCGATCAGGCCGAAGGCATCCTTCACCTCACCGACGGAAGGCTTGCCTTCCTCGTCACCGGCGAAGGTCGCCACCACCTGGTCGCGCAGCTCGTCGAGACGGTTGTAGCGGTCCTGCTTGATGGTGATGGTGTAGGCCTCGGAGATGGCTGCGCCGAACTCGTACTTGATGGCGTTCAGCAGCTCGGTGTTCTCGGCCGGGGCGGTCCAGTTCCAGGTCGGCTTGCCGGCTTCGGCGGCGAACTCCTTGACGGCCTGGATAACGGCCTGGAATTCCTGGTGGGCGAACAGCACGGCGCCGAGCATCTGGTCTTCGGTCAGCTCCTCAGCCTCGGACTCCACCATCAGTACGGCGGTTTCGGTGCCGGCCACGACCATGTCCAGGCTGGAGGCCTTGAGCTGCTCGTAGTTCGGGTTCAGCAGGTAGCCGGTGTCGGCGTGATAGGCCACGCGGGCGGCGCCGATCGGGCCGCTGAACGGAATGCCGGAGATGGCCAGGGCGGCGGAGGTGCCGATCATCGCGGCGATGTCCGGATCGGTCTTCTTGCTGGTGGAGACCACGGTGCAGACGACCTGCACTTCGTTCATGAAGCCTTCCGGGAACAGCGGGCGGATCGGACGGTCGATCAGGCGCGAGGTCAGGGTTTCCTTCTCGGAAGGACGGCCCTCACGCTTGAAGAAACCGCCGGGGATCTTGCCGGCGGCGTAGGTTTTTTCCTGGTAGTGCACAGACAGCGGGAAGAAGCCCTTGCCCGGGTCGGCTTGCTTGGCGCCAACCACGGTGACCAGCACGGAGACGTCGTTGTCGACGGTCACCAGCACGGCGCCAGAAGCCTGGCGGGCGATGCGGCCGGTCTCGAGGGTTACGGTCGACTGACCGAACTGGAATTTCTTGGTTACCGGATTCACGGTGTTTTCCTTCTCTTTGTTGCCTTGGGGAAATCGGTGGAAATGCCGGGAGTCGGACCCGATGCAGTCCCTAGAAAAGCTTGAAGCTGAAAGCCAAAAGCTGGAAGCAAGAACGATGTCTCACTTCCAGCTTCCGACTTCCAGCTTCCAGCTCGCTTGCGTCTTAGCGACGCAGGCCCAGACGACCGATCAGGGCGCTGTAACGAGAGGTGTCCTTACCCTTCAGGTAGTCCAGCAGCTTGCGGCGCTGGTTAACCATGCGGATCAGACCACGACGGGAGTGGTGGTCCTTGCCGTTGGCCTTGAAGTGATCCTGCAGCTTGTTGATGTTGGCGGTCAGCAGGGCAACCTGCACTTCCGGAGAACCGGTATCGCCTTCAGCTTGCTTGTACTCGTTAACGATCTGGGCTTTTTCTTCGACGCTCAGTGCCATGTTGGGCTCCTCGAGTGAACAGGCCGGGAACGATTCCCGTGTTTAGAAAAGAGGTATGACCGTGCCTGTTGACAGCCACCCTCGCATCGGTCACGCGGACCGAATCAGTCGACGCGGCGCAACGCGCCCGTCTTCGCCAACCTCACCGATACCGATGAAGCGGCCAGTGTGATCCTGCACCCGGACCATGCCGAACTTCGGCGCTTCCGGGGCTCGTACCGGCTGACCGTGCAGCCAGTAGTACGCGCTGTGTTCCGAGAATTGCAGCAACGGCCAATGGGTCAACCCGCTGTCGGACGGCAGCAGGTAACGGTCCAGCGCGGCGCTACCCTCCGCCTCGTGCACCTGGATCAGTTCGTCCAGGGTGACGGTCTGGTCCAGGCTGAACGGCCCGGCCAGGGTACGACGCAGTTCCGCGACATGGGCGCCGCAACCGAGCAACTGGCCGATGTCCTCGACCAGGGTACGGATATAGGTACCCTTGCTGCACGCCACGGCCAGTCGTACCTGCGACTGTTCGAAGGCCAGCAATTCCAGGCGCGCAATAGTAACAGAACGCGCCTCGCGCTCCACTACTTCACCAGCTCGCGCCAGTTTGTAGAGCGGCTGGCCATCGCGCTTGAGAGCCGAGTACATCGGAGGTATCTGCTTGATTTCCCCACGGAAACGCGGCAGCAGCGCCTCCAGCTCGGCGCGACCAACGGTCACCTCGCGACGCTCGAGGACTTCGCCCTCGGCGTCACCGGTGCTGGTGATCACGCCCAGTTGGGCCACGGTTTCGTAGCCCTTGTCGGCATCCAGCAGGTATTGGGAGAACTTGGTCGCCTCGCCGAAGCACAGCGGCAGCACGCCGGTGGCCAGGGGATCGAGGCTGCCGGTGTGCCCGGCCTTCTCGGCGTTGAGCAGCCAGCGGACCTTCTGCAACGCGGCGTTGGAAGTCAGCCCGCGCGGCTTGTCGAGCAGGATGATGCCGCTGACATCGCGGCGGATACGTTTGACCTGGGCCACGCTCACTCGTCCCGATGCTTGTTGTCTTCGGCCACCGCGCGCTCGATCAGCGCCGACAGGTGGACGCCACGGGCGATGCTCTCGTCGAAGTGGAAATGCAACTGCGGCACGCTGCGCAGCTTCATCACCCTGCCCAGTTGCATGCGCAGGAAGCCGGCGGCGTCATTGAGGATTTCCAGGTTCTGGGCGACCGCCTCACCTTCGTCGACTCCCATCACGGTGGTGTAGACCTTGGCGTGGCCGAGATCGCGGCTCACCTCGACGGCGGTGATGGTGACCATGCCCAGGCGCGGGTCCTTGATCTCGCGGCGGATGAGCTGCGACAGCTCGCGCTGCATCTGGTCACCGATGCGCTGGGTACGACTGTATTCTTTAGCCATCAATCATTACTCACTAAAAGCCAAAAGCTGGAAGCTCGAAACGGAAAGCGGCATCAGCCGATTCCCCGCCCCTGGCTTCCAGCTTCTGGCAGGCGTTCGCTTACAGCGAACGAGCCACCTGGACCTTCTCGAATACTTCGATCTTGTCGCCGACCTTGACGTCGTTGTAGCTCTTCACGCCGATACCGCATTCCATGCCGGCACGCACTTCGGACATGTCGTCCTTGAAGCGACGCAGCGATTCCAGCTCGCCCTCGAAGATCACCACATCCTCGCGCAGGACGCGGATCGGGCGGTTGCGGTAGACGATACCCTCGACCACCATGCAGCCGGCGATCGCGCCGAACTTCGGCGAACGGAACACGTCACGCACTTCGGCGATGCCGAGGATGTTCTCGCGCACGTCGCTGCCGAGCATGCCGGTCAACGCTTTCTTGACATCCTCGATGATGTCGTAGATCACGTTGTAGTAGCGCATGTCCAGGCCTTCCTGCTCGACGATCTTGCGCGCGCCGGCATCGGCCCGCACGTTGAAGCCGAACAGCACGGCATTGGAGGCCAGCGCCAGGTTGGCGTCGCTCTCGGTGATGCCGCCGACGCCACCGCCGACCACGCGGACCTGCACTTCCTCGTTGCCGAGGGTGGCCAGGGAGCCCTGCAGGGCCTCGAGGGAACCGCGCACATCGGCCTTGAGGACGATGTTGAGGGTTTTCTTCTCGTCCTGCCCCATGCTCTCGAAGATGTTCTCCAGCTTGGCGGACTGCTGGCGGGCCAGCTTGACCTCGCGGAACTTGCCCTGACGGAACAGAGCCACTTCGCGCGCCTTCTTCTCGTCGGCGACCACGGTCAGTTCGTCACCGGCGTCCGGCGTACCATCCAGGCCGAGGATCTCGACCGGAATCGACGGACCGGCTTCCTTGATCGGCTTGCCGTTCTCGTCGAGCATGGCGCGCACGCGGCCATAATTGGAGCCGACCAGGGCCATGTCGCCCTGGCGCAGGGTACCGTCCTGGACCAGCACGGTGGCCACCGGGCCACGGCCCTTGTCCAGGCGCGACTCGACCACCACGCCACGACCGGGTGCGGTCGGGGTGGCCTTGAGTTCCAGTACCTCGGCCTGCAGCAGCACGGCTTCGAGCAGTTCGTCGATACCGGTACCGACCTTGGCCGAGACGGGCACGAACTGGGTGTCGCCGCCCCACTCTTCCGGGATCACATCCAGCGCGGCCAGGCCGTTCTTGATGTTGTCCGGGTTGGCGTCCGGCTTGTCCATCTTGTTCACCGCGACCACGATCGGAACGCCAGCCGCCTTGGCGTGCTGCACGGCTTCCTCGGTCTGCGGCATCACGCCGTCGTCGGCCGCCACCACTAGGATGACGATGTCGGTGGCCTGGGCACCACGGGCACGCATCGCGGTGAACGCGGCGTGGCCGGGGGTGTCGAGGAAGGTGACCATGCCGCGGTCGGTTTCCACGTGGTAGGCACCGATGTGCTGGGTAATGCCACCGGCCTCGCCCGCGGCGACCTTGGCGCGACGGATGTAGTCGAGCAGCGAGGTCTTGCCGTGGTCGACGTGGCCCATCACGGTCACCACCGGAGCACGCGGCACTGCCTCGCCCTCGAACTTGAGGGACTCGGCCAGTTGCTCTTCCAGGGCGTTGTCGCTGACCAGCTTGACCTTGTGGCCCAGCTCTTCAGCCACCAGTTGAGCGGTTTCCCGGTCGAGCACCTGGTTGATGGTCACCGGAGTGCCCAGCTTGAACATGAACTTGACCACCTCGGCGCCTTTCACCGACATCTGCTGAGCCAGCTCGCTGACGGTGATGGTCTCGCCGATACTCACTTCGCGCACTACCGGGCCGGTCGGGCTCTGGAAGCCATGCTGGTTACGCTTCTTCAGCTTGGACTTGCCACGACCGCCGCGACGGAAGCCGTCGGAATCGTCATCCACGCTACGGGTGGAAACTCGCGGTGCGGGCGCCTTTTCCTTGAGGCTGGTGCGGTGCGCGGAATTCTTGCGCTCGCCACGGCGATCGTCGTCGGCGGTACGGGCACGCTCGGGACGACGCGGCTCTTCCTTCTTGCGGGCATCCGCGGCGGCATCCGCAGCCGGAGCAACAGGCTCGACGACCGGGACTGCGACCTCTTCGACCTTGGCAGCCGGAGCACTTTCCTCCGCCACGGACGGAGCCACAGCCGCCGCTTCGGCGGCAGCTTTCTGCCGGGCCTGCTCTTCAGCGGCCTGGCGCTTGGCTTCTTCCTCGGCGGCCTTCTGGCGCGCAGCTTCTTCGGCAGCACGCTGCTCCTCCAGCTCGCGCTTCTTCTCCGCCTCGATCTCTTCGGCGCTGCGCTTGACGAAGGTCTTCTTCTTGCGCACTTCAACGCTGATGGTCTTGCTCCCCGCGACACGCAGGGTGCTGGTGGTCTTGCGCTGCAGGGTAATCTTGCGCGGCTCTTCGACCTTGTCGCCGTGACTACGCTTGAGATAAGCCAACAGGGCCTGCTTCTCGGTATCGGTCACAACCTGTTCGGCGCCGGTGTGCGGCAGACCCGCCTCGCGCATCTGCAGCAGCAGGCGTTCCACTGGTGTATCGACCACTTGGGCCAGTTCTTTCACCGTGACTTGCGTCATGCACTTCTCTCCTCGGACCGCTACTTACTCGAACCAATGGGCTCGGGCGGCCATGATCAACTTGCCGGCTCGCTCCGCGTCGATGCCGTCGATGTCCAGCAGATCGTCGATCGACTGCTCGGCCAGGTCTTCGCGGTTCAGCACGCCACGCACAGCCAGTTCATGCGCGAGTGCCTTGTCCATGCCCTCGAGAGAGAGCAGGTCTTCGGCCGGTTGGGCGTCAGCCAATTTTTCTTCGGTGGCGATCGCCTTGGTCAGCAGGCGGTCCTTGGCCCGCATGCGCAGCTCGCTGACGATATCCTCGTCGAAGCCGTCGATGCTGAGCATTTCTTCCATCGGTACGTAGGCGATCTCTTCCAGGCTGGTGAAGCCTTCCTCGACCAGCACCTGGGCCAGTTCCTCGTCGACACCCAGCTCGTCGATGAACGACTGCATGATGTCGCCGGTTTCGGCCTGTTGCTTGGCCTGGATGTCGGCCTCGGTCATCACGTTCAGCACCCAGCCGGTCAGTTGACTGGCCAGACGCACGTTCTGGCCACCACGGCCGATGGCCTGGGCCAGGTTGTCCTCGGCGACAGCGATGTCCATGGCATGGGCGTCCTCATCGACGATGATCGCCGCGACTTCCGCCGGCGACATCGCGTTGATCACGAACTGCGCCGGGTTGTCGTCCCACAGCACGATATCCACCCGCTCGCCGCCCAGCTCGCCGGAAACGGCCTGGACACGCGAACCACGCATGCCGATGCAGGCGCCCTGCGGGTCGATGCGCTTGTCCTTGGAACGCACGGCGATCTTGGCGCGCGAACCCGGGTCGCGGGAGGCGCCCATCACTTCGATGAGCTCCTCGGCGATTTCCGGCACCTCGATGCGGAACAGCTCGATCAGCATCTCCGGCGCGGTACGCGACAGGATCAGTTGCGGACCGCGGTTCTCGGTGCGGATTTCCTTGAGCAGCGCACGCACGCGGGCACCGACGCGGAAAGTCTCGCGGGGGATGATGTCTTCGCGGGCCAGCAGCGCTTCGGCGTTGTTGCCGAGGTCGACGATGACATTGTCGCGGGTGACCTTCTTCACGGTGCCGGAGATGATGTCGCCCAGGCGCTCGCGGTAAGCCTCGACCACCTGGGCACGCTCGGCTTCGCGAACCTTCTGCACGATGACCTGCTTGGCGGTTTGTGCGGCGATGCGGCCGAACTCGATCGACTCGACCGCCTCTTCGAGCACGTCGCCCACCTTGGCGCCCGGCTGGCGCTCCTGCGCCTGCTCGACGGTCAGCTCGGCAGCCGGGTTCTCCAGCAGTTCTTCCTCGACCACGGTCCAGCGACGGAAGGTGTCGTAGTTACCGGACTGGCGATTGATCGCCACCCGCAGATCGACCTCGTCGTCAAAACGCTTCTTGGTCGCCGTGGCCAGAGCCAGCTCCAGCGCCTCGAAAATTACGCCGGCCGGTACACCCTTCTCGTTGGATACCGACTCAACAACCAGCAGTACTTCTTTGCTCATCGTACGCCTCGCCTTTCGCAATCCATTGGATCCGCGCAATCCGCGTACCCATGCGGGATCCGCGTCTCAGTCAAACCTGGGGACAATGTTGGCCTTGTCGATCGAGTCGATCGGCAGCAGGTACTCGTGGTCGTCCACCTGAACCACCACGTCCTGCTCCTCCACGCCACGGAGGAGGCCCTGGAAGTTGCGCCGCCCTTCGAAAGGCGTGCGCAACTTGATCTTCACCTGCTCGCCGACATGGCTGGCGAACTGTTCGAGCGTGAACAGCGGCCTATCCATGCCGGGTGAGGAAACCTCGAGGGTGTATTCGCTGCTGATCGGGTCCTCGACATCAAGGACACCGCTGATCTGACGGCTGACGATTTCGCAATCATCGACCAGGATACCGTCAGGCTTGTCGATATAGACGCGCAGCAGCGAATGCCGCCCCTGGGAGAGGAACTCGATGCCCCAGCATTGATAGCCAAGCGCCTCGACCACCGGGGCCAACAAGCCCTGCAAATCTTCTAGCTTGCTCGACACCTGAGCCTCACTTGCGTGCAATACAAATAAAAAATGGGCGAAACGCCCATCCCTTCAAACCGCCGCGGAACGCGCGGCTACTGAGTGTCCAGCTAGCAAAAAGCCCCTGAAAAGGGGCTCTGCTACTACTGGTTGCGGGGGCTGGATTTGAACCAACGACCTTCGGGTTATGAGCCCGACGAGCTACCAGACTGCTCCACCCCGCGTCAAAGCTGGGGGCGAAGTATACGACCGCCCCGCCCGGGGGTCAATCGAAGCTCCGCCAACAAGAAAGCCCGCTATTGCGGGCCTGCTTGTAATTGGTACCGAGGAGGGGACTCGAACCCCTACAGCCTATGGCCACTACCACCTCAAGGTAGCGTGTCTACCAATTCCACCACCTCGGCAAAACTGTTTACTTCTGTTCCGGAGCCGCGGGTACGTCACTCGCACTATCGGCTGCCGGCTTTTCCTCCAGCACCGGGACATCATCTGTCGCCGGACGCTGCTGAGGAATCTCGAGCACTGCCGGGTCAGGCAGTCCAACTCGGGTCAGCGCATCAGCCTTTTCCTTAGCAAAGTAGGCTAAGCCCAAGCTGCTAATGAAAAAAGCGGCGGCAAGTATAGCAGTAACTCGACTCAAAAAGGTAGCGGAACCTTGGCTACCGAAAACAGTAGCGGAAGCACCCGCACCAAAAGAGGCGCCCGCATCCGCACCCTTGCCCTGCTGCAGCAGAACCAGAACGACGACGCACAGCGCCGCCAGCAGATGCAATACAACAACGACAGTTTCCAGCATTTCTCAGCTTCCCGCGGCACGACAGATCGCACCGAACTCGTCCGCATTCAGGGAGGCCCCACCAATGAGCCCTCCATCGATATCCGGCATGCGGAACAGTTCGACCGCATTGGCCGCTTTCACGCTGCCGCCGTACAGAATCCTTACCCCTCGCGCGACTTCGCCATTCTCGGCCGCCAGTTGCGCGCGGATCGCCGCATGCACTTCCTGGGCCTGCTCCGGCGAGGCTGTCAGCCCCGTACCGATGGCCCAGACCGGCTCGTATGCCACTACCGCCTGGACAAACGCGCCGACACCCAACTCCTCGATGATGCTGCCGAGCTGTCGCCCGACCACCTCGATCGTCTTGCCCGCCTCGCGCTGCTCGAGCGTCTCGCCGACGCAAAGCACCGGGACCAGACCGCAGGACTGCGCGGCGGCGAACTTGCGGCTGACCATCTCGTCACGCTCACCCAGAATCAGGCGACGCTCCGAATGCCCGACCAGCACCAGGCTGCATCCCGCATCGGCCAACTGGCTGGAGGCAATCTCTCCAGTCAAGGCGCCCTGTACCGGCTCGACCGCGCAATTCTGCGCTCCGACGGCAATCGACTTGCCTTCAAGCCCGGTCATGACCTGGGTGATATGCAGGCAGGGCGGGAAAACCGCAACCTCGACACCACTCGGCAAAGCCAGGTGGCGAAGACCTTTGATCAGCTCAGCGACGCTGGCTCGGGTACCGTGCATTTTCCAATTTCCGGCAACCAGGGGGCGACGCATGCTTTACCTCGTCGATCAAAGTGGGCGCAGATCTTACCCAAGAGCCTGCAGAGTCGCAAGCGAATCAAATACATAAGTGGGCTTCAAGCTTCAAGCTTCAAGCTTCAAGCTTCAACAGGATCACGATTGCCGATCTCCCCGCCAAGGTTCGCTTGCGGCTTGTGGCTTGTGGCTTACCGCCGCTTCATGCGCAAACCTCAGCTACTACTTTAGCCAATTCATCGGCATAACCGCGGACTTGCGTCTCATCGTCGCCTTCGACCATCACCCGCACCAGCGGCTCGGTCCCGGATTTGCGCAGCAGCACCCGCCCACGCCCCTGCATTTTCTCGGTGACCCGGGCGCAGGCATCCTGCACGGCCGGATGCGACACCGGGTCGACATCCCCGGAGAAACGCACGTTGACCAGCACCTGCGGGCACTTGCGCACGCCTTGCCGTGCTTCCGCGAGGGTCTGGCCACGGTGCTTCATCGCCAGCAGCACCTGTAGCGCGGCGATGATCGCATCGCCCGTGGTGGTGTGCTGGAGGCAGACGATGTGCCCGGAGTTTTCCCCACCCAGTTGCCAGCCACGCTCCAGCAGTTCGGCAATCACATAGCGGTCGCCCACCTTGGCGCGCACGAAGGGAATACCGAGGTCGGACAGGGCCAGTTCCAGCCCCAGGTTGCTCATCAGGGTGCCGACCACTCCGCCGACCAGCTTGCCGCGTTCCTGCAGATCGCGGGCGATGATGAACATCAGCTCGTCGCCATCCACCAGCGCGCCGGTATGATCGACCATCAGCACACGGTCGGCGTCGCCATCGAAGGCGATGCCGAGATCCGCATGCTGCTCGACCACCGCGGCCTGCAAAGCAGCGATATGCGTGGAACCGCAGTTGTGGTTGATGTTCAGCCCATTGGGCTCGGCCGCCAGCACCGACACCTGGGCGCCCAGCTCGCGGAACACGCTCGGCGCCACCTTGTAGGCCGCGCCATGCGCGCAGTCGACCACCAGCTTCAGCCCGGCAAAACTCGTGTTGCTCGGCACGCTGCCCTTGCAGAACTCGATGTAACGTCCCGCCGCGTCGTTGATGCGTGAGACCTTGCCCAGCCGCGCCGACTCCACCACGGTCATCGGCGCATCGAGCAGTTCCTCGATCATCAGCTCGATCTCGTCGGGCAGCTTGGTGCCCTTGCCGGAGAAGAACTTGATGCCGTTGTCGTCGTGCGGATTGTGCGAAGCGCTGATGACGATGCCCGCCTGCGCCTGGAAGGTACGGGTCAGGTAGGCGATGGCCGGCGTCGGCATCGGCCCGAGCAACTGCACGTCAGCCCCTGCAGCGGACAGGCCCGCCTCCAGGGCGGACTCGAACATGTAGCCGGAGATCCGCGTATCCTTGCCGATCAGTATCCGGCAGGCACCCTGGCGGCGAAACGCCATGCCGGCCGCCCAGCCCAGCTTGAGCACGAAATCGGGGGTGATCGGGTATTCGCCGACCCGGCCACGGATACCGTCGGTGCCGAAATATTTTCTGCTCATATGATTCTTATCCTTTCTCAGTCCGCCGCCTGCACGGCAGCGATCATCCTCACCACATCCACGGTCTCGGCCACATCGTGAACCCGCAGGATACGCGCGCCCTTGGCCACCGCCAGGGCGGCCAGGGCCAGGCTGCCATACAGCCGCTCGCCCACTTCGCGCCCCAGGGTCTGGCCGATCATGCTCTTGCGCGACACGCCGACCAGCAAGGGACAGCCCAACCCATGCAGGACATCCATATGTTTGAACAGGCTCAGGTTGTGCGCCAGCGTCTTGGCGAAACCGAACCCCGGGTCGAGCACCAGGCGATCACGGGAAATGCCGGCCTCGACGCAGGCCTGCACACGCTCCTCCAGGAAGCCCTGCACCTCGCCGAGCAGGTCGTCGTACCGGGGGCTCTGCTGCATGGTGGCAGGCTCGCCACGCATGTGCATCAGGCATACCGGCAAACCGGTGGCCGCCGCCGCGTCCAGTGCGCCATCACGCTGCAGCGAACGCACGTCGTTGATCAGCCCGGCGCCCAGGCGCGCCACTTCGCGCATCACTGCGGGCGTCGAGGTGTCCACCGAAATGATCACGTCCAGCTCGGCGGCGATCGCCTCGACCACCGGCGCCACCCGCTCCAGCTCCTCGAGCGGAGGAACGGCCCGCGCACCGGGGCGGGTCGACTCGCCACCGACATCGATCAGCGTGGCGCCGGCCGCGACCATCGCCTCGGCATGACGCAGCGCCTGGTCGAGCCGGTTGAAGCGACCACCATCGGAAAAGGAATCGGGCGTGACGTTGAGGATGCCCATCACCTGCGGATGGCTCAAATCAAGAAACCGGCTGCCACAGGACAGCCGGTTCGAGTGTTGCATTGAAGTCATGTACAGCCTTAGTGCTCGGCGGCCGGGCCACCAATGGGCTTTTCGGGAAGATCTCCGCCCTCGCTGCTGGCGACCGGCTTGCCGGCGTCGTCACCGCCCCAGTCACGCGGTTCGCGCGGCGGCCGACCGGCCATGATGTCGTCGATCTGGTCGGAGTCGATGGTCTCGTACTTCATCAGCGCATCGGCCATCGCGTCGAGCTTGTCGCGATTCTCCTCCAGCAGCCGCTTGGCCGTGGCGTAGCAGTGGTCGATGATGCTGCGTACCTCCTGGTCGATCATCTTGGCGGTTTCGCCGGAGACGTTGGTGTGCTGGCTGCCCATGCTGCGGCCGAGGAACACTTCGCCCTCTTCTTCCGCATACATCAGCGGACCGAGCTTCTCCGACAGACCCCACTTGGTCACCATGTTCCGCGCGATCTGCGTGGCACGCATGATGTCGTTGGAGGCGCCGGTGGTCACACCGTCGAAGCCCAGGGTCATTTCCTCGGCGATACGACCGCCGAACAGCGAGCAGATCTGGCTGGTCAGCGCCCGCTTGGACAGGCTGTAGCGATCCTCCTCGGGGAGGAACATGGTCACGCCCAGCGCACGTCCGCGCGGGATGATCGACACCTTGTAGACCGGGTCGTGCTCGGGCACCAGGCGGCCGACGATGGCGTGGCCCGCCTCGTGGAACGCGGTATTGAGCTTCTCCTTCTCGGACATGACCATGGATTTGCGCTCGGCGCCCATCATGATCTTGTCCTTGGCCAGCTCGAATTCCTTCATTTCGACGATGCGCTTGCCGGCACGGGCGGCGAACAGCGACGCCTCGTTGACCAGGTTGGCCAGGTCGGCGCCGGAAAAGCCCGGCGTACCGCGGGCGATCACCGCCGGCTTGACGTCGTCGCTGACCGGCACCTTGCGCATGTGCACCTTGAGGATCTGCTCGCGACCACGGATGTCCGGCAGGCCGACCACCACCTGGCGGTCGAAACGGCCGGGACGCAGCAGCGCCGGGTCGAGCACGTCGGGACGGTTGGTCGCGGCGATGACGATGATGCCGTCGTTCATCTCGAAGCCGTCCATCTCCACCAGCAACTGGTTGAGGGTCTGCTCGCGCTCGTCGTGACCGCCGCCCATGCCGGCGCCACGATGGCGACCGACGGCGTCGATCTCGTCGATGAAGATGATGCACGGCGCGTGCTTCTTGGCCTGGTCGAACATGTCGCGCACACGGGAGGCGCCGACACCGACGAACATTTCCACGAAGTCCGAACCGGAGATGGTGAAGAACGGCACCTTGGCTTCGCCGGCGATGGCCTTGGCCAGCAGGGTCTTACCGGTACCGGGCGGGCCGACCATCAGCACGCCGCGCGGGATACGCCCGCCCAGGCGCTGGAACTTGCCCGGATCGCGCAGGAACTCGACCAGTTCGCCGACTTCTTCCTTGGCCTCGTCGCAACCGGCGACGTCGGCCAGGGTGGTTTTCACCTGGTCTTCGGAGAGCAGGCGCGCCTTGGACTTGCCGAAGCTCATCGGGCCGCCCTTGCCGCCCGCGCCGCCCTGCATCTGGCGCATGAAGAACATGAATACGGCGATGATCACCAGGATCGGGAAGCTGGCGACCAGCAACTGGGTCCAGATGCTCTGCTGCTCGGGCTTCTTGCCTTCGACCACCACGTTGTTGTTGATCAGGTCGCCGATCAGGCCCGGGTCCTCGATCATCGGGCGCACCGTGGTGAACGGCTTGCCGTCGGTGCCGACGCCGCTGATGGTGTAGCCCTCGATGCTCACCCGCTGCACGCCGCCATCCTTGACCTGCTCGATGAACTGCGAATAGTTCAGCGTCTGCGGCTCGTTGGGGCTGGAGAAGTTGTTCATCACCGTCACCAGCACGGCTGCGATGATCAGCCACAGGATCAGGTTCTTTGCCATGTCGTTCAATTAGCTACCCTCTGAAGCAAGCCGTCCGGGAACGCGCCTCGCATGATGGCTGGTGGATCACCCGCCTAACTTACTACACAACGCCCAGCCCAGGCAGGCGCCGTCTGTAACCCTTTATGAGGTTTGGACCTTCGTCCAGCCCCATGCGTTTCACTCTAGTCCAGGCCGCGGAAGCCTCGCGCGAGCAGATACTGCTCGCGGGAGCGGTCGCGCGACGACAGGGGCTTGCGCATCTGCACCTTGTCGAACATCTCGCGGACCTGCTTGTGGTACTGGTCGAAGCCTTCGCCCTGGAAGATCTTGATCAGGAAGTCACCGCCGGGCCGCAATACGCGCGAAGCGAGGTCCAGCGCCAGTTCGCACAGGTACATCGCGCGCGGCTGGTCGGCCGCTCTCACTCCACTCATATTGGGGGCCATGTCGGAAATCACAAGGTCCACCGGGCGATCGCCGACCGCGTCGAGGATCCGCGCGAACACCGCATCCTCGGTGAAGTCGCCCTGGATGAAGGTGACGTCGGGGATGCTGTCCATCTCCAGGATATCGGACGCGATCAGCGTGCCCTTGTCACCGATCAAGCGACTGGTCACCTGCGACCAGCCGCCCGGCGCCGCACCGAGGTCGATCACCGTCATGCCGGGCCGCAGGATGCGGTCCTTTTCCTGGAGCTCCAGCAGCTTATAACTGGCACGCGAACGGTAGCCGTCCTTTTGCGCCATTTTGACGTAAGGGTCGTCGAAGTGCTCTTTCAGCCAGCGCGAGCTGGTTTTCGAACGGGCCAAGGGGTTACCTCGTCATTAATTGGGCGGCGCCCGGGTCACTCGGGTAAAATGGCCGCCGTTTTTTACAAGACCAGACGCAGGGGTCGGATTATGCCGCTCACTCAAGAGCAGAAGAAGCAATACAAATCTATCGGCCACCACCTGAAACCGGTATTGATCGTCGCCGAGAACGGCCTGACCGAAGGTGTGCTGGCCGAACTGGAGCGGGCCCTCAACGACCACGAGTTGATCAAGGTGCAACTGCGCCTGGCCGAGCGCGAGGATCGCCAGAACGCGATCGCCGAGCTGTGCCGGGCCAGCAAGGCGGAACTGGTACAAACCATCGGCAAGATGGCCCTGCTCTACCGCAAGAACCCCAAGCCGAACCGCAACCTGTCCAACGTCAGCCGCTACCAGGGCTGAATGGCGCCGGCTTTCCACAGGAGCGGGCCCTGCTCACGAAGCGGATGTTCGCAAGCAAGCTCGCCCCTACGGAAGCTTACCTGCCTTGCCCCGGCGGCGGCTGCAGCACCAGCAGGATGCCGCACAACGCCAGCACCAGGTAGTTGAACAGCAGCCAGCGCAAGGCTTCCGGCGCCACCGCACGCACCGCGAAATAGACCGCCGCCATCGCCAGTACGGCCAGCAGTAGCTGGCCGCGCGTATCCCGCCATATCCCCACTGGCCGTTCGGCCTGCCAGAGCACCAGCAACTGAAGCAGCGCGCAGAATGCCGTGAAGCCGACCAGCAGCGGGCGCAACAGGTTGGCGATCTCTTCGATCAGCAACGGCGCCAGACCGATCTTGTCCAGCGCCGGCAGCATCACGAAATGCAGCAACCAGAGGCCGCCGACCCAGAAAGTCTGGGCCAGTTGCCAACTGATGGCGCCCGCCTTGAGCGGCTGATGCTTAAAGGTGGCGGACTTCGACAATCTCGTACTCGATCAGGCCACTGGGCGTCTTCACCGCCACCACGTCGCCCTCTTCCTTGCCAACCAGGGCGCGGGCGATGGGCGAACTGACCGACAGCTTGCCTTTCTTGATGTCGGCTTCGTCGTCGCCAACGATCTGGTAGGTCACGGTCTCGTCGGTTTCCACGTTGGCGATGTCCACCGTGGTGCCGAAGATCACCTTGCCGCTGTGCGGGATGTTGGCGATGTCGATGATCTGCGCGTTCTGCAGGCGCCCTTCGATATCGCGGATGCGCGCCTCGACCATGCCCTGCTGCTCGCGGGCGGCATGGTACTCGGCGTTTTCCTTGAGGTCGCCCAGCTCCCGCGCCTCGGCGATGGCCTGGGTGATCTGCGGACGCAGTACGGTCTTCAGGTGTTTCAGTTCCTCTTCCAGGGCACGGGCGCCCTGGACGGTCATGGGGAATTTACTCATGCCTTGATTCCTGCATGGAGATCCTGCAGCCGGCGCACGGTCTTCTCGGGACCGAACTTGAGCGCCTCACAGATCGCCTGCCCACCAGCCAGGGTGGTGGTACAGCAGATCTTGTGCTGCAGGGCGTTACGACGAATGGAATAGGAGTCAGCGATGGACTGACGCCCTTCCGTGGTGTTGATGATCAGGGAAACCTCATCATTCTTGATCATGTCGACCACGTGCGGACGACCTTCGGTCACCTTGTTCACCCGGCGCACCGGCAGCCCGGCGGCCTCGATCATTTTCGCCGTGCCGGCGGTGGCGACGACCTCGAAGCCCAGCTCGACCAGGTCGCGAGCAACCTGGGCGACCATCGGCTTGTCGTCCTCGCGCACGCTGATGAACGCGCAGCCGGAGGTCGGCAGGATCTCGCTGGCGCCGAACTGGGCCTTGGCGAAGGCTTCGGCGAAGCTGTCGCCGACACCCATCACCTCGCCGGTGGACTTCATTTCCGGGCCGAGGATGGGGTCGACGCCGGGGAACTTGGCGAACGGGAACACCGCTTCCTTGACGCTGAAGTACGGCGGGATGATTTCCTCGGTGTAGCCGGCTTCAGCCAGGGTCTTGCCGGCCATCACGCGGGCGGCCACCTTGGCCAGCGACTCGCCGACGCACTTGGAGACGAACGGCACGGTACGCGAGGCGCGCGGGTTCACTTCGATGACGTAGATGTCTTCGCCCTGCACCGCCATCTGCACGTTCATCAGGCCGACGACGCCCAGCTCCAGGGCCATCTTCTTGACCTGCTCGCGGATCTCGTCCTGGATGTGCTGCGGCAGCGAGTACGGCGGCAGCGAGCAGGCGGAGTCACCAGAGTGCACGCCGGCCTGTTCGATGTGCTGCATGATCGCGCCGATCACCACGGTCTCGCCGTCGCACACCGCGTCGATGTCGACTTCGATGGCGCAGTTCAGGAAGCGGTCGAGCAGCACCGGGCTGTCGTTGGAGACCTTCACCGCCTCGCGCATGTAGCGCTTGAGCTCTTCTTCCTGGTAGACGATTTCCATCGCGCGGCCGCCCAGCACGTAGGACGGGCGCACCACCATCGGGTAGCCAATGCTCTTCGACAGGGCCAGGGCCTCGTCTTCGCTGCGCGCGGTGGCGTTGGCCGGCTGGCGCAGGTTGAGGCGCTGGACCATCTGCTGGAAGCGCTCGCGGTCTTCGGCGCGGTCGATGGCGTCCGGCGAGGTGCCGATGATCGGCACTCCGGCTTCCTCCAGGGCGCGGCAGAGTTTCAGCGGGGTCTGGCCGCCGTACTGGACGATCACGCCCTTCGGCTGCTCGACGCGGACGATCTCCAGCACGTCCTCCAGGGTCACCGGCTCGAAGTACAGGCGGTCGGAGGTGTCGTAGTCGGTGGAGACGGTTTCCGGGTTGCAGTTGACCATGATGGTCTCGTAGCCGTCTTCACGCATCGCCAGCGCGGCGTGCACGCAGCAGTAGTCGAACTCGATGCCCTGGCCGATGCGGTTGGGGCCGCCGCCGAGGATCATGATCTTCTCGCGGCCGGACGGGTTGGCCTCGCACTCCTCCTCGTAGGTGGAGTACATGTAGGCGGTGTCGGTGGCGAACTCGGCGGCGCAGGTGTCGACGCGCTTGTAGACCGGCAGCACCTTCAGCTTGTGGCGGTGGCTGCGCAGGTTCTTCTCGGTGACACCGAGCAGCTTGGCCAGGCGCGCATCGGAGAAGCCCTTGCGCTTGAGCTTGCGCATCAGCTCGGCGTCGATCTTCGACAGGGCCAGGGTCTTGACCTGCTCCTCGTCCTTGACCAGGTCCTCGATCTGCACCAGGAACCAGGGGTCGATCTTGGTCAGGGCGAATACGTCCTCGATGCTCTTGCCAGCGCGGAAGGCGTCAGCCACGTACCAGATGCGCTCGGCGCCCGGCACGGTCAGCTCGCGCTTGAGGGTGCTCTCGGACTCCGAATCGTTGAGGTCGAGCTTGGGATCGAAGCCGGTGGCGCCCACTTCCAGGCCGCGCAGGGCCTTCTGCACCGACTCCTGGAAGGTACGGCCGATGGCCATCACCTCGCCCACGGACTTCATCTGGGTGGTCAGGCGGGCATCGGCTTTCGGGAACTTCTCGAAGGCGAAACGCGGCACCTTGGTGACCACGTAGTCAATGGACGGCTCGAAGGACGCCGGGGTGCGGCCGCCGGTGATGTCGTTCTGCAGTTCGTCGAGGGTGTAGCCGACCGCCAGCTTGGCGGCGATCTTGGCGATCGGGAAGCCGGTGGCCTTGGAGGCCAGCGCCGAGGAACGCGACACGCGCGGGTTCATCTCGATCACCACCATGCGGCCGGTATCCGGGCAGATACCGAACTGCACGTTGGAGCCGCCGGTCTCCACGCCGATCTCGCGCAGCACCGCCAGGGAGGCGTTGCGCATGATCTGGTATTCCTTGTCGGTCAGGGTCTGCGCCGGGGCCACGGTGATCGAGTCGCCGGTGTGCACGCCCATCGGGTCGAAGTTCTCGATGGAGCAGACGATGATGCAGTTGTCCTTCTTATCGCGGACCACTTCCATCTCGTACTCTTTCCAGCCGATCAGCGATTCGTCGATCAGCAGTTCCTTGGTCGGCGACAGGTCCAGGCCACGGGCGCAGATTTCCTCGAACTCTTCGCGGTTGTAGGCAATGCCGCCGCCGGTGCCGCCCATGGTGAAGGACGGCCGGATGATGCACGGGAAGCCGACCTGGTCGAGCACGCCGTAGGCTTCTTCCATACTGTGGGCGATACCGGAGCGCGGGCACTCCAGGCCGATGGCCTTCATCGCCTTGTCGAAGCGCGAGCGGTCCTCGGCCTTGTCGATGGTGTCCGCGTTGGCGCCGATCATTTCCACACCGAACTTCTCCAGCACGCCGTGGTGCTCGAGGTCCAGGGCGCAGTTCAGCGCGGTCTGCCCGCCCATGGTCGGCAGCAGGGCGTCCGGGCGCTCCTTCTCGATGATCTTGGCGACGGTCTGCCACTTGATCGGCTCGATGTAGGTGGCGTCGGCCATGGCCGGGTCGGTCATGATGGTGGCCGGGTTGGAGTTCACCAGGATGACGCGGAAGCCTTCTTCCTTCAGGGCCTTGCAGGCCTGGGCGCCGGAGTAGTCGAACTCGCAGGCCTGGCCGATGACGATCGGGCCGGCGCCGAGGATCAGGATGCTTTTGATGTCTGTACGTTTAGGCATTTTTACTCACTCGAATCCGTAGGTCAGTCGACAGGCGTGCTTAGCGGCGCTTGGCCATGGCTTCGATGAAGCGGTCGAACAAGGGGGCGACATCGTGCGGGCCGGGGCTGGCCTCGGGGTGACCCTGGAAGCTGAAGGCGACCTTGTCGGTGCGCTCGATGCCTTGCAGGGTGCCGTCGAACAGCGACTTGTGGGTGGCGCGCAGGTTGCCCGGCAGGCTCGTCTCGTCCACGGCGAAACCGTGGTTCTGGCTGGTGATCATCACCACGCCACTGTCGAGGTCCTGCACCGGGTGGTTGGCACCGTGGTGGCCGTGGCCCATCTTCACGGTCCGGGCGCCGGAGGCCAGGGCCAGCAACTGGTGGCCGAGGCAGATGCCGAACACCGGGATGTCGGTTTCGAGGATGTCCTGGATGGCCTTGATCGCGTAGTCGCACGGCTCGGGGTCGCCAGGGCCGTTGGACAGGAACACGCCATCGGGGTTGAGCGCCAGCACTTCGCTGGCCGGGGTCTGCGCCGGCACCACGGTCAGGCGGCAGCCGCGCGCCACCAGCATGCGCAGGATGTTCAGCTTGACGCCGTAGTCGTAGGCGACCACGTGGTACTTCAGTTCCTCGGCGGGAATCTCCGGATGACTGTCGCTTTCCAGGTTCCACACGCTGGAGCGCCACTCGTAGCGCTCGGTGGCACTGACCACCCTGGCCAGGTCCATGCCTTTCAGGCCGGGGAAGCTGCGCGCCAGTTCCAGGGCTTTCTCGGGAGTGGCGTCATCGCCGGCGAGGATGCAGCCGTTCTGCGAGCCCTTCTCACGCAGGATGCGGGTCAGCCGGCGGGTATCGATGCCGGCGATGGCCACGGTACCGTTTTCCTTCAGGTAGTCCGGCAGCGACTGCTTGTTGCGCCAGTTGCTGGCCAGCAGCGGCAGGTCGCGGATGATCAGGCCGGCGGCCCAGACCTGGTTGGCTTCGGCATCCTCGGGCGTGGTGCCGGTGTTGCCGATATGCGGGTAAGTCAGGGTGACGATTTGCTGGGCATAGGAAGGGTCGGTGAGGATTTCCTGATAGCCGGTCATGGCGGTGTTGAACACCACCTCGCCGATTGTCTGGCCATCGGCACCGATGGCCTCGCCGCGAAAGATGCTGCCGTCAGCAAGGGCGAGAATGGCTGGCTTAGTCAAGAAGACCTCCCGTAATCAAGGCTTGAGGCAAACGCAGGTTGTAAAAAAGCGGGATGACGTAAGAAACCGTCACCCCGCTTTTTATCTGAATCATTCTGCGTAACTTTTAGTGGACACACTAAAGCGGGAATCATACAGGAAATGCGCTTTTTGGTCCAGTGGAAAGGGAGGCTGGACAGCATCACCCAACTGGACATCCCACTTCGTCATTCCCGCGCATGCGGGAATCCAGAGAAATGGCCATGCGTTCAACCGGGCCGCCTTTTCGTCCAGCCCTCCAGCCTCCAGCGCTCTTATCGGCTTTCCGTCAATTCAACCCAAGCACATCCTGCATGTCGTACAGCCCTGCCTCACGGCCATCCAGCCACAGCGCGGCGCGCACCGCGCCCTTGGCGAAGGTCATGCGGCTGGACGCCTTGTGGGTGATCTCCACGCGCTCGCCATCGGCGGCGAACAGCACAGTATGGTCGCCGACCACGTCGCCGGCGCGTACGGTGGCGAAGCCGATGGTCTCGCGAGCACGGGCGCCGGTCTGGCCTTCACGCCCATACACCGCGACCTTCTGCAAGTCGCGGCCCAGCGCGCTGGCCACCACCTCGCCCATGCGCAGCGCGGTGCCGGACGGTGCATCGACCTTGTGGCGGTGATGGGCCTCGATGATCTCGATATCGACGTCGTCCCCCAGCACCCGCGCCGCGGTATCCAGCAACTTGAGGCAGAGGTTGACGCCAACGCTGAAGTTGGCGGCGAAGACGATCGGGATTTCCCGGGCCGCCTCGGCGAGCCTCTGCTTTTCCTCGGCCGAAAAGCCGGTGGTGCCGATCACCATGGCCTTGCCGGTCTGGCGGCAGATTTCCAGGTTCTTCAGGGTCACCGACGGATGGGTGAAGTCGATCAGCACGTCGAACTCGTCAGCCACCTTGGCCAGGTCCGCCGACAGCGGCACGCCAATCCGTCCGATGGCCGCCAACTCGCCGGCGTCGGCGCCGACAAGAGTACTGTCCGGGCGATCCACCGCCGCGGTCAGCCCCGCGCCATCGGCATGCTGGATCGCCTCGATCAGGGTCTTGCCCATGCGCCCGGCGGCGCCCATCACTGCAATACGTCGCATAAAGTCAGCTCCAAGCTGCGAGCCTCAAGCTGCAAGTCAAACGCAACACCCTCTTGCGGCTTGAAGCTTGCAGCTTGAGGCCTCGTTCAAACATCACCGAAAAAGCGCTTCACGCCCTCGAACCAGCCACTGGCCTTGGGCGAGTGGGAAGTGTCGCCCTGCAGCGAGCCACGGAATTCCTCGAGCAGCTCGCGCTGACGCTTGGTCAGGTGCACCGGGGTCTCCACCGCGACCCGGCACATCAGGTCGCCGGGCGCGCCGCCGCGAACCGGGGCGACGCCCTTGCCGCGCAGGCGGAACAGCTTGCCGGTCTGGGTGCCCTCGGGGATTTTCAGCTTGACCCGCCCGTCCAGGGTCGGCACTTCCAGCTCGCCGCCCAGCGCTGCGTCGGCGAAGCTGATCGGCACTTCGCAATAAAGGTGCTTGCCATCGCGCTGGAAGATCGGGTGCTCACGCACGTTGACCACCACGTAGAGATCGCCGGGCGGCCCACCGTGGGTGCCGGCCTCGCCCTCGCCGGACAGGCGGATGCGGTCGCCGGTATCGACGCCCGCCGGCACCTTGACCGACAGGGTCTTGTGTTCTTCCACCCGGCCATGGCCGTGGCAGCTTCCGCAGGGGTCGGTGATCATCTTGCCGCTGCCGTGGCAGCGCGGGCAGGTCTGTTGCACCGAGAAGAAGCCCTGCTGCATGCGCACCTGGCCGATACCGCCGCAGGTGGTACAGGTGACCGGGCTGGTGCCCTTCTTGGCACCGGAACCATCGCAGGTCTTGCAGGAAACCAGGGTCGGCACGCGAATGGTCACCGAAGTGCCGCGCACCGCCTCTTCCAGATCCAGTTCCAGGGTGTAGCGCAGGTCGCTGCCGCGTTGCGCGCCACCGCGCGAGCCACCACGGCCGCCGCCGAAGAAGTCGCTGAACACATCGCCGAAGATATCGGAGAAATTCGCGCCGCCGAAACCGCCGGCGCCGCCCCCCATGTTCGGATCGACACCAGCATGGCCGTACTGATCATAGGCCGCGCGCTTGCTGGCATCGGACAGCACTTCGTAGGCTTCGTTGGCCTCCTTGAAATGGTCTTCCGAGGCCTTGTCGCCGGGATTTCGGTCAGGATGGTACTTCATCGCCAGGCGCCGGTAAGCCTTCTTCAGCTCCGCCTCGCTGGCGCCGCGCTCGACCCCGAGCACCTCGTAATAGTCACGTTTAGCCATAGCTCTGCTGCACTCTCGAATTTCGCATCATCCAGATACGCCGACGCGGGAGAAGACTCCCGCGCGGCGAATCATGCCCGCCGCGTGGCGACGGGTTGGGCGGAAGCGTGACCCTTACTTGTTGTCCTTGACCTCTTCGAACTCGGCATCGACCACGTCGTCGGCAGCACCCTTCGGCTCTTCCGCGCCCTGGGCGGCAGCGCCCGGTTGCGGCTGCTCGGCGTACATCTTCTGGGCCAGCGGAGTGGTGGCTTCGGACAGCGCGGCCATCTTGGCTTCGATGGCGGCCTTGTCGTCGCCCTTCACCGCGACTTCCAGTTCGCCCAGCACCTTCTCGATGGCGGCCTTCTCGTCGGCGGTCGCCTTGTCGCCGGCCTCGGTGAGCATCTTGCGGGTCGCGTGGACCAGCGCATCACCCTGGTTGCGGGCAGCCGCCAGCTCCTCGAACTTGCGGTCTTCCTCGGCGTTGGCCTCGGCATCGCGCACCATCTGGGCAATCTCCTCCTCGGACAGGCCGGAGTTGGCCTTGATCACGATGGACTGCTGCTTGCCGGTGGCCTTGTCCTTCGCGGACACGTGCAGGATGCCGTTGGCGTCGATGTCGAAGGTGACTTCGATCTGCGGCACACCGCGCGGCGCCGGCGGAATCTCGGCCAGGTCGAACTTGCCCAGCGACTTGTTCTGCGCGGCCTGCTTGCGCTCGCCCTGCAGCACGTGGATGGTCACGGCCGACTGGTTGTCGTCGGCGGTGGAGAACACCTGCGACTTCTTGGTCGGGATGGTGGTGTTCTTCTCGATCAGCGCGGTCATCACGCCACCCATGGTTTCGATACCCAGGGTCAGCGGGGTCACGTCGAGCAGCAGCACGTCCTTGACGTCGCCAGCCAGCACGGCGCCCTGGATGGCGGCGCCCATGGCCACGGCTTCGTCCGGGTTGACGTCCTTGCGCGGCTCCTTGCCGAAGAACTCGGCGACCTTCTGCTGCACCAGCGGCATGCGGGTCTGGCCACCGACCAGGATCACGTCATGAATGCTGCCCACGTCCAGGCCGGCGTCCTTCAGGGCGATGCGGCACGGCTCGATGGTGCGGGCGACCAGGTCCTCGACCAGGGCTTCCAGCTTGGCGCGGGAAATCTTCACGTTGAGGTGCTTCGGACCGGACGCATCGGCAGTGATGTACGGCAGGTTGACGTCGGTCTGCTGGCTGGAGGACAGCTCGATCTTGGCCTTCTCGGCGGCTTCCTTCAGGCGCTGCATGGCCAGCGGATCGCCTTTCAGGTCGATGCCGGACTCTTTCTTGAATTCGTCGACGAGGTAGTCGATCAGGCGCAGGTCGAAGTCCTCGCCACCCAGGAAGGTGTCGCCGTTGGTGGCCAGCACTTCGAACTGGTGCTCGCCGTCGACCTCGGCGATCTCGATCACCGACACGTCGAAGGTACCGCCGCCCAGGTCATAGACGATCACGGTGTGGTCGCCCTTGGCCTTGTCCATGCCATAGGCGAGCGCCGCCGCGGTCGGCTCGTTGATGATGCGCTTGACGTCCAGACCGGCGATGCGGCCGGCGTCCTTGGTGGCCTGGCGTTGGCTGTCGTTGAAGTAGGCCGGCACGGTGATGACCGCTTCGGTGACCGGCTCGCCGAGGTAGTCTTCGGCGGTCTTCTTCATCTTCTTCAGCACTTCCGCGGAAATCTGCGGAGGCGCCATCTTCTGGCCCTTCACTTCCACCCAGGCGTCACCGTTATCGGCCTTGGCGATCTTGTAGGGAACCATCTTGATGTCTTTCTGCACGACGTCTTCGTCGAAGCGGCGGCCGATCAGGCGCTTCACCGCGTACAGGGTGTTGTGCGGGTTGGTCACGGCCTGGCGCTTGGCCGACTGGCCGACCAGGATCTCGCCGTCATTGGTGTAGGCGATGATCGACGGCGTGGTGCGAGCGCCTTCGGCGTTCTCGATCACCTTGACGTTGCCGTTTTCCAGAATGGCGACACAGGAGTTGGTGGTCCCCAGGTCGATACCGATGATTTTGCCCATATTCTCTCTCCCGAAACTTGGATTTGACCGTGGCCCTGTCATCGGCCACGGCAGCAGTAATTCGCTTGGTTAAACAGATGGGGTTGACCGCGCCGTTTTCAAGCCTGCTCGTCGATCGACGGCGGCACCTGAGCCGGCGCCTTGCTGACCACGACCATGGCCGGGCGCATCAGCCTGCCGCTGAGCAGGTAGCCCTTCTGGAACACCTTGAGCACGGTATTCGGCTCGACATGGGTGCTTTCCTCCATGGCCATCGCCTGGTGGAGTTCAGGATCGAACGGCACGCCGTGCGGGTCGATGGGTTCGATCTGGTGGCGCTTGAGGGTATCGAGGAGCAGCTTGAGGGTCAGCTCCATGCCCTCGCGCACCGCCTTGACCGAGTCGTCGCTGCTGCTGGACAGCTCCAGGCCGCGCTCTAGGCTATCGACCACCGGCAGCAGGTCGCTGGCGAACTTCTCCAGGGCGAACTTGTGCGCCTTCTCGACGTCCTGCTCGGCGCGGCGGCGCACGTTCTGCATCTCGGCGGCGACGCGCAGCGATTGATCCTGGGCGGCTGCCAATTGCTCCTCAAGGGCTTGCACGCGCGCGGCCAGATCGACATCGGCGGCCGCTTCGGGCGCTTGGTTCTCTTCGATTTCCGGCGTATCCAGGTTCTGTTCGTCAGCCATCGGGTCCTCCTGTGGAATGCGGTGGCGGGCCGTGCCCGCGCTTCTGCCGGCCTATATGGGGACGATAAATCCGGGTTCAAGGGGCTGGAGGCTGGAGGCTGGAGGCTGGAGGCTGGAGGCTGGAGGCTGGACAGGGTTCTGGCCACTTCCCTGTCCGTCAAACCTTTTTCGCGGCCATGGAACTGGGCGTCCCCGCCGATCCTACGAACGCAGCCTCGATGCCGACCTGTAGGAGCGCGCCATGCGCGCGATCACCGGCAACGCCAAAGCATCGCCAGCAAGCTGGCTCCTACAACAGCGGACGAGTAGCCCGGATGAAATCCGGGAGGCTGTTTACTGGGTCCCCGCGTGCGCGAGGATGACGGTCGAGGACGAGGCTTCCACGTAGGGTGCGCCGCGCGCACCGATCCGAGTCCAACACCTACGTTTCCGGTGAACCACCCTGCCCGCGCCAGGGTAAACGGTGCACACGGCACACCCTACAAGAGCCGGGCCGCCTTTTCGTCCAGCTCTCCAGCCTCCAGCGCTCTTCCCGGCTTTTTCAAAGCTTGTGCTCCAGCGCGTAGCGGACCAGGTCGGCCACCGAGTTGGCGCCGAGCTTCTGCATCAGGCGCGCCTTGTGGGTGCTGATGGTCTTGCTGCTGAGCGCCAGCTCCTGGGCGATGTCGTTGACGCTGTCGCCTTTCACCAGGCGCTCGAACACCGAGAACTCGCGCTCGGACAACAGCGCATGGGGAGGACGCTCGTCGGTCAGGCCGACCTCGAAGACCATCCGGTCGGCCAGTTCCGGGTCAATGTAGCGGCCACCGCCAGCGACCTTGCGGATCGCCGTGAGCAGCAGCGCCGGATCGCTGTCCTTGGTGGCGTAGCCGGCCGCACCAATCTTCAGCGCGCGCGCCGCCATCTGCGTCTCGTCGTGCATCGACAGCACCAGGACCGCCGGCGGATCGTTCAGCGCGCGAATCCGTGGAATCACCTCCAGGCCGTTGACCCCGGGCATCGAGATGTCCAGCAGCACCACCTCGCAGGGTGTCTGCCGCAGGGTCTCCATCAATTGCTCGCCATTGCCGGCCTCGCCGGCCACCACCAGATCCTTGGCTAGGCCGATCAACTGCTTGATGCCCTCGCGGACGATTGTGTGGTCTTCGGCGACCAGTACACGAATCACTGGCGTGTCTCCCCTTGTCGATGCTGCGTTTCTTTTATTGGGTCCCCGCGTTCGCGGCGGCCCGCGTAGGGGGGATGACGGTGGAGCCCCGTGCAAGCGGGGCCCCAGAGAACCATTGGCGGCCCACCCTACTCCAACGGCACCCGTACCGTCAGGGTGGTGCCCTCTTCCGGCCGGCTGACGATATCCAGATGGCCGCCGAGCATCAGCACCCGCTCGCGCATGCCGACCAGGCCGAACGAGCCGCCGCCCACCGTCGCCGGATCGAAACCACGACCATCGTCGGCGATCTCCAGGACCAGGGTATCGCCATCCGGCCAGAGGCGCAGTGCGACGGTGTGTGCCTCGGCATGCCGCAACACGTTGGTCAGCGCTTCCTGAAGGATACGGAACAGGCCGATGGCCTTGGCGTCGGCCAGCACCGGCAATTGCTCGGGCACCTCCACCAGGCAGGGAATCTGCGTGCGCGCCTCGAAGCGCCGCGCCTGCCACTCGATGGCCGAAGCGATGCCGGCATCGAGGATCGGCGGGCGCAGTGCGGTAGCCACGTCGCGGACCAGTTGGAACAACTGGGCGATCAACCGCTTCATGCTGTCCAGGCGCTCCTGCAGGCCGGAGTCGAGGCTGGCATAGGCCAGCTCGCACATCGAGGTTTCCAGCTTGAGCACGGTGAGCACCTGGCCCAGTTCGTCGTGTACTTCGCGGGCGATGCGCGCCTTCTCCTCCTCGCGCACGCTCTCCAGGTGCGCCGACAACTCTCTCAGGCGCTCGCGGGAGTCGGCCAGTTCCAGTTCGATGCGCTTGTTGTCGCTGATGTCCCAGACCACGCCGTCCCACACCGTGCGCCCTTCGCCGAGGCTGCGCGCGCTGGCCTTGATGTCGGCCCAACGCTGCTCGCCGTCGCGGGTGAGGATGCGACCCTGCCAGTGCCAGTCGCGGTCGGCATCCAGCGCCGCCTGCTGGCTTGACCAGTAGCCGTCCTGGTCGTCCGGATGCACCAGGCCGCGAATGCCGCGACCGCTGTCGAGCAGTTCGGCGGCGCTGTAGCCGACCAGCGCGCCGCTGCCTTCACCGATGAAGGCGAAATCCACCGGCGCATCGGCGTACGGGCGCTCCAGGCGGAACACCAGCCCCGGCACGTTGGCGGCGATGCCCTTGAGCCGCGCCTCGCTCTCCTCCAGCGCCGCGCGGGCCCGGCGCCGCTCGGTGACGTCGGTGAGATAGACCACCAGATACTCGGCCTGGCGGAAGCGCAGGAAGCTCAAGGTCACATCCACCGGCAGACGGCTGCCGTCGGCGCGCCGGCATTCGCTCTCGAAATGCAGCGCCTCACCCTCGTTGCCACGCGCACGGCGCCACAGATTGAGCCAGCGGTCCATGTTCAGGCCGGGCTCGAATTCGCTCAGCGGCCGCTCGACCACGCCGCCGGTCTCGTAGCCCAGCATCTGTTCGGCGGTGCGGTTGGCGTAGCGCACGTGACTGTCCCAATTGACCCAGAGGATGCCGACGGTGCTCTGGTCGCTGGAGAACTGGGTCAAGCGCAACGCCTCCTCGGCCAGTTCGCGCTGCTCCAGGGTGCTGCGCACGTCCCGCAGGCGACGCTCGAGCCCCTGCAACTGGCGCCGCTGCCAGGCGATCAACAGCATGCAGACCAGCAGCAGCGTGACGAGCACCAGACTGAGGTTCTGCCACACCCCCGGCGCCTCGCTCAGGCGCGGTTGCGGCGTCGCCAGCCAGCGGTTGCGCAACTGCTCCAGCTCCTTGGCCGGCAGGGCGCGCAGGGCGCTGTCGAGGATCGGGGCCAGTTGTGGCCAGTCGCGCCGCGACGCCACCCGCAGCAGTTGCGGCAGACCGACGTCGGCGACCACCGCTAGGTCGGCGAACTCCGCCTCGCGCGATAAACGGCTGAACTGCGCCTCGTCGACCACCGCGTAGCGCGCCTGGCGGTCGAGCACCTGGCGCAGGGCCTCGCGCTCGCTCCGCACCGGTCGCAGGCGCAGGTTGCTGTAGGTGCCGCGCAGGAAATCCGCCACGCCGCTGGGGATGCGCACGGCGACCGGCTCATCGCCGCCGAGCCGCTCCAGATCGACCGCCGCGCCGACGCTGCGCTCGCCCACCAGCAGATGCGGCACACGCAAATAGGGATCGGAGAACAGCCACAGGCGCAGACCCGCCGGCGTCTGGCTGAGCCCCGGCGCGACATCCACCTGGCCTGCACGCCGCGCCGCCTCCAGCTCGGCCGTGTCGGCATAGCCATGCCATTGCAACTCCACCTGCAGTGCCCCGGCCAGCCACTCCATCAGCTCGACGTTGGCCCCGGAGAGCTTGCGCAGGCGGCGGTCTTGCTGTGCATAGGGGGCCTGCAACACCACACCGACCCGCCATTGCCGGTGCTCGGCGAGCCAGGTGCGCTGCTCGGCGCTCAGGCCGATCTCGACCGGCTCCGGCGACGCGACGGCAGCGAGCGACAGGCAGCAGCAGACGAGCAGGCACAGCCAACGGATCATGCAAGGAACCCCGGAAGACAAGGACGCTACCTTACCCCAGGGGACGCGCTCCACGCGAAGCCCCGCCTGACAAACGCCCGGCGACGCAGTAGGCTGCCCGCACCTCCACCGCTCCGGAATGCCACGATGCGCCACTGCTTCCGCTCGCGACTCCCCGCCCTGTGCCTGCTGCTCCTGCTGCCCGGCATCCAGCCCGTACTGGCCGAGGAGCCTCCGACGGACGAAGCCCCGCCGGCCGCGCCCGAACGTCCGGCCAGCGAGCGCAGCGCGGATGTCGCCGCCGTGCTGGAGCAGCGTCTGCCCGCGGATGAACAGCAGCGTCTGCAAGCCGGTGAGGAAGACTTCCTGGCGTTGTGGCGCCCGGCGAATGTCGGCGAGCCCAGCGGCGTGGTGATCCTGCTGCCCGGCGACGACGAAAGCGCCGACTGGCCGCAGGCGATCGGCCCGCTACGGCGCAAACTGCCGGACAGCGGCTGGCACACCCTGAGCCTGACCCTGCCCGATCCCCAAGACACGCTGCCGCCGCGTCCGGCCGGCAACCCGGCAACGGCGGAGGAAGCGCCCGCCGAGGCGGCGGACAGCGAAGAGCCAGCGCAAGACGGCGACACGCCAGCCGCCGACGACAACCAGCGCGAGGCCCACGCCGCCCGTGTGCTGGCGCGCATCCAGGCCGGGATCGAATTCGCCGAGAAACGACAGCCGACCAGCATCGTCCTGCTCGGCCACGGTAGCGGCACCTACTGGGCCGCCCGCTACCTGACGGACCAGCCCTCGCCGCGCATCCACAACCTGCTGCTGGTCGCCGCCCGGATGCCGGACGGCTTCGGCCCGCCGCTGGAACAGTTGATCCCCGAGCTGAAACTGGCCACCGGCGATTTCTACTACAAGGACAACCCGGCCGCCCGCGACACCGCGATCAAGCGCATGCAGGAGGCCAGGCGGCAGCGCTTGCCGGCCTACATCCAGGTGGCGATGAAAGCCCTGCCGGGCAACCCGGCGGTCGAGCAGGAACAGTTGTACCGGCGCATCAAGGGTTGGCTCACCCTGCACCTGCGGGCCAAGGCGCAGACGGCCGGAGAACCTTAGTCTTAGATCGTGGCCCCTGGAGCCACCATCAATTCCACCCCTTACCCCAGTCGGTGCCGGGATTACGCACGATGCCTGCCAGCCGCTCGGACTAACTCCCTCTCCCTCCGGGAGGGCTGGGGTGAGAGGCGAAGTGTCGCCTCGACACATACCCTGGCCGTACCCCGGACTACTCGCGCCCTAGCGGAAGCCGTGCCGCTCGCGGATCAAGCGATAGGCGTTGTGCAGTTCGCGGGTCTTTTCCGTGGCCTCGCGCACCCGCGCCGGGCTGGCACCGCTCCCGGCCAGCTTGTCCGGGTGATGCAGGCTGAGCTGACGGCGGTACGCGCGCTTGATCACCGCCGGCTCGCTGTCGGCCTGCACGCCGAGCAGGCGCAGCGCCTCCTGGTAGGCGCCTCCGCGCGCCAGCGGTTGGCCGGCTGGCTGGTAGTCGCGCCCCAGCCGCATCACCGCCTCGGCCTTCCAGCCCAGCCATTGGCCCCATTGCAGCAGCAGCTCCTGCTCACGCGGGCCGAGCCGGTTGTCCGCCCAGGCCATCCGCCAGCAGGCGCGCAGCAGTGCCTCGCCGCGCTCGCGACGGTGGCGCAGGTGGGTAAGCGGCCTGCGCAGATCGTCCTGCCCGGTCTTGCCGCGACTGAACGCCTCGATGGCCTCGCGCTGTGCCACGGCATCCAGTTGCAAGCGCTGCATCTCGCCACGCGCCAACTGGATGTGGGCCTCCTGCACCGCGCCATCGCTCTTGGCCAGGCGGCCGAGGAGGATGAACAGCAACTCGCGCTCATCGATTTCCGCCGCCGGAGCCTCCAGGGCCGAGCCACGAAGATGGGCGAGCAGGTCGCGCCAGCCACGCAGGCGCAGGCGGCGGTCCACCACCTGGCCGAGCAACGCGCCGAGCAAAGCACCGGGAATGCTCGCCAGCGCCAGCCCCGCGACGCCGCCGATCAAGGTGGCCGGCCAGAGCATCTCAGGCGCCCTCCGCCAGCAGGCGCTCGACGTCCGCCAGGCGCTCGTGGGTGCCGACGTCCACCCAGCGCCCGGAGAAGCGTTCGCCGCTCACCTGCCCGGCCGCCATGGCCCGGCGCAGCAGCGGCGCCAGCTTGAAGGCGCCGGGCTGGCAGCCGTCGAACAACGCCGGTTCGAGCACGGCGATGCCGCTGTAGGTCAGGCTCGGCTGGCCGTCGACGGCATCCGTGACGCGGCCTGCGTCCAGGCGGAAATCCCCGCGCGGGTGATGCGCCGGGTTGTCCACCAGCACCAGATGCGCCTGCTCCTCCAGCGGACGACGCAGGGCGGCGAAGTCGTAGTCGGTCCAGATATCGCCGTTGACCACCAGGAACGGCGCCTCGCCGAGCAGCGGCAGGGCGCGGAAGATGCCGCCGCCGGTCTCCAGCGGCTCGCCCTCGGGCGAATAGTCGATGCGCACACCGAAACGCGCGCCGTCGCCCAGGTAGTCCTCGATCTGCTGGCCGAGCCAGGCATGGTTGATCACCAGTTCGTCGAACCCGGCCGCGGCCAGGGCTCGCACGTGGTATTCGATCAGCGGCTGGCCGCCGGCCTGCACCAGCGGCTTGGGCGTGTGCAGGGTCAACGGGCGCAGGCGCTCGCCCTTGCCCGCGGCGAGGATCATCGCCTTCATGCCGACACCACCTCGGGACGCGGCAGGCCGGCGAGCAGAGCTCCCAGCTCGGCCAGCTCGGGACGTCGCGCCAGCACCGTCTCGATGTAGCGAAAGAAACGCGGCACGTCCTGCAGGTAGCGGGGCTTGCCGTCACGATGGCAGATGCGCGCGAAGATGCCGATCACCTTGAGATGACGCTGTACCCCCATCAGGTCGCTGGCACGCAGGAAGTCCTCGAATCCATCCTGCACCGGGATGCCGGCATCGCGAGCCATCGTCCAGTAGCGCTTCAGCCAGGCACCTACGCGCTCTTCCGGCCAACTGAGGAAGGCGTCCTTGAACAGGCAGGTGACGTCGTAGGTGACCGGCCCGTAGACCGCGTCCTGGAAATCCAGCACGCCGGGATTGGGCGAACTCTCCATCAGGTTGCGCGGCATATAGTCGCGGTGCACCAGCACCTTGGGCTGCGCCAGGGCGCTGTCGATCAGCAGCGTGCAGCAGCGCTCCCAGGCAGCCAGTTGCTCCGCCTGCCATTCGATGCCGAGGTGACGCTGCACGTACCAATCGGGGAACAGTTGCAGCTCGCGGCGCAGCAACGCCTCGTCGTAATGCGGCAGGCCGGCGTCCAGGGGCAGGCGCTGGAACGCCAGCAGGGCTTGCAGGGCATCTTCGAACAGGGCGTCGGCGTTGTCCGTGTCGATCACTTCCAGATAAGTCTGCCGGCCGAGATCGTCGAGCAGCAGGAAGCCGCGCTCCAGGTCGGCTGCAAGGACACGCGGCACGTGGACAGCGGCCGATGCCAGCAGTCCGGCCACCTTGACGAAGGGCCGGCAATCCTCCTGCGGGGGCGGCGCATCCATCACGATCAGGCTGCGCTCGCCGGCCTGCCAGCGGAAATAACGACGGAAACTGGCATCGCTGCTGGCCGGCGTCAGGCTCGCGACCGGAACCGCTCCCCAACCCTCTGCGCTGAACAATTGCGGCAAACACTGATCCAACCAGGCATTCAATTGGCCCAGGCGTACATCTTCATGAGGCATTCTCAGGGGTCTCCGGCGGCGCTAGCCGTTGTGCGGGTCATGCTTTATTATCCAGCATCTTTTTCAGCCCATCGAGTGGCGTGCGGCCCCCAGCGGCCGAAGGCGCGCAGGAAGCCCGGACTTATAAGATGGCAGTAAACAGCCCCTCGTTTCGTAGAAAGTTCCCCCTCATGCTCACCGGCGGTCTGCTGGCCATGCACGGCGTCGCCGCCCAGCAGGTAACCGCCGCCGAGCAGTTCGACTGCCAGGTCTCCCCCAGCGGAGGCTGGGCCTGCGCGCCGAAGACGCCCGCCGCGGCCCTGCCCCCGCGCCCGGAACACAGCGCCACGACCGTCAGCAGCAGCGCCGAGAAAGGCGCTGCCGGCCGCGACGTGGAGAAAGCGGTGCCCGCCACCGCCCTGGTCACTGAGAGCAAGGGCAAGGGCCTGAAGTCGCGCAGCGCCGACTACAGCCATCTCGACTGGGTACCGCGCGACCAGCTCACTCCGGCCCAGTTGGCGGAAACCGGCCCCTACTGCGCCGGCTCCTACATCGAGCCGATCCGCCCGGGCATGGACGACACGACGCCCCTGAACGAGGCGCCCATGTTCATCTCCGCCAAGGCCTCGCGCTACGAGCAGGAGAAGCAGATCGCCACCCTGGCCGGCGACGTGGTGCTGCGCCAGGGCAGCATGCAGGCCGAGGCCGACGAGGCCAACCTCCACCAGGCGGAAAACCGTGGCGAACTGGTCGGCAACGTCCGGCTGCGCGACAACGGCTCCCTGGTGGTCGGTGACCGCGCAGAGCTGCAACTGGACAACGGCGAAGCGAAGATCGACAACGCCGAGTACGTCCTCCACAGCGCCCATGCCCGTGGCAACGCGCTGTACGCCAAGCGCGAGGAAACCGCGATCATCCGTCTCAAGGACGGTACCTATACCCGTTGCGAACCGGGCGAGAATACCTGGCACCTGAAGGGCAACAACGTCACCCTCAACCCGGCCACCGGTTTCGGTACCGCCACCAACGTGACCCTGCGGGTGAAGGACATTCCGGTGTTCTACACCCCGTACATCTACTTCCCGATCGACGACCGCCGCCAGTCCGGCTTCCTGCCGCCGAGCCTCGGCAGCTCCAGCGATACCGGCTTCTTCGTCAAGACGCCCTACTATTTCAACCTGGCGCCCAACTACGACGCCACCCTGTACCCGACCTACATGACCGAGCGCGGTCTGCTGCTGGAAGGCGAAGGGCGCTACCTGACCAGAAGCAGCGAGGGCCAGATCGGCGCCGCCTACCTGGACGACCAGGAAGACGAGCGCAAGCTGCAGTCCGACTACGAAGACAAGCGCTGGATGTATAGCTGGCAGCATACCGGCGGCCTGAATTCGCGACTGCTCGCCGAGGTCGACTACACCGACATCAGCGATCCCTACTACTTCCAGGACCTGAGCACCGACCTGGGCATTGACCAGCCGAACTTCCTCGACCAGCGCGGCACCCTGACCTGGCGCGGCGACAGCTACACCGCCAGGCTCAACCTGCACTCCTACGAGGCGACCAACGTCATTGACGTCACGCCTTACGAGCGCCTGCCGCAAGTCACGTTCGACGGCCGCCTGCCGTTCAACCCGGGCGGTCTGCAGTTCACCTACGGCACCGAGTTCGTCAGCTTCCAGCGCGATCTGCGCAGCGGCAACTTCATCAACGAAGATGGCGTGGAACAGTCCTGGTACGACAACAACCTGCGCGGCCTGAACCGCGCGGAAGGCGAGCGTATCCACCTGGAACCGGGCATCAGCCTGCCGATGAACTGGACCTGGGGCTTCCTCACGCCGTCGGTCAAGTACGCCCATACCCAGTACGATCTGACGCTCGACTCCCGCGGCGAGGCCACCCTGCCGGCCGGCAGCCAGTTCGAGGACTCCCCCAACCGGGACGTGGCCATTGCCAGCCTCGACGGCGGACTCTACTTCGACCGCGACACCCAGTGGTTCGGCAAGCAGTATCGCCAGACCCTGGAGCCGCGCATGCGCTACCTCTATGTCCCGTACGAAGAGCAGGACGACATCCCGATCTTCGACAGCGGCGAGAGCACCTTCAGCTATGCCTCGCTGTGGCGTGACAACCGCTTCTCCGGCCGCGACCGCATCGGCGACGCCAACCAGCTTTCGCTCGGCGCGACCACCCGCTGGATCCAGCCCGACGGCTTCGAGCGCCAGCGCCTGAGCTTCGGCCAGATCCTCTACTTCCGGGACCGCAAGGTGCAGTTGCCGGGCATAAACTACCGAGACCGCGACGACTCGCTGGCCGACGTTTCGCCCTACGCCCTGGAATACCTGTACCGCTTCAACCGCGACTGGAACTTCCGCTCGGACTTCAACTGGGACCCGGACAGCCACAGCACCCGCTCGGGCAGTGCGATGTTCCACTACCAGCCCGAAGACAACCCCAACAAGGTGCTCAACCTCGGCTACCGCTACCGCAACGATGTGGTGCGCTTCGACCAGGCCAGCGGCACCTGGGGCTTCAACAACGACTTCGGCACCCCGGGCAGTCCCAACTACATCAAGGACTACTACAAGATCGACCAGCACGACTTCTCCATCATCTGGCCCATCGTGCCGCAATGGAGCGTCCTGTCGCGCTGGCAGTATGACTACGGCCGCAACCGCACCCTGGAAGCCTTCGGTGGCTTCGAGTACGACAGTTGCTGCTGGAAACTGCGCCTGGTCAGCCGCTACTGGATCGACTATGACGAGACCGACCTCAACCCGGCTCTGAACGACCAGGCAGATCGTGGCATTTTCCTGCAGATCGTCCTCAAGGGCCTCGGCGGAGTCGTTGGCAACCAGGTCGAGAGTTTCCTCGACCAAGGCATTCAAGGTTATCGTAAACGTGAAGACCAAGCTTTCTGATTGCATGCGCCCGCTGCTGGGCGCGCTGTTGCTGGGCACCACCCTGCTGGGCACCGCGCACGCCGAAGTCCGACCGCTGGACCGCGTGGTGGCGATCGTCGACAACGACGTGGTCATGCAGAGCCAGCTCAACCACCGCCTGCAAGAGGTGCAGCAGACCATCGCCAAGCGCGGTGCCGCGTTGCCGCCCGAACACGTGCTGAGCCAGCAGGTCCTCGAGCGCCTGATCATCGAGAACATCCAGTTGCAGATCGGCGACCGCTCGGGCATCCGCATCACCGACGAGGAACTGAACCAGGCGCTCGCCACCATCGCCCAGCGCAATGGCATGAGCCTCGAACAGTTCCGCGCCGCGCTGGCCCGCGACGGCCTGTCCTTCGCCGATGCCCGCGAGCAGGTGCGCCGCGAGATGGTCATCAGCCGCGTACGCCAGCGCCGGGTCGCCGAGCGCATCCAGGTCACCGAGCAGGAAGTGCAGAACTTCCTCGCCTCCGACCTCGGCCGGATGCAGTTGTCCGAGGAATTCCGCCTCGCCAACATCCTCATCCCGGTCCCGGAAAGCGCTTCCCCGGAAAACCTGCAGGCCGCCGCCCGCCAGGCCGACGAACTGTACCAGCAACTGCGCCAGGGCGCCGATTTCGCCCAGTTGGCGATCGCCCGCTCGGCCAGCGAGACCGCCCTGGAAGGCGGCGACATGGGCTGGCGCAAGGCCGCCCAGTTGCCTCCGCCATTCGACGCGATGGTCGGCGCGCTGCAACCCGGCGAAGTCACCGAGCCGATGCGCACCCCGGGCGGCTTCATCATCCTCAAGCTGCTGGACAAGCGCGGCGGCGGCACCCAGGTGCGTGACGAAGTGCATGTCCGCCACATCCTCATCAAGCCCAGCGAGATCCGCAGCGAAGCCGAGGCCCAGCGCCTGGCCGAGCGCCTGTACGAGCGCATCCAGTCCGGCGAGGACTTCGGCGAACTGGCGAAAAGCTTCTCGGAGGACCCGGGTTCCGCGCTGAACGGCGGCGATCTCAACTGGATCGACCCCAACGCGCTGGTGCCGGAGTTCCGCGAGGTGATGTCCCGTACCGCCAGCGGCGAACTGTCCCGGCCGTTCAAGAGCCCCTATGGCTGGCACGTGCTGCAGGTCCTCGGCCGCCGCGCCACCGATAGCAGCGCGCAGTTCCGCGAGCAGCAGGCGCTGAACATCCTGCGCAACCGCAAGTACGACGAAGAGCTGCAAGCCTGGCTGCGCCAGATCCGCGACGAGGCCTACGTCGAGATCAAGCTCTGACGGGCTTGTCGCGCAACACCCGAGCCCGGCACCTGCCGGGCTTTTTCATGGCATATCCTGTGAGGACGGCCTTGACCGCGAAGCTCCGGCTCAGTCCGTTCCCACTTCTCGCACACCATCGCGCCGAGCACACGAGAGCCCATCGATGACCGCTTCCCCCGTCTTCGCCCTGACCCCCGGCGAGCCCGCCGGCATCGGTCCCGACCTGTGCCTGCTGCTCGCCCGCCAGGCGCAGCCTCACGCCCTGGTCGCCATCGCCAGTCGCGAACTGCTCGCCGACCGGGCCGCGCAACTGGCACTGGAGATCGCGCTGATCGACGTCGGTCCCGGCCACTGGCCCCGGCAGCCGGCGCCGGCCGGCAGCCTGTACGTCTGGGATACCCCGCTGCGCGCGCCGGCCGTGCCTGGCCAGCTCGATCCGGCCAATGCCGTCTATGTGCTGGAAACCCTGACTCGCGCTGGCCAGGGCTGCCTCGACGGCGATTTCGCCGGGATGATCACCGCGCCGGTCCACAAGGGAGTGATCAACGAGGCTGGCATCCCGTTCTCCGGGCATACCGAATTCCTCGCCGAACTGACCCACACCGCGCAGGTGGTGATGATGCTCGCCACCCGTGGCCTGCGCGTGGCCCTGGTCACCACCCACCTGCCGCTCAAGGACGTCGCCACGGCGATCACCGCCGAGCGCCTGCAACGGGTCACCCGCATCCTGTACGCCGACCTGCACGACAAGTTCGGCATCGCCCGCCCGCGCATCCTGGTCTGCGGCCTCAACCCGCACGCCGGCGAAGGCGGCCACCTGGGTCGCGAAGAGATCGAAGTGATCGAACCAGCCCTGGGAGCGCTGCGCGCCGAAGGCATCGAACTGATCGGCCCGCTGCCGGCCGACACTCTGTTCACCCCCAAGCACCTCGACCACTGCGACGCGGTGCTCGCCATGTACCACGACCAGGGCCTGCCGGTGCTCAAGTACAAGGGCTTCGGCGCTGCGGTGAACATCACCCTCGGCCTGCCGATCATCCGCACCTCGGTCGACCACGGCACCGCCCTGGACCTGGCCGGCACCGGCAAGGTGGATACCGGCAGCCTGCAAGTCGCCCTGGAGACGGCCTATCAGATGGCGGCCAGCCGGCGATAGCTGGAGGCTGGAGGCTGGAGGCTGGAGGCTGGAGGCTGGAGGCTGGAGGCTGGAGGCTGGAGGCTGGAGGCTGGAGGCTGGAGGCTGGAGGCTGGAGGCTGGACAGCGTTCTGGCCATGCACCGTCTACGTCAACCTTTTTTTCGCGGCCATGGGACTGGGCGTCCCCGCCGATCCTACAGACACGGCCTCGATGCCGACCTGTAGGAGCGCGCCATGCGCGCGATCACCGGCAACGTCCAAGGCATCGCCAGCAAGCTGGCTCCTACAACAGCGGACGAGTAGCCCGCTCCCGGATTGCATCCGGGCTACGTGGCTGTTCATTGGATCCCCGCGAACGCGGGGATCCAATGAACACGGCCTCAATAAACACGCAGGAGTGAGGGAGACGCCCAGTTCTCTGCTCGCGAAGCTTTTTGCGTTGCCGGTGATCGCGAGCAAGCTCGCTCCTACAAGAAGGTCACCACCGACCCCGGACCGCCTTCTCGTCCAGCCCTCCAGCCTCCAGCGCTTTTATCGCCCTCCCAAGCCTTCGTCCGCCTTCACCTGTTAAACTGCGCCCCTTTTCCGTTTCCAGCTTCGAGCTGCTCCCCTGGGGCCGTCCATGTCCGAGCTTTACCAACACCGCGCCCGCAAGCGCTTCGGCCAGAATTTCCTGCACGACGCCGGCGTCATCCATCGCATCCTGCGCGCCATCCATCCACGCGAAGGCGAACGCCTGGTGGAGATCGGCCCGGGTCAGGGCGCGCTCACCGCGGGCCTGCTGGGCAGCGGCGCGCAGCTCGACGTGATCGAACTGGACCAGGACCTGATCCCGCTGCTCAAGCTCAAGTTCGGCCTCGAGCCGCGCTTCAGCCTGCACCAGGGCGACGCGCTGAAATTCGATTTCGCCCAACTGAGCAGCGAGCCCCACAGCCTGCGGGTGGTCGGCAACCTGCCGTACAACATCTCCACCCCGCTGATCTTCCACCTGCTCGATCACGCCCACCTGATCCGCGACATGCATTTCATGCTGCAGAAGGAAGTGGTCGAACGCCTGGCCGCCGGGCCGGGCAGCGGCGATTGGGGGCGGCTGTCGATCATGGTCCAGTACCATTGCCGGGTCGAACACCTGTTCAACGTCGGCCCCGGCGCCTTCAACCCGCCGCCCAAGGTCGATTCGGCGATCGTCCGCCTGGTGCCGCACGACGTGCTGCCGCACCCGGCCAAGGACCACCGCCTGCTCGAACGGGTGGTGCGCGAAGCCTTCAACCAGCGCCGCAAGACCTTGCGCAACACCCTCAAGCAACTGCTGGACGCCGGCGCCATCGAGGCCGCTGGCGTGGACGGCAGCCTGCGCCCCGAGCAACTCGACCTGGCCGCCTTCGTCCGCCTGGCCGATCAGCTCGCCGGGCAGACAAGCGCGGACTGAGGTCCTAGACTCGCAAACCTGTACACCGAGCTTCTCCCCATGAGCGATCCCCGCTACCAGATCGACGTCAGCGTCGTCACCCGCTTCCTGCCGGACCAGTCGCAGCCGGACCAGCAGCGCTTCGCCTTCGCCTACACGGTGACCATCCACAACAACGGCACGCTGCCGGCCCGCCTGCTCAGCCGCCACTGGATCATCACCGATGGCGACGGCAAGGTGCAGGAAGTCCGTGGCGCCGGCGTGATCGGCCAGCAGCCGCTGATCGAGCCGGGTGCCAGCCATACCTACAGCAGCGGCACGGTGCTCTCCACGCGGGTCGGCAGCATGCAGGGCAGCTACCAGATGCTCGCCGCCGACGGCACGCACTTCGACGCCCCCATCGCGCCGTTCCGCCTGGCCGTGCCGGGGGCACTGCACTGATGGCCACCTATGCCGTCGGCGACCTGCAGGGTTGCCTGCAACCGCTGCAATGCCTGCTGCGGCAAGTGAACTTCGACCCGACCAGGGACCGCCTGTGGCTGGTCGGCGACCTGGTCAACCGCGGCCCGCAATCGCTGGAAACCCTGCGCTTCCTGTTCGGCATGCGCGATTCGGTGATCAGCGTGCTGGGCAACCACGACCTGCACCTGCTGGCCGTGGCGCACAACATCGAACGCCTGAAGAAGTCCGATACCCTGAGCGAGATCCTCGAAGCGCCGGACCGCGACGACCTGCTCGACTGGCTGCGTCGGCAGAAGCTGCTGCACTACGACGCCGAGCGCGATACGGTGCTGGTACACGCCGGCATCCCGCCGCAGTGGTCGCTGAAGAAGGCGCAGAAATGCGCCGCCGAGGTGGAAGAAGCCCTGCTCGACGACGCCCGCCTGCCCCTGTACCTGGACGGCATGTACGGCAACGAGCCGGCCAAGTGGGACAAGGACCTCAAGGGCGTCACCCGCCTGCGGGTGATCACCAACTACTTCACCCGCATGCGCTTCTGCAAGGCAGACGGCACCCTGGACCTGAAGAGCAAGGAAGGCCTGGGCACCGCACCGGCCGGCTACGCCCCCTGGTTCAGCCACCCGGAACGCAAGACCCGTGGGCAGAAGATCATCTTCGGCCACTGGGCCGCGCTGGAGGGCCGCTGCAACGAGCCCGGCCTGTTCGCCCTGGACACCGGCTGCGTATGGGGCGGCGCCATGACCCTGCTGAACGTGGATACCGGCGAGCGTATCCGCTGCGAGTGCAAGGGGACGTAGCAGCTGCAAGCTGCAAGCTGCAAGCTGCAAGCTGCAAGCTGCAAGCTGCAAGCCAGGCAGGATGCCGCCCCCGGCTACAACTGGTAAGCTGACGGCCCTTCGCAGTCAGCGCCTTTGGCTCTTGCTTGCCGCTTGCAGCTTATGGCTTGGAGCTTCCTCGATGACCGACTTCAAACGCATCTCCCCGGACCAGGCCCAGGCCCTGCGCCAGAACGGCGCGGTGGTAGTGGACATCCGCGATCCGCAGAGCTTCGCCATGGGCCACATCGCCGGCTCGCGGCACCTGGACAACTATTCGCTGGCCGACTTCATCGCCCACGCCGACTTCGACAAACCGCTGATCGTCGCCTGCTACCACGGCAACTCCAGCCAGGGCGCCGCCGCCTATCTGGTCGGCCAGGGCTTCGCCGAGGTCTACAGCCTCGATGGCGGTTTCGAGTTGTGGCGCAGCGTCTATCCCGACGAAATCGGCCAGAACAGCCCCGAGTAGGGCTCCGCTTCAGCCACCCTACGATCCGGCACGTCGAAACGGGGCGCCATTCGACCTTCGGACAAAAAATTTTTACAGAGCCCCACAACCCCCGCCGCCCGTGCTCCCTGACGAACGGTAACCTCTTGTTATCGTTCCGTGACGCTTGACCTTGCCGATTCCGAACTACTCTTAAGCCAGGCCATCCTAAAGGAGAGCCGGCACACCGGTTCCGGGCCATCGGCAGTGACCATTCAGGTGTACTGGGGGATTTTTCCAGCGGCCGACTCCTCGGCCGACGCCAGCACCCGCACGACCGATCCGACGCCGACTTTCCGCATCGAGCGAGGTGACGACATGAGCATTTTCAGCCACTTCCAACAACGCTTCGAGGCGACGCGCCAGGAGGAGTATTCCCTCCAGGAATACCTCGACCTGTGCAAACAGGACCCAAGCGCCTACGCCACGGCCGCCGAACGCATGCTGATGGCCATCGGCGAACCGGAGCTGCTGGACACCTCCGTCGATCCCCGTCTGTCGCGGATCTTCTCCAACAAGGTGATCCGCCGCTACCCGGCCTTTGCCGATTTCCACGGCATGGAAGACTGCATCGACCAGATCGTCTCCTTCTTCCGCCACGCCGCCCAGGGCCTGGAAGAGAAGAAACAGATCCTCTACCTGCTCGGCCCGGTCGGCGGCGGCAAGTCTTCGCTGGCGGAGAAGCTCAAGCAACTGATGGAACGAGTGCCCTTCTACGCCATCAAGGGCTCGCCGGTGTTCGAGTCGCCGCTGGGGCTGTTCAACCCCGATGAGGACGGCGCCATCCTCGAAGAGGAATACGGCATCCCGCAGCGCTACCTGCGCACCGTGGTATCGCCCTGGGCGAGCAAGCGGCTCAACGAATTCGGCGGCGACATCAGCAAGTTCCGCGTGGTCAAGCTGTACCCGTCGATCCTCAACCAGATCGCCATCGCCAAGACCGAGCCGGGCGACGAGAACAACCAGGACATCTCCTCGCTGGTCGGCAAGGTGGATATCCGCAAGCTCGAGGAATTCCCGCAGAACGACGCCGACGCCTACAGCTACTCCGGTGCCCTGTGCCGCGCCAACCAGGGCCTGATGGAGTTCGTCGAGATGTTCAAGGCGCCGATCAAGGTGCTGCACCCGCTGCTGACCGCCACCCAGGAAGGCAACTACAACAGTACCGAGGGCCTCGGCGGCCTGCCGTTCAGCGGCATCATCCTCGCCCACTCCAACGAGTCGGAATGGCACAGCTTCCGCAACAACAAGAACAACGAGGCGTTCATCGACCGTATCTACATCGTCAAGGTACCCTACTGCCTGCGCGTCACCGACGAGATCAAGATCTACGACAAGCTGCTGCTCAACAGCTCGCTGGCCCACGCCCACTGCGCGCCGGACACCCTGAAGATGCTCGCCCAGTTCTCCGTGCTCTCGCGCCTGAAGGAGCCGGAAAACTCCAACGTCTACTCGAAGATGCGCGTCTACGACGGCGAGAACCTCAAGGACACCGATCCCAAGGCCAAGTCGATCCAGGAATACCGCGACTCAGCGGGCGTCGACGAGGGGATGAACGGTCTGTCGACCCGCTTCGCCTTCAAGATCCTCTCCAAGGTGTTCAACTTCGACCCCCACGAGATCGCCGCCAACCCGGTGCACCTGCTCTACGTGCTGGAACAGCAGATCGAGCAGGAACAGTTCCCGGCCGAGGTGCGCGAGCGCTACCTGCGCTACATCAAGGAATACCTGGCGCCGCGCTACATCGAGTTCATCGGCAAGGAAATCCAGACCGCCTACCTGGAGTCCTACAGCGAGTACGGCCAGAACATCTTCGACCGCTACGTGCTGTACGCCGACTTCTGGATCCAGGACCAGGAATACCGCGACCCGGAAACCGGCGAAATCCTCAACCGCGTGGCCCTCAACGAGGAACTGGAGAAGATCGAGAAACCGGCCGGGATCAGCAATCCGAAGGACTTCCGCAACGAGATCGTCAACTTCGTGCTCCGCGCCCGCGCCAACAACAACGGCAAGAACCCGACCTGGCTCAGCTACGAGAAGCTGCGCGTGGTCATCGAGAAGAAAATGTTCTCCAACACCGAGGACCTGCTGCCCGTCATCAGCTTCAACGCCAAGGCGAGCAAGGAGGATCAACAGAAGCACAACGACTTCGTCAAACGCATGGTCGAGCGCGGCTACACGGAGAAACAGGTACGCCTGCTTTCCGAGTGGTACTTGCGGGTACGTAAATCGCAGTAACAGCAGCCACAAGCGGCAAGCTTCAAGCTGCAAGAAGAGCACGACTCAGGCGCCGTCTACTTGCAGCTTGTGGCTTGCGGCTTGAAGCTGGCCCGGAGGGCCTATGAGCTACGTGATCGACCGCCGTCTGAACGGCAAGAACAAGAGCACGGTGAACCGCCAGCGTTTCCTGCGCCGTTACCGTGACCACATCAAGAAGGCCGTGGAGGAGGCCGTCAGCCGGCGTTCCATCACCGATATGGAGCACGGCGAACAGATCAGCATCCCCGGCCGCGACATCGACGAACCCGTGCTGCACCACGGGCGCGGCGGCCGGCAGACCATCGTCCACCCCGGCAACAAGGAGTTCACCGCCGGCGACCGCGTTCCCCGGCCTTCCGGCGGCGGAGGCGGCGGCGCGGGGGGCAAGGCGAGCAATACCGGCGAGGGCATGGACGACTTCGTCTTCCAGATCACCCAGGAAGAGTTCCTCGACTTCATGTTCGAGGACCTCGAACTGCCCAACCTGATCAAGCGCCACCTGACCGGCGCCGACAGCTTCAAGACGGTACGCGCCGGGATCAGCAACGAAGGCAACCCGTCGCGCATCAACATCATCCGCACCCTGCGCTCGGCCCATGCGCGGCGTATCGCGCTGTCCGGCAGCAGCCGTGCCCGGCTCAAGCAGGCGCTCGCCGAGCTGGAACGACTCAAGCGCGAAGAGCCGGACAACTTCGGCGATATTCAGGAAATAGAGGCGGAAATCTCCAAACTCCGCGCACGCATCAACCGCGTGCCGTTCCTCGACACCTTCGACCTCAAGTACAACCTGCTGGTCAAGCAACCCAACCCGACCTCGAAGGCGGTGATGTTCTGCCTGATGGACGTCTCCGGCTCGATGACCCAGGCCACCAAGGACATCGCCAAGCGCTTCTTCATCCTTCTCTACCTGTTCCTGAAGCGGAACTACGAGAAGATCGACGTGGTGTTCATCCGCCATCACACCAGCGCCAAGGAAGTGGACGAGGAAGAGTTCTTCTACTCGCGGGAAACCGGCGGCACCATCGTCTCCAGCGCGCTCAAGCTGATGCAGGAGATCATGGCCGAGCGCTACCCGATCAACGAATGGAACATCTACGCCGCCCAGGCCTCGGACGGCGACAACTGGAACGACGATTCGCCGATCTGCCGGGATATCCTGATGAAGCAGATCATGCCGTTCGTGCAGTACTTCACCTACGTCGAGATCACTCCGCGCGAACACCAGGCGCTGTGGTACGAATACGAACAGGTGCGCGAGAGCTTCGAGCACACCTTCGCCCAGCAGCAACTGGTGTCGTCCGCGGACATCTACCCGGTGTTCCGCGAGCTGTTCCAGCGCCGGCTCACCGTATGAGGGCCCAGAGATGAAGCGTCAGCCCATTTCCACCGGTTCGGAATGGACCTTCGAGCTGATCCGCACCTACGACAAGGAAATCAGCCGACTGGCCGAGCGCTACGCGCTGGACACCTACCCGAACCAGATCGAGGTGATCACCGCCGAGCAGATGATGGACGCCTACGCCTCGGTGGGCATGCCGCTCGGCTACCACCACTGGTCCTACGGCAAGCACTTCCTCAGCACCCAGAAGGGCTATTCGCGCGGGCAGATGGGCCTGGCCTACGAGATCGTCATCAACTCCGACCCCTGCATCGCCTACCTGATGGAGGAGAACACCATATGCATGCAGGCGCTGGTCATCGCCCACGCCTGCTACGGCCACAACAGCTTCTTCAAGGGCAACTACCTGTTCCGCACCTGGACCGACGCCAGTTCGATCATCGACTACCTGGTGTTCGCCAAGCAGTACATCATGCAGTGCGAGGAACGCTACGGCATCGACGCGGTGGAAGACCTGCTGGACTCCTGCCACGCGCTGATGAACTACGGCGTCGACCGCTACAAGCGCCCCTACCCGATCTCCGCCGAGGAAGAGCGGCGCCGCCAGAAGGACCGCGAGGAACACCTGCAGCGGCAGATCAACGACCTCTGGCGAACCATCCCGAAAGGCGCCAGCAAGGGCAGCGAGCAGGACAGCAAGCGCTGGCCGGCCGAGCCGCAGGAGAACATCCTCTACTTCCTCGAGAAGCACGCGCCGCTGCTCGAGCCCTGGCAGCGCGAAGTGGTGCGCATCGTGCGCAAGATCGCCCAGTACTTCTACCCGCAGCGCCAGACCCAGGTGATGAACGAAGGCTGGGCGACCTTCTGGCACTACACGCTGATGAACGACCTGTACGACGAAGGCCTGGTCACCGACGGCTTCATGATGGAGTTCCTCCAGTCGCACACCGGGGTGATCTACCAGCCGGGCTTCGACAGCCCCTACTACAGCGGCATCAACCCCTACACCCTGGGCTTCGCCATCTACAGCGACATCCGCCGCATCTGCGAGAACCCCACCGAGGAAGACAAGCGCTGGTTCCCCGACATCGCCGGCAGCGACTGGCTGGCGACCCTCAAGTTCGCCATGCGCAGCTTCAAGGACGAGAGCTTCATCCTGCAGTTCCTGTCGCCCAAGGTGATCCGCGACCTCAAGCTGTTCAGCGTGCTCGACGACGACCAGAAGGACGAACTGCTGATCCCGGCGATCCACGACGAACAGGGCTACCGGGTGATCCGCGAAACCCTGGCCGCGCAGTACAACCTCGGCAACCGCGAACCCAACGTGCAGATCTGGAGCGTCGACCGGCGCGGCGACCGCTCGCTGACCCTGCGCCACCAGCAGCACGACCGCAAGCCGCTGGGCGACTCCACCGCCGAGGTGCTCAAGCACCTGCACCGCCTGTGGGGCTTCGACATCCACCTGGAAAGCGTGCGTGGCGACCAGATCGTGCATACCCAGCACGTGCCGCCACGGGCGGAGCAGGACAGCGACGAATATCCGCGCCTTGAACTGGCCCTGCCGCCCATTTGATCGGTTGACCGGCTCCAGCGCGCGGTCGAGCATGCGCCTATCGTCCGTGGAGCCCCACGTCATGCGCGCATTCGCCATTCTCCTGCTGTGCCTCGGCCTGGCCACCTGTGCCAGCCATGTGCCGCAGATCCAGGTCACCCAGGGACCGGACGCGGACCTGTCCGGCCGGCAGAGCTTCCAGTTGATCCCGCCGGAGCAGGCCCTGGCAGGCCCCGCGCCCTATCCCGAACGCTACGCCCAGCTCGGTCCGCTGCTGCGCCAGGGCCTGAACGAACGCGGTTATCACGAGAGCCAGACCCCGCAACTGCTGGTCTACTACTGGCTGGCCCTGCGCGACAGTCCGCTGGAATTCCGCGTCGATACCCCGCCACCCAGTCCGCTGGGACCCTACCAGGCCATCCACCGCCTGCGCGACGAGACCGGCACCCTGCGCCTGCGCCTCACCAGCCCGGACGGGCAGGTGCTCTGGGAAGGCACCGCCAGCACCGGCCTGAGCCCATCCAGAAATAGCGGCGAATACCTGCAAAGCGCCGTCACCGCGCTGCTGCTGCAAGTCCCGGAAGCCCGCTGAGCCGTTTTTCCAGCCCGGCCTGCGCGCCCGCTCGCAGAGCGGCGCGGAGGGAGAGCACGGAGCCCGATGGTACGCACGGATACTCCCCTCGGAGCGCGTAGCCAGGGGCTGTGGATGAGGGGCCGAAGTGTCTGACCTGGCTGGAGCCAGGGCTGTTCACAAGTGATGGCACAGCCTAGCGCAACTGACTGTCCTTGCTGCCGCGCCGGTTGTAGCCGCTGATCGCCTTCTGCTCCTTATCGTGCTCGCTCTGGCAATTCACGCACAGGCGCACGCCGGGCACCGCCTGGCGGCGCGCCTCGGGAATCGGCGCATCGCATTCTTCGCAACGGTGCAGGCTCTCGCCGCGTGGCAACTGGCTGCGCGCACGGGCGATGGCGTCCTCGATACTGCTGTCGATCTGCTCCTGCACGTTGTCGTCGCTGGTCCAGCCACCGGCCATACCGTGCTCCTCCACTGTTCACTCGTTGAACAGATATGCGCGCCGGGAACGATTTTTACAAGGCCGAACCGGCGCTACTCGCGCACGTCCATGAACTCCCGCGCCCAGGCCTGGTAATCCTCCGGCTGGGTGTACTTGTGCGACAGCTCCGAAGCATTCAACTCGGTGGCGCCGGCGACCTGGCGCTGCTCGCGCAGGCAGTCGTAGGTCGCCTTGATCGCCGCGAAATAGGCGGCATGACCGTTGACCACGATACGCACGCCGAGATCGGCGAGACGCTGGTTGTCGCGCAGCTTGGGATTGCCGTAGGTGACCAGCATCAGCGGCACCTCCAGGGGCGCGGAAATCTGCTCCAGATGCTCGAAGTCGCGCACACCGACCAGGCAGATGCCGTCCGCGCCGGCCTCCTGGTAGGCCACCGCCCGGGCGATCACCTCCTCGGTGGACTGCACCCCGGCATGGCTGCGGGCGATGATCACCAGCTCCGGATCGACCCGCGCCTCCAGCGCCGCGCGGATCTTGCCGACGCCTTCCTCCAGCGGAATCAGGTCGGTGGACTTGCGGCCGAACTGCGCCGGCAGCAGGGTATCCTCGATGGTCAGTGCGGCGACACCGGCGCGCTCCAGCTCGACCACCGTGCGCATCACATTGAGCGCGTTACCGTAGCCATGGTCGGCGTCGGCGATCACCGGCAGGCGGGAAACGCGGCCGATGCGGGTAGCCTGTTCGGCGAACTCGCTCAGGGTGATCAACGCGAAGTCCGGCGCGGCCAGCACCTGCAGCGAGGCCACCGAACCACCGAGGATACCGACCTCGAAACCGAGATCGGCGGCGATGCGCGCGGACATGGGATCGAACACCGAAGCTGTGTGATAGCAGGCGGGGAACTTCAACAACGTGCGGAACGCACGACGCAATTCCTGCGGAGAGACTCTGTACATGGCGGGTTCCAGAAACGACGGCGAAGGGGCTGAAACGGCCCGGACCTGGGTAAGATGCTGGCAGCGCGGCCAGGGACACTAACACAGCGGCGGTTTCAACTGGCTTTCAGGGGACATTGTCCACAAAAACCAATCCCTACGTATACACTCAACCCTTTACCTTGCCGGGTCCGAGCCAAGCACCGAGAATCGCCGCTCGCTAAATCGAGCAAGCTCCATGCCGGCATTCCTCGCCCTGTTCCTCTCCGCCTTCGGCGCCGCCACCCTGCTGCCCCTGCAATCCGAAGCGCTGCTGGTCGCCCTGCTGCTCGCCGGCCAACAGACGCCCTGGACGCTGGTCGCCGTGGCCACGGCGGGCAACGTGCTCGGCTCGCTGGTGAACTGGCTGCTCGGCCGCTTCCTCGAACACTTCCACGGACGCCGCTGGTTCCCGGTGAGCGAAACGCACCTGCAACGTGCACAGCGGCACTACCGACGCTTCGGCTGCTGGACGCTATTGCTCAGTTGGCTGCCGATCATCGGCGACCCACTGACCCTGGTCGCCGGAATGATGCGCGAACCGCTATGGCGCTTCCTGCTACTGGTCACCCTGGCCAAGGGCGGCCGCTACGTGGTGCTGGCGGGCCTGACGCTGGGCTGGTCGGCACTGGGTTCGCAATGAGAAAAGCCGAGCCAGAACCCGCTAGGCTTTTCATCCCCACCCAACACATAATTTTCACATTCACAGGGATACTCTATCCCCGTGACTGCTCCCCTCGCCCCGCCTTAGTGCGGGGCTTTTGTTTTTTGGATTATCTGCCAATCTCGGGACAAGCCAGCCCGATTCCTTCCCAGCACAGCACATCCTTTAATCGCCATGCATGGCGCACCCGAATTACTTTCTATCCTATAGTCCAGGCTCCTCATCTGATGGCAGAATGCCGCAGACCACCCAACAAGGAAGTCGCCATGGCCCATGACGTAACCGTAGAACTGCACCAAAAGATCGTTCTCAGCAAGGATGTGGAGGTAGAGATAAAGGCAGATGGTTCCAAGCTTGGGACTATCCTGATCAGCAAGGGAAATATCGAATGGCTTCCTGCCAGCAATAGCGTGAACAAGCACCGACTAACCTGGAAGAAGTTCGCCGCTTTGATGGAATCGCAAGGAACCCCGAAGAAGACCAAATAGCCAGGAGGCTATCATGGAGTTCGAAGAGAAGCTGGCTAGCCTAGCTGCCAAGATCCGCCAACAGAAATCTGCCATCCAAACAGAGGAAGCAACCAAGACTGCATTCGTCATGCCCTTCATCCAGTCGGTTCTGGGGTACGACGTGTTCAACCCGCTTGAGGTTGTTCCGGAGTTCACTGCAGATGTTGGTACCAAGAAGGGCGAAAAGGTTGACTACGCCATCCTGAAAGATGGTGAAATCCAGATCCTCATCGAGAGCAAGAAGATCGGAGAACCGCTGAACATCAACCACGCCAGCCAATTGTTCCGATACTTCCACGTCACGAATGCCAGGATATCTATCCTGACCAATGGCCAAGTCTACAAGTTCTTCACAGACCTGGACGCCCCGAACAAGATGGACGAGAAGCCATTTCTCGAGCTGGACCTCTTGGACATCGACGATCACGCCATCCCTGAACTCCAGAAGCTCACCAAATCAGCATTCGATGTCGACTCGATCATCAGCGCTGCGGGCGAACTTAAGTACGTTGGTCAGATCAAGCGCGTCCTCGCTTCGCAGTTCAGCCAGCCGGATGAAGACTTCGTTCGACTCTTCGCTTCCCGTGTGTACGAAGGGATCATCACCCAGAAGGTGCGCGATCAGTTCACCTTGCTCACCAGAAAAGCGGCTGCCCAGTTCCTGAGCGACCAGATCAACGAGCGCCTTAAGTCAGCGATCACTGGAAACTCTCAGCCAATCCTCGTGGCTCAGACCCAGTCTGAACAGCCAACGACCAAGCCCCAGGAAGAGACGGAAGAGAAAGACCGGATACTGACAACTGCCGAGGAGATTGAAGGCTACACCATCGTTAAAGCCATCGTGCGAACCGAGGTCGACGTGAAGCGCATTGCGGCCCGAGACACACAGAGCTACTTTGGCGTCCTTCTCGACGACAACAATCGCAAGCCTATCGCCCGCCTCCATTTCAACCGTACACAGAAATATCTCGGAACGTTCGACGCGGAAAAGAACGAGACACGCCATCCCATTGAGTCGCTGGACGATATTTTCGCCCATGCTGATGCACTCAGGGCTACGGCACGGTCATATGGAGACGTTTAACCCGTCAAAACGACCAGCGCATGGAAGCGCCTAGACGAACGGCCCGGCCCACTACACCTACTTCGCGCCAGCGACACCTCGGGTCTTAATCCAAAGTAGACGCTCGTCCTCCCGCTCTACCCTCACGATGTACTCAGCTTTCGAGGACAACTTAGGCGGCAAGAGGCAACCAACGCTTAATCTAGGACCACCTCAATCTTGCATACAAAAACAAGAAAACCCGCACAAGGCGGGCTTCTTAGGGTGTTTCCGGCGCATGCGGGAACATGGGGAAACGCGATTCTGGTGCCGGATATAGGAATCGAACCTACGACCTTCGCGTTACGAGTGCGCTGCTCTACCTGCTGAGCTAATCCGGCGTGGGCTGCAAATCTACACAAACCTGAGCCGAAATGGCACTCCCCCGATGCAGATCGTCATCCCTGCGCTAGCGCTTGGCGATGATGTACACCGCGTGGACGATGCCGGGGATGTAGCCGAGCAGGGTCAGCAGGATGTTCAGCCAGAAGGCTCCGGCGAAGCCGACCTGGAGGAATACGCCGAGCGGCGGCAGGAGGATGGCGATGAGGATGCGGATCAGGTCCATGTGCGGGCTCCATATCGGGTTCGCTCCTGTAATCGACCGCATCCCACCGCACAAGGTTCAGTCCTGTTCGAAGCGTCCCAGGCGCCGGCGCAGGTGGCTATTCTCGCTGCGTAGTCGTTCCAGTTCGTCGAGCAGGTCGATTGCCAGGGCGACACCGGTCCAATCCAGTTCCAGTTCGCGGCTCAGGCGGGCGGCACGGCGCAGCAGGTGCAGGGAGCGCTGGTCGAAGCGCCAGTTTTCGGGGCGTTCGCCATGCGGTTCGACGATGCCGTGGGCGACGATCTCGATCAGGTAGGTGCGTTGCAGGCCGGCCAGTTGGCAGACTTCCTCGACGTCGAATTCGACGATCATCGTGTTTTTCATGCTTGTCGACTCCAGGTGCTGCGCGGGTCGAAACCGGCGCGGTCGGCCAGTTGCCGCCACAGTTCGCGGGCGTCTTCGTCGCTGCGCGGCGGCATCACCACCTTGAGCAGCGCGTAGAGGTCGCCGTGGCCGTCCTGCTTGTCGGCCAGCCCTTTGCCCTTGATGCGCAGGCGCTGGCCGGTCTGGCTGTTGGCCGGGATGCTCAGGTGGATGCGTCCGCCGAGGGTCGGCACTTCGACCTTGGCACCCAGCGCCGCCTCCCAGGGGGCCACCGGCACGGTGACGATCAGGTCGCGGCCATCGACGTCGAACAGGGGATGCGGCACCAGGCGGATCACCAGGTAGAGGTCGCCGGCCGCGCCTCCGTTGATGCCCGGCCCACCCTGGCCCTTGAGGCGGATACGCTCGCCGTCGACTACGCCGCGTGGAATCTTCACGTTGAGGGTTTTCTGCGCATCGCCGATACGCCGGCCGGCCGCATCGAACTGCGGCAAGGAGAAGGACACCTGCTTGGCTTCGCCGCTCTGGCTTTCCTCGAGGAAGATCGGCAACTCCACTTCCAGGTCACGACCGCGATGGCTGCGCGGCTGGCCGCGGCTGCGGGCGGCGCCGAACAGCGACTCGAAGAAGTCGGAGAAGTCTTCGTGCCGGCCGTGCGGGTCGTCGAAGCCGCCGGCGGCGCTGTGCCAGCCCGGCGGTGGCTCGAACGACTGCCCCTGGCGCCCGCCGTAGCGGCGCAGTTCATCGTATTCGGCGCGCTTCTGCGCATCGCCGAGCACTTCATAGGCTTCGGCGACTTCCTTGAACTTATCTTCGGCGTCGGCTTCCTTGCTGACGTCCGGATGGTATTTGCGCGCAAGCCGGCGGTAGGCGGTCTTGATCGCCTTTTCATCGGCATCCGGTGCCACGCCGAGCGCGGCGTAGTAGTCCTTGAACTCCATATGCGCCCCCTCGATGGAATCCCCAAAGCATAGGAAACCTCGGGAGCGGCTGCCGGTGCTTGACGCGGATCAAGTGAGATCGGGACGACGACTGGCGTGACGCGGCGGCGTCTTCGCGAGCAGAGCTCGCTCCTGCGGCACGGCTAGCAACCGTCCGCACGCAACCGCGCGGCATGTTCGAGGTACGCCACGACCGGGTCGGCACCGCACCCGACCAGGCCATGGCTCTGGTTGACGATGTCGAGGTGGTCGAGCGGGTAGTCGTCGCGAATCACCCGTCCCAGGTGCGAGCTGAAGCGGCCGACCATGCCGTCGTTCTGCCCCCGCTCGCGCACGAAACTGCGGGCGAACAGACGGCAGAAGCGGTTGGACAGGTCGAAGAGATTGCCGCCACGGTCGGTATGCCCCGGCTGCAAGGTGCCGGACCAGGAGTAGTAGCGGACGCCGTTCACTTCCGCGTCGCCCTCGCCGCCCCAGGTTTCGGGCAGGCCCTGCGGGTAGCGGCGGTTGAAATCGGCTACCCCGTCGGCGGTCAGCGAGGCATGTGCGGCACGTGGATCGAGCGGCAGGCGCGGGCCGCGATAATCACGCTCCAGCCAGGCCAGCAGGCGCGCCGTGCCGAGCAGCAGGGCGACGATCAGGCGCTCGCGCCAACTGCCTGGAGGCGCCTGTCGCGCCAGGTAGTCGGCCAGCTCGGAGCCATGGTTGGGGCCGGCCACCGAGGTCACCGAAGCCACCCATTCCGGGCGCACGGCGGCGGCGTAGCGGGCGGTCAGCGCGCCCTGGCTGTGACCGATCAGGTTGACCTTGTCGGCACCGCTTTCCCCCCGGATGCGCTCGATCTCGCGCAACAGTTGCTCGCCGCGCGCCTCCGAGCTGTGCAGCGACGACACCAGCACCGGCCGGACGTCGGCGCCAGCGCGCCACAACGCCTTGTCGATGCCGTACCAGTAGGGGTAGCCCGGCAGACGCACGAAGCCCAGCAGGCCGGGCACCAGCACCAACGGGTAACGGGTCTGTGCATGTCCGCCCATGACCTAGCCTCCTTGCTCCGTGAATTGCGTCTAGGATAGGGCCTGGAGAGGTTTCGGCGCGAGCGTGACGACACTCGACGGCCCAGGCAGGGCCAGGGCAACGTATCGAACTCCCGGCAGATTTTGCGGTTCAAACCCCACATGGGGCGGTAATCCGGCCGTCCCGGGCTCATCACAAGGAGTCACCCCATGTACAAGCAAACACTCATCGTGCTCTGCGTACTGGGTTCAGTGGCAGGCTGCGCCACCAAGCCCGAGAACCCTGTCGACTACTACACCTACCGCAACCAGCCGCTGGTCAAGCAGGTCGAGGACGGCATGACCCGGCAGCAGGTGCTGAGCATCGGCGGCACGCCGTCGAGCGAGGTGCAGCGCCAGTTGCAGCCAGGTACCTGCAACAACTACATCCTCACCGAGGCTGGCCATCAGCAGCCCTACTACGTGCGCTTCGACTCCGCGGGGCGGGTCGACAGCAAGGGTTTCATGACCTGCGAGCAGCACGAGAAGAACCAGCGCGAGCTGGAGAAGCTCTAGACTGAATCGATACTCAAGGCACGTGTCTGTAGGAGTGAGCTCTGCTCGCGAAGCTAACGCAGACGCCTCGTCCGGGCGCAACCGCGAATCGCGGGCATGGCCCGCTCCTACGAGTTCTCCGTGGCATGACCGTCACTCCGACCAGTCCCCTTTCCCTTCGGAAGAGGGTTAGGGTGAGGGGACGGCGGTCGGTGATTTCGAGGCGCCGATATTCGCGGGCAGAGCCCGCACCTACGGTACGCGGCGTCTTGGTCACGAGATGGGCGTGAATGCCGATCCCCCTCCCCGCAACTACCGTCCCGTGGCGCCACGCCTCACCTGACCCGACCGATCCACCAGAGCACCGCCAGCGGCACGCCGAATACCACCAGGAAGACCAGCATCTCGGTGACCAGGGTCTGTCCTGCCGTCAGGCCTATCGCGCCATGCACCAGGCAGGCGACCAGCCAGGGCACGACGAACAGCCAGGCGACGGTCTGCCGGCCGAGGCCGAAGGCGCGGCCGATCAGGATGACGCAGCCGAGGAACAGCAGGCCGACGAGCGTTGCGATCAGGGTGTGCACGGTATCCGCCCTCTTCTCCACATATGTCTCGTAGCGTAGCGCCGATCGTCATCGCCTACGGCCTAGCGCCCTGCAGGCTCTTGAGCAACGGCTCGCACTGGCTCGGCGCGCCCTCGCCGGGCGCGATCAGCGCGAGCACCCCGGCGGCCGGGGCGATCACCGCGCCGAGCGCCAGCAGGCCGGCGCCACGGGCCAGCAGCGGGCCGGCCTTCACCCCGGCGTCCGGCGACTTGAAGGTGCCACGCACGTACAGCGGCGAGCGCAGGGAAATGATGCGCAGGCCCTTGGATTCCGGGTTGATGTTCAGGTCGAGCCGCTCGCTCTTGAAGTTGGCGGTGCCATCGACGTGGACGATGGCGTTCTCGGTGTCGAACACCACCACGCGGGTGGCCAGCAGGCCGTCCTTGATGCCCGCGTCGGCCGCCGCGCAGTTGATGCGCACCGGCTTGTCGCCGAACAGCTTGCCGACCAGGTAGTTGCCCACGTTCAACCCGGCGATCTCCATCAGGTCACGACTCACCGCCCCGTCGTTGACCAGCAGCTTGAGATTGCCGTTGGAAGTCCCGAGCAGCGCGGCCACCGAATTGCCGGAACCGCTCAGCTCGGCATCGCCATGCAGTTCGCCGAGGCTGGTCTGCAGCGGCGCGAAGGTGGGGAACAGTTGCTTGAGCTTGAAGTCGCGTGCGCGCAGCGTGGCGCGGCCCTGCAGCGGTGTCAGCCGGCCGTTGAGGCGGATGTTGGCGTCCAGCCGGCCGCCGGCCATCGAGAAACGCAGGGGTTCCAGGCTCAGCTCGCCGTCGTTGAGCACCACGTGGGTGGACAGGTCGTCGATCGGCAACTGGTCGCCATGCACGATGCGCTTGCCGGTGAAGCTGACGTCGGCGTCCATCGCCCGCCAGCGCTCGGTGCGGAACTCCTCGACCGGCAGCGCCTTGTCCGCCGGCTGCACGGCGGCAGCGCCGCGCTGTTTCTTCTCGGCGTTGGAATCGGCGCCGATCAGCGACGCCAGGTCGCTGAACAGCAGTTGGTTGGAGGTCAGGCTGCCGGACAGCTTGGGCCTCGGCGAGCGATTCACGAAGGTGAGATCGCCATGGATATCGCTGTCGCCGATCGAACCGTTGAACCCCTGGTAGCGGAACAGCGCGCCGCCCTCTTCGCGCAGGCTGGCGATCAGGTGGCCGTCGGTGGCATAGGCCGGGGTTTCCGGCAGGGTCACGCCGGTCAGTGGGTAGAGCTCGGCCAGGCTGCGGCCGGACAGCTTCAGGCGCAGGTCGAGGGCGCCGAGATTGCGCGGATCGCTGAGGGTGCCGGCGAGCACGACCCGGGTGGCGCCGATGCGCACGTCGGCCTGCACCGGCAGCGGCTGGCTGGCGTCGTGCAGCGCGAGCAGGCCGCCGACCTTGCCGTTGCCGGCGAGCGGCAGCCCCCGGTAGCGGCCCTCGACACGCCAGCCGAAGGCGTAGTCCTGGGTCGTCACGCCCTGTTCGACAGCCTTTTCGGCCACCTTGTCGCCGACGATCTGGCTGAACGGGACCGGCTCGCCGAGCGGGTCGATCCGCAGGGTCGCCTGGGTCTTGAGCGGCTGGTCGTCGATACGTACCACGCCCTGGTCGAAACCGATGCTGCCGATGTCCAGGGTCCAGGGCGCGGCCTCAGGCTGCTCGGGGTCCTGGCCGCCGAGGTCGAAGGTCCAGTTGTCGCGGCCGTCGGCGCGGCGAACCAGACGGGCATCCGGGGTACTGAGCTGGATCTGCGGGATGCTCACCGTCTTCCACAGCAGCGGCAGCGGCGCGAGGCGGAACTCGACCCGCTCCAGCCGGACGAAGTCGTCGCCCTCCAGCCACTCGGGATTGCCCAGGCGCAGTTGCTCGGCGACGAAGTGGGGCCACGGCAGCATCCCGCTCCAGCCGTCCTGCCCCACCTCGCGGTACCAGCGCACGGAAAGGTCGCCCTCGATGGCGAACGGCCGGTCGAGGGTGGCCGAGACCTTGTCGTTGAGGATCGGTTTGACCCGGTTCCAGTCGAAGGTGGCGATGAAGATCGCCAGGGCGGCAATCAGCAGTGCCAATACGGCAGCGCTCCAGCCCAGGGCGCGGCGGACACTCATGTACTTCTCCTTGTCTCCTTGTCGCGGCCAGACAACGGCGGCCGCATCGCTGCGTCTCGTTCTCTATCGACGGCGGCAAACGCCAATGATTCCCCCATTCCCGAGTGGAGCAGTCAAGCAATCAATGCCGTCGATATTTACCATTACCCATATGAACTTTTATATCTAATTCATGCGAATACCATGTGCCCCGTAGCCACTTGAAACCTCCCCCAGGAGAACTCCATGAAAAGCCAAGTATTCGCCACCCTGTTCCTCACCGGCCTCTCCGTCAGCGCCTTCGCCCTGCCGGCCGATCACACCGAACTGCCCTATGCCCGCGAAGCCGCATCCGCAACCCTGGTCGCTGGAGACGGCTGGCAACGCACCGGCGGCAAAGCCGAGCGCAACGCTGCTCCGGAAAGCCAGGACCGCTTCGACATCGCCCGTGGTGACGGCTGGGAGCGTACCGGTGGCAAGGCCGAGCGCAACGTCGCCCCGGAAAGCCAGGACCGCCTCGACATCGCTCGCGGTGACGGCTGGGAGCGTACCGGCGGCAAGGCCGAGCGCAACGTCGCCCCGGAAAGCCAGGACCGCTTCGATATCGCTCGCGGTGATGGTTGGGAACGTACCGGCGGCAAGGCCGAGCGCAACGCTGCTCCGGAAAGCCAGGTTCGTTTCGACATCGCTCGCGGTGATGGCTGGCAGCGTACCGGTGGCAAGGCAGAACGCCATGCCTGACCCTACCGGCGCCAGCCGGAATGCCCTACCACGACAAAGCCCGGTGCACCGCAGTCACCGGGCTTTGTGCATCATGGGGCATCGACCGGCCCCCGCTTGCCGGTAGCCCGGATGCAATCCGGGATAACACGCACCATCACTCCTGCCCCGAAATGGCCGTTCGACGCCTCCGAAGCCCATTTGCTAGAGTGCCGCGCATGCCACGTCCCAGCCTCCGCGCCGAACAGAAACAGCAGACCCGTCAGGCCCTGATGGGGGCCGCGCGCAACCTGATGGAAGGCGGTCGCGGCTTCGGCAGCCTGAGCCTGCGTGAAGTGGCGCGCGCCGCTGGTATCGTGCCGACCGGTTTCTACCGGCACTTCGCGGATATGGACGAACTGGGCCTGGCACTGGTCGCCGAGGTCGGCGAAACCTTCCGCGAAACCATCCGCCAGGTGCGCCGCCACGAATTCGAAATGCACGGGATAATCGACGCCTCGGTACGCATCTTCCTCGCCGCGGTGACGGCCAACCACGCCCAGTTCCTGTTCCTCGCCCGCGAGCAATACGGCGGCTCGCTGCCGGTGCGCCAGGCCATCGCCGCCTTGCGCCAGCGCATTACCGACGATCTGGCCGCAGACCTAAAGCTGATGAACCGCATGTCGCAACTGGACGATGCCGCGCTGAGCGTGCTCGCCGACCTGGTGGTGAAGACCGTGTTCGCCACCCTGCCGGAGCTCATCGACCCGCCGGCCCCCGGCCAGCCGACGCACCTCAGCGCCGAGGCGAAGATCATCCAGCAACTGCGCTTCATCATGATCGGCGGCAAGCACTGGCACGGCCTGGGCAAGCCCGGGGGCTGATTCATGACACGTTCGTTTATTGGGTCCCCGCGTTCGCGGGGATGACGGTTGGGCGAAGCCACCGCCCATCATCTCGTCACCCTGAGCATGTGATGCACGATTTCGGTGCATTAGCCGGATCACCGCACCAAATAAAACCTGACCAAGCACCCAAATTCGCGCACAGCGCTGCCCAATAACGGGCTCCGCGACGTTGGCAAGGCACTTGCTCTAGGCATTCCGTCTACCTAGCGGAAACTGCCCCATGCTGGTGATTCAGCAACGCATCGCGCCCCGCGACACCTGGGACGCCGAACTGCACCTGACCTTCGAAGCGCGCAGCAAGAGCCGCTTGCGCTGCTTCACCACGACTGGCGAGGAAGTCGGCCTGTTCCTCGAACGCGGCCAGCCGCCGCTGCACGATGGCGAATGCCTGCAAGCCCGGGATGGACGTGTGGTGCGCGTCTGCGCCAAGCCGGAGCAACTGTTGCACGTGACCTGCGCCAATGCTTTCGAGCTGACCCGCGCCGCCTACCACCTGGGCAACCGCCACGTCACCCTGCAACTCGGCGATGGCTGGCTGCGCCTGCCGGACGACTACGTACTCAAGGCCATGCTCGAACAGCTCGGCGCCACGGTGGAGCTGATCGAGGCACCCTACCAGCCCGAACACGGCGCCTACGGTGGCGGCCATCACCATTCCCACGCCGGCGACGCCGAGTTCAGCTACGCGCCGCGCCTGCACCAATTCGGCATCCGCCAGTGAACCATGCCGCCTGGGCGCTATTGAGGCTGGCCAGTCCGCAGTTGCCGATCGGCGGCTACAGCTATTCCCAGGGCCTGGAGATGGCCGTCGAACAGCAACGGGTGCACGACGCCGACAGCGCCCGGTGCTGGCTGGCCGACCAGTTGCTGCTCAACCTGGCGCGCTACGAGGCGCCGCTGCTGCTCGCCCATTGCCGGGCCGCCGCCGACGGCGACTGGGAGCGCCTGCTGGGCTTGGCCGAACAGCACCGCGCCAGCCGCGAGACCCGCGAGCTGCTGCTGGAAAGCCGGCAGATGGGCTACTCGCTGCAACAACTGCTCGACGGCCTGCCGGAGCTGGATGAAGCCGCCCGCGCACTGTTCGCCCGCCTCGAGGAATTCGGCCTGCCCCTCGCCTGGGCGCTGGCCGCGCGCGCCTGGAACATCACGGCACAGGACGCCCTGGCCGCCTGGCTGTGGGGCTGGCTGGAGAACCAGTTGGCGGTACTGATGAAGACCTTGCCGCTCGGCCAGCAGGCCGCGCAGCGCCTGACTTCGGAGCTGTTGCCGACGCTGGACGAAGCGCAGCGGCGGGCCACCGCAATCGATCCCGAACACTGGGGCAGCGCCGCCTTCGGCCTGGCCCTGACCAGCATGGCCCACGAGCGCCAGTACAGCCGTCTATTCAGGTCATAGGAGCAACTGTCCCGTTTTTTCTGGGTCCCCGCGTGCGCGGGAATGACATGACCGATCGACCGTCATCCCCGCGCACGCGGGGACCCACTAGACAGCGTAGGAGCGGCCCATGGCCGCGAAACCACCAGTAGGAGTGACACGGAAATGAACAGCCAACCCCTGCGCGTCGGCATCGGCGGCCCGGTCGGTTCCGGCAAGACCGCCCTGACACTGGCGTTGTGCCGCGAGCTGCGCGACCGCTACAACCTGGCGGTGGTCACCAACGACATCTACACCCAGGAAGACGCCCAGTTCCTGGTGCGCAACGAGGCGCTGGCCCCGGAGCGGATCATCGGCGTGGAAACCGGCGGCTGCCCGCATACGGCGATCCGCGAGGACGCCTCGATCAACCTGGAAGCGGTCGACCAACTCAACCGCCGCTTCCCCGGCCTGGAACTGATCATCGTCGAGTCCGGCGGTGACAACCTGTCCGCCACCTTCAGCCCGGAACTCTCCGACCTGACCCTCTACGTGATCGACGTGTCGGCCGGCGACAAGCTGCCGCGCAAGGGCGGCCCGGGCATCTGCAAGTCCGACCTGCTGGTGATCAACAAGATCGACCTGGCGCCGATGGTCGGCGCCTCGCTGGAAGTGATGGACCGCGACGCCCGCAAGATGCGCGGCGACAAACCCTTCGTGTTCAGCAACCAGAAGACCGGCCAGGGACTCGACGAGATCATCGCCTTCATCGAACGCCACGGCATGTTGAACCCCACCTAAAAGCCGAAAAAAGCGCTGAAGGCTGGAAAGCTGGACGAGAAACATCGGTTCCCTCTGACTCGGCCGTTTTTCGTTCAGCCTCCAGCCTTCCAGCGCTTTTCCTCGAAGGGTTTCGGCCCCCTTCATCTACAAGGAGCACCACCCCATGAACCTGCGCAAGACCCTCTTCAGCCTCGCCCTGTTCCTCACCCCGGCGCTGGCCTTCGCCCACCCCGGCCACGGTGACAGCGGCCTGGCCTCCGGCCTGGCTCACCCGGTGTTCGGTCTCGACCACCTGCTGGCGATGCTCGCCGTCGGCCTGTGGGCGGCCCAGCAGCAGGGCGCCGCACGCTGGGCGCTGCCCTGCACCTTCGTCGGCACCATGCTGCTCGGCGGCCTGTTCGGCTTCCAGGGCCTGGAGATTCCCCTGATGGAAACCGGCATCGCCGGCTCGGTGCTCGCCTTCGGCCTGCTGGTCGCCCTCGCCGTGCGTCCGCCGCTGGCCGTGGCGGTCGGCCTGACCGCCCTGTTCGCCCTGACCCACGGCGTCGCCCACGGCCTGGAACTGCCGGAGCTGGCCAGCCCCTGGGGCTACGCCGTCGGCTTCGTCGCCGCCACCGCTGCCCTGCATGCCGCCGGCTATGGCCTGGTACGTGTCCTGCCGCAGGCAGCCGCTCCGCTGGTGCGACTGGCCGGTGCGGCCTCGGCCGGCGCGGGTGTCTGGCTGCTGGCGAGCTGAGGAAATCCGCGGCTGGCCTGGCCCGGATCGCATCCGGGCCACGGCTTTCCGGCGCATTCGTTCGCGAGCCCGTCGCGAACGAATTCGCTCCCGCAGTTCACATCACGGCAACGTGCCACTCCCCACCCCACCCTTCATTTGTCATAGTCGCGGTGTCTGATTCGCAGTCCCTGATCACAGGAACCCCGTCATGCTGCGCTTCGCCCGCTTCCTGCTCGTTCCCCTGCTGCTGATCGCCGCAGTGCTCGTCGGCCTGGCATTGACCAGCCGCCCCAGCGCGCCGCCAGCGGTGCTTTCCGGTTTCTCCGATCAACCACTGGTGATCGCCCATCGCGGCGGGCGGGGCCTGTGGCCAGAGAACAGCCTGTTCGCCTTCGAACGGGCCAGCAGCCTGGACGTCGACATGCTGGAGATGGACCTGCGCCTGAGCCGCGACGGAGAGCTGGTGGTGATCCACGACAAGACCGTCGACCGCACCACCAACGGCAACGGCCCGGTCGCCGACCTCGACCTGGCCGAGTTGCAGGCGCTGGACGCCGGCTACCGCTGGAGCGCCGACGGCGGCGAGAGCTTCCCCTATCGCGGCCAGGGCGTGCGCATCCCGACCTTCGCCGAGGTGCTGGAACGCTTCCCCGAACAGCCCAAGGCACTGGAGATCAAGGTGCCGGACGTCGGCATGGAAGAACGGCTGTGCGATCTGCTGACCGCCCACGGCCAGCGCGACAAGGTGATAGTCGCCAGCTTCTACGACCGCACCCTGCAACGTTTCCGCGAATCCTGCCCGGACGTCGCCACGGCCGCCGGCCCCGGCTCGGTGCGCCTGCTGGTGGCGCTCGACTGGATCGGCCTGGGCCGCACGCTGTCGCCGTCCTACCAGGTGCTGCAGATCCCGCCCAGTCACGGCGACCTGCGCGTCGCCAGCCCCAGCCTGCTGCGCACCGCCCACGAGCGCGGCCTCAACGTGCAGTTGTGGACCATCAACGAGCAACCGGAAATGCGCCAGTTGCTCGACATGGGTGCCCACGGGCTGATCACCGACTACCCGGACCGCGCCTTGCAGCTACTGGGCCGCTCGACGCGCATCAGCTCCTTGAGCGATCAATAGCGAAGCCCGCCCAGGTCTGGCTCACCGGCATCAGCTCCAGGCTGTTGATGTTGATGTGCGCCGGCTGGTTGAGAATCCAGTGGATGGTCTCGGCGATATCCTCCGGCTGGATCGGCTCGGCGCCGGAGTAGGTGGCGTCGTACTTGGCCTGGTCGCCGCCGAAGCGCACCAGGGAGAACTCGCTCTCGCACAGCCCCGGCTCCAGGTCGGTGACCCGCACGCCGGTCCCGACCAGGTCGTTGCGCAAGCTCAGCGAGAACTGCCGGACGAAAGCCTTGGTCGCGCCGTACACGTGGCTGCCCGGATAGGGCCAGTTGCCGGCCACCGAGCCGAGGTTGACGATCCCCGCGCCACGACCGTGGGCGATCAGCCGGGGCAGCAGCAGCCGGGTGCTGTAGAGCAGGCCCTTGATGTTGGTGTCGACCATCACGTCCCAGTCGTTGAGGTCACAGCGCGGCGCCGGGTCGGCGCCCAATGCCAGGCCGGCGTTGTTGATCAGCCCGCGCAGGGTGGCGAACTTTTCCGGCAGCCCGTCGATGGCCCGCTCCATGGCGTGGCGGTCGCGCACGTCGAGCACCAGCGGGTGCACGTCGGTGAGCGCCGACAGCTCGTCGGCCAGCGCCTGCAAGCGTGCCTCGCGGCGCCCGGTGATCACCAGCGACCAGCCGGCCTCGGCGAAGCGTCGCGCGCAGGCCTCGCCGAATCCCGAGGTGGCGCCGGTGATGAAGAGGGTGGAAGTCATGCCGAATACTCCTGCAGCGGTTCGAGGGATCAGGTGTCTAGATTACCTCTTCGCGCCGCGCCCCACCGCTCAAGAAACCAGCAACCCCGTCCAGCCGGCATGGGCCGTGGCTCACGGCGGACTTTGCCCACCTTGTCCACAGGACGCTCCACAGATTCCTTGGATAAATCCCCACCGCCGTCGAGGCGACCCGGTGGATAAATCGCCCGTCCGCGCCTGGACAAAAGCTGAACAAATCGCTGAAACCTCGACGAGGCGTGGCCTGCAGCCATCCTTACCGACCTTATCCACAGCCCTGCCCACAGTGCACGTGGACAACCTCTCGGTTTTCGAACGAGCCGGAGCGTCGATTCAAGCAATTGTTTTGGCTGGAAAAAGCAGAACGTTCAAAAAACGCCCAGGCACCTTGGAAGCCCGGCCTGCGGGCTGCCTGGCAATCCCCGCCCAGCTTATCCACAGCACCCTCCACAGATTACGGGGATATCTCGATGCGCTACCGCGTTACCACGCCCAGGTTCACCGTCAGCGGCCAGCGCACCTCGCGCAACCGCGCCGTCTCGCCCCAGGCGCGGGCGAACTCGGGACGTAGCCGTTCGACCGGATCGACGCCTTCGGCGGCGCGGTAGTCGGCCACCGCCGACCAGCTTTGCAGGTAGCCGAGCAGGTGTTCCAGGCTCCATTGCGCATGCAGGCCGAAGGGCGGCACCTCCAGGCGCGGTAAGGGGAACGGCAGGTCCGCATAGCCGTTTTCCACATGCCGGCGACCGGTCGCCCAGTACGGACCGACGACGTCGTGGTAGAGATGCCCCACCAGCGCATCGAGCGCCGGCTCGATCTCCAGCAGGTTGTAGGAAAGCACCGCGAGCAGCGCTCCCGGACGCGACACCCGGCGCACCTCGGCATGGAAGGCGTCGACATCGAACCAGTGCAACGCCTGGGCGACCAGGGTCAGGTCGACGCTGCCTTCCGCCAGCGAGCTGTGCTCGGCCGGCTCGCAGCGGTAGTCGATATTGGCGGCGGTTGGCGCCTGGTCGAGTTGCGCCTGGCTGACGTCGGTGGCCACCACCCGCTGGAAATGCCGGGCCAGGTCCAGCGTCGCCTGGCCCGAACCGCAGGCACAGTCCCAGGCCAGCCCACGCGCCGGCGCCCGCTCGGCGAGCCAGGCGAACAGTTGCGCATCATAGGTTGGCCGGAAGGTCCGGTAGGCGGCGGATTGGCGGGTGAACAACTGGCGGGGGTCGGACATGGGAAGAGCCCTGGATCCGTAGGGTGGGAAACCGCGAAGCGTTTTCCACGCGGTGGCTGTCCACCACCGCGATGGTGGATGCGCGAAGCGACATCCACCCTACAGAAGCCGGACTCAGTCGACCAGGGTGACGGTGCCTTTCATCAGGGCGACGTGGCCGGGGAAGGAGCAGAAGAAGGTGTACTGCTCGTCCGCGCTGAGTTTGCTGACATCGAAGCTCACCGAATCCTGCTCGCCGGCGCCGATCATCTTGGTGTGGGCGATCACCCGCCCATCGTCGGGCTTCAGGTAGTCCTTGTCGAGGCCGGCGGCCATGCCGTCGGTGGCGACCGGCTGCACGTCGGCGGTCTTGGTCAGCACCCAGTTGTGGCCCATCACGTTCTTGGGCAGCTTGCCGCCGTGGGTGAGGTTCACCGTGAAGGTCTTGCAGCTCTTGCTGACCTTGATGTCCTGGGTATCGAAGGTCATCTGGTCCGTGGAGTTCACCGTGACGGAACAGTCGGCGGCGAATGCGGGGACGCTGGCCAGGGCCAGGGCGGATGCAACGACTAGCTTGCGGAACATGACGAACTCCTTGGCAGGTTGGGCATGAATATCCTGGCGCCTCGCATGGCAGGCCCGAATGAGTCTGCGGCGAGCGCGCCTCGCCAGCCGGCGGGCCATCCGCTGGCAGGCTCTGGAAAGACGTTCATACCATAGACGAATCCCCGCAAGAGCGAGGCAAAAAGACGCACCGGGGCTTCCCCTCCCCTCGCTTTCCGCCGCCGGTTACCCTGTATGGGTTTGTTCACCCACGGAGTAGACGATGTCCCTGCGTTCGATTTGCGTGTTCTGCGGCGCCAGCCCCGGCGCTACCCCCATCTACCGTGAAGCCGCCGAGGCACTCGGCCGCACCCTGGCCGCGCGCGGCATCACCCTGGTCTACGGCGGCGGCGCGGTCGGCCTGATGGGCATGGTCGCCGATGCCGCCCTGGCCGCCGGCGGCCAGGTGATCGGCATCATTCCCCAGAGCCTGAAAGAGGCGGAGATCGGCCACAAGGGCCTGACCCGCCTGGAAGTGGTCGACGGCATGCACGCGCGCAAGGCGCGCATGGCCGAACTGTCGGACGCCTTCATCGCCCTGCCCGGCGGCCTGGGCACCCTGGAGGAACTGTTCGAGGTGTGGACCTGGGGCCAGCTCGGCTATCACGGCAAGCCGCTGGGGCTGCTGGAAGTGAACGGCTTCTACGACAAGCTCATCGACTTCCTCGACCACCTGGTGGCAGAACGCTTCGTGCGCGACCAGCACCGCGGCATGCTGCAGGTCAGCCCCTCGCCCGAAGCCCTGCTCGACCTGCTGGAAAACTGGAAGCCGACAGTCGCGCCGAAGTGGGTGGACCGCGAGCCGCGCTGAAGGCTCCGGGTACTCGCCCGTGGGGTGAGAAGGGATCAGACCCTTTCCGGTGGGCTGAAGCCCACCCTACGGGGTCGCCTGAGCAGAAAGCGTACGCCTCCACCGGGGCCCCGGCCGGCCATGCCTGTGGCTTGCTGCTCCCAGTTTATCCACAGCATGCTCCACAGATTGCGTGGATATCTCGCCAGCGGGCCGCTGCGTCCGGTGGAAAGGCCCAGCCGGACGATCACCGTCCGAAGCGGCATCGGCGCCGGGAAACCGTTCGGCCAGTATCCGTCCCCAGATACCTCCGAAGTTACCCACGAAAGCTGTGGAGCATGCTGTGGATAACGTGGGAGCAGAACCCTGCGAGACCATCCCAACGGGCCATTGCGGTCGCTGTACGTTTTCTGTCCACGATTCTATTTCCATTTTGAAAACAGATAGTTAATCCGCTGCGCGGACCATGCGCACCAATGAAAATCCCCATGCACGGTCCGCATCGGCGCACATGGCATCCACTCGGCTACTTACCCAAGAAATCTGTGGATCGCACTGTGGATAACGTGGGAGCAGAGTCCTGCGGGACCGGCCGGGCGGGCCTTGAAGAGAACTGTACGTTTTCTGCCCACCCGTAAACTTTCCAATTGAAAACATTGACTTACCGTAGGGTGCGCCGCGCGCACCGTTTACCGGAGCCCCACCTCACATCTCGCCGGCAAGCACGCTGCCGACCTGGATCGGTGTGCACGGCACCCCCTACGAAAGCCGCTCTGCTAGCCCCTCCCTTCGCCAACCCGCGCAACGGCTATGGTTTCTATACAGCCCTTCACTTCTTGGAGAGGAAGACGCTATGAACCATCCGCTCTGGCTCGACCTGGGCCAACACTGGAAATGGATCGCCCTGCGCGGCATCGCCGCGGTGCTGTTCGGCTTGCTGGCATTGATCTGGCCGGGGCTGGCGCTGGCCGTCCTGGTGATCATCTTCGGCGCCTACGCGCTGGTCGACGGCATCTTCTCCCTGATCGGCGCCTGGCGCATGCGTCACGAGGGCGAGCCGCTGTGGCCGTTGCTGGTGGTCGGCGTGCTGGGCGTGCTCGCCGGCCTGGTGGCGCTGCTCTGGCCGGAACTCACCGCGCTCGGCCTGCTGATGCTGATCGCCATATGGGCCATCGCCATCGGCCTGCTGCAGATCGTCGCCGCGCTGCGTGTGCGCCAGTTGCTCGACAACGAATGGTGGCTGGGCCTGTCCGGCGCGGTGTCGTTGCTGTTCGGCCTGTTCCTGCTGATCTTCCCCGGCGCCGGTGCGCTGGCGATGGTCTGGCTGATCGGCGCCTACGCGGTGTTCTTCGGCGTGCTGCTGGTGATGCTCGCCTGGCGGCTGCGCGGCACGGCGACACTGAGCACATGAAGGTAGGCGCCGCCGACTGGTGCGTGCTGCGCCTGGACGACAACGGCAACCAGTTCCTCGTCCGCGCCGGCCTGGACCGTGCGCAGGCCGAGGCGCTGGCCCGCGACTTCGCGGCGCGCGGCCACAAGCAGAGCTACTGGGCGCAACCGACGACGCCCGGCGCAGCCGATCCGCCGCCGAGCCGGTCGGATGTTCCGTAACGTCCCTTTCCGCACAGGAGTTCGCCGATGAAGAACGCATTCCTCGTCCTGCTGGCCGCACTCGCCCCGCTCGCCGGGCTGCCCCCGGCAGCCGCCGCGACCGAGCCGGCGTCCTGTGCCACGGTGCGTTTCTCGGATGTCGGCTGGACCGACATCAGCGTCACCACCGCCGTCGCCAGCGAACTGCTCGAGGCACTCGGCTACAGGACCAGGACCAGCACGCTGTCGGTGCCGGTGACCTATCGCTCGCTGGCCAACAGCGACCTCGACGTGTTCCTCGGCAACTGGATGCCGACCATGGAGAACGACATCCGGCGCTATCGCGAGGACGGCTCGGTGGAAACCCTGCGCGCCAACCTGGAGGGCGCCAAGTACACCCTGGCGGTGCCCGCCTACGCCTACGAGGCCGGCCTGCGCACCTTCGCCGACATCGCCCGGTTCCGCGACAAGCTGGGCGGCAGGATCTACGGCATCGAGCCGGGTAACGACGGCAACCGCCTGATCCAGAGCATGATCGACCGGGGCGTCTTCAACCTCGGCGACTTCAAGCTGGTGGAATCCAGCGAGGCGGCGATGCTCGCCCAGGTACGCCGCGCCCAGCGCAGCCAGGACTGGATCGTGTTCCTCGGCTGGGAGCCGCACCCGATGAACACCCAGCTTGAAATGCGCTACCTGAGCGGCGGCGACGACTTCTTCGGCCCCGACTACGGCCGCGCCACGGTCTACACCAACGTGCGCAAGGGCTACGCCAGCGAATGCCCGAACGTCGGCAAGTTGCTCGGCAACCTGGTCTTCAGCCTCGACATGGAGAACCAGTTGATGGGCCAGGTGCTCGACGACAAGCAGAAGCCGCGCGAGGCCGCACGCGCCTGGCTGCGCGCCAACCCGCAGGCGCTCGGCGCCTGGCTGGACGGCGTGAGCAGCCGCGACGGCCAGCCGGGGCTGGACACGGTCAAGGCCAAGTTGGCGGACTGAGATGGGCCTGTCGCTGGAACAGAAACTGCCACTCGGGCAGGCGGTCACCGACGGCGTCGACTGGCTGACCCGCCATGGCGCCAGTTATTTCGACACCATCGCCAGCGTCCTGGAATGGCTGATCAACGGCGTCACTTCCGGGCTGCTGTGGTTCCACCCGCTGGCGCTGATCGGCCTGTTCGCCCTGCTCACCCAGTGGCTGCAACGGCGCTGGGGACTGACCCTGTTCTGCATCGCCGCGCTGTTGCTGATCCTCAACCTCGGCTACTGGCAGGAAACCCTGGAAACCCTCGCCCTGGTGCTGTTCGCCACCGTGCTGTGCGTCGCCGTCGGCGTGCCGCTGGGCGTCCTCGCCGCCCATCGACCGGGCTTCTACGCCGTGCTGCGACCAGTGCTCGACCTGATGCAGACGGTGCCGACCTTCGTCTACCTGATCCCCACCCTGACGCTGTTCGGCCTTGGTGCGGTGCCGGGGCTGATCTCCACCGTGGTGTTCGCCATCGCCGCACCGATCCGCCTCACCTGCCTGGGCATCCGAGGCGTGCCCCACGAACTGCTCGACGCCGGGCGTGCCTTCGGCTGTTCGCGGCGCCAGTTGCTGACCCGCATCGAACTGCCGCACGCCATGCCGAGCATCGCCGCCGGGGTGACCCAGTGCATCATGCTGTCGCTGTCGATGGTGGTGATCGCCGCGCTGGTCGGCGCCGACGGCCTCGGCCGGCCGGTGGTCAACGCGCTGAACACCGCCGACATCGGCCTGGGCTTCGAGGCCGGGCTGGCCATCGTGCTGCTGGCGATCCTCCTCGACCGCGTGTGCAAACCGCCGGCACCGCGCCAGAAGGAGGCCGGCACATGAGCCTGATCCGCTTCGACCGGGTCGACCTGGTGTTCGTCAAGTCGCCGAAGCGCGCGCTCAAGCTGCTCGATGAAGGCCTGTCGCGCGATGCCATCTTCGCCCGCAGCGGCCAACTGGTGGCGGTGGCCGGCGCGAGCCTCGCCGTCGAGCGCGGCGAAACCTGCGTGCTGATGGGCCTGTCCGGCTCCGGAAAATCCAGCCTGCTGCGCTGCGTCAACGGCCTCAACCGGATCAGTCGCGGCCACCTGTGGATCGAGCACGAAGGCCGGCCGCTGGACCTCGCCGCCTGCAACCGCGCCGAGCTCAAGGCCCTGCGCACCCGGCGCATCGCCATGGTGTTCCAGCAATTCGCCCTGCTGCCCTGGCTGACGGTGGCCGAGAACATCGGTTTCGGCCTGGAACTGCAAGGCATGGCGGCGGCCGAACGGCACCAGCGGGTGACCGACAAGCTGGAGCTGGTCGGCCTCGGCCCCTGGCGCGACAAGCGCCCCGACGAGTTGTCCGGCGGCATGCAGCAGCGCGTCGGCCTGGCCCGCGCGCTGGCCATGGACGCCGACATCCTGCTGATGGACGAACCCTTCTCGGCCCTCGACCCGCTGATCCGCCAGCAGTTGCAGGACGAATTGCTCGACCTGCAACGGCGCCTGCACAAGACCATCGTGTTCGTCAGCCACGACCTCGACGAGGCGCTCAAGCTGGGCAACCGCATCGCCATCATGAAGGACGGGCGGATCGTCCAGCACGGCCGCCCCGAAGACATCCTGCTCAACCCGGCCGACGACTACGTGCGCAACTTCGTCGCCCACACCAACCCGCTCGACGTGCTCAGCGGGCGCAGCCTGATGCGCCCGTTGGCCGACTGCCACGACGGCGCCGGGGAAATCTGCCTGGACCGCGAACAGGACTGCTGGCTGGGCCTGGCCAGCGACCAGCGTCCGCTCGGCGCCCGGCGCGGCGACCAGCCCCTGGAGCTGCAACAGTGGACACCCGGCCAGCCGCTCAGCGAGTTGCTTCCCCAACCGACCCTGGTGGATGCGCGAATCGTCATGCGCGACGCCCTGCAAGTGCGCTACCGCACCCGCCACCCGCTGGTGTTGCAGGAACAGGGACGCATCGTCGGTCTGCTCGACGATCACGAGCTGTACCACGCGCTGCTGGGGCAGCCGGCGTAGCGGCTACCCTCTCCCGGAGGGAGAGGGAGCTGTTCGCCTAGTGCAATAACCCCTACTTCAACTCCCCGGAACTCTTGCCCAACAACCGCCGGGCAACGATCAGCATCTGGATCTGCTGGGTGCCCTCGAAGATGTCGAGGATCTTCGAATCGCGCGCCCACTTCTCCAGCAACTCGTCCTCGCCGTAACCCAGTGCACCGGCCAGCTCCACGCACTTCAGGGTCACCTCGGTGGCCACCCGCCCGGCCTTGGCCTTGGCGATCGACGCTTCCTTGGAGTTGGGCAGCTTGTTGTCGGCCATCCAGGCCGCCTTGAGGGTCAGCAGGCGCGCCGCTTCCCACTCGGCCTCCAGCCGGTAGAGGGTCGCCTCGGCGTGGCTGACGCTGAACAGCGGCTTCGCATAATCGAACGCACAGGCGCCCTTGAGCAATTCGCGGGTGCGGTCGAGCGCCGCCTTGGCTACGCCGATGGCCATCCCGGCGACCAGCGGACGGGTGTTGTCGAAGGTCTCCATGACCCCGGCAAAGCCCTTCTGCACGTCGATCTCGGGGTTGCCGAGCAGGTTGGCCGCCGGCACCCGGCAGTCGACGAAACTGATCGCCGCGGTGTCCGATGCCTTGATGCCGAGCTTCTTCTCCAGGCGGGCGACGGTCATCCCCCGAGTGCCCTGCTCGACCACGAAGGACTTGATCGCCGCGCGACCAAGACTCCTGTCCAGGGTCGCCCAGACCACCACGGAATCGGCGCGCGCCCCGGAAGTGACGAAGATCTTCTCGCCGTTGAGGATGTAGTCGTCGCCGTCCTTCACCGCGGTGGTGCGGATCGCCGCCGAGTCGGAGCCGCAGCCCGGCTCGGTGATCGCCATCGCCGCCCAGGTGCCGGCGAAGCGCTGCAACTGATCCTCGTTGGCCACCGCCGCGATCGCCGCGTTGCCCAGCCCCTGGCGCGGCATGGCCAGCAGCAGGCCGACGTCGCCCCAGCACAGCTCCATCACGCCGAGCAGCGCGGCCATGTTGCCGCCGTTCTTGACGCCTTCCTGCTGCTCGCGAGCGGCGCCGCGCTTGCTCGCCGAGCCGGCGCCCACCGCATCCGGCGAGCCGGCGTTCATGCCGTCGAGCAGCGCGGCGAGCAGGTCCAGCTCCTTGGGATAGGCGTGCTCGGCCTTGTCGTACTTGCGCGAAATGGGACGGAAATAGTGCTCCGCCACCTGATGCGCCTGGCGGACCAGGCCGCCGAATTTCTTGGGGGTTTCCAGATTCATACTGTCGCGTCCCTCACAGGTGCAGGCCGCCGGCCATGATCGCCACGCCGCGCAGATCGCGGTACCAGCGCTCGACCGGGTGTTCCTGGGTGAAGCCGTGGCCGCCGAGCAATTGCACCGCATCGCTGCCGATCTTCATCGCCTTCTCGGCGCACAACAGGCGCGCCAGGTAGGCCTCTCGGTGGAACGGCAACCCCGCCTCGGCCCGCGCGCAGGCGCGCCAGACCATCAGGCGCATGGCGTCCAGCTCCACGGCGATATCGGCGACCATGAACGCCACGCCCTGGCGATGGCTGATCGGTTCGCCGAAAGCCACCCGCTCGTTGCAGTAGCCGGTCACGTAGTCCAGCGCGGCCTGGCCGGTACCCACCGCCAGGCCGCACCAGGCCAGCGCGGCGTAGTCCAGGAAGCTCTGGTAGTCGAAGTCCTCGGAGGCCAGGCGCTGCTCGACGGGGACCCTGGCAGCCTTGAAGCGAATGCGTGCGGTGCCACCGGCACGCAGGCCCATGGCCGGCTCGGCGTGGCGGCTGACGCCTTTGGCAGCCGCGTCGACCAGGAACAGCGCCGGACCATCCTCGGCCTGGGCGGCGACGATCAGCCGGCTGGCCTCCAGGCCGCGCAGCACCAGGCATTTCTCGCCGGACAGCAGATAGTGCTTGCCCTTGCGCCGGGCACGGGTGGCCGGCTTGAGCGGATCGAACAACGCCACCGGCTCGTTGACCGCGATGGCCGTGAGCGGCGCCGGCTCGGCCTCGACGAAGGCCGGCAGCCAGCGTGCGCGCTGCTCCGCCGAGCCCCAGCGACGCAGGCAGTTGGCCGCCGACAGCGGCACCAGCAGGGCGGCGGCCAGGGACAGGTCGCCCTGGCCAAGCGCCTCGGCGATCAGCGCGTTGGTCAGGGTGGTGCGCCCACCGGCCAGGCCGCCTTGCTCCTCGCCGACGCCATAGTGACTGAGGCCCAGCTCATGGGCCTGGTTGAGCAGTTCGGCAGGCACCGAGCCGCGCGCGTCGGCCCCCTCGGCAGCCGGACGCAACACCTCGCGGGCGAAACCGCCGAGCATGTCGACCAGCATCTGCTGCTCGTCGGTGAGCGACAGGTCGAACAGCGTGGCCGGATCGCTCAGGCGCGGCGTGGCGCTCTGCTGCTTGCCGCCGCGCTCGGCGGCCAGGCGAAAACCGGCACGGCTGCCGGCATAGACCAGTTTTTCCAGCGGCTGGCGCAGTTTCAGGCGGTCCGGCCAATCGGCCTGGGCCACCCGGTTGAGCACCGCCAGTGCGCGGCCTTGGACAGTGGAAGGCATGGGCATCTCGCTCCAGACGGGATGAAGATACCCACAGCATGCGCGCGACGGCGCGAAGCGGCTATGACCGGGCCGCCGCGGCAGGGTGGCAGGTCAGTCAGTCGCAGGGGGAACCACGCCTTGTCGATCCACCAGGCGGGGCATGGTGGATGTAAAAAGCGACATCCACCCTACGGAACTAGCGGCTGCGGATCTTCTCGACGATGGCGGTGGTCGAGCTGTTCTCCACCAGCCCCAGCACCTTCACCTCGCCGCCGTAGGCCTGCACGATACCGGCGCCGACCACCTGGTCGATGCCGTAGTCGCCGCCCTTGACCAGCACGTCCGGCTTGACCTGGGTGAGCAGGCGCTCGGGCGTGTCTTCGCCGAAGCTCACCACCCAGTCCACCGCCTCCAGGCCGGCGAGCACCGCCATGCGCCGGTCCACCGAGTTGATCGGCCGGCCCGGGCCCTTGAGGCGGCTGACCGAGGCGTCGTCGTTGATCGCGACCACTAGGCGGTCGCCCTGGGCGCGGGCCTGCTCCAGGTAGGTCACGTGGCCGGCGTGGAGGATGTCGAAGCAGCCGTTGGTGAAGACGATCTTCTCGCCGTGGGCGCGGGCGTCATCGATGCTGGTGAGCAATTGTTCGAGGCTCAGCACACCGCGCTCGGAGCCCTCTTCGCGCTGCACCGCGCGGCGCAGCTCGGGGGCGCTGATCGCCGCGGTGCCCAGCTTGCCGACCACGATGCCGGCAGCCAGGTTGGCCAGCGCCACCGCCTGCGGCAGCTCCTCGCCGGCGGCAATGGCGGCGGCCAGGGTGGAGATCACCGTGTCGCCGGCACCGGTGACGTCGAACACTTCGCGGGCCCGCGCCGGCAGGTGCAGGGCCGGCTGGTCGGGACGCAGCAGGGTCATGCCGTGCTCGCCACGGGTCACCAGCAGGGCGTCCAGCTCCAGTTCGCGCATCAGCGTCGCGCCCTTGGCGACCAGCTCGTGCTCGTCGGCACAGCGGCCGACGATGGCCTCGAACTCGCTGAGGTTGGGGGTGATCAGGCTGGCGCCGCGATAGATGCCGAAATCCTTGCCCTTGGGGTCGGCCAGCACCGGGACGCCGCGCTCGCGCGCGATGCGGATCAGTTCCTGATGGTTGCGCAGCGCGCCCTTGCCGTAGTCGGAAAGCACCAGCACCTTGACGCCGTCGAGCAGCGCGCCGACGTCACCGGCCAGCGCCGCGGCGTCGGTGGCGAAGGGTTGTTCGAAGTCCATGCGCAGCAGTTGCTGGTGACGGCTCATGACCCGCAGCTTGACGATGGTCGGCTGCGCGGCGATGCGCTGGAAGCGGGTCTTCACCCCGGCGCTGGACAGGCTCGCGGCCAGGCTGTCGGCCGCCTCGTCCGCGCCGGTCACGCCGATCAGCGCAGCCGGCGCGCCCAGGGCGGCGATGTTCAGCGCAACGTTGGCGGCACCGCCCGGACGGTCCTCGATCTGGTCGACCTTGACCACCGGTACCGGCGCCTCCGGGGAAATCCGCGAGGTGCTGCCGTGCCAGTAACGATCGAGCATGACGTCGCCAACCACGAGGACGGGGGCTTGGTCGAAACGGGGCATGGAAAGCTTCATTGCGGCTCCGGAAGACGAGGAAAAACGTCGGGCATCATAGCATAGAGCCCCTGTCCGCCTCGCCAGGCGGCAGCCGGAATCAGCCGTCCTGCTCGGCGGCCACCGGCTCGTCGCCTTCCTGGAACTGCTTGGCGTGCAGGCGCGCGTAGTAGCCGTTCAGCGCCAGCAATTCGGCGTGGCTGCCGCGCTCGACGATCTGCCCCTGGTCCATCACCAGGATCAGGTCGGCCTTCTCGATGGTCGACAGGCGGTGGGCGATCACCAAGGTGGTGCGGCCCTTCATCACCTCGTCCAGCGCCGCCTGGATATGCCGCTCCGACTCGGTGTCCAGGGCCGAGGTGGCCTCGTCGAGAATCAGCAGCGGAGCGTTCTTCAGCAGCGCGCGGGCGATCGCCAGGCGCTGGCGCTGGCCGCCGGAGAGCAGCACGCCATTCTCGCCGACCAGGGTGTCGTAGCCCTGCGGCAGCTTGTCGATGAACTCGGCGGCATAGGCGGCGCTGGCGGCCTTCTTCACGTCATCGAGCGGCGCGCCGGCGAGATCGCCATAGGCGATGTTGTTGGCCACCGTGTCGTTGAACAGGGTGACGTGCTGGGTGACCAGGGCGATGTGCCGGCGCAGGTTGCGCAGGCGGTAGTCCTCGACATCCACGCCATCGAGCAGGATCTGCCCCTGATCATGGTGATAGAAACGCGGGATCAGGTTGGCCAGGGTCGACTTGCCGCTGCCGGAGCGCCCGACCAGGGCGATCATCTGCCCCGGTTCGGCAACGAAGGACACATCGTGCAGCACCGTCTTCTCGGCGCCCGGGTACTGGAAGCTCAGGTCGCGCACCTCCAGCCGGCCGCTGACCCGCTCGCGCTCGACCGTGCCGTTGTCGACCTCCGGCGCTTCGTCGAGCTGCTCGAAGATACTCTCGGCACCGGCCACACCCTTCTGGATGGTCGAGCTGACTTCGGAGAGCTGGCGAATCGGCTTGGGCAGCAGGCCAGCCAGGGTGATGTAGGCAACCAGGTCGCCCGCCGAGGCATCGCCGCGCATGAACAGCACGAGGAACATCAGCACTGCCATGGCGGCATAGATGACCACTTGCAGCGTCGGGGTGTAGATCGCGTTGGTCTTCACCATGCGCAACTGCTTGCGGCTATTGTCCTCGCTGGCATCGAGGAAGCGCTGCTGCTCGTAACCCTCGCCGCCGAAGCTGCGCACCACCCGGTAACCCTGGATGGTCTCGGAGGACACATGGGTGACATCGCCCATGGCCACCTGGATCTTCTTGCTCTGCTTGCGGAATTTCTTGCTGGCACTGACCACCATCAGGCCGATCAGCGGCAGGATGGCCACCATCACCAGGGTCAGCTTCCAGTTCATCCACAGCAGCGTGGCGAACAGGAACACCACCGTCATCCCCTCGCGCACCACCACCTTGATGGCATCGGTGGCAGCACCGGTCACCATGGTCACGTTATAGGTGATGCGCGAGATCAGGTGGCCGGAGTTGTGGCTGTCGAAATAGCGGTTGGGCAGGGTCAGCAGGTTGTTGAACAGCGCCACGCGCAGGTCGTGCACCAGCCCGAGGGAAACCTTGGCCAGGAAGTAGTTGCCCAGGTAGGAGCCGACGCCCTGCCAGAGCGCGATCAGGACGATCAGCAGTGGCACGGCCTGGACGAGATTGAGGTCGTCCAGGTAGGGAACACCGGGAAACAGGCTGGCATCCGGATTCGAAAGACCATCGACGAAGTACTTGAGAATGTAGCCGAGCATCGGCTGGGTCGAAGCGAAGATCAGGAAGCCGACGATGCTCACCAGGAACATGCCGATATAGGGCTTCACGTAGCTCAGCAGGCGGAAGTAGATTTTCAGGCTGGACGCTTGAGCATCGCTTCGTTCAAGGTTGGTCATTCATCTGAAGCCTTTGATTGCAGGTCGTGGAGTCTAACATAGGCTCCTGATCTCTCTGCGCGGCATCAGGTAAACTGCTGCGCCTCTCGGCTTGCCGGCCTCATTTCAGCGTGAATGCCCCATGACCCCACTGACTTATGAACAATTCATGTCGCTACGCGAGAATGCCGAGCTGCTGGAAGCTGATCACCATGGCGAGAAAGTCCTGAATCTAACGGATGGCAGTTTCCTCAAGCTGTTCCGACGCAAGCGCCTGCTTTCATCCAGTCTCTATCGCCCCTATGCCGTTCGCTTCGCCAGGAACGCCGACGCCCTGAAAGCCCGGTACATTCCCTGCCCCGAGATCATCGACACCTACCGCATCAACTCCATAGAGAGAACGGCCGTGCACTACTGGCCGCTTCCCGGAGAGACCTTGCGCCAATGCCTGCCTCAGCAGGATTCGGGCACCCTTTCGAGAACCTGCCGGCGACTGGGTGCTTTCATTGCGCAGTTGCATCGGCAAGGGGTCTACTTCCGCTCACTGCACCTCGGCAACATCGTGCTGACCGACGACTCGGAACTGGGCCTGATCGATATCGCCGACATGCGCTGCGGCGCGCGCGCGCTCAATCGCAACCAGCGCAAGCGCAACTTCCAGCACCTGTTCAGATATACCCGGGACATCGCCATGCTCCAGCCCGAAGCCATCCAGTTCGCGGCCGGTTACTGCAGCGACCTGCCTCCCGCCCAGAAGGCGTACTTCAATGAGTACCTGGCCCGGCTGCTTCAGGCGTCCCCGACCATCGCCGAGGGGATCGCCGAGCAATGCGAGAGTGAGCAGAGATGAGCCGCCTGAGCGTCCTGATTCCGGTCTATAACGCCGCCCCCTACCTCAAGGAAACGCTGGAGTCCCTGTTCGCCCAGACCCGGCCGGCAGACCAGATCGTCGTCATCAACGACGGCTCTACCGATCAGTCGCTGGAGCTGCTGCAGCAACTCCAGAGCAAAGAGCAGCGTATCCAACTGATCGACCAGGAAAACGCCGGTGTCTCGGCTGCGAGAAATCGCGGGCTGGCCGTTTGCGACGGCGATTTCATCGCCTTGATGGATGCCGACGATATCTGCCTGCCCGAACGTTTCGCGCTCCAGTTGGAAACCATGCAGGCGCAGCGCCTGGACATCTGCGGTAGCTGGCTGCGTACCTTCGGCCGCAGCGAGCGTGAAGTCCGCTATCCGTGCGACGACGCGGAACTGAAGTGGAACTATCTGTTCCTCGGACGAACGCTGCCCAATCCCACCGTGATGATGCGGCGCGCAGCACTCGGCGAGGTCCGCTATCGGGAGGGCCTGGCCTTCGCGGAGGACTACGGTTTCTTTCTCGACGTTTTCCTGAGCGATCCCACCATCCGGATGGGCAATATCCCCCAAACGCTGCTCAACTACCGGACCCATGCCCAGCAGGCCTCGCAGCGCCTGCAGGAGCGCAACCAGGATGCGATAGTCGGGCTCCTGCTGTCCCTGCTGCCCAAGGTAGGCATACAGGCCAGCACGCAGCAGCTGCACAGCCACTACCAGATATGGCAACAGAGAAAGGCACTCTCCAGCGAGCTGTTGCAGGACTACCTGCCGCTGATGAGCAAGCTGGCCGGATGGCTGTCGCAGCAGACCGGCGACAAGCGCCTTGCGACCCTGCATTGGGCCACATTGGCGAAGTACCACAAAGCGCTGGGCAAAGAGGCACGGGCCTCAATCGAGCAGGCTGCCGGAGCCGACTGGCCGCTATGGCGGAGAATGATCGAGAGGCTGGCGCCTCCACGCCTGTAGCCGCTCCAGGGCCAGTGCCAGGCCGATCGGAATCCAGGTCAGGAACCATATCTCCTGGGGTTTGCTCCAGAGCCCGGCACCATCCGAAAGCACCGCCAGCGAAGCGAACAGCCAGGCGCCCAACAGAGCGCTGCCCAGCGGTACGTCCCACATGCGCCAGGCCAGCCAACCCACCAGCAGCCAGGCACCGACCCACAGCACCAGCCCGACCAGCCCGAGTTGCAGAGCGATGTCCAGGAGCAGGTTGTGGGGATGGTCGAAGGGTGCGGCAATCGCCTCTATCTGCAGCTGGAACGAGCTCCCCATACCCAGCCCCAGGAACGGATTGCCGCCCAGCAGCAGCTTCAGGCCCTCCTCCGCCAGCTCCGGGCGATAGGACAGCCCTCGTTGCAATGCGAACTCCGGCGCCAACCAGAGCGCCGCGCCGCCCCCCAACAGACAACCGGCGGAGAGGACCGTATAGAGGCGCTCCCTTTTCCAGAGCGGAGCCAGAACGAGAACCGCAGCCAGGGCGATCCATATGCCTTTGCTCTGCGCGAACACCAGGTAGGCCAGCAGCACCGCAAGTGCCACTGCCCATACTCCGGTCTCTCGGGCTCCGTCAGGTTTCAGGTTGTAGAGCACGACCATGAAGAAACCGAACGCCTGCGCCGCCAGGATCGAATGCTCCAGTTGCCAGACCCCTGTCACCCTGGCCGTCCAGGCAGCCCCTTCGAGCCAATAGGTCTTCAGCAGGTAGACGCCGGCGAGGCCAGCCATGAAATAAGCGGCGAACCGCAGCATCCTCTCCAGCGGGAATTGCGGCAAGGTGCCCAGCAGTCTCATTGCCCAAAGGCTGAGGACCACATACAGGACATGCTTGAACTGCCTGAACGGATCATCGACCGACGACCAGAACAGGGTCGCCAGGGACCACGCGGTGAACGCCAGCAGGCTCACGCCCAAGGCGGAACGCAGCAACTGACGCAGCTCCGAGCGACACGTCCAGAGCATCGCCAGCCCCGGGATCCAGAGCAGGATGGCCAGGAACTGGTGATACAGATTGCTGGTGGGAAGACCGATGCCGACCAGCAGGCATACCGCTCCTGGCAGCAGGAGGTGCGGCTGCAGCCGTGCCATGAGCCGGCTAGGCATCCGTGCTACCAGGGGTGCCCTCTGAAATCAGCTCGAGATACTGCCTGCGAAAATCGATGATCCCGTGCGCCTCGCAAAGATAGGCATAGGCCCGCTCGCCCTCTTCGCGCAGGGCCTGGGGCGAAAGTTCGAGCACCTGCTCAAGCCGGGCGGCCAGATCATCCACATCGCCAGACCTGAACAGGTGGCCGCCGCAATCCTCGAGAATCGGACGCAGGCTGTCGATGTCCGAACCGATCACCGGCAAGTGGCCGCTCATGCCCTCCAGCAGGGCCAGTGGCAAGCCCTCGCTCAGCGAGGGCATCACGAAGACGTCGTAGGCGCGCACATACTGCAACGCATCCTCTTTGGCACCGAGCAGGTGCACACGCCCTTGCAGCCCATGTCGGGCGATGGCCGCCTCGAGATCGGCGCGGGCACGGCCTTCGCCGATGATAGCCACCAGGGCCTGCGGGTAACGGGCCTGCACCCGGGCGAACGCCTCGATCAGATAGATGTGTCCCTTGACCGGCACCAGGCGGCCGATCGTGCCGAAGACGAATGCCTCGGGCGTCAGTCCGAGCATCGCCCTGGCCTGCCCGCGGGGATGCTGAAGGCTTTCGGCGCGCGAGATGTCGATGGCGTTGTTGATCTGCACCGTGTTGCGCGTATCGAAGCCGGCACCGCAGTTCACCAGATAGTCCCGCACCGCTCGCGACACCCCCACCACACGCCAGTTCGACGTCAACAGGCGGCGAGCCTCCCAGCGCCGATAGGCGCGGTCGAAGTCGCCGATACCGTGCTGCACGCCGATGCAGAGCGGAATGCGCAACCAGCGGTTCAGCAACATCAGCATGTTCATCGGCTTGAAGCGATGGGCGATCACCACATCGAAACGCTCTTCGCGGCAAAGCTTGTAGAGGCGCCACAACGCTCTCAACCGCAGCCCCTTCAAGTCCGACTGGCGGAAATCGAAGTAGACCGAGCGCGGCGCACGGCTTTCGGGGCCTCCCGGCTGCGGCCGATCACGCAGGAAAGCGGTGGTCACCTCGAAGCGATCGACAGGCAACCCCTGGATCACCTGCTCGGCAAGATCGGAGGCATTGACGTTGTAGCGGTTCTGCAACTGCAGGACCTTGATCTTGCGGCTCATCAGGGCCTCCTGAACCACAGGCGCAATGCCTTGCGCGCATACGAGCCCTTGAACAGCACCCGCCAGTCCCGCTTGATCGCGGCGCGAAAGTAATCCTTGGCGGCAGAGACATCTCCGGCCAGATAGGCGCTGCGAAACAGCGACAGGCTGCGCTGCACGTAGAACTCGGGCTTCAGCGATTGGAATTCGCTACCCAGCCGCCGTGGCGAAAACACTTCGTCGACCAGGGCCAAGCCACCCGCCTTGGCGTGGCTGAACTGATGACGCAGGCTGTCGTCATGCTTGTGGATCAGCACCAGGGGCTGCTCGAGCACCGTGCTGGGGTAATTGGCCAGGGCCTGGGCGAATACCGGAATGTCCTCGGCACTGCGAAAGGCTTCCGGGTAGTCGCCACGCTCGAAGATTTCCCGATGCATGGCGCAGGCACCATTGGACAGGGCGATGCGCTTGTCCAGCAGGTAGGCGCGCAGCCGCGCCAGCGGTTGCTCGGCCAGCGCTGGCGGCAGGTGCTCGCGGCGCCTGCCATCCGGAAAGACGCCGACATGGCCGCCAATCACCAGGCGGGTCTGCGGCTGCGCGGCGAGATGCTTCCTTAGCGCCGCCAGCGCGCCCGGCACCAGTTCGTCATCGGCATCGAGAAACACCAGATAGTCGCCCGATGCCTCCCGGATACCCAGGTTACGCGCCGACGAAGCGCCGCCGTTGGCCTTGTGGATGACCCGGAAACTTCCCGGGCCGACCTGCTGGAGACGCTCCAGCACCTGCCGCGTGTCATCGGTCGAGCCGTCGTCGACGACCAGCAGCTCATCGCCCTCGTCGAGCTGGGGCATCACCGACGCTATCGCACGTGGCAGGACCGCCGCGTAGTTGTAGGCGGGAATGACGATGCTAAGCAGACGCTTGGTCGGCACGCTCATACCAATCCTTGCCTTCCTTAACCACCAGGATGTCTTCCATGATCAGGTACTGCAGGTCCGAGCCGTAGAACATGTTCAGCGCGTCGGTCGGCGAGCAGATCATCGGTTCGCCGCGGCGGTTGAGCGAGGTGTTCAGCGATACGCCGTTGCCGGTGAGGTTTTCCAGTTCCTTCATCAGGTCGTACCAGCGCGGGTTGTGGCGGCGCTCGAGGACCTGGGCGCGGGAGGTGCCGTCCTCGTGCACGACTTCGCCGACGCGGGTCTTCCACTCTTCGTTGACTTCGAAGGTGAAGGTCATGAACGGCGACGGGTGGTCGACCTTGAGCATCTGCGGCGCCACGCTGTCGAGCATCGACGGGCAGAAGGGCCTCCAGCGTTCGCGGAACTTGATCTGTTCGTTGATGCGGTCGGCCACGCCCGGCACGCTCGGACAGCCGATGATCGAGCGACCGCCGAGGGCGCGCGGGCCGAACTCCATGCGACCCTGGAACCAGGCCACCGGGTTGCCGTCGACCATGATCCGGGCGATGCGCTTCTCGACATCGGCGATCTGCCTGAACACCGGCTTGTTCGGGTGCCGGGCGCAGGCGGCGATGACGTCTTCGTTGGTGTAGGACGGGCCGAGGTAGACGTGCTCCATCTTCTCCACCGGCACGCCGCGCTGCACCGATACGTAGGCCGCCGCGCCGACCGCGGTGCCAGCGTCGCCGGAGGCAGGCTGGACGAACAGTTCCTTCACGTCCGGGCGGGCGATGATCTTCTGGTTGAGCTTGACGTTCAGCGCGCAGCCGCCGGCGAAGGCGATCTTGCCGGTCTCGCGGATGATGTCGCCGAGGTAGTAGTCCATCATCTCCAGCGCCAGCTTCTCGAACAGCGCCTGCATGCTGGCGGCGTAGTGCACGTAGGGGTCGTCGGCGATGTCGCCCTCGCGCTTCGGGCCCAGCCACTCGATCAGCTTGGGCGAGAAGTAGAAGCCCTTGCCCTTTTCCTTGTAGCGGCGCAGGCCGATGACGTTGGCGTATTCGGTGTTGATCACCAGTTCGCCGTTCTCGAACTTGGCCAGGCGGGAAAAATCGTACTTGCTGGCATCGCCGTAGGGTGCCATGCCCATGACCTTGAACTCGCCGTCGAGCATCTCGAAGCCGAGGAACTCGGTGATCGCGCCGTACAGGCCGCCGAGCGAATCCGGGTCGTAGAATTCCTTGATCTTGTGGATCTTGCCGTTCTCGCCCCAGCCGAAGAAGGTGGTGGCGTACTCGCCCTTGCCGTCGATGCCGAGGATCGCGGTCTTCTCCTGGAAGCCCGAGCAGTGATAGGCGCTGGAGGCGTGGGCCAGGTGGTGCTCGACCGGCTCGATCTTGACCTTCTTGAGGTCGAAGCCGAGCTGTTGCAGGCACCACTGGATGCGCTTGTGGTAGCGCTTGTAGCGGCGGTTGCCCATGAGGATGGCATCCAGCGCGCGGTCCGGGGCGTAGGCGTAGCGCTTGGCATAGTGCCAGCGTGCCTTGCCGAACAGGCTGATCGGCGCGAAGGGGATGGCCACCACGTCGACGTCGGCCGGCTTGATCCCCGCCTGTTCCAGGCAGAACCTGGCCGATTCGTAGGGCATGCGGTTCTTCGCGTGCTTGTCGCGGACGAAGCGCTCTTCTTCGACTGCCGCGATCAGCTTGCCGTCGATGTACAGGGCGGCGGAAGGATCATGGCTGAGGGCGCCGGATAGGCCGAGAATCGTCAGTGACACGGTGTTGCCTCTTCGTGGAGCCGGGCTTCAAGCCAGAAGCCTGGAGCCACAGCGATGATGTTCAGTGGCTCGGTCGGAGCCTTTGCTTCCAGCTTCAAGCGTCCGGCTTCAAGCTGTCCTTCGGTAAACGTTGGTCGAGCAAGCGGTACAGCGCCGAATCGGCCGGCCAGTTGCGCAGGAAGCGGGCGCGATCACGAGCATAGGCCATGGCGAAACGGTGTTCGCTGCGATGCTGCTGCATGGCATCGAGATCGATCAATGCCCAGTGGCCGTCCTGCCAGAACAGGTTGCTGCCCTTGAGGTCGCCATGGCTGATGCGTTCCCGCTGCAGCACGGCGAACAACCGGTCCAGCGCGGCCAGTTCGGCTTCCGGCGGCGAACCGTCCAGATACGGTTTGAAACGCGCGAGTATATCCTGCCCGGCGAGACAATCGGTAATCAGGTAGGCGCGCCCGCGCAGCCAGCACCAGCGCCGCTCGAGCACGGCCAGCGGCCGGGGCGTGAGGATGCCGAGGAAATCCAGGCGGTTGCCCTCGCGCCAGCTATGCCAGGCGCGGCTGGGCCGCCAGAAGCGCTTCAGCCAGTGGGCGAAGCCCTTGATGTTGTAGCGCTTGACCACCAGCGGCCGGCCGTCCAGCTCGATGCGCGCGACGGTGGCCGAGCCGCCGTTCTTCAGCGCCTGGCCCTGCTCGATCCAGCGATCCGGGTCGGCCAGCAACGGTTGCAGGCAGGCCTGTTCCTCGCGGCGCACCGCACGCAGGCCGAAGGCGCCACGGCGCACGCTGAACAGGGTGCACTCGCGGCCGACCTTGCTCATGAAGTCGCGCAGGCGCCAATGACGCACCTTGTGGATTTCCTTGAGCAGCGCCTCGAACGGCAGGGCGTGCTCGCCGTTGGCCATCAGGTAATGGACCAGCAGCTCCTCGGTGAAGGACTCCAGCTCGGCCGGCAACTGGGCGAAGAACATGCCCAGGTTCTTCAGCACCCGTTCGCGCGACAGCGGCTGCCCGGCATTCTCCACCTGCACTCCGCCACCGTCGATCAGGTACAGCCGGCCGTCGTGGCGCAGCAGGTTGTCCAGGTGCAGGTCGGCCTGCCACAAGCCCTTGGCGTGCAGGCCGGCGATGGCCGTCAGCGCTTCGCCGAGCACCGCCTGCTGCGCCTCGGAGAGCAGCGGCTGGTCGACCACCCGTTGCCAGGCCTGGTCGAGGCTTTCCGCGCCATCCAGGTAATCGAACAGCAGCCAGCCGCCCTCGCCCGCCACCATGCCGTCGGCCAGCAGCAGCGGCGTCGGCAGTTGCTGTTCGGCGAGCCGCCGCGCGCCGCTCAGCTCGCGGAGGAAATGCCGTGCCGCGCGGCGGCCGACCAGCAATTTGGCGAGCACCCTGCGGCCGCGCCAGGTGCCGACGCCGACGTAGCGCTTGCCGGGCAGCACCCGCAGCAGGCTATGCAGGTGCAGCTCGGCCGGGCCGGCGGAGTCGGCCAGCTCGACCTGTAGCGGCAGTTCCGGCGTGCGTCCGGCGCTGCGCAGTTCGCTCAGTTTCATCGACGTGCCTCCTTGTGCCTGCGCCGCAGGGACAGGCGGCGCAGCCAGGTCCGCGCATCGCTCGCGTCACCCAGGTAGGCGGCGAGCAGCCGGGCGATGTCGGCATCGTCCCAGGCCCGGGCGCGGCGCAGCAATGGTTCGAGGTCCTTGACCCGGTCGCGGCGGCCGAACAGCAGCGGGCGGGTCTTTTCCAGGTCGATCAGGCACGCCTCGAAGCCCACGCCGGCTGCGCGCAGGAAGATGTGCTTGGGATAGAAGCAGCCATGTTTCTGGCCGGCCCCGTGCAGCCGGCGGGCCAGTTCGCCGCAGGCTTGCAGGATGGCCGCCCGCCGGGCGGCATCGAGCCGTGGCCAGTCTTCCAGGTACTGTTCCAGGTCCTGCCAGCCGTCCAGGGCACGGGTCAGCAGGATCGCCCGCTGTTCGCCGCCGCCCCGCCGCCGCCCGAAGAACGCCGCCTCCAGGGTCGGGATGGCGAGTTGGCGATAGCGCTGGATATTGCGGAACTCGCGGGCGAAGGTCGGCTCGCCGAGCGGATGCGCCGGGCTCCGGGCCAGGTGGTTGCTCTGTCGCTTCAGGTAATAGGCGGTCTCGCCGAGGTCCAGGCGATAGACGCTGCTCCAGCCGCCGCGCTCGGTGTTCGGCTCGTCCACGGTTTCCAGCTTGAGCGCCCACAGCGCGTCGAAGTCGGCGAGGCCATGGCGTTCGAGCAGGGCGCGGTCATCGGCGGCGATGAAATCGTTCATTCGCGCCCCTCGAAGAAGGCGACGATCCGCCGGATGCGCTGCTTGTCGCCGGCATTCAGCCGCGAACGGCCGCGATATTGCAGGTAGAAGCGCAGCCGCTGGGTACGGCTGAGCTGCTGCTTGGCCACCTTGTCCAGGCAGGCCAGGTCCTTGATGATCCGGTAGCGCAACAACGGGCCGTGCCAGAAGGCGCCGGTCGGGCAGTCGATGAAGAACAGCTCGCCCTGTTGGTTGACCAGCAGGTTGCGCCACTTCAGGTCGTTGTGGGCGAAGTGGTGATCGTGCATCGTCCGCGTCGCCCGGGCCAGTTGGCGGCTGACGCCATCGACCCAACGCGTGTCGCTCAGGCGCGGGTCGCCCTGCCGGGCCAGCGCGGCCAGGTCCTCGGTACCGACCAGTTCCTGGGTGATCAGCGCGCCGCGGGCAAAGGCGCCGCCACGCCGCTCCAGGCCGTAGGCGGCGATCGGCGCCGTGGGGATGCCCCAATCGGCGAAGTGCTTGAGGTTCTGCCACTCGGCCTTGACCCGTGGCCGGCCGAGGTAGCGGCGCAGCCCCTTGCCGGCGCCCCAATAGCGCTTGACGTAGTAGCGCAGGCCCTGGTGCTCGACGCGCAGCACCTCGGACAGCGGATCGCGGGTGATCTCCTCGCCCTCCAGGGCGAACACCGCGTCCAGGTCGCCGAACACGTCGACGGCGGCCGGCTCCACTCTCCAGAAACTCACCCCTGCGCCCCCGGTGCGTACTTGCGCTGGTAGCGCGCCAGCAGGCGCTCGGCCTTGCGCTCCAGCCAGGCCAGCAGTGCTGCCTCGTCGCGCAGGATGTCGCGCAGCGAGCGCTGGCCGCCGGCCCCGAAGTAGCCTTTCAGGAAGCGCAGCTTGTCGCGGCGGGTCAGGCCGATGTTCAGCGCGGAGAAATACAGCCCGGCCAGGTCCTTGTCGCGCCAGCGCTTCGGCACGGCGGCACGGGCCTGCGCGCGGTGCAGGTCGATCAGCGACAGGCACAGGTCATCCGCCGTCACCGGCCGCTCGGTGCTCAGCAGGAAGTGGCAGATGTAGCAGTCGCGGTGGTTGACCCCGGCGCGGTGCATGGCGCCGGTCATCCGCGCCACCTCGGTAATCAGTGCGTGCTTGAGGCGTGGCTCGGGCGGCTGCTCGACCCAGTGCCGGGTGAACACTTCCAGGTCGACGGTCGGCGCCAGTTCCTCGGTGATGATGAACGAGTGCTGCGTCGCCGGGTTGCCGCCGAGCTCGCCGTAGGCCACCGCGGTCATGGTCGGCACGCCGGCCTCGTGCAGGCGTTCGAGCGCCGCCCATTCCTGGCCAGCGCCGAGCACCGGGGCCTTGGCGGTCAGCAGGTTCTTGGCGATCTCGCCCCAGCCGATGCCACGGTGGATCTTCACGAAGTAGCCGCGCCCGTCGACTTCGGTGCGCAGGGTGCGGCGGCCCTCCAGCTCGCGGTAGACCTTGCCTTGCAGGCGCTCGACCTCGACGAACGGGTCCTTGCCCGCCCAGAGGGTCTTGAAGGGTTCGGCGAGGATCAGGCGCATGCAGAACTCCTGTTGGAGCCAGCCTGCCGCGGTCCGGCACTCCGCCGATGCTCTTGCAGTGCCGGGATCGCGAGCAGGCTCGCTCCTACAAAAGACACCCTGTTCATGCCCGCTCCGCGAGGATCACGTCGGCCGCGTGCTGCGGCATGGAATAGAGATCGGCGCTGTCGGCGAAGGCCAGGCCGTTGCGCGACCAGGCCGCGCGCGCCGCGTCGTCTTCGAGCATCCCGGCGAGCATGCGGTTGAGCCGCTCCTGCTCGAACGGGCTGGGCACCACCCGGCCGGCATCGGCCTCGGCGATGTAGTGGGCGTAGCCGCACACGTCGGTGACCAGCACCGGCAGACCGGCGACCAGCGCCTCCAGCAGCACGGTGCCGGTGTTCTCGTTGTAGGCCGGGTGGATCAGCAGGTCGGCGCCGAGCAGGAAGCGCGGGATGTCGCTGCGACCCTTGAGTATCCGCACCTGGTCGGACAGGCCGAGCGTCTTGATCTGCAACAGGAACGGCTTGGGATCGTCCTGGCCGATGACGATCAGCCGGGCGCGCTTCTTCAACGCGCGCGGCAGCGCGGCGAGCGCCTTGAGGCTGCGATCCAGGCCCTTGGTCTTGAAGCCGGAGCCGATCTGCACCAGCAGCAGTTCGTCGTCCGCCAGCTTGAACTCGCGACGGAAGTCGGCGCGGATCTCGGCGGCGTTGGCCGGCGCCCGGCGGTCGGCGGCGATGCCCGGCGGCAGCAGGTGGAAGCGCGCCGCCGGGGTGGCGTAGTGCTTGACGAACAGCGGCTGCTGCACCTCGGAGATCATCAGCACCTCGGTCCTGGCCTCGGGCGCGAACACCGCACGCTCGTAGTCGGCGAAGTGCCTGTAGCGTCCCCATTTGCGATACAGGCCGCCGCGCAGGTTCTGCGCCTTGTCCTCGAAGCAGGGATCGGCGGCGTAGTAGACGTCCAGGCCGGGCATCTTGTTGAAACCGATCACCCGGTCCACCGGGCGCTTGCCGAGGTCGGCCGCGACCCAGGCGCTGAACTTCTCGTTGCGCCGATGGTTGAACAGCGCCTTGACCGGCGCCACCAGCACCTCGAAGCCTTCCGGCACGTCGCCTTCCCAGCTCATGGTGTAGACGCGGATGGCGTGGCCACGGCCCTGGCATTCCAGGGCGATGCGCAGGAAATCGCGCTGCAGGCCGCCGAACGGAAAGTACTTGTAGAGGATGAATGCCAGGGTCATGGGGCGGTTCGGTCCTTGGATGGCGGGCGCGGGGCCGTCTCGACGGGGAAGAGGCGCATCAGCATACCGGTTCGCTCAGCAGCAGGGCCTCCAGCTCCAGCGCCACGCGTTCCGGGCGCAGGCTGTCGAAGCAGGGCTTCTCGCGGTCGCCCTTGCCGGCGTCCGGGCCTTCGGCGCACAGGTGCACCTGGGAACGGCCATAGGCGCCGACCAGGTCCGGGCGGGTCGGCCCGTAGAGGGAAATGGTCGGCACATCGAGCGCCGCGGCCAGGTGGCCGAGGCCAGTGTCCACCGCCACGCAGGCGCGCGCGCCGGCGATCACCTTGGCGATGCCGGCGAGGTTCAGGCGCGGCAGCACGCTGACGTGTTCCAGGCCATCGGCCAGGCGTTCGGCTCGGGCGCGCTCGGCATCGCTGCCCCAGGGCAGGCGCACCGCCCAGCCGAGTTCGTCCATGCGCTCCAGCAACGCGCGCCAGTAAGGCTCCGGCCAGTGCTTGCTGGGCCAGGTGGTGCCGTGCAGGAACAGCAGGTAGGGCGGCGCGCCGGGATCGGCCAGCCGGTTGCGATCCAGGCCGTAGTCGGCGATGCCCTGCGGCAGCGAATAGTCGAGCGCCTGGGCGAACAACTGGCGCACCCGCTCCAGGGCATGCTGCCCCTTGGCCACCCGATAGCGGCGGTCATAGAAGCGGCTGGCCAGCGGCTCGCGGGCGGACGCCGCGTCCAGGCCGGCCACCGGGCCGCTGGCGTAGCGAGTCAGCCAGGCGCTCTTGAGCAGGCACTGGGCGTCGATCACCAGGTCATAGCGGGTGGCGCCCAGGCGCTGCTTGAAGCGCCGCCACTCGCCATTCCTGAAGGTCTTCCAGGGGTGCTTGCGCCAGCGGCGAATCGCCACCGGGATCACCTCGGCCACCGCCGGATGCCAGGCGGGAATCTCGGCGAAGCCCTCTTCCACCACCCAGTCGAAGCGGATGCCGGGGATCGCCCGCACCGCGTCGGTGAGCGCCGGCAGCGTGTGGATCACGTCGCCGAGCGACGAGGTCTTGATCAGCAGCACTCTCATTCGCCGACCTCGACGGGATCGCTCACCAGCCGGTCGAGGGCTTCCAGCACCGGGCGCGGTTTCAGTTCGCGCAGGCAGTTGTAGTGGCCGAAGCGGCAGGTGCGGTCGAAGCACGGGCTGCACTCCAGGCCGAGGCGAACGATTTCCACGTGCTCGGCCAGGGGCGGGGTGAACTGCGGCGAGGTGGAGCCGTAGACCGCCACCAGCGGGCGGTTCAGCGCGGCGGCCACGTGCATCAGGCCGGAGTCGTTGGAAACCACCGCGCCCGCGCAGCTCATCAGGTCGATGGCCTCGGCCAGGCTGGTGGCGCCGGCCAGGTTGCTGACCTCCTCGCGCAGCCCGGGGATCAGGCGCATGCGGATGTCCTCGCCGCCGGGATGGTCGTTCTTCGAACCGAAGATCCACACCTGCCAGCCGGCACGGACCTTCAGCTCGGCGACCTTGGCGTAGTGCTCGGCCGGCCAGCGCTTGGCCTCGCCGAACTCGGCGCCCGGACACAGCGCCAGCACCGGCCGGTCGAGCCCCAGGCCGAACTTGGCCAGCGCCGCGTCGCGGCTGGCCGGGTCGATCCGCAGGCTCGGTCGCGGATAGGGTTTCGGCAGCTCGGCACCCTTCTCATAGGCGAGCGCCATGAAGCGCTCGATCATCAGCGGGTAGCGCTGCTTGTCCAGCGGGCGGATGTCGTTGAGCAGGCCGTAGCGCATCTCGCCCTTCCAGCCGGTGCGCACGGGGATGCCGGCGAAGAACGGCACCAGGGCGGACTTCAGCGAATTGGGCAGGAGGATCGCCTGGTCATACCGGCCTTTCAGGCCGTGGCCGATCCTGCGCCGGGCGGCGATGTCCAGCACGCCGTGGCCGAGCGGGAAGCTCAGCGCCTGGCGCACCTCGGGCATGCGCTCGAGGATCGGCCGGCTCCACTCGGGCGCCAGCACGTCGATCGCGCAGTCGGGGTGACGCTGCTTCAGGCAATGGAACAGGGTCTGCGCCATCACCATGTCGCCGACCCAGCTCGGCCCAACGATCAGGATATTCATTGAGTAGCCTCAAGCTGTAAGCCAAAAGCTGCAAGCCGAAGCAGCTCGGACCGCTTGCAGCTTACAGCTTGTGGCTTGGCGCTTACTTCACCAGGGTGCGCCACTCGGCGTGGGCGCTGGTCTTGCCGGTCACTAGGTCGAAGTAGGCCTTCTGCAGCTTCTCGGTCACCGGGCCGCGACGGCCGATGCCGATCTTCCGGCCATCCACTTCGCGGATCGGCGTGACTTCGGCGGCGGTGCCGGTGAAGAAGGCCTCGTCGGCGATGTACACCTCGTCGCGGGTGATGCGCTTCTCGACCAGCTTGATGCCCAGTTCGTCGGCCAGCCGCAGCACGGTGTTGCGGGTGATGCCGTTCAGGCAGGCGGTGACTTCCGGGGTGTAGACCACGCCGTCCTTGACGATGAACACGTTCTCGCCGGAACCCTCGGCCACGTAGCCTTCCGGGTCGAGCAACAGGGCCTCGTCGGCGCCGCCGGAAATGGCTTCCTGCAGGGCCAGCATGGAGTTGATGTAGTGACCGTTGGCCTTGGCGCGGGTCATCGAGATGTTCACGTGGTGACGGGTGAAGGAGCTGGTGCGCACCTTGATGCCCTGCTCCAGCGCTTCCTCGCCCATGTAGGCGCCCCAGTGCCAGGCGGCGACGATCACGTGCACCTGGAGGCCGGACGCGCGCAGGCCCATGCCTTCCGATCCGTAGAACACCATCGGGCGCAGGTAGGCACTTTCCAGATTGTTCTCACGCACCGTGGCGCGCTGCGCTTCGTTGATCTCGTCCTTGGTGAACGGGATCTGCATGTTCATGATGTGCGCCGAGTCGAACAGACGATCGGTGTGCGCCTGCAGGCGGAAGATCGCCGTGCCCTGCGGGGTGTTGTAGGCGCGCACGCCTTCGAACACGCCCATACCGTAGTGCAGGGTGTGGGTCAGCACGTGGGTGGTGGCTTCGCGCCACGGCACCAGTTTGCCGTCATACCAGATCACGCCATCACGATCGGCCATCGACATCTTTGCCAGCTCCTCAAGTGTTCGACTCGTTCATCGGTTCCGCCACGGCACGCCCCGTTCGGGCCCGCCGCGAAAATCCAGCTCAGCTCAACTCCATGGCGCGCCACAGGCGCATCACCGCGCGGCGCTCGGCATGGAACTGGTCGCCGGAAACCACGCCCGGCTGTTTCTGCAGGGCCAGGCGGTGGGCCGCCGAGCGGTAGGCCTTGTAGACCTCCTGCAACAGACGGGCGTCCTCTTCCGGCAGCAACCCGGCCTCGCCCAGCTCGTCCAGGATGCGGATGTTGTCGGTCCAGCGCAGCAGTTGCGGGTACTGGTGCGACCAGGCCAGGGCCGCGTATTGCACCATAAATTCGATATCGACGATACCGCCGGCGTCCTGCTTGAGGTCGAACGGCGCCTCGGCGTCGAAGGCGTTCGGCGCGGTGCCGGCGGCGGTCGCCTTGCTGCCGAGGTTGTCGCGCATCTTCGCGCGCATCTCGCTGACTTCCGCGCGCAGCTTGTCCAGATCGCGCGGCTGGCCGAGCACCGCGGCGCGCACCTGCTCGAAGGCGGCGCCGACGCGAGCGCTGCCGACCAGCACGCGGGCGCGGATCAGCGCCTGGTGCTCCCAGGTCCAGGCCTCGTTGCGCTGGTAGCGCTCGAAGGCGCCGAGCGAGCTGACCAGCAGGCCGCTGGCGCCGGACGGACGCAGGCGCATGTCCACCTCGTAGAGCTGGCCGGAGGTGGTCTGGGTGGTCAGCAGGTGGATGATGCGCTGGCCGAGGCGGATGAAGAACTGCGCACCGTCGATCGGCTTGGCGCCGTCGGTCTCGGCCTGCGGGTCGCCGTCGTGGATGAACACCAGGTCGAGATCCGAGCCGTGCCCCAGCTCCAGGCCGCCGACCTTGCCGTAGCCGACGATGACGAAGTCCGGGTCGCACAGGCTGCCGTCGCTGCGCTTCGGCGTGCCGAACTTGCTCACCGTCTGTCGCCAGGCCAGCCCCAGCACCTGGTCGAGGATCGCCTCGGCCAGCCAGGTCAGGTAGTCGCTGACCTTCATCAGCGGCAGGGTGCCGGCGATCTCCGAGGCGGCCACGCGCAGGCTGTGGGCCAGCTTGAAGTGGCGCAGGGCCTCCATCTGCTGTTCGAGGTCGTCCTCGGGAATCCGCGTCAGCCGCTCACGCAGCTCGGCGGCCAGTTCGGGCGCCTGCGGCGGCTTGAACAGCCGACCCTCGTTGAGCAGTTCATCGAGCAGCAGCGGGAAACGGGCGATCTGCTCGGCGATCCACGGGCTGGCCGCGCACAGGGCGAGCAGCCGCTGCAAGGCGCCGGGGTTCTCGCTGAGCAGCACCAGGTAGGCCGAGCGCCGCGCCACCGCTTCGACCAGCGGCAGCACGCGTTCGAGCACCAGGTCGGGGTTGTCGTGCTCGACCGCCTGGGCCAGCAGGCGCGGCACGAAGGCATCCAGGCGCTCGCGGCCGAGGCGCTGGATGGCCCGCACCTGCGGGCCGTTGCGCAGGTCGGACAGACGCCGCCAGGCAATGGACGGCTCGCTGAAACCGGCATCGGCCAGTTGCCGGCAGGCGGCTTCCTCGTCCAGCGCCTCCTGCCAGAGCGGCAGCCACTCGGCGCCGACGCATCCGCCGTCGCCGCTGCCTTCCTCCTCGTCGGGATCGGCGATCACCTGGCGGAAATGCCAGTCGATCCGCCCGCGCCAGTGCATCAGTTGCGCGAGGAACGCGTCCCAACCGGCAAAGCCCATGATGCAGGCGACCCGCGCACGGTCGAGATCGTTGTCCGGGAGCATCTGCGTCTGCCGGTCGGCGATGGCCTGCAAGGCATGCTCGACGTAGCGCAGGAAGCGATAGCCGTCGCGCAGTTCGTCGACCACCGCCGGCGGCAGGTAGCCCTGCCCTTCCAGGGTCTGCAGCACCTTTAATAAAGGACGCTGTTGCAGGCTGAGGTCGCGGCCACCGTGAATCAGTTGGAAGGCCTGGGCGATGAACTCCACCTCGCGGATGCCGCCGGCGCCGAGCTTGATGTTGTTGGCCATGCCCTTGCGGCGCACTTCCTGCTGGATCAGCAGCTTCATGGCGCGCAGCGCCTCGACGGCGGAGAAGTCCAGGTAGCGGCGGTAGACGAACGGCCGCAGCATCTCCAGCAACTGCTTGCCGGCCACCTGGTCGCCGCCGACCACCCGCGCCTTGATCATCGCGTAGCGTTCCCAGTCGCGCCCCTGGTCCTGGTAGTACTGCTCCAGCGCGTTGAAGCTGAACACCAGCGGCCCGGACGAACCGTAGGGGCGCAGGCGCATGTCGACGCGGAACACGAAGCCATCCACGGTGATCGCGTCGAGCGCCTTGATCAGGCGCTGGCCGAGCCGGGTGAAGAACTCCTGGTTGTCCAGCGGACGCTTGACGCCCTCGGTCTCGCCGCCTTCCGGGTAGCCGAAGATCAGGTCGATGTCCGAGGACAGGTTGAGTTCGTGGGCGCCGAGCTTGCCCATGCCGAGCACCACCAGATGCTGCGGCTGGCGGCTGCGCCGGCCGATCGGCGTGCCGAACTGCGCGGCATGGCGCTCGTAGAGCCAGTGGTAGGCGAGGTCGATGCTGGCGTCGGCCAGGTCGGAGAGGTCGCAGCAGGTTTCGTTCAGGTCGGCCTGGCGGCTGAGGTCGCGCCAGACGATGCGCAGTTGCTGGCGGTTGCGGTAGCGGCGCAGGCGGCGGCCCAGCTCGGCCTCGTCGTCGCAGTCGGCCAGCGCTGCGTTCATCTGTTCGCGCAACTCGCCCGGCCGCAGCGGGCGCTCCAGTTCGCCGGAGTCGGCCAGTTCGAGGAAGGCCAGGGGATCGCGAACGATCTGCTCGCTGACGAAATCGCTCAGCGCGCCGACCCGCGCCAGCGCCTCGCGGCGCGCCGCTGGCCAGCTCGCCAGGCGCTCGGCCTGCTCCTGCAAGGCGGTCCCGGCACGGCTGGCGCAGGGGAGAAGAACGGTAGGCAGGTCGACAAGCGATGGCAGGCTCATGGTCTATCCTTTGTTCGGGCCGCAGGCGGCAACCGACGGACTGCCGAAATTTCTGAAACCCTTGCTACGCCTGGCTTGGAGAGGCATCCACCCAAGGCTTCAGCCCACTCTGCGGCGTGAAATTGTAGTTTTACTACTAAAGATTGTATCCAAAGGGCTGAAACGCTCGTCGATTTGTAGTAAAACTACACGACGCCGGGACCACCCCCGGTAAATCCAAGAATTCACGCGGGCGCCCCACAAGGCCGTCCGCGCACATACCGGCAACCGATTCTGGAAGCCTTTCCGCCCTGGAGCAAGCCATGCAAGACATCGATCCCGTCGAAACCCAGGAATGGCTGGACGCGTTGGAATCCGTCCTCGACCGCGAGGGTGAAGATCGTGCTCACTATCTGATGACCCGAATGGGCGAGCTGGCCACCCGCAGTGGTACCCAACTCCCCTACGCGATCACCACGCCGTACCGCAACACCATCCCGGTGACCCACGAAGCACGCATGCCCGGCGACCTGTTCATGGAACGCCGCATCCGCTCGCTGGTGCGCTGGAACGCGCTGGCCATGGTGATGCGCACCAACCTGCAGGATCCCGACCTGGGCGGTCACATCTCCAGCTTCGCCTCCTCGGCGACCCTCTACGACATCGGCTTCAACTACTTCTTCCAGGCCCCGACCGAGGAACACGGCGGCGACCTGATCTTCTTCCAGGGCCACGCCTCCCCCGGCATCTACGCCCGCGCCTTCCTCGAAGGCCGCATCACGGAAGACCAGATGGACAACTTCCGTCGCGAAGTCGACGGCAAGGGCCTGTCGTCCTACCCGCACCCCTGGCTGATGCCGGACTTCTGGCAGTTCCCCACCGTGTCCATGGGCCTCGGCCCGATCCAGGCGATCTACCAGGCGCGCTTCATGAAGTACCTGGAAAGCCGCGGCTTCATCCCCGCCGGCAAGCAGAAGGTCTGGTGCTTCCTCGGCGACGGCGAGTGCGACGAGCCGGAATCCCTCGGCGCCATCTCCCTGGCCGGCCGCGAGAAGCTGGACAACCTGATCTTCGTGATCAACTGCAACCTGCAGCGCCTGGACGGCCCGGTGCGCGGCAACGGCAAGATCATCCAGGAACTGGAAGGCGTGTTCCGCGGTGCCCAGTGGAACGTCAACAAGGTGGTCTGGGGTCGTTTCTGGGACCCGCTGTTCGCCAAGGACAAGGACGGCGCCCTGCAGCGCCGCATGGACGAGGTGATCGACGGCGAGTACCAGAACTACAAGGCCAAGGACGGCGCCTACGTGCGCGAAAACTTCTTCTCCAGCCCCGAACTGAAGGAGATGGTCAAGGACCTCTCCGACGACGAGATCTGGAAGCTCAACCGTGGCGGCCACGACCCCTACAAGGTCTATGCGGCCTATCACCAGGCGGTCAACCACCAGGGCCAGCCCACCGTGATCCTGGCCAAGACCATCAAGGGCTACGGCACCGGCGCCGGTGAAGCGAAGAACACCGCGCACAACACCAAGAAGGTCGATACCGAGAGCCTCAAGCAGTTCCGCGACCGCTTCGACATCCCGATCAAGGACGACGAGCTGGAAAAACTGCCGTTCTACCGTCCGGAAGAAGGCAGCGCCGAGGCCAAGTACCTGGCCGAACGCCGCGCCGCGCTGGGTGGCTTCGTTCCGCAGCGCCGGACGAAGAGCTTCAGCGTGCCGACCCCGCCGCTGGAGACCCTGAAAGCCATCCTCGACGGCTCCGGCGATCGCGAGATCTCCACCACCATGGCCTTCGTGCGCATCCTCGCGCAACTGGTCAAGGACAAGGAACTCGGCCAGCGCATCGTGCCGATCGTCCCCGACGAGGCACGAACCTTCGGCATGGAAGGCATGTTCCGCCAGCTCGGCATCTACTCCTCGGTCGGCCAGCTCTACGAGCCGGTGGACAAGGACCAGGTGATGTTCTACCGCGAGGACAAGAAGGGCCAGATCCTCGAGGAAGGCATCAACGAAGCCGGCGCCATGAGCTCGTTCATCGCCGCGGGCACCAGCTACAGCACGCACAACCAGCCGATGCTGCCGTTCTACGTGTTCTATTCGATGTTCGGCCTGCAGCGCATCGGCGACCTGGCCTGGGCGGCCGGCGACAGCCGTACCCGCGGCTTCCTGATCGGCGGCACCGCCGGACGCACCACGCTGAACGGCGAAGGCCTGCAGCACGAGGACGGCCACAGCCACATCCTCGCCAGCACCATCCCGAACTGCCGCACCTACGATCCCACCTACGGCTACGAGCTGGCGGTGATCATCCGCGACGGCATCCGCAAGATGACCGAGGAGCAGCAGGACGTCTTCTACTACATCACCGTGATGAACGAGGCGTACCAGCAGCCGGCCATGCCGGAAGGCGCCGAGGACGGCATCATCAAGGGCATGTACCTGCTCGAGGAAGACAAGCGCGAAGCCGCCCACCACGTGCAGCTTCTCGGCTCCGGCACCATCCTGCGCGAAGTGCGCGAGGCGGCGCGGATCCTCCGCGAGGACTACAACATCGGCGCCGACGTGTGGAGCGTCACCAGCTTCAACGAACTGCGCCGCGACGGCCTGGCCGTGGAGCGCCGCAACCGCCTGCACCCGGAACAGAAGCCCCAGCAGACCTACGTCGAGCAGTGCCTGTCCGGCCGCAAGGGCCCGGTGGTCGCGTCCACCGACTACATGAAGCTGTTCGCCGAACAGATTCGCCAGTGGGTTCCGTCCAAGGAGTACAAGGTGCTCGGCACCGACGGCTTCGGCCGCAGCGACAGCCGCAAGCAACTGCGCCACTTCTTCGAAGTGGATCGCAACTGGATCGTGCTGGCCACCCTCGAAGCCCTGGCCGACCGAGGCGAGATCGAACCGAAGGTGGTGGCCGAGGCCATCTCCAGGTTCGGCATCGACCCGGAAAAACCGAACCCCCTGGACTGCTGAGGAGCGGCACGATGAGTGAGTTGATTCGCGTACCCGACATCGGCAGCGGTGAGGGTGAAGTCATTGAATTGTTCGTCAAGGTCGGCGACCGCATCGAAGCGGATCAGAGCCTGCTGACCCTGGAATCGGACAAGGCGAGCATGGAAATCCCGGCGCCCAAGGCCGGGGTGGTCAAGAGCCTGAAGGTCAAGCTGGGCGACCGCCTGAAGGAAGGCGACGAACTGCTGGAGCTGGAAACCGAGGGCGGCGCGGAAGCACCCGCCCCGGCCGCCGAGCCGGCCAAGGCCGAAGCGGCGCCCACTCCCGCACCGGCAGCAGCCCCCGCTGCTGCCCCGGTCGCGGCCGTGGCGGAAAGCGTGCAGGACATCCACGTCCCGGACATCGGCTCGGCCGGCAAGGCCAAGGTCATCGAAGTGCTGGTCAAGGCCGGCGACACCGTCGAGGCCGAGCAGTCGCTGATCACCCTGGAGTCGGACAAGGCCAGCATGGAGATCCCCTCGCCGGCCGCCGGCGTGGTGGAGCAGGTGCTGGTCCAACTGGATGCCGAAGTCGGCACCGGCGACCTGATCCTCAAGCTGAAAGTCGCTGGCGCCGCGCCGGCGGCGGCTCCGGCTGCCGCGGCGCCCGCCGAGCAGCCCAGCCAACCGGTGCACCGCGTTCCCGAAGGCGCCGCGCCCGCGGTGGCGGCCGAGGTCAAGGCCATCGCCGCGCTGTCGGCCGCCGCGGAAGGCAGCCCCGGCATCCCCGAACGCTCCAGTGGCGCCAAGGTCCACGCCGGCCCGGCGGTCCGCCAACTGGCCCGTGAGTTCGGCGTCGAGCTGGGTGTCGTGCCGGGCTCCGGCCCGAAAGGCCGGGTCCTCAAGGAGGACGTGCAAGCCTACGTCAAGGCGATGATGCAGAAGGCCAAGGAAGCACCGGCCGGCGCGACCGGCGGCGCCGGCATCCCGCCGATCCCGGAAGTCGACTTCAGCAAGTTCGGCGAAGTGGAAGAAGTGGCGATGACCCGCCTGATGCAGGTCGGCGCCGCCAACCTGCACCGTAGCTGGCTCAACGTGCCGCACGTGACCCAGTTCGACTCGGCCGACATCACCGAGCTGGAAGCCTTCCGCGTCGCCCAGAAGGCCGTGGCCGAGAAAGCCGGGGTCAAGCTGACCGTGCTGCCGCTGCTGCTCAAGGCCTGCGCCCACCTGCTCAAGGAACTGCCGGACTTCAACAGCTCGCTGGCGCCGTCCGGCAAGGCGCTGATCCGCAAGAAGTACGTGCACCTCGGTTTCGCCGTGGATACCCCGGACGGCCTGCTGGTGCCGGTGATCCGCGACGTCGACCAGAAGAGCCTGCTGCAACTGGCCGCCGAAGCCGCCGAACTGGCGGAGAAGGCACGCACCAAGAAGCTCTCGGCCGACGCCATGCAAGGCGCCTGCTTCACCATCTCCAGCCTCGGCCACATTGGCGGCACCGGCTTCACGCCGATCGTCAACGCGCCGGAAGTGGCGATCCTCGGGGTCAGCAAGGCGACCATGCAGCCGGTATGGGACGGCAAGGCCTTCCAGCCGCGCCTGATGCTGCCGCTGTCGCTGTCCTACGACCACCGAGTGATCAACGGCGCTGCCGCCGCGCGCTTCACCAAGCGCCTTGGCGAAGTGCTGGCGGATATCCGCACGCTACTGCTGTAACGCTTCCCAATCGAGCACGCCACGCTCGTTCCTCGACCCCGCCGCCTGGCGGGGTTTTTTTTATTCCCCGCAGGCAAGGCCCGCTCTTGTAGGGTGCGCCGCGCGCACCGATAAGGCGGCAACCCGATGTTCCCGGCGCAACGCGGAGCCCGTCCCCGATAAACGGTGCGCACGACGCCCCCTACCAAGGATCGCCATAACCATCGGGTGGGCCGAAGCCCACCCTGCGTTCAGTTCTTCTGCACGTTGCGGATCAGGAAGCTCAGCGCCTTGGCCAGTTCTTCGGCGCCGGCATGGTCGCGGACGATGGTGATTAGCGGGCTGCCGTCCTGCGGGTTGCGCAGGATGCAGGTCTGGCCGCTGGCCGGGCAGTCGTAGCGCACGAAGGGATCGACGCCGAACACCGCTACCCGCTGGTTGCGCACCGCCAGCGGGGTGCCCTGCGCGGCGCGGATCTCCTCGCGCACCAGCAGCTCGCCGGGAGCGCTGATGCTGATCCGGTAGAGCAGGTCCTGGCGCTGGGCCTGGCCGACCTGGTAGCTGGCGCGCAGGGCGTAGGTGTCGAGCAACCGGTTGCACTGGGCGAGCAGCGCCTTGCGCTCATCCTGGGTCTGGTGCAGGCGCTTCAGGTCGTTGAGGTAGCGGCCCTGGTCGGCACCGCTCAGCTCGGCCTTGCTCTGCGCGGCGGGCTCTTCGGCGACGGCCGGGGAGGGCTGCCCCAGCAATGCGGCGATGAAGGCCAGAACACTTAGCTTTCTTGTATGTCTGAATGGCATGATGCACCCTTACCGAACACGTCGTAGTAGGCCGAAGCCCGTGTTCGGTCAGCATAGTGGATGCCCATCGCCCGATGAAAAGCCATACCGATGCCGTCAGCCGAGTGATGGCCGAGGTTGTGACGCAACTGCCAGTTCCGACACGACTGGGCATGTTGCGCTTCGAGCGCCTCAACGAGGCAAGCTGGGCTTTGCTCTTTCTCGACCCCGCCTGCGAGCGTGAACTCGGCCTCGGCGCCAGCGATCTTTGCAGCCTGACCGGCGCCCCCTACGCCAGCCTGATGGAACCGGATGCCCGCTACCGGCTGCACGAGGACATCCAGCAGCAGTTGCTCGCCGGCCCGCACTACCGGGTCACCTACACCCTGCACACGCCGAACGGCAGCCGCCGGTTGCTCGAACTCGGCGAAACCTTCAAGCAGCACGGCCGCCAGTTGCTGCGCGGCTACCTGCTGGCGATCGAGGCGCCGCCGCAACGCGCCGAACCGCCCGCCAGCGACGACGAACAGCACCTGTTCCAGCGCGCCGTCGAGCAGAGCTCCAGCGCCTTCATGCTGGTCGACCGCGATGGCCTGGTGGAGTACGTCAACCCGAGCTTCACGGCGATCACCCTGTACAGCGCCGACGAGGTGCGCGGCCGCCGGCTGTCCGAACTGCCGGCCTTGGAGAACCTCAGCGACATCCTCTTCGACTCGCAGTTCGGACTCGCCGAGCACAACAGTTGGCAGGGCGAGTTCCGCAGCCGGCGCAAGAACCTCGAACCCTACTGGGGCCAGTTGTCGATCTCCAAGGTCCACGACGACGCCGGCAAGCTGACCCACTACATCGGCATCTACGAAGACATCACCGAGACCAAGCTGGCCCAGCAGCGCATCGAGCGGCTGGCCTACACCGACAACCTGACCCGCCTGGGCAACCGCCCGGCGTTCATCCGCAGCCTGGAACAGCGCTTCGCCCATGGCGGCGACAAGCCGTTCAGCCTGCTGCTGGTGGACATCGACAACTTCAAGCGGATCAACGACAGCCTCGGCCACCAGACCGGCGACAAGCTGCTGGTCAGCCTGGCCAAGCGCCTGCGCAACAGCCTGGGCGCCAACGGCAGCCTGGCGCGCTTCGCCAGCAACGAATTCGCCGTGCTGCTCGACGACACCGACCTGGCCAGCGGCCAGGCGTTCGCCACGCAGATCCTGCACATGCTCGACAAGCCGCTGTTCGTCGACAACCAGTTGATCAGTATCACCGGCTCGGTCGGCCTGGCCTGCGCGCCGCTGCACGGCGAGGACCCGCAGACCCTGATGAAGCACGCCGGCCTGGCCCTGCACAAGGCCAAGGCCAACGGCAAGCACCAGGCCCAGGTGTTCACCGAGGCGCTGAACGCCGAGGCGCACTACAAGCTGTTCGTCGAGAACAACCTGCGCCGCGCGCTGACCCAGAACGAACTGGAGGTGTTCTACCAGCCCAAGCTGTGCCTGAAGAGCGGCCAGCTTCGCGGCCTGGAGGCGCTGCTGCGCTGGAACCACCCGGACAAGGGCATGATCCGCCCGGACCAGTTCATCAGCGTCGCCGAGGAAACCGGGCTGATCATCCCCATCGGCAAATGGGTGGTGCGCCAGGCCTGCCGCATGAGCCGGCAGCTTGCCGCCCTCGGCCTCGGCGAGCTGCAGGTGGCGATCAACCTGTCGCCCAAGCAGTTCTCCGATCCCGACCTGGTCGGCTCGATCGCCTCGATCCTCCACGAGGAACAGCTCTCCGCCCGGTTGCTCGAACTGGAACTGACCGAGAGCCTGCTGCTCGACGCCACCGAAGACACCCGCCACCAGCTCACCCGCCTGAAGAACCTGGGCCTGACCCTGGCGATGGACGACTTCGGCACCGGCTACTCGTCGCTCAGCTACCTGAAGAAGTTCCCCATCGACGTGATCAAGATCGATCGCAGCTTCATCAAGGACATCCCCGACAGCCAGGACGACATGGAAATCACCTCGGCGGTGATCGCCATGGCCCACAACCTCAAGCTCACGGTGGTCGCCGAAGGCATCGAGAGCGCCGCGCAACTGGCGTTCCTGCGCCGCCACCACTGCGACGTCGGCCAGGGCTACCTGTTCGACCAGCCGATCGCCGGACGCGTACTGATCGACAGCCTGCGCCGTTATCCTTGTCGGAAGTGAAGCCGAGAAAAGCGCTGGAGGCTGAACGAGTGCAGGCGACTTCTCGTCCAGCTTTCCAGCCTCCAGCGCTCTTTTCGCCTTTTCTCTTGTAGCCTGTAGCTTTTCGCCGTCCCCTCGGAGAATCACATGGTCCTGCGCTCGCAAATCCTCATCGACAAACAATCCCTGCCCGACGCCAGCCAGGCCCTGCCCGGTCGCGCCACGCCGATGCCGGTGCCGGAGCGCCATTACGTCAACGGCAACCCGCTCGTGGGGCCCTTCCCGGAAGGGCTGCAACAGGCGGTGTTCGGCCTCGGCTGCTTCTGGGGCGCCGAGCGGCGTTTCTGGCAGCAGCCGGGAGTGTGGACTACCGCGGTCGGCTACGCCGGCGGGCCGACCCCGAACCCCACCTACGAGGAAGTGTGCTCCGGGCTGACCGGCCACTCCGAGGTGGTGCTGGTGGTGTTCGATCCGCAAGTGACGAGCTACGCGCAATTGCTGAAAGTGTTCTGGGAAGCCCACGACCCGACCCAGGGCATGCGCCAGGGCAACGACGTCGGCACCCAGTACCGCTCGGCCATCTACTGCCATGGAGCCGAACAACTGGCCGCCGCCGAAGCCAGCCGCGAAGCCTTCCAGGCCGAGCTGCAACGCAACGGCTACGGGCCGATCACCACGGAAATCGCCGAGGCGCCGACCTTCTATTACGCAGAGGCCTATCACCAGCAGTACCTGGCGAAGAACCCCGGCGGCTATTGCGGGCTGGGCGGCACCGGCGTGTGCCTGCCGGCGTAGAGGCTTCGCTCTGGCAGGGTGCGCCGCGCGCACCGTTCATCTCGGTACAGGCACGGCTTCCGTCGGGGCTCCGGATCGGTGCGCGCGGCGCACCCTACGGGAAAGCGCTGCGTTACTCCTCGATGAGCCAGTCCAGCCGCCAGCCGGGTTCGCCCTGGGCCAGCAGCCCTGCCAGCCAGGGCAGCATCTCGCGCAGCTCGTCCTCCAGGCCCCACGGCGGGTTGGCGATGGCCAGGCCGGAGCCGGCCAGGCGGGTCGGATCGTCGGGGCTGTGGACGTACAGTTCGGCGCGCAGCAGCTTGGGCGCGGCGCTGGCGGCCAGGTCCTGGTAGAAGCGCCTGAGCTGGTCCAGCGACTTGATCGGGTACCAGATCGCCACCACCGTCTGGCGCATCCGCCCGATCGCCTCGTCCAGCGCCGCCACGCAGCGCTCCAGCTCGTCGACCTTCTCGAACGGCGGGTCGATCAGGAACAGGCCGCGTTTCTCGTTGACCGGCAGCAGCGCGCGCGGGATGTGCCAGCCCTCGCCCAGGCGCACCACCACCCGCCGGTCGCCGGCCATGTTGTCCTTGAGCAGGCGGCCGTCCTCGGGGTGCTTCTCGTTGAGCAGCAGGCGGTCCTGGGGACGGGTCAGGGTGCGCGCCAGCTCCGGCGAACCGGGGTAGTAGCGCAGTTCGCCGTCCAGGTTGAGCGCCATGATCGCCTTCAGGTAGTCGCTGGCCAGCGCCGGCGCCTCGCTCTGCCACAGCCGGCCGATCCCCTCGCGCCACTCGTCGGTACGGCTGGCCTGCTCGCCGAGCAGGTCGTAGAGGCCGACCCCGGCGTGGCTGTCGAGATAGGCGAACGGCGCCTCCTTGCGCGACAGCAGGGCGATCATCCGCGACAGGGTCAGGTGCTTGAGGACATCGGCGTGGTTGCCGGCGTGGAAGGCGTGGCGGTAGTTCATGGCGGGCTCCTGGCGCGGGAGCGGGATTCTAGCATTCTGGTGGGGTGGGTTTCGGGT
>NZ_CAJFCI010000030.1 GCF_904061905.1 Zestomonas carbonaria
GGAGAGGGGACTGGTCCGGGTGAGACGTGGCATCCATTCAGGATCTGAACCTATTCAGCAATAGATAGCTTGCAGGAGCAGCACGAGGCGTCGAGCAAACGGCTCCCCTCTCCCCCCCGGGAGAGGGGACTGGTCCGGGTGAGACGTGGCATCCATTCAGGATCTGAACCTATTCAGCAATAGATAGCTTGCAGGAGCAGCACGAGGCGTCGAGCAAATGACTCCCCTCTCCCCCCTGGGAGAGGGGCCGGGGGTGAGGGGCGGAGGTTCCCCCTACCCCGAGAACTGGCCAACACGCCACCCACACCAAGGAGGCCCACATGCTTTCCAAGATTGCCATCATCGGTGCCGGCGCCATGGGCCGGGGTATCGCCCAGTTGTTCGCCACTGCCGGCCACCAGGTCTGGCTCCACGACACCCGCGCCGAGGCCATCGAACAGGCCCTGGCCTTCAACCGCGAACTGCTCGAACGCAGCGTCGCCAAGGGCCGCCTGAGCCCCGACGAACTGGCCGCCACCCTGGCGCGCATGCGGCCGGCCCACAGCCTCGCCGAGCTGGCCCACTGCGAACTGGTGATCGAAGCGGTGGTCGAGCGCCTGGACGTCAAGCAGGCGCTGTTCGTCGAGCTGGAAAGCCTGGTCGCGGCGGACACCATTCTCGCCAGCAACACCTCGTCGCTGTCGGTGACCCGCATCGCCAGCGCCTGCCAGCGGCCCGAGCGGGTCGCCGGCTTCCACTTCTTCAACCCGGTGCCGCTGATGAAACTGGTCGAGGTGGTGCGCGGCGAACGCACCGACCCGGCGGTGATCCGGCGCCTGGTGGACCTGGCCGAACACGCCGGACACTTCGCGGCCATCACCCCGGACACCCCCGGCTTCCTGGTCAACCATGCCGGCCGCGCCTACGCCACCGAGGCACAGCGCATCCTCGCCGAAGGCATCGCCACGCCGGCGCAGATAGACCGCATCCTGCGCGACGGCCCGGGCTTCCCCATGGGCCCGTTCGAGCTGGCCGACCTGACCGGCCTGGACATCTCCCACGCGGTGATGGAATCGATCTTCGAGCAGTACTACCAGGACCCGCGCTACACGCCGTCCAACCTCGCCGCCCAGCGCGTCGCCGCCGGCCTGCTCGGCCGCAAGAGCGGCGAGGGCTACTACCGCTACGTCGACGGCAAGCCCCAACGCGAACCGGAGCCGGCCCACGAGGCACAGCTCATCGACCGGCCGTTCTGGCTGGACAGCGACGACGACGCGCTGCGCACCAGCTTGCGCCAGGTACTGGCCGCCGCCGGCGCCAAGCTGGAAGAGGGCGCCCACCCCTCGGCCAGCGCCATCTGCCTGGTCACCCCGCTGGGCGAGGACGCCAGCGCCGCGATCCACCGCCTCGGCCTGCCGGCCGAACGCAGCCTGGCCCTGGAAACCTTCTGCGACTTCGGCAAACGCCGCGTGCTGATGCGCCAGCCGGCCCTCGACCCGGCGCTGCTGGCCCAGGCGCGCCAGGCCCTGGGCGCCGACGGTGTGCCGGTGGAAGTGATCAACGACTCGCCCGGCTTCATCAGCCAGCGCGTCGTCGCCAGCATCGTCAACCTCGGTTGCGAAATCGCCCAGCGGTGCATCGCCGACCCGCACACCCTGGAGCGCGCCATCCCCCTGGCGCTCGGCTACCCGATGGGGCCACTGGGCTTCGGCGAACGCTATGGCGCCGCGCGCATCCTCACCATCCTGCAGAACCTGCAAGCCTGCTACGGCGGCGAGCCACGCTACCGCCCCAGCCCCTGGCTGCGCCGCCGTGTGCAACTCGGCCTGCCGCTGACCACCCCGGAGGAATGACACCATGCCCGATGCCTACATCCATGCCGGCCCGCGCACTCCGTCAAGCCGCCCGGACGACCTGGCGATGGTCATCGAGCAAGTCTGAGGGCATGGCGATGGGCGTTTCCCGACAAGCCGCGCCAGCCGACGGCGGGCATACCTACGAGCTGATCCGCCGCTCGGCGTTCTGGCTGATCGGCCAGCGCGGCTTCGAGGCCATGAGCATGCGCCAGTTGGCGGAAACCGTCGGCATCCAGGCCGGCAGCCTGTACCGCTACTTCCCCAGCAAGCACAGCCTGCTGTTCGAGCTGATCTGCGAGTACTACGAGGACCTGCTGGCCTCCTGGCAGGAAACCCGGCCGCGAAGCGCCACGGTCGAAGCGGAGCTCGCCGCCTTCGTCGATCATCATCTCGACTGGCACAGGCAGCGCAGGGGGCAGGGCGCGCTGATCGATCCCGGCGAAGCGCGCAGCCTGGAAGACAGCGAACGCGCCCGGGTGCGGCAGCTCGGCCAGGGCTACGCCGGAGAACTGCGCCGGATCATCGACGACGGCGTACGCCAGGGCAGCTTCCGCGCCGACGATCCCGCCTTGCTGGGCCAGGCGATCCTCGCCCTGCTGGACGCCGCCTGGCGCGAGCAGACGAACGTCGGGAGCCACGCCCACTACCGCGCCCTGGCCCTCAAGCTGCTGCGCTGATCCCGCTAGCTGCGACACTTGCGAATTGCCGGGCCTACGAAAGCAGCGCGTAGCGATCACAATCGAGGGTGTGATCCATCACCATCCCGCTGGCCTGCATGAAGGCGTAGCAGATGGTCGGCCCGACGAAGGTGAAACCGGCCTTCTTCAGCGCCTTGCTCATCGCCTCGGCCTCGGGCGTGACCGCCGGTATGTCGCCGCGCCCGGTGAAGCGGTTGATCTTCGGCCGGCCGTCGACGAACGACCAGAGCAGCTCCACCGGGTCGTCCTGGCGCAACCAGGCCTGGGCGTTCCTGCGCGCGGCCTGGAGCTTCAGGCGGTTGCGGATGATGCCCGGGTCCTGCATCAGCACTTCGATCTCCTCATCGGTCAGGCTCGCCAGGCGGACCGGATCGAAACCGTGCAGCACACGTCGATAGTGCTCACGCTTCTTCAGCACGGTGAACCAGGACAACCCGGCCTGGAAACCCTCCAGCAGCAGCAACTCGAACAGCGCGCGCGGATCGCGCAACGGCACGCCCCATTCCTCGTCGTGATAGGCGATGTACAGGGGATCGTCGGAACACCAGAAACAGCGGGGCATGGCAGTTCAACCTGGCAGGGGAGACCAGGCGACTATACACCGGATAACTGTATAAAAAACCAGTCATCCGGCTTATGGCATCAAGCCGATGCTCAGAACTGCCCGCGCAACGACAAAGAGGACATTCAGTCTCAACTCAACGGATTCAGGGGCGCCTCCGCAATGCCACACGGCGGAGCGCCCGGCCTTGCTGGGTTCGCACGGAGGCGTTCGGGTATACTGCCGAGCTTTATGCTTAGCCTCTGACCGGTGAAATTCGTGAGCCAGACCAATCCTGCCGTGCGCACCTTTCAAGACCTGATCCTAGCCCTGCAACAGTATTGGGCGGAGCAGGGCTGCGTGGTATTGCAGCCCTATGACATGGAAGTCGGCGCCGGTACTTTCCACACCGCCACTTTCCTGCGCGCCATCGGCCCGGAAACCTGGAACGCCGCCTATGTGCAGCCGAGCCGCCGTCCCGCCGACGGTCGCTATGGCGAGAACCCCAACCGCCTGCAGCACTACTACCAGTTCCAGGTGGTCCTCAAGCCGAACCCGGAGAACTTCCAGGAACTCTACCTGGGCTCGCTGAAAGCCATCGGCATCGACCCGCTGGTCCACGACATCCGCTTCGTCGAGGACAACTGGGAATCGCCGACCCTCGGCGCCTGGGGCCTGGGCTGGGAGATATGGCTGAACGGCATGGAAGTCACCCAGTTCACCTACTTCCAGCAGGTCGGCGGCATCGAGTGCTACCCGGTGACCGGCGAGATCACCTACGGCCTGGAACGCCTGGCCATGTACCTGCAGGGCGTCGACTCGGTCTACGACCTGATCTGGACCGACGGCCCGTTCGGCACCGTGACCTACGGCGACGTGTTCCACCAGAACGAAGTGGAGCAGTCCACCTACAACTTCGAACACGCCAACGTGCCGAAGCTGTTCGAGCTGTTCGACTTCTACGAGTCCGAGGCCAACCGGCTGATCGAGCTGGAGCTGCCGCTGCCGACCTACGAAATGGTCCTCAAGGCCTCGCACACCTTCAACCTGCTGGACGCCCGCCGCGCCATCTCGGTGACCGAGCGCCAGCGCTACATCCTGCGCGTGCGCACCCTGGCCCGCGCCGTGGCGCAGAGCTACCTGAACGCCCGCGCCAAGCTCGGCTTCCCCATGGCCACCCCCGAACTGCGTGATGAAGTACTGGCCAAGCTGAAGGAGGCCGCGGAATGAGTGCACAAGATTTTCTCGTCGAACTGGGTACCGAAGAACTGCCGCCGAAGGCCCTGAAGAGCCTCGGCGAAGCCTTCCGCAGCGGTATCGAGAACGGCCTCAAGGCCGCCGGCCTGGGCTATGCCAAGGCCCAGGTATTCGCCGCGCCGCGCCGCCTGGCCGTGCTGGTCGAGCAGCTTGAACAGCAGCAGGCCGACCGCAGCCTCAACCTCGACGGCCCGCCGGTGCAGGCCGCCTTCGACGCCGACGGCAATCCCACCCAGGCGGCGCTGGGCTTCGCCAAGAAGTGCGGCGTCGACCTGGCCCAGATCGACCGCAGCGGCCCGAAACTGAAATTCAGCCGCAGCATCCCCGGCCAGCCGACCGTCGACCTGCTGCCAGGCATCGTCGAGGCCTCGTTGAACGAACTGCCAATCCCGAAGCGCATGCGCTGGGCGGCGCGCCGCGAAGAATTCGTGCGTCCCACCCAGTGGCTGGTGATGCTGTTCGGCGATGACGTCATCGACTGCGAGATCCTCGCCCAGAAAGCCGGCCGCGAATCCCGTGGCCACCGCTTCCACAACCCGGACCAAGTGCGCATCAGCAAGCCTTCCACCTACCTGGAAGACCTGCGCAGTGCCCACGTACTGGCCGACTTCGCCGAACGCCGCGCACTGATCGAGCAGCGCGTCGCCGAGCTGGCGGCGGCCGAGCAGGGCAGCGCCATCGTCCCGCCGGCGTTGCTCGACGAAGTCACCGCGCTGGTGGAGTGGCCGGTGCCGCTGGTGTGCAGCTTCGAGGAACGTTTCCTCGCCGTGCCCCAGGAAGCGCTGATCTCCACCATGCAGGACAACCAGAAGTACTTCTGCCTGCTGGACGGCGAGGGCAAGCTGCTGCCGCGCTTCATCACCGTCGCCAACCTGGAGAGCCGCGACCCGGCGCAGATCGTCGCCGGTAACGAGAAGGTGGTTCGCCCGCGCCTCACCGACGCCGAATTCTTCTTCAAGCAGGACAAGAAGCAGAAGCTGGAAAGCTTCAACCAGCGCCTGGCCAACGTGGTCTTCCAGGCCCAGCTCGGCAGCGTGTTCGACAAGGCCCAGCGCGTCTCCTTCCTGGCCGCCTTCATCGCCGAGCGCATCGGCGGCGACGCCAAGCGCGCCGCGCGTGCCGGCCTGCTCTCCAAGTGCGACCTGGCCACCGAGATGGTCGGCGAGTTCCCGGAGATGCAGGGCATCGCCGGCTACTACTACGCGCTCAACGACGGCGAACCGGAAGACGTCGCCCTGGCCCTCAACGAGCAGTACATGCCGCGCGGTGCCGGCGCCGAGCTGCCGGCCACCCTGACCGGTGCGGCGGTGGCCATCGCCGACAAGCTCGATACCCTGGTCGGCATCTTCGGCATCGGCATGCTGCCCACCGGCAGCAAGGACCCCTACGCGCTGCGCCGCGCCGCCCTGGGCGTGCTGCGCATCCTCATCGAGAAGCAGCTCGACCTCGACATCCCCGAGACGATCGCCTTCGCCGTCCAGCAGTACGGCACCAAGGTCAAGGCTGCCGGCCTCGCCGAACAAGTGCAGGAATTCGTCTTCGACCGCCTGCGCGCACGCTACGAGGACGAGGGCATCGAAGTCGCCGTCTACCAGGCGGTGCGCGCGGTCAACCCCGGCTCGCCGCTGGACTTCGACCAGCGCGTGCAGGCCGTGCAGGCCTTCCGCAAGCTGCCCGAGGCCGAGTCCCTGGCCGCCGCCAACAAGCGCGTCTCCAACCTGCTCGGCAAGGCCGAAGGCGAGGTGGCCGCGAGCATCGAGGCACACTACTTCGAGACGCCCACCGAGTTCTCCCTGAACGCGGCGATCCAGCAGGCCGACCAGGCCGTGCAACCGCTGGCCGCGGCTCGCCAGTACACCGAGGCGCTGGCTCGCCTGGCCGCCCTGCGCGAGCCGGTGGACAGCTTCTTCGAAGCGGTGCTGGTCAACGCCGAAAACCCGCGGGTGCGCGCCAACCGCTATGCGCTGCTGGCCAAGCTGCGCGGGCTGTTCCTCGGCGTGGCCGATATCTCCGTGCTGGGTTGACGCAGCGACAAGCTGCAAGCCACGAGCCGCAAGCGAGCGGCCGTGACTTGCGGCTTGAGGCGCTTGAGGCTTGCCGCTTTGAAATTGATCATTCTCGACCGCGATGGAGTCATCAATCACGACTCCGACGCCTATATCAAATCGCTGGACGAGTGGATTCCCATCCCCGGTTCCATCGACGCCATCGCACGCCTGAGCAAGGCTGGCTGGACCGTGGCGGTGGCCACCAACCAGTCCGGCATCGCACGCGGCTACTACGACCTGGCGACCCTCGAAGCCATGCACGCCCGACTGCGCCAACTGGTGGCGGAGCAGGGCGGAGAGCTCGGCCTGATCGTCCATTGCCCGCACGGCCCGGACGACGGTTGCGATTGCCGCAAGCCCAGGCCCGGCATGCTCCACCAGATCGCCGCCCACTACGGCGTCGCGCTGCATGGGGTATGGTTCGTCGGCGACAGTAGCGGTGACCTGGAAGCCGCGCTGGCCGTCGACTGTCAGCCCGTGCTGGTGAAGACCGGAAAAGGCGGACGTACCCTGGGCAAGCCACTGCCGGACGGTATCCTGATTTTCGATGATCTGGCGGCCGTCGCCGACCAGTTGACACTAGAGGACTAGACGACAGTGCAGGCCATCAGAACCTTTTTCTTCTACCTGCTGCTGTCGCTCAGCGCGCTGGTCTGGTGCCTGATCGGCATGCTCTGCCTGCCGCTGCTCACCAGCTACCGTGCCCGCTACCGCTTCATCGTCCAGAACTGGTGCCGCTTCGCCGTCGGCCTGGCCAGGGTGATGGTCGGCCTGCGCTACGAGGTCAGCGGCAGCGAGAACATCCCCGAGCAGCCCTGCGTGATCCTCGCCAAGCACCAGAGCACCTGGGAAACCTTCTTCCTCTCCGGCTACTTCGAGCCGCTGTCCCAGGTTCTCAAGCGCGAGCTGCTCTACGTGCCGTTCTTCGGCTGGGCGATGGCCCTGCTCAAGCCCATTGCCATCGATCGCGACAACCCCAAGGCCGCCCTCAAGCAGGTGGCCCAGAAGGGACATCAGCGCCTCCAGGAAGGCTGCTGGGTGCTGATCTTCCCGGAAGGCACCCGCGTACCGGTCGACCAGATCGGCAAGTTTTCCCGCAGCGGCGCAGCCCTGGCGGTGAACTCCAACCTCCCGGTCCTGCCGATCGCCCACAACGCCGGCCTGTTCTGGCCGAAGGAAGGCTGGGCCAAGTTCCCCGGCACCATCCAGGTGAAGATCGGCCCGGCGATGTACGCGAAAGGCGAGGGCCCGCGCGCGGTCGCCGAACTCAACGACCGCGCCTTCGCCTGGGTCGCACAGGCACAGGCTCAAATTTCAGGTAATGTATCGCTACCCGCCGACGCGAAAGCCAAGCCGAGCGTCTGAGAAGACATCTGAAAAGACGGGCCGGTGCAGGAAGCATCCGGCTTCAAGCGGTTAGGGTTGCAAGCAACCCGCAGGCAAAGAAAGGGACTTCGAAATGCCATCGATCTATCAGCTCAAGCCTCGCTTTCAGGCTCTGCTCCGACCTGGCGCCCAGTATTTGCACCAGCATGGCGTAACCGCCAACCAGGTCACCTTGGCCGCCGCTGTCCTGTCCGTATCCATCGGTCTGCTGCTGGCCTGGGCCAGCCATATTGCCTGGCTGTTCGCCCTTGTTCCCTTGTGGATGATACTGCGCATGGCTTTCAACGCCATCGACGGCATACTCGCACGCGAATTCGGCCAGCAGACGACCCTGGGGGCCTACCTCAACGAGTTGTGCGACCTCATCGCCGACAGCACCCTCTACCTGCCTTTCGCCCTGCTGCCCGGTGTCTCGCCGATGCTGGTGGTATCGACGGTATTGCTCTCCACGCTCAGCGAATACGCCGGCGTGATGGGGCCGCTGGTCGGCGCATCCCGCCGCTATGACGGCCCGATGGGCAAGAGCGACCGCGCCTTCGTCTTCGGACTGCTCGGCGCCGGTGTCGCCACTGGCTGGTTCGACGCTGCCTGGATCAACGGCCTGCTGGTCCTGGTAGTTCTGCTCTTGCTGGCCACCCTGTACAACCGCGTACGCCAAGGAGTCACCGAAGCGGCCCGACAACCCTCCGACGAATAAGGATATTCACCATGCGCCAAGCTCTATCGCACACCTTCACCACCCATGACGGCGCCGAGCTGCACTACAAGCATTGGCCCGCCAGCCAGAGCAACAGCCAACCCCGCCGCGCAGTGGTGATGTTCCATCGTGGCCATGAACACGGTGGGCGTATGGCTCATCTGGTCGACGAACTCGACCTGCCCAGCTACGACTTCTTCGCCTGGGATGCCCGGGGTCACGGCCAATCGCCGGGGGAACGGGGAGACAGCCCTGGTTTCGCCACCAGCGTGCGTGATGTACAGACCTTCATCGAGCACATCGCGGTCCAACACGACATTTGCGAGCAGGACATGGCCATCCTGGCGCAAAGCGTCGGTGCCGTACTCGTGGCCACCTGGGCCCATGACTACGCCCCCAAGGTACGGTGCCTGGTACTCGCCTCACCCGCCTTCGAGGTCAAGCTCTACGTGCCTTTCGCCCGTACCGGGCTGAAATTGATGCGGGCCTGGCGCGGCAATTTCTTCGTCAACAGCTACGTCAAGGCGCGACTGCTCAGCCACGATCCACCGCGTGTTGCCTCTTACGAGAGCGATCCCCTGATCAGTCGACCAATCTCGGTGAACATGCTGCTCGGCCTGTACGACGCGGCCAACCGTGTGGTGACCGACGCACACGTCATCCAGGTGCCTACCCAGTTGTTGATTTCAGGTGCCGACTTCGTCGTCCGACGCGCCCCCCAGATCCGCTTCTTCGAACGGCTCGGCACTCTCCGCAAGGAATGCCACATACTGCCCGGTTTCTTCCACGATACCCTCGGCGAGCGTGACCGGGCCCATGCTCTGATCCGCGCCCGACGCTTCATCGAACAGTGTTTCAAGGAAGCGCCGCAGCGCCCCTCGCTGCTCGATTCCGACCGGCTGGGCACCAGTTGTGCCGAAGCCGAGAGCCTTGTCATGCCGTTGCCGAAGTACTCCCCGAACGCTCTGTACTGGCGTGCCACCCGCACCGCCCTACGTCTCGGCAAGGGCCTGTCGGAAGGCATCCGCCTGGGTTTCGAGACCGGTTTCGACTCCGGCAGTACTCTCGACTACGTGTACCGCAACCACCCCACCGGTAAAGGCCCCATAGGCCGCCTGGTCGACGCCAACTACCTGAACGCGATTGGCTGGCGTGGCATCCGCCAACGCAAGCTGCACGTCGAGGAACTACTGCGCCAGGCCATGACCCGGCTGCGCGAACAGAACCGGCCGGTGCGTATCGTCGATATCGCCGCCGGGCATGGCCGCTATATCCTGGAAGCCCTCGAAGGGCTCGACGAACGCCCCGAATCCATCCTGTTGCGCGACTACAGCGACATCAATGTGCGCGATGGCAAAGCATTGATCGAACAGAAAGGACTGACCGAGATCGCTCGCTTCGTCCAAGGTGATGCCTTCGACCAGGAAGATCTTGCCCGGCTCGATCCCAAGCCCTCACTGGCGGTGGTATCCGGACTCTATGAACTGTTCTCCAGCAACGACATGGTCGGTCATTCGCTGGCAGGGCTGGCGGCGGCCGTGGAAGAAGGCGGCTACCTGATCTACACCGGCCAGCCCTGGCATCCGCAACTGGAGATGATCGCTCGCGCCCTGACCAGCCACCGCGACGGCCAGGCATGGGTCATGCGTCGCCGTAGCCAGGCGGAAATGGATCAATTGGTGGAAGCGGCCGGTTTCCGCAAGTTGGCACAGCGTATCGATGAATGGGGAATTTTCAGCGTCAGCTTGGCACAGCGGGTTTCCTGACAATGGCACAGCGCACAACATGGCTGATAGGACGCGGCCTGCTCTGGCTGTTGCTGCTCGGCCCTCTGTTCTTCGCCAGCTACGGCTTCTCCAACTGGCTCGCCACACAGCGGGACGACGTTTCCAGTCTGGTATTCGAGTGGGAAAACGAGATTCCCTTGTGGCCATGGACCATCCTTCCCTATTGGTCGATCGATCTTCTCTACGGCCTGTCCTTCCTGTTGCCCACTACCCGGCATGAGATGGATCGCCATGCCTTTCGGCTGGCCAGTGCCCAGCTCATCTGCGTCACCTGTTTCCTGCTCTGGCCTTTGCGCTTCACTTTCGAGCGTCCCGAACTAGAGGGTGTGTTCGGCTGGCTGTTCGAGGTGTTGATGGGCTTTGACAAGCCCTTCAATCAAGCACCTTCACTACACATAACCCTACTGGTGATCATTTGGGCTCTGTTCGCCCGACACATACGGGGGCGTTACCTGCGGCTGGCCATGCACCTCTGGATGGCCCTGATCGGCCTGTCGGTACTGACCACCTGGCAACATCACTTCATCGATGTGCCCACTGGAGTGCTGGCGGGTTGGCTATGTGTATGGCTCTGGCCCCTGGAGGGAGACGCTCCCTTGCGGAAAATGCGCCTGGCACGCGATCCAAAGCGCTGGCGCTTGGCGTTGTACTACATCCTGGGTGCCGCCGGTTTTGCAGCCCTGGCCTCACTGGGTGGAAACTGGCTGTGGTGCTTCTGGCCTTGCACGTCGCTGCTGCTGGTGGCGCTCAACTATGCGCTGTTCAACGCCGAAGGCTTCCAGAAGAAGGCCGACGGCCGTCTGTCCAGCGCGGCGACCTGGTTGCTCGTCCCCTACCTGGCCGCGGCCTGGCTCAATTCCCGCCTGTGGACACACCGACATCCGCAGGCCGATGAGATTCGCGACGGCGTATACCTGGGCCGCCTCCCAGACAGGAAGCAAGCCGAAAGCTTCGCGGCCATAGTCGACCTCTGTGCCGAGCTGCCGATAACCACGCGCCCCGACCAGTACTACCGAGGCCTGCCAAGTCTGGACTTGGTTACCCCCGATCCTGAGTGGTGCCGTCAGGCCGCCATAGCGATAGAGCAAGCCCGCGGCCAGGGGCCCGTCCTGGTCTGCTGTGCCCTGGGATATTCACGTAGCGCCATCGCAGTCGCTGCGTGGCTGCTGCATAGCGGACACTGCCGGACAGTCCGGCAAGCCTGGGAACGAATTCGCCGGGCACGTCCAAGGATAGTGCTGCATTCGGCCCACCTTCGCACCTTGGAAGGCCTTGCCCATGAGCACTGACCCGGACCTCACGCTGGCTGCCAGCCTGCTCAGGCGTGGCCATAATCTCGAACGGACGTCGGATGGCATCAGCCTGTTGGCCCTGGCCTATGGCCTGGCGCCACTCGCCGGCGCACCGGCAAGCCCGACCGCCGCGTTTCTCTGCGGCCTGCTGCTGGTTTGCGGTCTGGCCCAGAAATACTGGGCCGTACGCGTCACATTGGATGCCGAACTGTTCGCCATGCTCGCCAAGGACACCGAGCAACTGGCACAACGTACCCGCGCACTCGATGCCTCGCTGGGCAGACTCGGCCTCAAACCGGTATCCGCCGACGAGCGCGGTTGGCCGGACCGTATCTCTGGCGCCTTACGCCTGTTGCGCTACCAGGCGATTTTCCTGGCCGCTCAAACCATCCTGGCGATTGCCGGCCTGCTTACCATGCCCTGGATTCATCTCATCGGATGAGGAAACGTCGATGCTAGCCTCCTTGACCGCCTTCATCATCACTTCCGCCGCACGTTTGCTCACCGGCGCCCGAGCCTTGTGGCTTGGCTGCACTGCCGACCCAAGGCAACGCGTGTACTATGCCAACCACAGCAGTCATGGCGATTTCATCCTGCTCTGGGCCTCACTACCGCCCGAGCTTCGTCGCCGCACACGCCCGGTAGCCGGAGTCGACTACTGGCAAAAACCCGGTATCCGCAGCTTCCTGATCAACCGAGTGTTCAATGGCGTGCTGATCGATCGGCAACGGACCGGTAGCGCCACCAACCTGCTACAACCGCTGATCGATGCCATCGATCACGGCGACTCGCTGATCATTTTCCCTGAAGGCACCCGCAACCTGACCGACGAACCGCTGCTGCCGTTCAAGAGCGGTCTCTATCACCTGATGCAAGCCCGCCCGACGGTCGAGTTGATCCCCGTATGGATAGACAACCTCAATCGGGTCATGCCCAAAGGACGTGCGCTGCCATTACCACTGCTCTGCACCTTGAGCTTTGGCGAACCACTGCAATGGCAGGAAGAGGAGGACAAGGAAGCCTTTCTGGAGCGAGCACGCAACGCTCTGTTAACCCTGTCGCAGGAGAAAGCGCAAAATGGATAGCAACACCCTACTGCTGTTCGGCGGCATAGGTGGCCTGCTCCTGTTCGCTACAGTGGTCGGTCGGTTGCTCAAATGGCGATCCGAGCCGGGTCCTAACGCCGTAATCGATAATCTCAACGCCCGAATCGATGCCTGGTGGATGATGGTGCTGGTGATCGGCCTGGCCTTTCTGTTCGGTAAGGTCGGCGTAATCCTGCTTTTCTACTTCGTGTCCTTCTATGCGCTACGCGAATTCCTCACCCTGGCCCCGACACGGCGCAGTGACTACCCCGCACTGGTGGCGGCATTCTATTTCGCGCTGCCGATGCAGTATCTGTTGATCGCTCTGGAATGGTACGGCCTGTTCAGCATCTTCATCCCGGTCTATCTATTCCTGCTGCTGCCTATCCTGTCCAGTCTGGGCGGCGACACCACGCGCTTTCTCGAACGCACGTCAAAGGTACAGTGGGGCCTGATGATCACCGTCTACTGCGTATCGGCCGTTCCCGCTCTGATGACCCTGAACATCCCCAGCTATGAAGAACGCAACCTGCTGCTCATCGCTTGGCTGATCCTGGTGGTGCAAATCTCCGACGTCCTGCAATACGTCTGCGGCAAACTGTTCGGCAAACACAAGGTCGCCCCCAACCTGTCGCCGTCAAAAACGGTGGAAGGTCTGGTAGGGGGTGTGACACTGGCCACTCTGATCGGAGCCTGCCTTTTCTGGATTACCCCCTTCGACTTCTGGCAGGCAGCACTGATGGCTCTACTGGTCAATCTTCTTGGTTTCGCGGGTGGACTGGTCATGTCGGCAATCAAACGCGACCGAGGAGTGAAGGACTGGGGTCACATGATAGAAGGCCACGGCGGCATGCTCGACCGTATCGACTCGGTATGCTTTGCCGCCCCGATCTTCTTTCATTTCGTTCGTTACTGGTGGATTTGAAATCACTTCAACCGCTTCAGATAGGGTGAATCCAGCTCATTGAAACAGCGCACGATGCGCTCGTGATCGACAGCCGGAAACGCCTTCCCGGTCTGCACCACCAGCACCGCCGGCTTCACCCGGCCCGAACGAATCATCCGCTGCATATAGGCACGGATTTCCTCGTCGCTGACCGTCATCGGCTGCTCCCGCTCATCCATCAACATCTCTCCCGTTCATCGCTCCGCCGACTATACGCCCATGAAAAAGCCCCGGCGCGAAGGCCGGGGCTTTGGTTTGACGCAGAGGCGGAAAATATCGACGGGCGATAAACGTGGCATTCACCAGCCTATAAAAATCAATGACTTATGCGAAAAATGGGCGCCGTTATTGGCATGATTGAGCCACATAAAGTGGCATTTTCCGTCGAAATGACCGGAATAAATGGCATTTTCCGTATGCCCTGCATTCCGGGCACTACAAGCCTGAAAAAGCGTGGCCTCCACATCAGGAGCATGCTGGGCTGAGCGGATTGCCAAAGTGTCAATTGAGGCAGCGTAACGGGGTTCCTGGCTTTTCGGAATCCCCATCCGTCGCAGGTTTCAAGGCCTTTTCAGTCCTGCGACAGAAGCTCCATTGAGCTGGATGAATCAGCAAATTCATAGCCCATTGCCTTGTAGCCAGCCTGGCGCTTGCTCCACATACGCAACAAGGCTGGATGCCCGGAGTCGATGAAATCGATGATACGGACGTCCCCCTTATCTGAATGCTCCCGATGTAGGCGACCTGCATACTGCTGGAGGGTGCCCTTCCAGGAAACCGGCATCGCCAGTACCAAAGTATCCAGCGCAGGATGATCGAACCCCTCACCGACCAGTTTCCCAGTGGCCAGGATCACCCTGGGTGCATCGGGTGGCAGCGCTTCCAGCTCGCCGATTAGCGCAGTACGTTGCTTCTTGGACATCCGCCCATGCAGGGTAAACAGGCTTTCGACTCGCCCAGCCAGCCTCTCCTCAATGGAACTGAGGTGATCCGTTCGCTCCGTCAGCAGCAGAATCTTTCTCCCCTGCCCAAAAGCGGCTTCGACCTCAGCCACAATCTTGTCTGTCCGCTCCGTATCGCTGCACACCTGTAAGAAGACATCCTGGATGCCAGCGCCTTCTGGCATGAGGATAGAACGGGGCAACCACCTAGGGATCACCGTCAACTCAGCAGGCGCACTCTCAGGCCGTGATGCGGTATGCCGAATCGGCCCGCACTGCATGAAAATAATCGGCTGTTGGCCATCGCGCCGGATGGGCGTTGCGGTCAGCCCCAGCACATATCTCGCAGGGGTAGCCTTGAGAAGGGCCTCAAAGGAGAACGCCGACAGGTGATGGCATTCATCTACGATAATTTGCCCGTAGTTCTTTACCTGTTCGCTGACCTCACCTTGCCGCGATAGCGACTGCATGACCGCCACATCTATGATGCCGGTCGGCTTGGCCTTACCACCACCGATGCTACCAACTGTCTTCTTGTCAGCCCCCAGAAACGCCTGCAACCTTTCCTTCCACTGCTGGAGCAGTTCCGTTCGGTGAACCAGCACCAGCGTGTTCACGCCACGCTGAGCAATCAGGGCAGCAGCAGTGACAGTTTTGCCGAATGCAGTCGGAGCGCAGAGGATGCCGGTGTCGTGCCCCAGCATACCCGCCAGTGCAGCCTCCTGATCCGAACGTAGCTTTCCCACAAAGCGGACATCGATGGGCTCCCCAGCGAAGCGCTCATCATGCAGCACCAGTTCTACCTTGTTTTCATCCAACAGCGCCTGGACGTTATCCAGGCATCCGCGCGGCAGGGCAATATGCTGCGGATAGTTTTCGGCACATCCGATGACCCGGGGCTTGTTCCACACAGGAAGGCGCATGGCCTGAGCTTTGTAGAACTCCGGATTCTGAAATGCCGCCAGCCGAATGAGCTTGTTGACCAAAGGTTGGGGCAGCTCGGACTTGCTGAAATAGATCTGGTTGGCCAGGGTCACGCTTACCGACGCTGGTAACGAACAGGTCAGTTTCTGAGTCTTTTCCGGTGTGCGCTGCCAGGGTTTCGCGCTTTCATCATCTGTTAGGTCAGCGACACCCAACGGATGGCGACCGCCACTGGCTCGCAGCGTAGCCGGTGCAATGTCCCTCGCCGGCATAGGTTGGACACTGGCCAGAAATGCCCACTGATCGGGATAGGGCACCAGCTTCTCATCGACAAAAACACTGCCGCCCCGAGCGCGAGCCCGCTTCTGCAAGGGCAAGGCGATCAAATTGCCAAAACCGCCCTTCGGCATGCTGTCCTGATTAGGAAACAGCCGATCATAGGATCCTAGCGTCAACTGCCGAGTACGTTCACAGGTATGGCTGATGATCGCAGAGCCGAGTAGGCGTGCCTCAGACGCAAGAACACTGTGCTCGAAGAATATCCAGGCATGTGCACCGTTACCGGAGCGAGAAACCTCCACCGCGACCGGTACGCCCAATTCGCGACATGACTGGGCGAACGCCATGACATCTTCACGCCAGTCGGCCTCGTCAAAGTCCACAGCCAGGAAGTAACAGGTGTCATCCGGCAGCAGTGGGTAAACACCGACGACAATCTCTCCGGCCAAATGCTTGTAGAGCACCTGGTCGGTCAGTGGCAGCAACTGCCGGTACGAGCAATCGCCGCACTTGATCCTGGGCTTCTCACAGACGCCTGGACGCCATTCATTTGCACAAGCAGGTGAGTAGCCGGACTTCCCTGCCTTGCTTTCCCATCGCAAGGGAAAGACATCAGCACGTCCCCGGAACAGACGCTTGAACAGTGCCAGCTTCTCATTGGTATCCAGAACCGGGACTAGCGGTGGCAGCGCAACAGCCAGTTCAGGCTCTGGCAGCTCAGCCGGTAGCCGCCACTCGACGCCATGCGCGTCCAGCAATGCGATCAGACGAGCATTCTCAGCCCGCAGTTGCTCAATCACTCATCGCATCGAAACCAGACTCTGTATGACGCAGGCAGCGCGTTATTTGAGCCGCTCAGCGGCCTTGCGGTAAGCCTGCTCACGGTCACGTCGATCCACCGCGACGACAAACACCACCACCTCATGGTCGATCACCTGATAGACCAGGCGATAACCACTGCTACGCAGTTTGATCTTGTAGCAGTCGGGTAGTGAGTGAAGGCGATTCGCCTCGACGCGCGGATTGACCAGCACCTCCGCGAGCTTTTTCTTGAGCTGCTCGCGGACGGTATCCCCCAGCTTGTGCCACTCCTTCAGTGCCCGTGCATCGAATTCGAGGCTATAGGTCATCCAGCGAAACCTTCACGCGCTGCGGAGCAGCAAGGCGTTCACGCACCGTGGCAATCAGAGCCTCATCTTCCTCGGTCATCAGAACCGGACGGAAAGGCAGCTGACCCCGCTCAGCCACATATTGCAGGGCTTGGCGCATCAGCTCAGAAGGGGTGACGCCAAGCTTTTCCAGCTCTCGGTAAGCCCGGACTTTCAGCTCGTCGTCGATGCGGATATTGATCGAAGCCATGAGCACGGCCTCCACGTAAAGACATTCGTCATTACGATGACACTCTTGCGATTTTTTGGCAACCGCTCGATCACGATTGACGGGCATGAGGCTGATACCTGCCACCGTGCTGCTCAGGAATTTATTAACAAACCTGTTAAGAGAATCTCGACCCACTCTGCCGATTGAAATTGACCCAGGCACACAGGGAACCGGGGGGCGCAACTAGGCAGATAGGTTCCACCTGTGCGAGGTGGTCAACAGGACCACTGATGAGCCTGTTGCCCCTGTTCATTTACTTCGACTTCGCTGGTGGGTAGTTACCGCGACCACCTCCCGATTTGTTCCCCATGGTACTGGGCAAATTGGGGACGACCGGGCGAGGGGTCGGTTTGGGCGTCTGGCCGGTAGGGCTTTTAGGCTGCTTACTCATATCCACCTCCAGAATTAATAGGCCGCTACGTCGTCTTTGCATGCACCCTCAACACGGCATGCGCACTTGAACTCCACGTGGCACGCGTGATCTTTGCAGCGCATGGCTTGAGCTTCGCTGCCACCGTCCGGATACGCGCCAAAGTGTTTCTCATACAGCGCCACGGTTGAACAAAGGCGGGCGCTCTTCAACTCCTGATAGTCGTCCTTGCCGTAGATTCCGAAGTAGGGGTAGTGGTCAATGAAGCGACCAAAGACCTGCTGGCAGTCCTCACATAGAGTGGTGGGCTCATTGAGCTGAACGCATGACCCAGACTTATGTTTAAGGCCTCAGTCTGAATTTGAGCACTGTCGAGTAGGGAAGCACGATGAGCCTTTACGAAAAGCAAGCGCGCTACCGAAGACTGCATGGTGAGCAGGCGGCCTGGCGGCTGTACGCGCCGATTCTGCACCAATCATCTTGGCTTTCCTTGATGACCTGTTCTCCGAACAGGAGGTGTCTTACACCAAGGCGAGGGTTGCTCTGGAAGCAGAGCTACCCGCCTGGCAAGAAGCCTACGGCATACAGGACAACGCCAACGTCTACCTGCGTAACTGGATTCATGCCGGCTGGCTACGTGAGCATGATGACCGTTTAACCTGCACCGATGCCTTTGAGCAGGCGTTGCGTTTTGTCCACGGCTTGGAACAACGGGACAGCAGTGCCACTGCCTCACACCTGCGCATTGTCCAAGATGCAGTGCGAGATCTGTCGGTGGCACTGAGCCCAAATCCGGAAGAGCGCTTGCGCGTGCTCGAAAACCGAGTGGAGGAACTGAATGAAGAAATCCGGCTGCTAAAGGCCGGCGTAGTGCCAGAGCTGTCCAGCGCGGAACAGCGTGAGCGGATTCGAGGGATCTATCAGCTAGCCTCGGTGCTGACCGGCGACTTCCGGCATCTGGAAGATGAGATTCGCTTGCTGGATCAGACCCTGCGAGTGCAGATGATCGAGCCGGAAGGAGGCCGGGGTACAGTCCTCAGGCACTGCTCGACCGTGAGGATATATTGCTCCAAACCGATGCAGGGCAAGCCTTTGACGGCGCCTTCCGGCTGCTCTGCGATGAGCACCGTAGCGTCGAATTCCGCAAACAGATGCGGTCGATCCTAGAAAGACCTGCGGCTCATCAGCACCTAAACCACGAGGAGACGTACTTTCCGCCCATTTGGTGCGTGAGCTAAATGGCGAAAGCCAGCGAGTGATCGCCGTGCGCCGACGCACCCAGGAAAGCTTGCGCGCCTTCATCGAGAGTGGCGCCCAGCAAGAGCGTCGAGCGGTAGAGCGAGTGTTGCGTCAACTGGAAAAGCTGGCGGTGACGTTCAAGGATCAAGATGTTGGCCTGCGAACCCCACTGGCGGTGTGTTTACCGAGCGGCAGTTTCACGGTGCGCTCACCTTCGAGCATTCGCCTACGCTTGCCAGGAGAACGCTTGGATACCGGCCAGGTGGTCGCACACACCAACAACAGTAGCGCCAGCGACACCATGCTCGAAAGTCTGGAGACGGTGCAGATCCTGGAGGTCGCCATCGGCTTGCGCGTGCTGCTCGACGCCAACGGGCCAATGACTGTAGGCCAACTGCTCGGGCACAGGCCCATTCAAGGTGGCCTGGAGGAACTGGTCGCCCATGTGCGCATCGCTAAGGCAGTCGACGCCATCTCATTGGAGGGTCGCGAACAGGTTCTTGTGAGCGACCGTGATAGCCAACAAATTCTTGCCGGTATCCCCCAGTTGCTACCTAGCGCAGATCGATTTCCCGAGGATCTGGAGACGCTTGCCCTATGAGTGATAAAGACGACCAGATTGCAACGGCCCCGTCGCTATTCGACCAATTCCGCCCAGCCGAGACGCCAGCAGCAACTGAATGGGAGCAGCCCTCCGAAGAGTTGGATACCCGCCTGCCCGAGGACAACATCGCGTTGGCCGATGGAGACGAGGGCCTCGATACCACCGAGCTCTCGATCACCGGCAAGAGTGAAACCGGGAGCATGCCGGGTGATGCCCGTCGAGCAATGCGCTACTTGCTCAACACTGGTGTGGTGAGGGAAGAGAAGAAGCGCCTAACCTTCGAGAGCCTGTGCCGCCACGAGAAGCTGATCGGCGAGCATCTCGGCAACATGTACCTATACATGCTGCTCGACCAGAAAGCCGGCATATCTAAAAGCCTGATCTACAAAGAAAGACCCCGGCGCTAGGCCGGGGTAGTGACAGAAATTGTCATGACAATAACTCGTGAAATCATGCCAATTAACCTGTCCGTCGACAGAAAATCAGAAGTCCAGGTTGGACACCGCCAGGGCGTTGTTCTCGATGAACTCGCGGCGCGGTTCCACTTCATCGCCCATCAGGGTGTTGAAGATCTGGTCGGCGGCGATGGCATCCTCGATGGTCACCTTGAGCATGCGCCGGGCTTCCGGGTCCATGGTGGTTTCCCACAACTGCTCGGGGTTCATCTCACCCAACCCTTTGTAGCGCTGGATGCTGTGGCGCTTGGTGCTTTCCGCCAGCAGCCACTCGAGGGCTTCCTTGAAGCTGGACACCGGCCGCTTGCGCTCGCCGCGCTGCACGTAGGCGCCGTCTTCCAGCAGGTTGTTCAGGCGCTCGCCGAGCGTGGTGACGCTCTTGTAGTCGTTGCTGGCGAAGAAGTCGCGGTTGAAGGTGATGTAGCTGGAAACGCCATGGGCGATCTGCTCCACCTCCGGCAACCACAGGTGACGTTCGCGATCCTCGCGCAGGCTGAGCTGGTAGGCCAGGCCGGATTTCTCGGTGCCCTTCAGACGTTCGCTGAACTTGCTCAGCCAGCCTTGCATGATTTCCTGGCTAGACAGGTCGTCGAGGCTGACCTTGGGCAGGTAGACGAAGTGCTCGGTCATCTCCTGCGGGTACAGGCGCGACAGACGCTTGAGGGTCTTCATCACCGCGCGGTATTCGTTGACCAGCGTTTCCAGCGACTCGCCGGCGAGGCCGGGAGCCGACTCGTTGACGTGCAGGCTGGCATCTTCGAGGGCCGACTGGGTCATGTATTCCTCCATGGCCTCGTCGTCCTTGATGTACTGCTCCTGCTTGCCCTTCTTGACCTTGTACAGCGGCGGCTGGGCGATATACACGTAGCCGCGCTCGATCAGTTCCGGCAACTGGCGGAAGAAGAAGGTCAACAGCAGGGTGCGGATGTGCGAGCCGTCGACGTCGGCGTCGGTCATGATAATGATGTTGTGGTAGCGCAGCTTGTCGATGTTGTACTCCTCGCGCCCGATCCCGCAGCCCAGTGCGGTGATCAGGGTGCCGACCTCGGCGGAGGAGAGCATCTTGTCGAAGCGCGCCTTTTCCACGTTGAGGATCTTGCCTTTCAGCGGCAGGATCGCCTGGGTACGACGGTTGCGGCCCTGCTTGGCGGAACCGCCAGCGGAGTCACCCTCCACCAGGTAGAGTTCGGAAAGCGCCGGATCCTTTTCCTGGCAGTCGGCCAGTTTGCCGGGCAGCCCGGCGATATCCAGCGCCCCCTTGCGGCGGGTCATCTCGCGCGCCTTGCGGGCGGCCTCGCGAGCGCGGGCGGCGTCGATCATCTTGCCGACCACCGACTTGGCCTCGTTGGGGTTCTCCAGCAGGTAGTCGGCGAAGTACTTGCCCATCTCCTGTTCCACCGCGGTCTTCACTTCGGAGGAAACCAGCTTGTCCTTGGTCTGCGAGCTGAACTTCGGGTCCGGCACCTTCACCGAGATGATCGCGGTGAGGCCTTCACGGGCATCGTCGCCAGTGGTGGCGATCTTGAACTTCTTGGCCAGGCCTTCCTGCTCGATGTAGTTGTTCAGGTTGCGGGTGAGGGCGGAGCGGAAGCCCGCCAGGTGAGTACCGCCGTCACGCTGCGGGATGTTGTTGGTGAAGCAGAGGATGTTCTCGTTGAAGCTGTCGTTCCACTGCAGGGCGACTTCGACACCGACACCATCCTCTTCACGCTGCACGTTGAAGTGGAAGACCTGGTTCACCGAGGTCTTGTTGGTGTTCAGGTATTCGACGAAGGCGCGCAGACCGCCCTCGTACTTGAACTGCTCTTCCTTACCGGTGCGCTCGTCCCTGAGGACGATGCCAACCCCGGAGTTCAGGAACGACAACTCGCGCAGGCGCTTGGCCAGGATGTCCCAACTGAAGTGGATGTTGTGGAAGGTTTCTTCCGAGGGCTTGAAGTGAATCTCGGTACCGGTGCCCTCGGTATCGCCTACCGCGGCCAGCGGAGCCTGCGGAACGCCGTGGACGTAGACCTGTTCCCAGACCTTGCCACTGCGGCGGATGGTCAGCACCAACTCCTTGGAGAGCGCGTTGACCACCGAGACACCCACGCCGTGCAGGCCGCCGGACACCTTGTAGCTGTTGTCGTCAAACTTACCGCCGGCGTGCAGCACGGTCATGATCACTTCCGCGGCGGAAACCCCTTCCTCCTTGTGGATATCCACCGGAATGCCGCGACCGTTGTCACGCACGGTGATCGATTCGTCGGTATGGATGGTGATGCTGATCTCGCTGCAATAGCCGGCGAGCGCCTCATCGATAGAGTTATCCACCACCTCGAACACCATGTGATGCAGACCGGTACCGTCATCGGTGTCGCCGATGTACATACCGGGGCGCTTGCGTACGGCATCCAGTCCTTTCAGCACCTTGATGCTGGAAGAGTCGTACGTTCTGTTCTCGCTCATGCCTTCACTCCCATGGTGTGATTCGACCATGTTCCACGTGGAACATGGCGACCGGCGTATCCGCGCGCCAGCCGTCCCTCAACAATTCGTGATCCACGCAGGTGATGAACACCTGACAATTCAATTCTTCCAGCAAGCGGCACAACGCTCGCCGGTGCTGCTCATCCAACTCGGACGGCAAGTCGTCCACCAAATAGATGCATTGCCCGCGCTTGGCCTGGCCGACCAGGTGTCCCTGGGCAATCCGCAAGGCGCACACCACCAGCTTCTGCTGGCCGCGCGACAGGATATCCGCCGCATTGTTCGCCCCAAGCCGCAGGCGCAAATCGGCACGCTGCGGGCCAGCCTGGGTATGCCCCAATTGCTGGTCACGGCCCAGGGACGAGGAGAGCACTTCGCTAAGCTCACGATCCTTGTCCCAGCCGCGGTAGTAGCTGAGGGTCAACCCATCCAGCTCCACCAACTCGCGCAGGGTACTTTCGAATACGGGTTTCAGGGCCTGGATATAGGCCCGCCGATACGCATCGATTTCGTCGCTGGCCAGGCACAGCTCTCGGTCCCAGGCCGCTTGTGACGCGGTGTCCAGTGTACCATGGCGCAGCCACGAGTTCCGCTGCCGCAGGGCCTTCTGCAGGCGCTGCCAGGCCGACAGGAAACGAGGTTCCACGTGGAACACTCCCCAATCAAGGAACTGCCGGCGGATTTTCGGAGCACCTTCGAGCAGACGGAAGCTGTCCGGATTGATCAGTTGCAGCGGCAACACTTCGGCCAGTTGCGCAGCACTGCGTGCGTTCTGTCCGTCGATACGAATCAGGAACTCGCCCTGGCGATCGCGGGAAACCCCCAGGTTGCAACGTCCTCCTTCGGGTATCTCGACCTGACCGAACACCGTACAGGCGGCTTGCTCGTACTGGATCACCGGTTGCAGACGCAGGCTGCGGAAGGAGCGGGCCAGGCCCAGCAGGTGGATCGCTTCGAGCAGGCTGGTCTTTCCGCTGCCGTTGGCGCCGTGGAGGATGTTGATGCGGGGGGAGGGAGAGAGGGTCACCGCGTGCAGATTGCGCACCGCGGTGACCGTAACACGGCTGAGGGACATTTAGGTTGGCTGCGCCCTCAGGCTCACAGGCGCATGGGCATGACGACGTAGGCCGACTCGTCGTTGTCCGCTTCCTGCAACAGAGCACTGCTGTTGGCGTCGGACATGGTCAGGCGCACCTGGTCGGTCCCCATCACGCCCAGCACGTCGAGCAGATAGCTTACGTTGAAGCCGATCTCCAGCGAACCGCCGTTGTAGTCGACCACCACTTCCTCTTCGGCTTCTTCCTGCTCCGGGTTGTTGGCCTGGATCTTCAACAGGCCAGCCGACAATTGCAGGCGGATACCACGATATTTTTCGTTGGAGAGGATCGCGGTGCGGCTGAACGCTTCGCGCAGCGCCTGGCGATCGCCGACCACCAGCTTGTCGCCACCGCGCGGCAGCACGCGCTCGTAATCGGGGAACTTGCCGTCCACCAGCTTGGAGGTGAAGGTGAACTCACCAGTGGTGGCACGAATGTGATGCTGGCCGAGGACGACGCTGACGCTGCCGTCCTGCTCGGTGAGCAGGCGGGCCAGTTCGAGGATGCCCTTGCGCGGCACGATCACCTGGTGGCGCTCGGTCTGCTCGATGCCCGCTTCCACGGCGCACAACGCCAGGCGATGGCCATCGGTGGCCACGGCACGCAGGAGGCCGGTCTGCACTTCCAGGAGCATGCCGTTGAGGTAGTAGCGCACATCCTGCTGGGCCATGGCGAAGCTGGTGCGCTCGATCAGGCGACGCAGCTTGCTCTGCACCATGCTGAAGGTCAGCGAGCCCGGGCCTTCCTCGACGCTCGGGAAATCGTTGGCCGGCAGGGTCGACAGGGTGAAGCGGCTGCGTCCGGCCTTGACCACCAGTTTCTGGTCGTCGAGCTTGATGTCGATCAACGCGTCGTTGGGCAGGCTCTTGCAGATATCCATCAGCTTGCGCGCCGGTACGGTGATCTCGCCCGGTTCGGCCGGCTCTTCGAGCGTGACGCGGCCGACCAGCTCGACCTCCAGGTCAGTACCGGTCAGCGATAGCTGCTGCCCTTCGACCACCAGCAGGACGTTGGAAAGAACCGGCAAGGTCTGGCGGCGTTCGACGACGCCAGCGACCAGTTGCAGGGGTTTCAACAGAGCTTCGCGTTGAATGGTGAAATGCATGGTCTAGTCCCTTGCCTCATGGGCTGCGTTGGAATCAGGTGGTCAGGGTGCGCAGCAGGTTCTTGTAATCCTCGCGGATATCCGCGTCGGCTTCCCTAAGTTCAGCAATCTTACGGCATGCATGCAATACCGTGGTGTGATCGCGACCGCCGAAGGCATCGCCAATCTCCGGCAGGCTGTGGTTGGTCAGTTCCTTGGACAGCGCCATGGCAACCTGGCGCGGCCGGGCGATCGATCGCGAACGACGCTTGGAGAGCAGATCGGCGATCTTGATCTTGTAGTACTCGGCCACCGTGCGCTGGATGTTGTCGACGCTGACCAGTTTGTCTTGCAGGGCCAGCAGATCCTTGAGGGATTCACGGATCAGCTCGATGGTGATGTCGCGGCCCATGAAGTGCGAGTGGGCAATGACCCTTTTCAGGGCTCCTTCGAGTTCCCGCACGTTGGAACGGATGCGCTGGGCGATGAAGAAGGCGGCATCGTGGGGCAGGTCGATCTTCGCCTGCTCGGCCTTCTTCATCAGGATCGCCACCCGGGTCTCCAGCTCCGGCGGCTCCACCGCCACGGTCAGGCCCCAGCCGAAGCGCGACTTCAGGCGTTCCTCCAGGCCCTCGATCTCCTTTGGATAGCGGTCGCTGGTGAGGATCACCTGCTGGCCGCCTTCGAGCAGGGCGTTGAAGGTGTGGAAGAACTCCTCCTGGGAGCGCTCCTTCTTGGCGAAGAACTGGATGTCGTCGATCAACAGGGCGTCGACCGAGCGATAGAAACGCTTGAACTCGTTGATCGCGTTGAGTTGCAGCGCCTTGACCATGTCGGCGACGAAGCGCTCGGAATGCAGGTAGACCACCTTGGCATTCGGGTTCTTCTTCAGCAGGTGGTTACCCACCGCGTGCATCAGGTGGGTCTTGCCGAGGCCGACGCCGCCATAGAGGAACAGCGGGTTGTAGCCGTGCTTGGGATTGTCCGCCACCTGCCAGGCCGCCGCGCGGGCCAACTGGTTGGACTTGCCCTCGACGAAATTCTCGAAGGTGAAGGTTCGGTTCAGGTAGCTGGTGTGCTTGAGTGCGCCTTCCACCTGTACCGAGCGCTCGGTACGCAATGCGGGACTGGCCGGAGCGCTGGCCACCGCCATGGGGTCGGGGTTGGCACGCGCCGCATCCACCGGCAGGCCATCCACGACCTGGCGAACCGGCGCCGGGGTGGCCACGGGCATCGCCGGCGCAACGACCGGTGCCGGACTACGCATCGCCGCAGCACTGCGCTTGCTGCCTATTAATAAGGAAAGCGCGGGGGCGAGTCCCTGGCTGCGTTCGCTGAGCAATTCGAGCAGGCGGCCCAGGTATTTCTCGTTCACCCAGTCGAGCACGAAACGGTTCGGTGCGTAGACGCGCAGCTCATCGCTGGCCGCCTCGACCTGCAACGGACGAATCCAGGTATTGAACTGCTGGGCAGGGAGTTCATCGCGGAGAAGCTCGATGCACTGCTGCCAAAGTTCCACTGACACGCGATATCCCCCGGATCGTCCACGACGCAAAAAACAGCCGTCATTGTAGCCGCCATCACCCCACTTATCCACATGAAGATTCGGCATAGCACAAGGAAAATCAAAGCCTTAATCCAGATAAGGCTGACCTGGCAAGTCGTCATGAAAGGGTGTGGATAACCGGCCGTGAACCCATGGGACAGCCGACGGGATAAGCCCGTGGACAACCTTCGTGTGGATAAGGCGTCGATCCATCCCCAGCCTGTCCCCACCTCGCACACATCCAGGACACGGCTTGTCGACAGACTTCTACCACGACGAATGCCGCACGGGCATTGGCCTCGGAAGGGTTTTCCACAGATCGGGGCCTGCCTAATGCATTACAAGCTCTACAGAAAAGCTTTAATACATTTCTCTCTTTATTCTTATTTGCACGGAAAGGCTGGTTGGAAATTGACCTGACCTGCGGCTTTCTCTAGAATTGCCGGTCTCTTAAAACGGGGGCCATTCCGGCCCGCAGTCGATCACCCAGGTAACACGTCATGAAACGTACTTTCCAACCCAGCACCCTCAAGCGCGCTCGCACCCACGGTTTCCGTGCTCGCATGGCCACCAAGAACGGCCGTCAAGTCCTGTCGCGTCGTCGCGCCAAAGGCCGCAAGCGCCTGACTGTCTGATCATTCAGTCCCGGTGGTGAGTCAAGACTTCGGTCGAGAAAAGCGCCTGCTGACTCCTCGACAGTTCAAAGCGGTCTTCGACTCTCCCAGCGCCAAGGTTCCCGGCAAGAACGTCCTGCTTCTCGCCCGCCAGAACGACCTGGACCATCCCCGCCTGGGGTTGGTCATCGGCAAGAAGAGCGTCAAGCTCTCGGTCGAACGCAATCGCCTCAAACGCGTTATCCGCACTTCGTTCCGCCTCAACCAGGACAGCCTGGCCGGGTGGGACATCGTGGTGGTGGCGCGCAAGGGGATTGCCGATCAGGAAAACGCCGAGCTCGCCCAGCACTTCGGCAAGCTCTGGAAGCGTCTGGCGCGCAACAAGCAAACCGTGGAATCCCCGCCCCCGGTCGGCAAAAGCGACGGTCACCATGCGTAAACTGGCGCTCGTTCCGATCCAGTTCTACCGCTACGCCATCAGTCCGCTGATGGCCAGCCATTGTCGCTTCTATCCAAGCTGTTCCTGCTATGCCTACGAGGCCATCGACCAGCATGGCCTCCTGCGCGGCGGCTGGCTGACCCTTCGCCGGCTCGGCCGCTGCCACCCCTGGCACCCCGGGGGCTATGATCCGGTGCCTCCCGTTACCTCATCCCGACCCACTTCGATGGCCGAGTAATCATGGATATCAAACGCTCGATCCTGATCGTCGCCCTGGCAATCGTGTCCTACCTGATGGTCCTTCAATGGAACCAGGACTACGGACAAGCCGCCCTGCCGCCCACCAGCAACGCCGCTACCGCCAGCGCACCCGCCTTGCCGGAGGGATCGACCACGTCACAGAACGATGCCGACGTCCCGGTCCCGGCCACGCAGGGCGAGGCCGATGCCTCGCTGCCCAGCGTCTCGGCGGTTGCAGCCAATAGCCAGTTGATCCAGGTGAAAACCGACGTGCTCGACCTGGCCATCGATCCGCGCGGCGGTGATGTGGTCCAACTGACCCTGCCGCAATACCCGCGTCGCCAGGATCGCCCGGACGTACCCTTCCAGTTGTTCGACAACGGTGGCGAGCGCCTCTATCTGGCGCAGAGCGGCCTGACCGGCAACAACGGCCCTGACGCCCGTCCTTCCGGCCGCCCGCTCTATGCCAGCGCCCAGCGCGCGTACCAACTGGCGGACGGCCAGGATCAACTGGTGGTCGAACTGACCTTCAGCGACGCCGGGGTCAACTACGTCAAGCGCTTCACCTTCACTCGCGGCCAGTACGACTTCACCGTCGGCTACAAGATCGACAACCAGAGTGGCCAGCCATGGAGCGGCAACCTGTTCGCCCAGCTCAAGCGTGACAACAGCGGCGATCCGTCCTCGACCACCGCCACCGGCACCGCGACCTACCTGGGCGCCGCGCTGTGGACGCCGTCCGAGCCCTACAAGAAAGTGTCCATGAAGGACATGGACAAGCAGGGCCTGAAGGAAACCGTGGAAGGCGGCTGGGTCGCCTGGCTGCAGCACTACTTCGTCACCGCCTGGATTCCCGCCAAGGACAGCAACAACGTCCTGCAGACCCGCAAGGACGGCCAGGGCAACTACATCATCGGCTTCACCGGCCCGACCCTCAGCGTCGCCGCCGGCAGCCAGGCCGAAACCAGCGCCACCCTGTACGCCGGCCCGAAGATCCAGAAGCACCTGAAGGAACTGTCCCCGGGCCTGGAACTGACCGTCGACTACGGCATCCTCTGGTTCATCGCCCAGCCGATCTTCTGGTTGCTGGAACATATCCACAGCCTGCTCGGCAACTGGGGCTGGTCGATCATCGTCCTGACCATCATCATCAAGCTGGCCTTCTTCCCGCTGTCGGCCGCCAGCTACAAGTCGATGGCGCGCATGCGCGCGGTGTCGCCGAAGCTGCAATCGCTGAAGGAGCAGTACGGCGACGACCGCCAGAAGATGTCCCAGGCGATGATGGAGCTGTACAAGAAGGAGAAGATCAACCCGCTGGGCGGCTGCCTGCCGATCCTGGTCCAGATGCCGGTGTTCCTCGCCCTCTACTGGGTGCTGCTGGAAAGCGTCGAGATGCGCCAGGCGCCCTGGCTGCTGTGGATAACCGACCTGTCGATCAAGGACCCGTACTTCCTGCTGCCGATCATCATGGGCGCCACCATGTTCATCCAGCAGCAGCTCAACCCGACTCCGCCGGACCCGATGCAGGCCAAGGTGATGAAGCTGATGCCGATCATCTTCACCTTCTTCTTCCTGTGGTTCCCGGCCGGTCTTGTGCTGTACTGGGTGGTCAACAACATCCTGTCGATCGCCCAGCAGTGGTACATTACCCGCAAGATCGAGGCAGCCAGCAAGCCGGCCTGATACGGCCCGCCACACCGCTGACCTGAACGCAAACGCCCCCTCGAGGGGCGTTTTGCTATCCGCCTTTTCTCTTCGAGACGCCGCCATGAACACAGTCCGCGAAACCATTGCCGCCGTCGCCACCGCACAGGGCCGTGGCGGCGTTGGCATCGTGCGGGTCTCCGGGCCACGCGCACGGGCCATCGCCATCACCCTGAGCGGCATCGAGCCCAGGCCGCGACATGCCCACTACGGCCCCTGGCACGACGACTCCGGCGAGGTGATCGACGAAGGCCTGCTGTTGTACTTCCCGGGCCCGAACTCGTTCACCGGCGAGGATGTGCTCGAGTTGCAGGGCCACGGTGGCCCGGTGGTACTCGACATGCTGCTGCGCCGCTGCCTGGAGCTGGGCGCGCGGCAGGCCCGTCCTGGCGAATTCAGCGAGCGCGCCTTCCTCAACGACAAGCTCGACCTGGCCCAGGCCGAAGCCATCGCCGACCTGATCGAGGCCAGTTCCGAGCAGGCCGCGCGCAACGCCCTACGCTCACTGCAAGGGGAGTTCTCGCGGCGCGTGCACGAACTGACCGAACAGTTGATCGCCCTGCGCATCTACGTCGAGGCGACCATCGACTTTCCCGAGGAGGAAATCGACTTCCTCGCCGATGGCCACGTGCTCAGCCTGCTCGAAGCGCTGCGCGGCAACTTATCCACAGTGCTGCACGAGGCCGGCCAGGGCGCCCTGCTGCGCGACGGCATGAACGTGGTGATCGCCGGCCGGCCAAATGCCGGCAAGTCCAGCCTGCTCAACGCCCTGGCCGGGCGTGAAGCGGCGATCGTCACCGACATCGCCGGCACCACCCGCGACGTGCTGCGCGAACATATCCACATCGACGGTATGCCGCTGCACGTGGTGGACACCGCCGGCCTGCGCGACACCCACGACAAGGTGGAACGGATCGGCGTCGAGCGCGCGCTGAAGGCGATCGGCGAAGCCGACCGCGTCCTCCTGGTGGTCGACGCCACCGCTGCGGAAGCCGCCGATCCCTTCGCCCTGTGGCCGGAATTCCTCGACCAGCGCCCCGATCCGGCGCGAGTCACCCTGATCCGCAACAAGGCCGACCTGTCCGGCGAACCGGTGGCCCTGCACACCAGCGCCGACGGGCATGTCACCATCAGCCTGTCCGCCATGTCCACGGCCGGACTCGACCTGCTGCGCGATCACCTGAAGGCCTGCATGGGCTACGAGCAGACCGCCGAAAGCGGCTTCAGCGCCCGCCGCCGCCACCTCGAAGCACTGCGCCAGGCCCAGGCCTACCTCGACCATGGCCACGCCCAGCTTACCCAGGCCGGCGCTGGCGAGCTGCTTGCCGAAGACCTCCGCCAGGCCCAGCAGGCGCTCGGCGAGATTACCGGTGCCTTCAGCTCCGACGACCTGCTGGGACGGATCTTCTCCAGCTTCTGCATCGGCAAGTGACATCCCCGCAGGGCGTGCCACGCACCCGAAGAAGCCTCGTCCGCGCCATTTTTTCCTTACTGGGTCCCCGCGTTCGCGGGGATGACGGCTGAGCGGGGCCTTGCTTCCCCTCCCTGAACCCTGTGGAAAACCACGCCTGAACCCTCTCCATAACCCTGGGTAAAAGCCAGGGGATAATCCGCCTGTGCATAAGTACCCGTTCCATCCACAGGGATTCTCCAGCTTGCCCAGTGGAAGCGGGCAGGAACGCCACAGCCTTATACATTCACGTAGACCTTTCCCTGCCTGGCCTACAGATGGTTATCCACAGAAAAGGCCTTCTCTATTCATAAACATAAAAACCAAGCTTTATAAAATTTCTCTCTTTCTATTCTTTTTTGACCTGCCCCTTTACCGGTTGGCTATTTTTTGTCCAGAAGGCTTCATTCGAGGGGGGGAAATCCCTATACTTGCCGCCCTTCCCCATTTCCATTTCCGAACAGGCACGAGGTGCGTGTGGATTACCCTTCCCGTTTTGACGTGATCGTGATCGGCGGAGGCCATGCCGGCACCGAGGCCGCGCTCGCCGCAGCACGCATGGGTGTAAAAACCCTGCTGCTGACCCATAACGTGGAAACCCTCGGCCAGATGAGCTGCAACCCGGCCATCGGCGGCATCGGCAAGAGCCACCTGGTCAAGGAAATCGACGCGCTGGGCGGCGCCATGGCGCACGCCACCGACAAGGGCGGCATCCAGTTCCGCGTGCTGAACAGCCGCAAGGGCCCGGCCGTGCGTGCCACTCGTGCCCAGGCCGACCGCGTGCTGTACAAGGCTGCGATCCGCCAGATCCTGGAAAACCAGCCGAACCTGTGGATATTCCAGCAGGCCTGCGACGACCTGATCGTCGAGAACGGCGAAGTCCGTGGCGCGGTAACCCAGATGGGCCTGCGTTTCTTCGCGTCTTCCGTGGTGCTGACCACCGGTACCTTCCTCGGCGGACTTATCCACATCGGCCTGCAGAACTATTCCGGCGGCCGCGCCGGCGACCCGCCGTCGATCGCCCTGGCCCAGCGCCTGCGCGAGCAGCCGCTGCGCGTCGGCCGGCTGAAGACCGGGACGCCGCCGCGCATCGACGGCCGCAGCGTGGACTTCTCGGTGATGACCGAGCAGCCTGGCGACACGCCGATCCCGGTGATGTCCTTCCTCGGTTCGCGCGACGAGCATCCGCGACAGGTCAGTTGCTGGATCACCCACACCAACGCGCGCACCCACGAGATCATCGCCAGCAACCTCGACCGTTCGCCGATGTACTCCGGGGTGATCGAAGGCATCGGCCCGCGCTATTGCCCGTCGATCGAGGACAAGATCCATCGCTTCGCCGACAAGGACAGCCACCAGGTGTTCATCGAGCCGGAAGGCCTGACCACCCACGAGCTGTACCCGAACGGCATCTCCACCTCGCTGCCGTTCGACGTGCAGTTGCAGATCGTCCGCTCGATCCGCGGCATGGAGAACGCCCATATCGTCCGTCCGGGCTACGCCATCGAGTACGACTACTTCGATCCGCGCGACCTCAAGACCAGCCTGGAGACCAAGGTGATCGACGGGCTGTTCTTCGCCGGGCAGATCAACGGTACCACCGGCTACGAGGAGGCCGGCGCCCAGGGCCTGCTGGCCGGCGCCAATGCCGCGCTGCGTGCCCAGGGGAAGGACGCCTGGTGCCCGCGTCGCGACGAGGCCTACATCGGCGTGCTGGTCGACGACCTGATTACCCTCGGCACCCAGGAGCCGTACCGCATGTTCACCTCGCGCGCCGAGTACCGGCTGATCCTGCGCGAGGACAACGCCGACCTGCGCCTGACCGAGAAGGGCCGTGAGCTGGGCCTGGTCGACGACGCCCGCTGGGCCGCCTTCTGCGCCAAGCGCGAAGGCATCGAGCGCGAGGAACAGCGCCTGAAGAGTACCTGGGTGCGCCCGAACACGCCGGAAGGCGAGGCCATCGCCGCGCGTTTCGGCACGCCGCTGAACCACGAGTACAACCTGCTCAACCTGCTCAGCCGGCCGGAGATCGACTATGCCGCTCTCGCCGAGGTTACCGGCGGCGGCGCCGAAGACCCGCAGGTCGCCGAGCAGGTTGAGATCAAGACCAAGTACGCCGGCTACATCGATCGCCAGCAGGACGAGATCGCCCGCCTGCGCGCCAGCGAGGACACCAGGCTGCCGGCGGATCTCGACTACGCGGCGATCTCCGGATTGTCCAAGGAGATCCAGCACAAGCTCGGCCAGCACCGTCCGGAAACCCTCGGGCAGGCGTCGCGTATCCCCGGGGTCACCCCGGCGGCGGTCTCCCTGTTGCTGATCCACCTGAAGAAACGCGGCGCCGGCCGCCAACTGGAGCAGAGCGCCTGATGTCCGTGGTCACCGAGCGCCATGCCGAGGAGCTCGCGCAAGGCGCGCGGGCCCTGGGCGTAGAACTGACGGCGCAGCAGCAGGAACAGTTGCTCGCCTACCTGGGGCTGTTGATCAAGTGGAACCAGGCCTACAACCTCACCGCGGTGCGCAATCCCGACGAAATGGTCTCGCGCCACCTGCTCGACAGCCTGAGCGTGGTCCCCTACGTCGCCGAGGGCGGCGAGACCTGGCTGGACGTCGGCAGCGGCGGCGGCATGCCGGGCGTGCCGCTGGCCATCCTGTTCCCCGAACGGCGCTTCACCCTGCTGGACTCCAACGGCAAGAAGACCCGTTTCCTCACCCAGGTCCGGCTGGAACTGAAACTTGCCAACCTCGAGGTGGTCCATAACCGGGTCGAGGCGTTTAAGCCGGCCACGCCGTTCGCCGGGATCGTCTCGCGGGCGTTCAGCGAATTGAAGAACTTCACCGACTGGACCCGCCACCTGGGCGACGCCGACACCCGCTGGTTGGCGATGAAGGGCGTGCAGCCGGACGACGAACTGCAGGCGCTGTCGGAGGATTTCCGACTGGATGTCTGTCACGTGCTCAAGGTTCCCGGTTGCCAAGGCCAGCGCCATCTGCTGATACTGCGCCGCACCCACTGACTGGAATAGAACGCCGACCATGGCCAAAGTGCTCGCTATCGCCAACCAGAAGGGCGGCGTGGCCAAGACCACCACCTGCATCAACCTCGCTGCCTCGCTGGTCGCCACGCGTCGCCGCGTGTTGTTGATCGACCTCGATCCGCAGGGCAACGCCACCACCGGCAGCGGTGTCGACAAGCTGGCCCTCGAGCATTCCATCTACGACGTGCTGATCGGCTCCTGCAGCCTGGTCGAGGCCATGCAGTTCTCCGAGCACGGCGGCTACCAGTTGCTGCCGGCCAACCGCGACCTGACCGCCGCCGAGGTCGCCCTGCTCGACCTGCCGGCCAAGGAAAAGCGTCTGCGCGAAGCCCTGGCGCCGGTGCGCGAGAACTACGACTACATCCTCATCGACTGCCCGCCGTCGCTGTCGATGCTCACCGTCAACGCCCTGGTCGCCGCAGACGGGGTGATCATCCCCATGCAGTGCGAGTACTACGCGCTCGAAGGGCTCACCGACCTGATCAACTCGATCCAGCGCATCGGCCAGTTGCTCAACCCGTCGCTGAAGATCGAGGGCCTGCTGCGTACCATGTACGACCCGCGCATCAGCCTGACCAACGACGTCTCCGAACAGCTCAAGGCGCATTTCGGCGACAAGCTCTACGACACCGTCATCCCACGCAACGTCCGCCTTGCCGAGGCTCCCAGCTTCGGCATGCCGGCGTTGGTCTACGACAAGCAATCCCGGGGCGCGCTGGCCTACCTGGCGCTGGCCGGTGAACTGTCGCGCCGCCAGCGGCAGGCCGCGCGCAGCACGACGGCGACCGCCACCAAAGCATAAGGAATCCCCATGGCCAGCAAGAAACGTGGTCTCGGACGCGGACTGGACGCCCTGCTCGGAGGCAACAGCGTCACTGCCCTGCAGGAAGAGGCTGCCCGCGCCGACAGCCGCGAATTGCAGCACCTGCCGCTGGAACTGATCCAGCGCGGCAAGTACCAGCCGCGTCGCGACATGGACCCGGCCGCCCTCGAGGAACTGGCACAGTCGATCAGGGCCCAGGGCGTGATGCAGCCGATCGTGGTGCGCTCGATCGGCGACAACCGCTTCGAGATCATCGCCGGCGAGCGGCGCTGGCGGGCCAGCCAGCAGGCCGGCCTGGACAAGATCCCCGCGCTGGTCCGCAACGTGCCGGACGAAGCGGCGATCGCCATGGCGCTGATCGAGAACATCCAGCGCGAGGACCTCAACCCGATCGAGGAAGCCATCGCCCTGCAACGCCTGCAACAGGAGTTCCAGCTCACCCAGCAGCAGGTCGCCGAGGCGGTCGGCAAGTCGCGGGTAACCATCACCAACCTGCTGCGCCTGATCGCCCTGCCCGAGGAAGTGAAGACCCTGCTGTCCCATGGCGACCTGGAGATGGGACACGCCCGTGCCCTGCTCGGCCTGCCCCTGGAACGCCAGGTTGAAGGGGCGCGACACGTTGTCGCACGAGGCCTCACCGTGCGCCAGACCGAGGCCCTGGTTCGCCAGTGGCTGAGCAGCAAGGAAAAACCTGCCGCACCCGTCAAGAGTGACCCCGACATCAGCCGCCTGGAACAGCGCCTGGCCGAGAAGCTAGGCGCTCCGGTGCAGATCAAGCATGGTCAGAAGGGCAAAGGCCAACTGGTCATCCGCTACAGCTCGCTGGACGAATTGCAGGGCGTATTGGCCCATATCCGCTGAAACAATTGCACATCTTTGCCGTTGTAGCGGGCGGTCGGAATTCACTACCGGCCAGTTGAATAGGGGGGGAACCCCCCCTATACTCTGCGCGCATTTTGTCGGCACAAACTATGCCAAGTCATTGATTTAACGGCAGCCGACAGTCCAGGAGTCCGAACGATGGAACCCCGCATGCCGAACCGCCTGCCTTTCCATCGCCTACCGGTCTTCCCGGTGCTCCTCACCCAGTTGATCGTGGTATCGGGTGCGGCCGCCTTGTTGTGGTTGTGGCTGGGGACGGTGGCTGGTTATTCGGGGCTGCTCGGTGGCTTGATCGCCTGGCTTCCGAATGTGTATTTCGCCCACAAGGCATTCCGCTTCGGCGGGGCCAGGGCCGCTCGCGAGATCGTCCGTTCTTTCTATGCGGGCGAAGCGGGCAAGCTGATTTTCACGGCAGTGCTGTTCGCGCTGACGTTTGCGGGTGTGAAACCCCTGGTGGTGCCAGCGTTGTTCGGCACCTTCCTGTTGGCCCTGGCGGTCAACTGGTTCGCTCCGCTGTTGATAAGAAGATTTTCAAGACCTTAGAGCGTTCGAGGCAAATAATGGCAGCAGAAACCGCTTCGGGTTACATCCAGCACCACCTGCAGAACATGACCTATGGCCTGCACCCGGTGAACGGCTGGAGTTTCGCCCATACCGCACAAGAAGCCAAAGAAATGGGCTTCTGGGCCTTCCACGTGGACACCCTGGGTTGGTCCGTGGTGCTCGGCCTGATCTTCATCTTCCTGTTCCGCGCGGCGGCCAAGAAGGCCACCTCCGGGCAGCCGGGCGGCCTGCAGAACTTCGTCGAAGTCATGGTGGAGTTCGTCGACAACAGCGTGAAGGAAACCTTCCACGGCCGTAATCCGCTGATCGCTCCCCTGGCCCTGACCATTTTCGTCTGGGTCTTCCTGATGAACCTGATGGACTTGGTCCCGGTGGACTGGCTGCCGATGCTGGCCGCCAAGATCGCCGGCGACGAGCACCTGTTCTTCCGCGTGGTGCCCACCACCGACCCGAACGCCACCCTCGGCCTGTCCCTGTCGGTGTTCGCCCTGATCATCTTCTACAGCATCAAGGTCAAGGGTATCGGCGGTTTCCTCGGCGAGCTGACCCTGCACCCGTTCAGCAGCAAGAACGTCGTGGTCCAGGCCCTGCTGGTGCCGATCAACTTCCTGCTCGAGTTCGTGACCCTGGTGGCCAAGCCGGTCTCCCTGGCACTGCGTCTGTTCGGCAACCTGTATGCCGGCGAGCTGATCTTCATCCTTATCGCCGTGGTGTTCAGCGCAGGCTGGCTGCTCGGTCTGTTCGGTATCGTGCTGCAATGGGCGTGGGCGGTGTTCCACATCCTGATCATCGTCCTGCAGGCATTCATCTTCATGATGCTGACCATCGTCTACCTGTCGATGGCACATGAGGACAATCACTAAGAGCGCATAGAAGTCCCCGCCGGCCTTCGCCTTCCGCGAGGGAGACGAGGGGACGCCGTGCTCGGAGTGGGATGCCCGCGAGGGCAAGCTGTAATAACGATTTCGCTTCAACCTTAAACAATACGACTGTACGTCGGGAGGAAAAATGGAAACTGTAGTTGGTCTGACCGCTATCGCCGTTGCACTGCTGATCGGCCTGGGTGCCCTGGGTACCGCCATTGGTTTCGGTCTGCTGGGTGGCAAATTCCTGGAAGGCGCCGCGCGTCAGCCGGAAATGGTCCCGATGCTGCAGGTCAAGATGTTCATCGTCGCCGGTCTGCTCGACGCCGTGACCATGATCGGCGTGGGTATTGCCCTGTTCTTCACCTTCGCAAACCCCTTCGTTGGTCAAATCGCCGGCTGATCACTCGTTCCCACGAGTGCATCGGTTTGACGGACAACGAACGAGCGAGGTGTTGGCGTGAACATTAATGCAACCCTGATTGGCCAGTCCGTTGCTTTCCTAGTCTTCGTGCTGTTCTGCATGAAGTTCGTGTGGCCTCCGGTCATCACGGCTTTGCGCGAGCGCCAGAAGAAGATTGCGGACGGCCTGGACGCTGCCAACCGTGCGGCTCGTGATCTGGAGCTGGCCCACGAGAAAGTGGCCCAGCAACTGCGCGAGGCCAAGGGGCAGGCGGCTGAAATCATCGAGCAGGCCAAGAAGCGCGCGACCCAGATCGTCGATGAAGCCCGTGACCAGGCCCGTGCCGAAGCCGACCGCGTGAAGGCTCAGGCTCAGGCCGAGATCGAGCAGGAACTGAACGGTGTGAAAGACGCCCTGCGCGCCCAACTGGGCAACCTGGCCGTCAGCGGCGCCGAGAAGATCCTGGGCGCCACTGTCGATCAAAACGCGCATGCGGAGCTGGTTAACAAACTGGCAGCCGAAATTTAAGCGAGGGCGATCATGGCAGAACTGACCACGCTGGCCCGACCTTACGCCAAGGCTGCTTTCGAGTACGCCCAGGCCCACCAGCAACTGGCCTCCTGGTCAGCCATGCTCGGCCTGGCTGCTGCGGTATCGCAAGACGAGACCATGCAGCGCGTACTCGCGGCCCCGCGTCTGACGAGTGCAGAGAAGGCCACCGCTTTCAACGAAGTGTGTGGTGACAAGTTCGACGCCCAGGCACAGAACTTCATTTCCGTGCTTTCGGAGAACAACCGCCTCGAGCTGTTGCCGGAAATCGCCGCCCTGTTCGAGCAGTACAAAGCCGAACAGGAAAAGTCGGTCGAGGTGGAAGTGACCAGTGCCTTCGCATTGAGCGCAGAACAGCAAGACAAACTCGCCAAGGTTCTCAGCGCACGGCTCAGCCGAGAAGTGCGGCTGCACGTCGTGGAGGATGCCAGCCTGATCGGCGGCGTCGTCATCCACGCCGGCGACCTGGTTATCGATGGCTCGGTTCGCGGCAAGCTCGCGAAACTGGCCGAAGCGTTGAAATCCTGAGTTTGAAGGGGCAGCAGAGCAATGCAGCAACTCAATCCATCCGAAATTAGTGAAATCATCAAGGGGCGTATCGAGAAACTCGACGTCTCTTCCCAAGCCCGCAACGAAGGCACCATCGTCAGCGTCTCCGACGGTATCGTGCGCATCTACGGTCTGGCCGACGTCATGTACGGCGAAATGATCGAGTTCCCGGGCGGTATCTACGGCATGGCGCTGAACCTGGAGCAGGACTCCGTCGGCGCCGTGGTGCTGGGCAGCTACCTCGGCCTGGCCGAAGGTCAGAGCGCCAAGTGCACCGGCCGCATCCTCGAAGTGCCGGTTGGTCCGGAGCTGCTCGGCCGCGTGGTCGACGCCCTCGGCAACCCGATCGATGGCAAGGGCCCGATCAACGCCGCCGCTACCGACGCCGTCGAGAAAGTGGCTCCGGGCGTGATCTGGCGTAAGTCGGTCGACCAGCCGGTGCAGACCGGCTACAAGTCCGTCGACTCGATGATCCCGATCGGCCGTGGCCAGCGCGAGCTGATCATCGGCGACCGTCAGATCGGCAAGACCGCCCTGGCCGTCGACGCCATCATCAACCAGAAGAACAGTGGCATCCGCTGCGTCTACGTGGCCATCGGTCAGAAGCAATCGACCATCGCCAACGTGGTGCGCAAGCTGGAAGAGCACGGCGCCCTGGCCAACACCATCGTGGTGGCCGCGTCCGCTTCCGAGTCCGCCGCCCTGCAATACCTGGCGCCGTACGCCGGCTGCACCATGGGCGAGTACTTCCGTGACCGTGGCGAAGATGCCCTGATCATCTACGACGACCTGTCCAAGCAGGCCGTGGCCTATCGTCAGATCTCCCTGCTGCTGCGCCGTCCGCCGGGCCGCGAGGCTTACCCGGGCGACGTGTTCTATCTCCACAGCCGCCTGCTGGAGCGCGCTTCCCGCGTTTCCGAGGAGTACGTCGAGAAGTTCACCAACGGCGAAGTGAAAGGCAAGACCGGTTCGCTGACCGCCCTGCCGATCATCGAGACCCAGGCCGGCGACGTGTCCGCGTTCGTACCGACCAACGTGATCTCGATCACCGACGGCCAGATCTTCCTGGAATCCGCCATGTTCAACTCGGGCATCCGTCCGGCGGTCAACGCCGGTATCTCGGTATCCCGTGTCGGTGGCGCGGCCCAGACCAAGATCATCAAGAAGCTGTCCGGCGGCATCCGTACCGCGCTGGCCCAGTACCGTGAACTGGCGGCCTTCGCCCAGTTCGCTTCGGACCTCGACGAGGCTACCCGCAAGCAGCTGGACCACGGTCAACGCGTTACCGAGCTGATGAAGCAGAAGCAGTACGCACCGATGTCCATCGCGGACATGGCCGTGTCGCTGTATGCGGTCGAGCGTGGTTTCCTGACCGACATCGAGGTGAGCAAGGTAGGCGCTTTCGAAGCTGCTCTGCTGGCCTACTTCAACCGTGATCACGCCGATCTGCTGGCGAAGATCAACGAGAAGGGTGACTTCAACGACGATATCGATGCCGCCATCAAGGCCGGTATCGAGAAGTTCAAGGCCACCCAAACCTGGTAAGCCGCAGCGGGGGCCTGCGAGGGCCCCCGCTTGCTAACCCGATAGGTGTCAAATGGCAGGCGCAAAAGAGATTCGCGGCAAGATCGCGAGCATCAAAAGTACGCAGAAGATCACCAATGCCATGGAAAAGGTGGCGGTGAGCAAGATGCGCAAGGCCCAACTGCGCATGGCGGCCGGCCGTCCCTACGCTGAGCGTATCCGTCAGGTGATCGGTCATCTGGCCAACGCCAACCCGGAATACCGCCATCCGTTCATGCAGGAACGCGAGATCAAGCGCGTCGGCTACATCGTAGTGAGCTCGGACCGTGGCCTGTGCGGCGGCTTGAACACCAACCTGTTCAAGGTGCTGGTCAAGGACATGACGGAGCAGCGCGAGCTGGGCGCGGAAATCGATATCTGCGTGATCGGCAGCAAGGGTGCATCCTTCTTCCGCAACTTCGGCGGCAACGTCGTCGCGGCGATCAGCCACCTGGGCGAGGAACCGTCGATCAATGACCTGATCGGCAGCGTCAAGGTCATGCTCGATGCCTACCTGGAAGGCCGCATCGATCGTCTGTCCGTGGTCTCGAACAAGTTCGTCAACACCATGGTGCAGAAGCCGACCGTGGAACAACTGATTCCGCTGGTGGCGACTCCGGAAGAGGAGCTCAAGCACCACTGGGACTACATCTACGAACCCGACGCCAAGCAGCTCCTCGACGGGCTGATGGTGCGTTACGTGGAGTCGCAGGTGTACCAGGCTGTGGTCGAGAACAACGCGGCCGAGCAGGCTGCGCGGATGGTCGCGATGAAGAACGCCACCGAGAACGCCGGCAACCTGATCAGCGAACTTCAGCTGATCTACAACAAGGCGCGCCAGGCAGCGATCACCCAGGAAATTTCGGAAATCGTCGGCGGCGCTGCCGCGGTTTAAGAACGGTTCAAATATTCAGAGGAACCAAAAATGAGTAGCGGACGTATCGTTCAAATCATCGGCGCCGTTATCGACGTGGAATTCCCGCGCGACCAGGTGCCGAACGTGTACGACGCCCTGAAGGTACAAGGCGTCGAGACCACCCTGGAAGTCCAGCAGCAACTGGGCGACGGCGTGGTCCGTTCCATTGCGATGGGTTCGACCGAAGGCCTCAAGCGTGGCCTAGACGTGACCAGCACCGGCAAGGCCATCTCCGTTCCGGTCGGCAAGGCGACCCTGGGCCGGATCATGGACGTGCTGGGCAACCCGATCGACGAAGCCGGCCCCATCGGCGAGGAAGAGCGCTGGGAAATCCACCGCGCCGCTCCTTCGTATGCCGAGCAAGCTGGCGGCAACGAGCTGCTGGAAACCGGCATCAAGGTGATCGACCTGGTGTGCCCGTTCGCCAAGGGCGGCAAGGTCGGCCTGTTCGGCGGCGCCGGCGTGGGCAAGACCGTGAACATGATGGAGCTGATCCGTAACATCGCCATCGAGCACAGCGGTTACTCCGTGTTCGCCGGCGTGGGCGAGCGTACCCGTGAGGGCAACGACTTCTACCACGAGATGAAGGACTCCAACGTTCTCGACAAGGTAGCCCTGGTCTACGGCCAGATGAACGAGCCGCCGGGCAACCGTCTGCGCGTGGCACTGACCGGCCTGACCATGGCCGAGAAGTTCCGTGACGAAGGCCGTGACGTTCTGCTGTTCATCGACAACATCTACCGTTACACCCTCGCCGGTACCGAAGTGTCCGCACTGCTCGGCCGTATGCCGTCCGCAGTGGGTTACCAGCCGACCCTGGCCGAAGAGATGGGCGTTCTGCAGGAGCGCATCACCTCCACCAAGAAAGGCTCGATCACCTCGATCCAGGCCGTGTACGTTCCCGCGGACGACCTGACCGACCCGAGCCCGGCGACCACCTTCGCCCACTTGGACGCCACCGTCGTACTGTCCCGCGACATCGCCTCGCTGGGTATCTACCCGGCCGTGGATCCGCTGGACTCGACCTCCCGCCAGCTCGACCCGCTGGTGATCGGCCAGGACCACTACGACACCGCTCGTGGTGTGCAGTATGTACTGCAGCGCTATAAAGAGCTGAAGGACATCATTGCGATCCTGGGTATGGACGAACTGTCCGAGGACGACAAGCTGCTGGTGTCTCGCGCACGTAAGATCCAGCGCTTCCTGTCCCAGCCGTTCTTCGTGGCGGAAGTCTTCACCGGTTCCCCGGGCAAGTACGTGTCGCTGAAGGACACCATCGCAGGCTTCAAGGGCATTCTCAACGGCGAGTACGACCACCTGCCCGAGCAGGCGTTCTACATGGTCGGCAGCATCGACGAAGCGATCGAGAAAGCCAAGAAACTGTAATCCACCGGGCGCCCGGCAACGGGCGCCGACGTGAGGCAAGCGTATGGCTATTACTGTCCATTGCGATATCGTCAGCGCGGAAGGCGAGATCTTCTCCGGCCTGGTCGAGATGGTGATCGCGCACGGCCACCTGGGCGATCTGGGTATCGCGCCGGGCCACGCGCCGCTGATCACCAACCTCAAGCCGGGCCCGATCCGGCTGGTCAAGCAGGGTGGCGACAGCGAGGTGTTCTACATCTCCGGTGGTTTCCTGGAAGTGCAGCCGAACATGGTCAAGGTCCTGGCCGACACCGTGGTGCGTGCTGGTGACCTGGACGAGGCCGCCGCTCAGGAGGCCCTCAAGGCCGCCGAGAAGGCCCTGCACGGCAAGGGGGCGGAGTTCGACTACAGCGCCGCCGCCGCACGCCTGGCCGAAGCGGCTGCGCAACTGCGCACCGTCCAGCAGGTCCGCAAGAAGTTCGGCGGCTGACGTCACCGGCTTCAACGCGAATGGGAGAAAGGGTAGCCTTGGCTACCCTTTTTCTTTTCCGCCGTTTTCGCGTGGCCGGCCCTGGCCATGCCCCCTACAGGATGTTCTGCCATGTCACTCGATATCGTCATTCTCGCCGCCGGCCAAGGTACCCGCATGCGCTCGGCGCAGCCCAAGGTACTGCACCCGCTGGCCGGCAAATCGATGCTCGGCCACGTGCTCGACACCGCCCGCCAACTGGAGCCGCAGGGCATCCACGTGGTGATCGGCCATGGCGCCGAGCAGGTGCGCGCGCGATTGGCGGCGAACGACGTCGATTTCGTGCTGCAGGCTGAACAGCTCGGCACCGGCCATGCCGTCGCCCAGGCGCTGCCGGGGGTTACCGCCGAGCAGGTGCTGATCCTCTATGGCGACGTGCCGCTGATCGAGGCCGATACCCTGCAACGCCTGCTCGCCAAGGTCGGCCCCGAGCGACTGGCCCTGCTGACCGTCGAGTTGGACGACCCGACTGGCTACGGGCGCATTCTCCGCGACGGCGCCGGGCGGGTGACGGCGATCGTCGAGCACAAGGACGCCACGGCGGAGCAGAGGGCTGTACGCGAAGGCAACACCGGCATCCTCGCCGTGCCTGGCGCGCGCCTGGCCGACTGGCTCGGCCGGCTGTCCAACGACAACGCCCAGGGCGAGTACTACCTGACCGACGTGATCGCCATGGCAGTGGCCGACGGCCTGGTCATCGAGACCGTGCAGCCGCACGACGCCATGGAAGTGCAGGGCGCCAACGACCGTATCCAGCTTGCCGAACTGGAGCGCCACTACCAGTTGCGAGCCGCCCGCCGCCTGATGGCCCAGGGCGTGACCCTGCGCGACCCGGCGCGCTTCGATGTGCGCGGAGAGGTGACGGTCGGCCGCGACGTGCTGATCGACGTCAACGTGATTCTCGAAGGCCGGGTGGTGATCGAGGACGATGTGCAGATCGGTGCCAACTGCGTGATCAAGGACAGCACCCTGCGCAAGGGCGCCATCGTCAAGGCCAACAGCCACCTGGAAGGCGCCGAGCTGGGCGAGGGCGCCGACTGCGGCCCGTTCGCCCGCCTGCGTCCCGGTGCAGTGCTGGGGGCCAAGGCGCATGTCGGCAACTTCGTCGAACTGAAGAACGCGGTGCTGGGCGAGGGCGCCAAGGCCGGTCACCTGAGCTACCTGGGCGATGCCGAGATCGGTGCGCGCACCAACATCGGCGCCGGCACCATCACCTGCAACTACGACGGCGCCAACAAGCACCGCACGGTGATGGGCGCGGACGTGTTCATCGGTTCCAACAGTTCGTTGGTCGCGCCGCTGACCCTGGGAGACGGCGTCACCACCGGCGCCGGCTCGACCATCACCCAGGACGTGCCGGCCGGCACCCTGGCCGTGGGGCGCGGCAAGCAGCGCAATATCGACGGCTGGAAGCGACCGACAAAAGCAGCGGCAAGCCGTAAGCCATAAGCTGCAAGCAAGAGCCAGGAGCGGTACGGAGCTTTTGACGGGCTGCGGATGCCGGCCTGTACTCTGATCCGCTTGCCGCTTGCCGCTGATTTATGTTTTGATTCGCGCACGTTATCTTTCGAATCGAAACTTAAATGTCCAAGCGCAACACCCCTCAACGCCGCCACTCCATCCTCGCGCTGCTCAACGAGCAGGGCGAGGTGAGCGTGGATGCGCTGGCGCAGCACTTCGCCACTTCTGAAGTTACGATTCGAAAGGATCTGGCCGAGTTGGAAAAGAACGGCCTGCTGCTGCGGCGTTATGGCGGCGCGGTGCCGATGCCGCAGGAGCTGATCGGTGATGCCGGCCAGCCGGTGTCGCGCTACAAGCAGGCCATCGCCCGGGCGGCGGTGGGGCTGATCCGCGAGCATGCGCGGATCATCATCGACAGCGGCAGCACCACCGCGGCGATGATTCCCGAGCTGGGCTACAAGCCGGGCCTGGTGGTGATGACCAACTCGCTGAACGTCGCCAAGGCGCTTAGCGACCTCGAGCACGAGCCGGTGCTGCTGATGACCGGCGGCACTTGGGACCCGCACTCGGAATCCTTCCAGGGCCAGGTGGCCGAGCAGGTACTTCGCTCCTACGATTTCGACCAGTTGTTCATCGGCGCCGACGGTATCGACCTGCAGCGCGGGACCACCACCTTCAACGAACTGCTCGGCCTCTCCAGGGTGATGGCGGAAGTCGCTCGCGAAGTCATCGTGATGATCGAGGCCGACAAGTTCGGCCGCAAGATCCCCAACCTCGAGCTGCCCTGGAGCAGCGTGCATACCCTGATTACCGACGATCGCCTGCCGGAAGAGGCGCGCGAACACATCCTCGCCCGTGGCATCAAGCTGATCGTCGCGGCCTGAAACAAAGGAGAACACCGATATGTGCGGCATCGTGGGCGCCATCGCCGAACGCAATATCACCGCGGTACTGGTCGAAGGCCTCAAGCGCCTGGAGTACCGCGGCTACGACAGCGCCGGCCTGGCGCTGTTCAACACCGAAGGGGCGCTCGAGCGTCGCCGCCGGGTCGGCAAGGTGGCCGAACTGGAGCGTGCCCTGGCCGGCGAACCGCTGGCCGGCCGGCTGGGCATCGCCCACACCCGCTGGGCGACCCATGGCGCGCCCAGCGAGAACAATGCCCACCCGCACTTCTCCGGCAACGACCTGGCAGTGGTGCACAACGGCATCATCGAGAACCACGAGGCACTGCGCGAACGCCTCAAGGGGCTGGGCTACGTGTTCAGCTCGGACACCGACACCGAGGTCATCGTCCACCTGCTCGACCACAAGCTGCAGGAACTCGGCGACCTCACCACCGCGCTCAAGGCCACGGTCGCCGAACTGCACGGCGCCTATGGCCTGGCGGTGATCAGTGCCAAGCAGCCGGACCGCCTGCTCGCCGCGCGCAGCGGCAGCCCGCTGGTGATCGGCCTGGGCCATGGCGAGAACTTCCTGGCCTCCGATCAACTTGCCCTGCGCCAGGTGACCGACCGCTTCATGTACCTGGAAGAGGGCGATATCGCCGAGATCCGCCGCGACAGCGTGCAGGTCTGGGACGCTTCCGGCCGGCCGGTGCAACGTGAGACGGTACAGCACCGCGAAGGCGCCGAGGCCGCCGACAAGGGCGAGTACCGGCACTTCATGCTCAAGGAGATCCACGAGCAGCCGAGCGTGGTGCAGCGTACCCTGGAAGGCCGCCTGGGCCAGCAGCAGGTGCTGGTCGACGCGTTCGGCCCGCAGGCCGCCGAGCTGTTCGCCAAGGTCCGCAACGTGCAGATCGTCGCCTGCGGCACCAGCTACCATGCCGGCATGGTCGCCCGTTACTGGCTGGAGGAACTGGCCGGAGTGCCCTGCCAGGTCGAGGTGGCCAGCGAATTCCGCTACCGCAAGGTGGTGGTGCAGCCCGATACCCTGTTCGTGACCATTTCACAGTCCGGCGAAACCGCCGACACCCTGGCCGCCCTGCGTAACGCCAAGGCGCTGGGCTACCTGGCCAGCCTGGCGATCTGCAACGTCGGCATCAGCTCCCTGGTGCGCGAGTCCGACCTGACCCTGCTGACCCAGGCCGGTCCCGAGATCGGCGTGGCCTCGACCAAGGCCTTCACCACCCAGTTGGTCGCCCTGATGCTGCTGACCCTGGCTGTCGGCCGCGCCCGTGGCAGCCTGGAAGGTGCCGTCGAGGCCGGACTGGTCGAGGAGCTGCGCCGCCTGCCGGCCCGCCTGGGCGAAGCGCTGGCGATGGACAGGACGGTGGAGAAGATCGCCGAGCTGTTCGCCGAGAAGCACCACACCCTGTTCCTCGGCCGTGGCGCGCAGTACCCGGTGGCCATGGAAGGCGCGCTCAAGCTCAAGGAGATTTCCTACATCCATGCCGAGGCCTATCCGGCCGGTGAGCTCAAGCACGGGCCGCTGGCGCTGGTGGACAGCGACATGCCGGTGGTGACCGTGGCGCCGAACAACGAACTGCTCGAGAAGCTCAAGTCCAACTTGCAGGAAGTGCGCGCGCGCGGCGGCGAGCTGGTGGTCTTCGCCGATCGCGAGGCGGGCCTGGACAACGGCGAGGGGACCCACGTGGTGCACGTGCCGCACATCGCGGATGCGCTGGCGCCGATCCTCTACACCGTGCCACTGCAACTGCTGTCCTACTACGTCGCCGTGCTCAAGGGCACCGACGTCGACCAGCCGCGCAACCTGGCCAAGAGCGTCACCGTCGAGTGATCGACCGCGACGCCCTGGCTGCTCAGTGGCTGTGCGCCGGGGCCTTGCCGGCGGCGGCCGGTTGCCAGATGCCGGCGTCGGAGGCATCCACCTTCCTGGGCAGCAGCCCCGCGCTCAGGAAGGCGTCGGCGATGGCCTGCTGTTCGGCGAGGCTTTCGCGGGTGACGGGCTGCACGTCATAGCTGCGCCGGGCATTGGCCTGCTGCACGGTCGTCGCGTCCAGGCCGCCCCATAGCGGTCCCAGCAGGCTGGCGGCCTCGCCGGGATTGTCCTTGATCCAGCGGCCGGTGTTCCGCAGGGTGTCGAAGACCACCGCCAGTACTTCCGGGTGCTTTTCGGCGTAAGCGGAGGAGGCCAGGTAGTAGCGCTGGTAGCTGGCCAGCCCCTCGCCGCTGCTTAGCGTGCGGGCATGTTGCTGGAGCTGGGCGCTGGAGACGAAGGGTTCCCAGGTGACCCAGGCATCCACGTTGCCGTTTTCGAAGGCGGCCCGGCCGTCGGCCGGCGTCAGGTAGGAGGGCTGGATGTCGCTGAAGGTGAGCCCGGCCTTGGCCAGGGCAGCGATCAGCAGGTAGTGGCTGCCGGCGGCCTTGGTCACGGCCACGCGCTTGCCCTTGAGATCCGCCAGGCTTTGCAGTGGGGAATCCTGCGGCACCAGGATGGCCTGCGCGGTCGGCGAGGGGGTTTCCAGGGCGTAGTAGGTCAGTTGGGCGCCCGCCGCCTGGGCGAAGACCGGGACGGTGTCCGCCACGTCGGCGGAGATGTCGACGTTGCCGACGTTCAGCGACTCCAGCAGCGGCAGGCCGCTGGGGAATTCATGCCAGGTGACCTTGGTGCCCTTTTCGGCAAGGGCCTTTTCGAGGGTGCCCTGCTGCTTGACCACGGTCAGCAATGTCGAGGATTTCTGGAAACCGATGCGCAAGGTATCGGCATGCGCCGGGAGGCTGGCCAGGCCGCCCAGGACGGCGCCTGCCAGCAGAAGCGGACGAAGGAACGAAGACATGGATGACCTCCTGGATGTCGATCGGGCCGGCCGGGTTCGCAACCCCGTGCCGGGTGAGATCAAAGAACATACAGGTATAAAAAAATAATAATAAATAGCTTTTTGGTCTTTTCTTATGAATGGAAGGCCAGTGGCCATGTATCGCTATGGGAGAGATGCGTGCCGGGTTCTTCCACCTTGGTCGTCTTGATTGATCGCGATAAATCGCCTTCGCTTCCGGTGTCTGGAAGGGGTGATCAGAACGCGCCTTCTATTAACATCACATGTTAATGTAATGCACATGTTTCTCCGCAAAGGGGGCTGTCATGCTGGCGGTGCAAGAGGCGTGGAAGGCTGGTCTGCTGGGGCGCGAGCATTGGTTGCGCAACTTGGTGGCCGGGGTCGTCGTCGGGGTAGTGGCGCTGCCGCTGGCCATGGCTTTCGCCATCGCCTCGGGGGTGAAGCCCGAGCAGGGCATCTACACGGCGATCGTCGCCGGCGTGCTGGTCTCGCTGTTCGGCGGTAGCCGCCTGCAGATCGCCGGGCCGACCGGTGCTTTCATCGTCATCCTCGCCGGGGTCACCGCCAAGTACGGTGTCGACGGCCTGCAGATCGCCACCCTGATGGCCGGCTTGATCCTGCTGCTGCTGGGCATCAGCCGCCTCGGTTCGATCATCAAGTTCATCCCGGACCCGGTGATCGTCGGTTTCACCGCCGGTATCGGGGTGATCATCTGGGTCGGCCAGTGGAAGGACTTCTTCGGCTTGCCGGCGGTGACCGGCGAGCATTTCCACGAACGGGTGTGGCACCTGTTGCTGACCCTGCCGGAATTGCACCTGGCGACTACCGCCCTGGCCGTCCTGGCCCTGCTGCTGGTGATTGGTTCCCCACGGGTTCCCGGCTTGCGCAAGGTGCCGGGGCCGTTGGTGGCGATGGCGGTGGTCACTGCCATCCAGGCGATGTTCCAGTTCGATGGCGTGGCCACCATCGGCAGTGCGTTCGGCGGCATTCCCCAGGGGCTGCCGAGCCTCAGCCTGCCGGAAGTCACCCTGCCACGCATTCTCGAACTGATCGGCCCGGCCTTCGCCATCGCCATGCTCGGCGCCATCGAGTCGCTGCTCTCGGCGGTAGTGGCCGACGGCATGGCCGGCACCAAGCATGATTCCAACCAGGAACTGATCGGCCAGGGCATCGCCAACCTGGCCGCGCCACTGTTCGGCGGTTTCGCTGCCACCGGCGCGCTGGCGCGTACCGCGACCAACATCCGCAACGGCGCCAGCGGCCCGCTGGCCGGTGTGTTCCACGCCCTGACCCTGGTGCTCATCCTGTTGTTCCTCGCCCCGCTGGCGGCGGACATTCCGCTCTGCGCGCTGGCCGCCATTCTCTTCGTGGTGGCCTGGAACATGAGCGAGCTGAAGCACTTCAAGCGCATGTTGCAGCGCGCCCCTCGGGCCGACGTGGCGGTGCTGCTGGTGACCTTCCTGCTCACCGTGTTCAGCGACCTGGTGATTGCGGTGAACATCGGGGTGATCCTGGCGATGCTGCTGTTCATGCGCCGCATGGCCGGCTCGGTGGAGGTGCAGCAGGTGGTCGAGCATGAGCTGGAGGCCGAACTGGGCGGCAACGGCCAGACCCTCCTGCCCCCCGGCGTGCTGGTCTACACCATCGAGGGGCCGCTGTTCTTCGGCGCGGCGGAGACGTTCGAGCGGGTCCTGGCGCAGACCCATACCGACCCGCAACTGCTGGTGATCCGCCTCAAGCGCGTGCCGTTCATGGACATCACCGGCATCCAGACTCTCGAGGAGGTCATCCAGCAACTGCACCTGCGCAACATCCGCGTGAAGCTCTGCGAGGCCAATGCCAAGGTGCTGGGCAAGCTGGGCAAGGCCGGGATATTGAAGGCTATCGGCACCGAGCACTATCACGCCGACTTCAAGTCGGCGCTGGCCAGCCTGTCGGAGGCCGAGCCCGCTCCGGCGCCAGGCTCCTAGCCAGCTTCACCCTGTAGGAGCGAGCTCTGCTCGCGAAGCTTTTGATACGCCACTATTCGCGAGCAGAGGACTGTGGCGTCCCCTCACTCCTACACAGCCCCGGTCGGTCCGCCCTAGGATTTCCTGCCGCCCGTCTTGCTTTGCGTGGCATAGCTGACGCCGTGCTGGCTGAGGTAGTCGCGGATCAACTGGCGCACCACTTGAGAGGGGGTCAGGTCCTGGGCCGCGCAGAGCTCTTCGAAGGCTTTTTTCTTCACGGGGTCGATCAGCACGGTCAGTCGTGCGGTCTTGTTTTCCATCGAATGGTCCGATCAAGGCGTAGGCAGGTCCGCCGCAGTGTAATGAGCACGTCGCGGACTGTCATCGAAGTGTGGTCACAACCGCCGTCATAGACATAGTCTGTTAACCTCATAGTTTGGAGAGTCACACAACTGGACTACGCTTTGCCTTGTCTTTTCACGGACAGGGGGGTTCTCCTATGCTGGCGCAACTCGAGCCGGCCCTGAGCGGACTTAAGCTGCCTTTGCGGCTACGCCTGTGGGACGGTAAGGAACTCGATCTCGGCCCCGAGCCGAGCGTTACCCTGGTGCTGCACGACCCGAGCGTGGTCGCGCAACTGAAGAGTCCCAGCCTGGATGCGCTGGGCAGTGCCTACGTCGAGGGCAAGCTCGGTCTGGAGGGGCCGATCCGCGAGGTGATTCGCATCGGCGACGTGATCAGCCAGGCGCTGGTCGGCGAGAATGGCGACGCACCTCCTTCGCGACAGATGCACGACAAGGCCACCGACGCGGCGGCAATCTCCTACCACTACGACCTTTCCAACGACTTCTACGCGTTGTGGCTGGACCGCGACATGGTCTATTCCTGCGCCTATTTCGAGACCGGCAAGGAAGACCTCGACACCGCCCAGCAGGCCAAGCTGCGTCATCTGTGCCGCAAGCTGCGCCTGGCGCGCGGCGATTACCTGCTGGATGTCGGTTGTGGCTGGGGCGGCCTGGCGCGCTTCGCCGCCCGGGAGTTCGGCGCGCGGGTGTTCGGCATCACCCTCAGCAAGGAGCAGTTGGCGCTGGCCCGGCAGCGGGTCGAGGACGAGGGGCTCGAAGGCCAGGTGGAGCTGGAACTGCTCGACTACCGCGACCTGCCGCAGGATGGCCGCTTCGACAAGGTGGTCAGCGTCGGCATGTTCGAGCACGTCGGCCACGTCAACCTGCCACTGTACTGCGAGCGGCTGTTCGGCGCGGTGCGCCCGGGCGGGCTGGTGATGAACCACGGCATCACCGCCAAGCACCTCGATGGCCGCCCGGTGGGGCGTGGCGCCGGCGAGTTCATCGACCGCTACGTGTTCCCCCACGGCGAGCTGCCACACCTGGCACGGATGGTCGGCAACCTGAGCGAGGCCGGCCTCGAGGTGGTCGATGTGGAAAGCCTGCGCCTGCACTATGCGCGGACCCTGGAGTTCTGGAGCCAGAACCTGGAAAACCGGCTGGACGAGGCGTCGGGGATGGTCCCGGAGCAGACCCTGCGCATCTGGCGGTTGTACCTGGCTGGTTGTTCCTATGCCTTCTCCCAGGGCTGGATCAACCTGCACCAGATCCTCGCCGTCAAGCCGCTGGAGGATGGCTCCCACACGCTTCCCTGGAGCAGGGCGGACCTGTATCGCTGACGAAGAGGGCGCACGGCGGGCGGAGCATGGCTTAGCATACGGCTCGACTTCGTCCGCCCGAGCCATCCATGCCCGCTTCGCTGCAGCGCTACCGCGTCGTTCTTATCGTACTGGCGATCATTGCCGGCCTGCTCCTGAGCGGCTGGCTGGCCGGGCGCTATGCCGAGCAGCGCGCCTGGACCGAGCGTAGCGGCGAGGCGCACAGCCAGTTGCTGCTCTATGCCCAGTCGATCCGTACCCTGGTGGAGCGTTTCAGCTCGGTACCGCAGTTGCTGGCCATGGACAGCGACATCAAGGCCCTGCTGCGCACTCCCGGCGACGACGCCCTGCGCCAGGCCCTCAACCGGCGGCTGGAGCGCCTCAACGAGGCGGCCGGTTCCACCGTGCTCTATCTGCTCGACCGCCAGGGCGAAACCCTGGTGGCCAGCAACTGGCGCGACTGGAGCAGTTTCGTCGGCAACAACTACGCCTTCCGCCCCTACTTCCAGGATGCCCTGCGCAACGAAGGGGCCCGCTACTTCGCCGTTGGCGTGACCACCGGCATTCCCGGCTACTTCCTTTCCCATGTGGTGCGCGACGTCGACGGCAGCCTGCTTGGCGTGCTGGTGGTCAAGCTCGAACTGGAGGAACTGCAACGCGAGTGGGTCGACCAGCCCGGCGTGCTGCTGGTGACCGACAGTTACCAGGTGGTGGTCCTCAGCAACCGGCCGGCCTGGCGTTTCCGGGCCTTGCAGGCGTTGGACGAAGCGGCCCGCGCCGAACTGGTGGAGGTGCGCAGGTACGCCGAGCAGGCCCTGCGGCCGCTGTCGCTGCAACGTCACAGGCTCATAGACGACGGCAGCGACTGGATGCAGGTCGATGGCCCGGACGGTGCTCGTGACTACCTCTGGCAGCGCCTGGCCATGCCCGATGAAGACTGGACCCTGCACCTGCTGATGGAGCCGAGCAGCCTGGCCGATACGGTGCGCAGCTACCGCCTGGCCGCCGCTGGGGTGTGGATGACCCTGGCCTTCCTCCTGCTGTTCCTCGCCCAGCGGCGCAAGAACCAGCGCCTGCAGGCCGGGATTCGCGAGCGGCTGGAGCAGGAGGTGACGCTGCGCACCGCCGAGCTACGCCAGGCCCAGGAAGGTCTGGTGCATGCCGCCCGGATGGCCGCCCTCGGGCAGATGTCGGCAGCCATGGCCCACGAGATCAACCAGCCGCTGACCGCCTTGCAGATGCAACTCGGCAGCCTGCGCCTGCTGCACGGCAGCGGCCGCAACGACGAGGTGCGCGAGGGGCTGCAACGGGTCGATGGACTGTTGCAGCGCATGGCCGCGCTGACCGGCCACCTCAAGACCTTCGCCCGCAAGAGCCCGGCGGGCCTGAGCGAACGGCTGCGCCTGGCCGAGGTGCTGGAGCAGGCCCTGCAACTGCTGGCGCCGCGCATCCGCAACGAACAGGTGCGCTTGCACAGCCGCCTCGATTCAGAGGTCCAGGTGCTGGGGGATGCCATCCGCCTGGAGCAGGTGCTGCTCAACCTGCTGCACAACGCCCTGGACGCCATGGCCGAGGCGGATGAGCGGGTGCTCGAGCTGTCCATCACCCGCGACGGCGGCGATTGCCTGCTCCGAGTCGGGGACAGTGGCGGCGGCATCGCCGATGACGACCTGGCGCGGGTGTTCGAGCCCTTCTTCACCACCAAGCCGGTGGGGCAGGGGTTGGGCCTGGGACTGGCGGTATCCTATGGCATCGTGCGCGAACTGGGCGGCAGCCTGAGCGTGGCCAACGGCGAGCGCGGCGCGGTGTTCACCCTGCGCCTGCCGGTGGCGCCGTAGCCCGGATGCAATCCGGGGGGCGGTGTGGTGTTCCCGGATTTCATCCGGGCTACAGGCTGATCGGCGTAGGGTGGATCGTGGCGCGTAGCTGACGCTGTTTTCATCCACCGTCGAATCCGTGGCTGTGGTGGATGGGTGAAGCGTCATCCACCCTACGACTACGACTGTGCTGGCTCCTACGGGGCCGGGTGCGATATACACTGCCGCCGTCGAAACAGGAGGTGCCATGACTGGTCGGGTGATAGTGGTCGATGATGAAGCGGCGATCCGCGAGGCGGTGCAGCAGTGGCTGCAGTTGTCCGGCTTCGAGGTGAACGCCTGTGCCAGCGCCGCCGAGGCCCTGGCCCTGGTCGATCGCGACTTCCCCGGCATCGTGGTCAGCGATGTGCGGATGCCCGGCAGCGACGGCCTGCAACTGCTCGACCGGCTGCTGGAAGTGGACCGCGACCTGCCGGTGATCCTGGTCACCGGCCACGGCGACGTGCCCATGGCGGTGCAGGCCCTGCGCCAGGGCGCCTACGACTTCATCGAAAAGCCCTTCACCCCCGAGCGCCTGCTGGACAGCGTGCGCCGCGCCCTGGACAAGCGCCGGCTGGTCTGCGAGAACCGCCAGCTACGTCAGCACGCGGCGCTCAAGGATCATATCGAAGCCAGCCTGCTGGGCGTTTCCAGGCCCATGGAGCACCTGCGCCGGCAGATCATCGAGCTGGCGCAGACCCCGGTCAACGTGCTGGTCCGTGGCGAAACCGGCAGCGGCAAGGAGCGCGTCGCCCGTTGCCTGCACGACTTCGGCCCGCGCGCGAGCAAACCCTTCGTGGCCCTGAACTGTGCGGCGATTCCCGAGAGCATCTTCGAGAGCGAGCTGTTCGGTCACGAGAGCGGTGCCTTTACCGGCGCCCAGGCCAAGCGCATCGGGCGTATCGAGCACGCCGACGGCGGTACCCTGTTCCTCGACGAAGTGGAGGGCATGCCGCTGGCGCAGCAGGTCAAGCTGCTGCGCGTGTTGCAGGAGAAGACCCTGGAGCGGCTCGGCTCCAACAAGAGCATCAAGGTCGACCTGCGGGTGATCAGCGCGGCCAAGCCGGACCTGCTCGAAGAGGTCAGGGCCGGGCGTTTCCGCGAGGACCTGCTCTACCGCCTGAATGTCGCCGTGCTGCAAATCCCGCCGCTGCGCGAGCGGCGCGAGGACATTCCGCTGCTGTTCGAGCATTTCGCCGCCCAGGCGGCCGAGCGTCATGGCCGCGAGGCACCGCCGCTGTCGCCCATGGAACTGGCGCGGCTGCTCGGCCATGACTGGCCGGGCAACGTGCGCGAGCTGATCAACGCCGCCGAACGCCATGCCCTGGGCCTGAGCAGCCCGCCGCCGGAAGGGTTCTCCGGGCAGTCCCTGGCCCAGCAGATGGAAGCCTTCGAGGCCATGTGCCTGCACAATGCCCTGATGCACTGCCAGGGCAACATCGCCGCAGTGATGGAGCTGCTGCAACTGCCGCGACGCACCCTCAACGAGAAAATGCAGCGCCATGGCCTGAGCCGTGGCGACTACCTTCCGGCCGGCAGCGACGAGCAGGCGTAGCCGCTCCTGCAGGGCGGCGTGGTATCGGCGGAATCTTGCCGATACCTTGTCCCGGGTCGGCGGATTCTCGCGCAAAAACCACCCCTCCAATCTTGAAAACCCCTCTGGAATGGGCCTTTCCGGCTTTGGCACGGGCCCTGCTATGGCTGTCTCCAGCGGCGTGGCATCGAGCAGCGCCGACAACCATAAAAACAATGGAGATTCCCCCATGCGACTGACCAAGCGCCTGAGTCTGTTCGCCGCTGCCGCGGCCATCACTGCCAGCACCGCGGCCTATGCCGCGCCCACCTTCATCAACGTCCTCACCGGCGGCACCAGCGGGGTCTATTACCCAATCGGCGTGGCCCTGTCGCAGCTCTACGGCAGCATCGATGGCGCCCGTGCGTCGGTGCAGGCGACCAAGGCCTCGGTGGAAAACCTCAACCTGCTGCAGGCCGGCCGTGGCGAACTGGCCTTCGCCCTGGGCGACTCGGTGGAAGATGCCTGGAACGGTGTCGAAGACGCCGGCTTCAAGACTCCGCTGAAGAAGATCCGTGCCATTGCCGGTACCTACCCCAACTACATCCAGATCGTCGCCAGCAAGGAATCCGGGATCAAGACCCTGGAAGACCTCAAGGGCAAGCGCATCTCCGTGGGGGCGCCGAAGTCCGGCACCGAGCTGAACGCCCGCGCCATCTTCGAAGCCGCCGGCCTGAGCTACAAGGACATGGGCCGCGTCGAGTTCATGCCCTACGCCGAGTCGGTCGAGCTGATCAAGAACCGCCAGTTGGACGCCACCCTGCAATCTTCCGGTCTGGGCATGGCGGCGATTCGCGACCTGGCGTCAATGGTGCCGCTGAACTTCGTGGCGGTCCCCGCCGAGGTGGTGGCCAACATCAAGAGCGACGCCTACCAGGCGGGCGTAATCCCGGCCGGCACCTACGATGGTCAGGACGAGGACGTGCCCACCGTGGCCATCACCAACATCCTGGTCAGCCATGAAGGAGTGTCCGACGACGTGGCCTACCAGATGACCAAGCTGATGTTCGACAACCTGCCGCGCCTGGCCACTTCGCACTCCGCGGCCCAGGACATCAAGCTGGAGCACGCCACCGCCAACCTGCCGATCCCGCTGCATCCTGGCGCCGAGCGCTTCTACAAGGAGCAGGGCCTGATCCAGTAAGGCAGGCCGATTCCCCTCTCCCGCTGGGAGAGGGTGTCCGGAGTTTGCAGGATGGGTTGCGCCTGTGCGTCCCTACCCATCTTGCGAGCGTTCGTCTTTTCGCCCCAGGGACCTTGTCATCATGAGCGAACAACAAGGCTTGCACGCCAGCCCCAACCAGTGGCCGAAAGCGCTGTTCTATGCCGCGCTGCTGTTTTCCATCTACCAGATCATCACCGCGGCCTTCCATCCGGTGTCCAGCCAGGTGCTGCGCGCCGGCCATATCGGCTTCCTGCTGCTGCTGGTGTTCCTCTGCTACCCGTCCAGGGGCAATGGCCGGCCGTTCCAGCCGCTGGCCTGGCTGCTGGGCCTGGCGGGCATGGCCACCTTCGCCTACCAGTGGATTTTCGAGGCCGACCTGATCCAGCGTTCCGGCGACCTGACCACCAGCGACCTGATCGTCGGCGTCACCCTGCTGGTGCTGATCTTCGAGGCGGCGCGGCGGGTCATGGGCATCGCCCTGCCGCTGGTTTGCGGCGCGTTCCTCGCCTACGGCCTGTTCGGCCAGTACCTGCCGGGTGACTTTGCCCATCGTGGCTACGGCTTCGACCAGATCATCAATCAGTTGTCCTTCGGCACCGAGGGCTTCTACGGCACGCCGACCTATGTGTCGGCCACCTACATCTTCCTGTTCATCCTGTTCGGCGCGTTCCTCGAGCAGGCCGGGATGATCAAGCTGTTCACCGACTTCGCCATGGGTATGTTCGGCCATCGCACCGGCGGCCCGGCCAAGGTCTCCGTGGTGTCTTCGGTGCTGATGGGCACCATCACCGGCTCCGGGGTGGCCAACGTGGTCACCACCGGCCAGTTCACCATCCCGCTGATGAAGCGCTTCGGCTACAAGCCGGCGTTCGCCGGTGGCATCGAGGCCACGGCCAGCATGGGCAGCCAGATCATGCCGCCGGTGATGGGCGCGGTGGCCTTCATCATGGCCGAGACCATCAACGTGCCATTCGTCGAGGTGGCCAAGGCCGCGCTGATCCCGGCCTGCCTGTACTTCGGCTCGGTGTTCTGGATGGTTCACCTGGAGGCCATCAAGCACAACCTCAAGGGCCTGCCGAAAGATGAGTGCCCGAGCGCCTGGGCGGCGGTGAAGGAGCGCTGGTTCCTGCTGATCCCGCTGGCGGTGCTGGTCTACCTGCTGTTCACCGGACGCACGCCGATGTTCTCCGGCACCGTGGGCCTGGCGCTGACCGCCATCGTCATCCTCGGTTCGGCGATCATCCTGCGCGCCAACTCGTTCTGGCTGCGCATGGCCTTCTGGGTGGCGCTGGGCGTGCTCTGCGCCGGCTTCTTCCAGCTCGGCATCGGGGTGATCTTCGGCGTCATCGCCGCCCTGGTGGCCGGCTGCTGGTTCATCAAGGGCGGCCGCGAGACCCTGACCGCCTGCGTGTTCGCGCTGGTCGAGGGCGCTCGCCACGCCGTTCCGGTGGGCATCGCCTGCGCCCTGGTCGGGGTGATCATCGGCATCGTCTCGCTGACCGGCATCGCCTCCACCTTCGCCGGCTACATCCTCGCCATCGGCCAGGACAACCTGTTCCTGTCCCTGGTGCTGACCATGCTCACCTGCCTGGTGCTGGGCATGGGCATCCCGACCATCCCCAACTACATCATCACCAGCGCCATCGCCGCGCCGGCGCTGCTGGAGCTGGGCGTGCCGCTGATCGTCTCGCACATGTTCGTGTTCTATTTCGGCCTGATGGCGGACCTCACCCCGCCGGTGGCGCTGGCTTGCTTCGCCGCCGCGCCGATCGCCAAGGAGAACGGCCTGAAGATCAGCCTGGTGGCGGTCAAGGTGGCCATCGCCGGCTTCATCGTGCCGTTCATGGCGGTTTACGACCCGGCGCTGATGATGCAGGGCGACGATTGGACCGCCACCTTGTACATGGTGGTCAAGGCGATATTCGCCGTGGGCCTGTGGGGGATCGCCGTGGTCGGCTACTACAGCGCGCCGCTGGCCTGGTGGGAGCGCCTGCTGGCGCTGGTCGCCGGTTTCACCCTGGTGCTGGCCATGCCGCTGACCGACGAGTTCGGCTATGCCCTCGGCATCCTGCTGATGGCTCAGCACGTCTGGCGCGCGCGCCGGGCCAACGCCCTGGCGGCCACGGCCTGAGGCCGGGCGGAGCATGCTCGGACTCTGCATGGGCCTGGCCGGGGTGGTCTGGGCGGAGCTGCCGGCTCCGTCCTTCACCCTGGCCTGGACCCATACGATCGAGAAGATTCGCTGGGAAGAGGATTACCGCGTCACGCCGTCCGGGCTGCTGCTCGGCGAGGCGCGGATCAAGGGTTCTGGCGCCGGCATGGAGATTCCGGACGGCGCCGAACTTCGCGAGGGGGCCTGGCACTACCAGAGCCATCTGCCGCCCTTGCAGCCCCTGCGCCTGGGACGTACGCCCGAGGCAGGGGATTACCAACTGTGTATCGACCAGCGTTGCCGCCCCCTGGGCGACTGGGTCGGCCCGCCACAAGCGGACCGGCCGGCGCTGGAACTCTGGAGCTGCGAAACCGGCTCCGGGGCGGGTTGAGTCCGGCGCGACGAGCGCCGGCCACCCCTTTCTTCAAAGAATCGGCGAGATCAGCCGCGCCACTCGCATACCCAACTGACGCAGGCGGTCGACCTTCTGGTCGTCCTCCACGCTGAGTTCGTAGGCCCGGTGGAAATCCTCCTCCAGCATGCGCTGCACCTGGTCGGCGAAGCCCGCATCGTGGGTCAGCAGCATGACTTCGAAATTCAGCCGGAACGAACGGTTGTCCAGGTTGGCGCTGCCGATGGCGCAGCTATCGTCGTCGATCAGCATCACCTTCTGGTGCAGGAAACCCGGCTGGTAGCGGAAGATGCGGACCCCGGCGCGCAACGCCTCGAAGGCAAACAGGGTGGAGGCGGCGTAGACGATCTTGTGGTCGGGGCGCGCCGGCAGCAGGATGCGCACGTCCACGCCGCGCATCACCGCCAGGCGCAACGCGGCGAATACCGACTCGTCGGGGACGAAATAGGGGCTGGTTATCCACAGCCGTTCGCGCGCTGCCTGGATCGCCTCGACGAAGAACAGCGAGCAGGTCTCCTGCGAATCCGCCGGGCCGCTGGCGATCAACTGGCAGAGCATGCCGCCGTCGCCGAAGCTGCTCGGCAGGATCAGCGGCGGCAGGCGGCGCGCGGCCCAGTACCAGTCCTCGGCGAAGGTCTCCTGCAGGCAGGTCAGCACCGGTCCGCGGATCTCTATATGGGTGTCGCGCCAGGGCGCCAGCGGGGGCTTGAGGCCGAGATATTCGTCGCCGACGTTGTGACCGCCGATGAAGCCGACCTCGCCGTCGACCACGACGATCTTGCGGTGGTTGCGGAAGTTGATCTGGAAGCGGTTGAGCATGCCGCGCCGGGTGGCGAAGGCGTGGACCTGCACGCCGCCGGCGCGCAGGCGTTCGACATAGGCGGCCGGCAGGGTGTGGCTGCCGATGCCGTCGTAGAGCAGGTAGACGCCGACGCCGGTGGCGGCCCGTTCCAGCAGCAGGTCGGCCAGGCGGCGGCCGAGCGGGTCGTCGCGGATGATGAAGAACTGCACCAGCACCACCTGGCGGGCGGCGGCGATGGCGGCGAAGATCGCCTCGAAGGTGGCTTCGCCGTCGATCAGCAGGCGTACCTGGTTATGCGCCAGCGGTGGCATCGGGCTCAGCCGCGGCATTGCCAGCAGCTTGCCGGTCTGGGTCGAGCGGCGCGCGGCCAGCGCCTCGGCGACCCACGGGCGCCAGTCGAGGTCGGCCATGGCGTCGTGCATCTCGCGGTTGGCCTGGCGCCGCGCGCGGATATAGGCGTCGAAGCTGCTGCGGCCGAACACCAGGTAGGGCACCAGGGTCAGGTAGGGCATGAACAGCAACGACAGCGCCCAGGCGATGGCGCCTTGCGCGGTGCGCACGGTGAGCACCGCGTGGATCGCCGCGATCACGCCGAGCAACTGGACGCTGGCGATCAGGTAACCGAACAGGTGGGGAATGGCGGCGAGATCCATGCCTGGCTCTTATTCGCGAGACTTCCCTCACAGACTACCTGGCGTAGCGAAGCGTTCAATCCCCACGCCAGTTCCAACTGCTTTCCGCCACCGCGTCATGGGCGTGCAGGCTCTCCGCATGTTCGACGCGCAGGTGGAAGCCATCGATGTCCGGCAACCGGCGAAGGGCCTGGTGCAGGCGGCGCGCGGCGTCTTCGCAGAACATCGGATTCTGGCCATTGGCGAGGGCGAAGGCCTGCTCGTCGGCGCGTTTCACCGCCGTCTGTAGCGCGGTTCCGAGCGCCTGTTCGAGGGGATCGACCAGGCCTTTCAGGGGAATGCATGCGCAATCTTCATGCAGGCGTACCCGGACCTGGGCGGTACTGCGCTGGCTGTGCGGGGTGGCGACGATACCCTGGTCGCTGCCCAGCCAGGCCAGCACGGCCTCGTGGTCCGGCGGCCTGGCGGAGAAATCGTCGGCGAAGCGCTGCTGGATCAGTTGCCGGGCCAGTGCCGCGGAACACGGGCAGGTCGACGAATAGCCGATTTCCACCCGTAGTTCCACGTGAAACCCCCGCGCATCCAGGCCTGCATCGATTTGCAGCGGATAAGCCTTCCAGCCGGACAAGGTGCTGACCAGCGCCGGGCGTTGGAGCAGTGCTTCCGTGCGCAGTCGCAACTGTGCGCGGGTGGACAGGCCGCTGTGGCTGTCGAGGAACGCTTCCAGTACCCGCCTCAGTGACGCCGGCGACAGCGGCTCATGCTCCAGGCGCTCCAGCGCCAGGTACAGGCGCGACATGTGGATGCCGCGCGCCGCGCCGTCGGCCAGGTCGACACCCGCATCGGCCCGTGCCATCAGCCGTTCGCCATCGAGCCGCACCGGCAGGGCGATGCCGCACATGCCCACCCAGTCCAGGGCGAGCGGATCTTCACGGGTTTGCCCGGCGATATCGGGCAGGGTGGTCAGGGCGTTCATCGGGAGGTTCTCGCGGAGGGCTTGGTCGATTGTTATTGTTATAATATAACATTAATGATTCAAGCCCCATGAAGTAGCCCGCCATGACCGAACAGGAACTGCTCGCCCAACCGGACTCCGCCTACATGAACGATGCCCAGCAGGCGTTCTTCCGCAACCTGCTGCTGGAACAGCGCCACGAATTGCAGGCACGCATCGACGAGGAACTCGTCCTGCTGCGCGAGCAGGAGTTCATCAGCGACCCCAACGACCAGGGTAGCGCCGAGGAACAGCGCCGCTGGCAACTGCGCCTGCTCGAGCGCGAGAAGAAGCTGCTGGACAAGATCGACCGGGCGCTCGAACGCCTGGCCTGCGGCGAGTACGGCTGGTGCGCGGAAACCGGCGAGCCGATCGGCCTGCGCCGCCTGCTGCTGCGGCCCACCGCGACCCTGTGCATCGAAGCGAAAGAACGCCAGGAACGGCGCGAAAAACATCTCCGTGATAGCTGAAGAGGTATTCCCGATGGACCCGCGACTCCCTGTCACCGTGTTATCCGGCTTTCTCGGCGCCGGCAAGAGCACGCTGCTCAACCATGTCCTGAAGAACCGTGAGAACCGCCGCGTGGCGGTGATCGTCAACGACATGAGCGAAATCAACATCGACGCCAGCGAAGTGCAGCGCGACGTCACCCTCGCGCGTGGCGAGGAAAAGCTCGTCGAGATGAGCAACGGCTGCATCTGCTGCACCTTGCGCGAGGACCTGCTGGAAGAGGTCAGCCGGCTGGCCCGCGAGGGACGCTTCGACTACCTGCTGATCGAGTCCACCGGCATCTCCGAACCCCTGCCGGTGGCCGAGACCTTCACCTTCCGCGACGAGCAGGGCCGCAGCCTGTCCGACCTGGCGCGGCTGGATACCCTGGTCACGGTGGTCGACGGGGTGAACTTCCTGCCCGACTTCCATGCCGCGCGGAGCCTGGCCAGCCGTGGCGAGACCCTGGGCGAGGAGGACGAGCGCGCGATCACCGACCTGCTGATCGAGCAGGTGGAATTCGCCGATGTGATTCTGATCAGCAAGATAGACCTGATTTCCGGTGCCCAGCTCGAGGAACTGACGGCGATTCTCCGCAGCCTCAACACCCACGCCGAGATCCTGCCGATGTCCATGGGCCAGGTAGCGCTGGAAAGCATCCTCGACACCGGACGCTTCGACTTCGAGCGCGCGGCGCAGGCGCCGGGCTGGCTGAAGGAGCTGCGCGGCGAGCACGTGCCGGAAAGCGAGGAATACGGCATCTCCTCGACCGCCTACCGGGCGCGGCGGCCGTTCCACCCACAGCGCTTCCACGATTTCCTCACCCGCGAATGGGACAACGGCAACCTGCTGCGCTCCAAGGGCTTCTTCTGGCTGGCCAGCCAGTACCGCGAGGCCGGCAGTTGGTCACAGGCCGGCGGCCTGATGCGTCACGGCCCGGCCGGGCGCTGGTGGCGCTTCGTACCGAAGGCGCACTGGCCGCAGGACGAAGAGAGCCTGCAGGCGATCCTCAGGCACTGGGACGTGCAGGTCGGCGACTGCCGCCAGGAACTGGTGTTCATCGGCCAGAATATCGACTTCGCGCGCCTGACCGCCGAACTGGACGCCTGCCTGCTCGACGATGCGGAAATGGCGGCCGGCGTGGAGGCCTGGCAATGCCTGCCCGATCCGTTCGGCCCCTGGACCAGGGAGGTGGCCTGATAGCGCGGAGCGGCCCATGGCCGTGAATCGCGCGCATGGCGCGCTCCTACAGGCCATGAGCAGTTCGGGCTAGCGAGCCATCCACACGCCCTTGTTCTGCCGCTCGCAGTAGGGCTTGAGGTAGTTGGCGTCGCTCTCCACGCCGTAGTAGTGGATGTCCTGGCGATAGGGCAGGTTGGACACCTGGGCGTTGCGGCAGACACCGAACGAGCCCTGCGGGCACTGCGCGACGAACTCCACCTCGACCTTCTGGCCCTTGAGCTGCGGCTGGCAGAAACCGTCGCGGAACATCTGCGGCGGGATGCTCTGGTTCTGCTGGCAGACCTTGACGTCCAGCCGGTTGCCCTGGGTGTGCACCACGCAGGCTTCGGCTTGGGCCAGCAGGGGAAGGGCGGAACAGAGCAGGGCGAACAGGTGGCGCATGGACTGGTCTCCGGAAGCGATGCGCTGCACTCTAGGGCTTTCCCGTTGGCCGGTACAAGCCGCAGCATAGGCAGATGTTGACGCATATCCCCACCCACCTGATCGCTGGCCCGCTTGGCGCCGGCAAGACCAGCCTGATCCGCGACCTGCTGGCCCAGCGTCCGGCGCACGAGCGCTGGGCGGTGCTGATCAACGAGTTCGGCCAGATCGGCCTGGATGCCGCGTTGCTGGATGACGGCGGCGATGGCGTGCGACTGGCCGAAGTCGCTGGCGGCTGCCTGTGCTGCGTCAACGGCGCGCCGTTCCAGGTCGGGCTCGGTCGCCTGCTGCGCCGGGCGAAGCCGCAGCGCCTGCTGATCGAACCTTCCGGGCTCGGCCATCCCGCCGAGCTGCTGCGCCAGTTGGGCGAGCCGCCGTGGGATTCGGTGCTGGCCGTGCAACCCACGGTGCTGGTGCTGGACGCCGCCGCCCTGGCCGATGGCCAGGCGCTGCCGGATAGCCAGCAGGCGGCTTTGGGCGGGGCCGGGCTGTTGCTGCTGAACAAGGCGGAAAGCCTGGACGAGGTGGCCCGGGCGCGCCTGGTCGCGGCCCTGCCGGACGTACTGCTGCGCTGGACCAGCCAGGGTCGCCTGCCCTTCGTCGAACTGCCCGGCCACGACGTACAGGCCGGCGCTGTCGATGCCGAACGACTGCCGGGTGGTGCCGCGCCGCCGCCAGCGCTGTGGCGCACCCCGGACGAACCGATCTGCCGGATACAGGCCCAGGCCGAAGGCTGGAGCATCGGCTGGCGCTGGCACCCCAGCCAGAGCTTCGAGCTGCTGCGCGTGCAGCAATGGCTCGCGAGCCTGCCCTGGCGGCGCGCCAAGCTGGTGTTGCAGACCAATGCCGGCTGGCTGTCGGCCAACGCCCTGGACGGCGAAGCGCCGCACTGGCGGGCCAGCGAATGGCGCAAGGATTCGCGCCTGGAGCTGATCTTCGCCGAGGCGCAGGATGAAGAGGTGTTGCGAACGGGGATGGCTGCCTGTCGGCTGCAACAGGGCTAAACTGCCCTCCCATTTTCCGTCGATTGCACGCCTCCATGATCCTCCACCCCTGGTCCCATGCGACTTCCGCCGGTTTCACCCTGCGCGGCTGGCACAGCGAACCGTCCGGCAAGCCGCTGCTGCATTTCCTGCACGGCAATGGCTTTTGCGGGCTCACCTACGAGCCGATGCTCAAGCGGCTGGCGGATGAGTTCGACCTCTGGCTGTGCGACGTGCAGGGCCATGGCGACAGCGACCATGGTGGCCGTTTCCATGGCTGGAACCGCAGCGCCGAGCTGGCGGTGGAGGCTTTCGAGAGCGGTCGCGGACGCTTCGGCGAAGTGCCGCGCTTCGCTGCCGGGCACAGTTTCGGCGGGGTGTTGAGCTGCCTGATCCTGGCCAAGTGGCCGCAACTGTTCCAGCGCGCGGTACTGCTCGACCCGGTGCTGTTCACCCCGGCGATGATCGGTGTGATGAGCTTCGCCGAAGTGCTCGGCGTGCGCCGCAAGAACGGCATGGCGGCGCGCGCCGCCGCCCGCCGCAGCCGCTGGAACGACCGGCTGGCGGCTTACAGCGCATTGCACGGGCGCGGTATCTACAAGGGCTGGACCGATGCGGCGCTATGGGCCTTCGTCGAGCACGCGATGGTCGAGGTGGAGGGTGGCATCGAGCTGAAGTGCCGGCCGAGCCGCGAGGCGGAGATCTTCTCCTCGTGCCCGAAGCGCCTGTGGCCGTCGCTGGGCAAGATCGTCACCCCCAGCCTGATCCTCTACGGCCAGCGCACCTACCCTTTCGTCGCCCGGTCGGTGGCGCGGCTCACCGCGCAGAACGCCCATGTCAGCGCCCATCAGGTGGCCGGCGGGCACTGCTTCATGCAGGAGTTCCCCGAGGACAGCGCGCGGCGGGTGGCGGACTTCCTGTTGCAGCGCAGTTGAACGCGGCGGATGAACCCCGAAGCCTCCCGTATCCGCGTCTGGCAGGCGCTGTCCACGTTGTGGCTGGACACCGAGCTGCAGGAGAGCGAGCTGCGCTGGGTGGCCGCCGAGCTGGTTGCCAGCGGCCTGTCGCGGCAGGAGCTCGAGGCGATCTACCTGTACGAAGTGGCGCCGCTGCTGTGGCCCAACCTGTGGGTGGCGGCGGGCGCCTGGGCGGGGTTCGATGCGGGCTGGCTGGCGGCCGGCTGCCTGCGCAACCGCCGGCGGCGGGAAAGCCGCTGGCACCGCTGGAAATGTCGCCTGCTTCGCCGGCCGATGACCTACGCGACGGCTTCCGACTGGCGGCGTATCCAGGCGCTGCTGGATCAGGAGTTCCACTGATCGTGCTGGCGCCGCCAGTCATTCAGCGAGATCACCTTGGCGTTCGACTCCACCGGCGGGTGTTCCAGCGGCACCGGCGCATCCGCCTCGGCGCGGGCATCGAAGGGATGCGGCGCCAGTTCGATGCCGCCCAGGTGGCGGCCGAACAGGATGATGCTGCCGGCATGGCGCTGCTCGCCGGTGACCGTGAATTCGAAACCGTAGACTCGCGCCAGCCGCTTGCGCCCACGGGCGTCGGGGAGCAGGGCGATGCGCCGCAGGGCGACGTTGTCGTCGAGCAGCAGCACGTCCGCGCGCGCACAGTGCTGCTTGACCAGCTCCAGGGCGCGCTCGCGCAGGCCGTGGGCGTGCCACAGCCAGGCGCCGGCAGTGGCGAGCAGCATCAGGACGAACAGGTTACCCAGGGTCAGCATGGCGGTTCCGTCACGGGCGGGGACACTCAGCTTATCATCGCCGCGCGTGGCGGATAGCGCGATACTCGACCCTCGCCATATGGAAATTCGTCTAATGCCTCACACCCCAAACCTGCTCAGCATCCAGTCCCACGTGGTATTCGGCCACGCCGGCAACGGCGCCGCGGTGTTCCCGTTGCAGCGCATTGGCGTCAATGTCTGGCCGTTGAATACCGTGCAGTTCTCCAACCACACCCAGTACGGCCAGTGGGCCGGCGAGGTGCTGCCACCGGAGCAGATCCCGGCGCTGATCGAGGGTATCGCCGCGATCGGCGAACTGGGCCGTTGCGACGGAGTGGTTTCCGGCTACCTGGGCAGCGCCGCCCAGGGCCGGGCGATCCTCGCCGGAGTGGCGCGGATCAAGGCGGCCAACCCGCGCGCCCTCTACCTCTGCGACCCGGTGATGGGGCACCCGGAGAAGGGGTGCATCGTCGCCCCGGAGGTAGGCGAGTTCCTTCTCGAGGAAGCGGCGGCGCTGGCCGACTTCCTGTGTCCCAACCAGCTTGAGCTGGACAGCTTCGCCGGGCGCCGGCCCACGTCGCTGGCCGATTGCGTGGAGATGGCCGAGGCGTTGCTGGTGCGCGGACCCAGGGCGGTGCTGGTCAAGCACCTGAGCTATCCGGGCAAGGACGAGGACTGTTTCGAGATGCTGCTGGTGACTGCCGGCGAGCGTTGGTTGATACGCCGCCCCTACCTGGCCTTCCCGCGCCAGCCGGTGGGCGTCGGCGACCTGACGTCCGGGCTATTCCTCGGCCGTGTGCTGCTTGGCGACGATCTGCGCGCGGCCTTCGAGTTCACGTCGGCCGCGGTGCACGAGGTGTTGCTGGAGACCCAGGCCTGCGCCAGCTATGAACTGCAACTGGTGCGGGCCCAGGACCGCATCGCCCACCCGCGCCTGAAGTTCGCCGCCGAGCGGCTGTAGGCGCGGTGTTCGCTATTGGTGGAAAACGCTTCGCGGTTTTCCACCCTACGACGTTGTTTGCTGGATTCCCGCGTTCGCGGGGACCCAATAAAACCGTTCAGGCCGCCGTCGAGTCCGGTGTCATCGACCTCTGGCTGTCCAGGCCAAGGCGGGAGAACATCACCCGGGCGATCTCGCGCTCACCCATCACCACCAGGTCGGCGTTGTGCTCGCTGAGGTATTCCACCTCGTCGTCGAAGTGGGCGCGGGCGATGATGTCCAGGCCGGGGTTGGCCGCCCGCGCGTGCATGGCGATCTGGCCGGCCTCCAGGGCGTTGGGGATGGCGATCAGCAGCCAGCGCGCCTTGTCCACGTTGGCCAGGTCCAGCACATGGTTGCTGGCCGCGTTGCCGAGCACCACGCTGAAACCTTCCTCGCGCAGTTCCTGGGCGCGCGCACGGTTGTCCTCGATGATCACCAGCGGCACGCCTTCCTCGCTCAGGCGCCGGCTGATGCGGCTGCCGACCCGGCCGTGGCCGATCAGGATGGCGTGCTCGGTTTCGTGGATCACCGGGATGTCGTCGGGCTCCTCGGCGGCGCTCGGGGTATCTGCCGGCACGGTGTTCTCGCGCACGTCGAGCCAGGGTTGCAGGCGGTCGATCATGGAGAAGCACAGTGGGTTGACCAGGATCGACAGGATCGCCCCGGCGAGGACCAGGTCGCGGCCGGCTTCCGGCAGCAGGCCGAGGCCGACGCCGAGGGCGACGAGGATGAAGGAGAACTCGCCGATCTGCGCCAGGCTGGCGGAAATGGTCAGCGCGGTGCTCAGCGGCTTGCCGAAGGCGCGCACGATGAGCAGCGCGGCCAGCGACTTGCCGAACACGATGATCAGGAAGGTGGCCAGCACCGCGGCCGGTTGCTGGATCAGGATCGCCGGGTCGAACAGCATGCCCACGGCGACGAAGAACAGTACCGCGAAGGCGTCGCGCAGCCCCTGGGAGTCCTCGGCGGCGCGGTGGTTGTGTTCCGATTCGTTGAGCATCATGCCGGCGAAGAAGGCGCCGAGGGCGAAGGACACGCCGAACACCTGGGCGGCGAAGTAGGCGATGCCCATGGCGATGGCCAGCACCGCCAGGGTGAACAGCTCGCGCGAGCCGCTGCCGGCGGTGCGTTCGAGCATCCAGGGGATCAGGCGGCGGCCGACCACCACCATCAGGGCGATGAACAGGCTGACCTTGCCCAGGGTGATCAGCAGCGGCATCAACACGCCGGCATCCTCGTTGCCTTGCGAGTTGCCGCCGAGCACGCCGGCCAGCGCCGGCAGCAGGACCAGGGTGACCACCATTACCAGGTCCTCGACGATCAGCCAGCCGATGGCGATCTTGCCGCGCCGGCTGTCGAGCAACTGGCGCTCCTCGAGGGCGCGCAGCAACACCACGGTACTGGCCACCGACAGCGCCAGGCCGAACACCAGGCCGGCGCCCAGGCCCCAGTCCAGCATCCAGGCCAGGCCCATGCCGAGCAGGGTGGCCACGGCGATCTGCGCCAGGGCGCCGGGAATGGCGATGTGCTTCACCGACATCAGGTCTTTCAGCGAGAAGTGCAGGCCGACGCCGAACATCAGCAGCATCACGCCGATCTCGGAAATCTCGTGAGAGAGTTCCTTGTCGGCGACGAAACCGGGGGTGAAGGGGCCGACAAGGATACCGGCGATCAGGTAGCCCACCAGCGGCGACAGGCGCAGGCGGGTGGCGAGGGCGCCGAGGAAATAGGCGAGTACGAAGCCCACGGCGATAGTGGCGATCAGGGGCGTATGGTGTGGCATCGAATCTCCCGTATGAACTGAATGGCTGGCCGCGCGAATTCGGGCTGGGCAAGACCGGCGCGGCAAAAATGGCTCTGACGGCGGAACGAGGCACTGGAGGGGAGACAGCGCGGCCGTGCCCAGGACTCGGGCGGAGCGCAATGAGGCGACATTCTAACGCAGCTAGCGTGCCAGTTTTGTGAATACAAGCTGTTGATTTTTAAACAGGATGTGGCGAGCGGAAAATCGAGAAGGGCGCTGGAGGCCGGAAAGCCGGACGAAAAGGCGGCGCGAAGCTGCATGTGGGGCGGCTGTCTCGTCCAGCCCCCAGCGCGTTTTCAGACTTTTCGCTGTTTCAGCTCTCCTCGCGGATGTCCTGGTAGCGGCGCTCCAGTTCCTGGCGCAGGGCCCGTCGTTGCTGGCCCTGCTTGAAGCGCCGGCGCTCGTCGGCGGTTTCCGGCTGCCGCGGCGGCACCGCGCAGGGTTTGCGTTGCTCGTCCACGGCGACCATGGTGAAAAAGCAACTGTTGGTGTGGCGCACCGACTTCTCGCGGATGTTCTCGGTGATCACCTTGATGCCGATCTCCATCGACGTGGTGCCAGTGTAGTTGACCGAGGCGAGGAAAGTGACGAGCTCGCCGACGTGGATCGGCTCGCGGAATACCACCTGGTCCACCGACAGGGTCACCACGTAGCAGCCGGCGTAGCGGCTGGCGCAGGCATAGGCGACCTCGTCGAGGTACTTGAGCAGGGTGCCGCCGTGGACGTTGCCGGAGAAGTTGGCTTTGTCCGGGGTCATCAGGACGGTCATGCTCAGTTGTGCGGCGCCGGCTTCCATTGGTGACTCCTCGGTCATTTCTGCGGATACCTTAACCGGCGCCGGGCGTATGGAGAACGATTTCTATCGTTTCCGGGGCAGGCTTCGACGCCTACGCGTGGTTCAGATACCAGCGCCAGTCCTGCTCGCCGACCTCGCCCATGAACTGGCGGTACTCGTGCCACTTGATGGCCAGGAACACCTTGAGGAAGCCGGCGCCGAAGGCTTCCTCGGCCCAGGACGAGCGCTCCAGGGCGTGCAGCGCGGTGAGCCAGTCGGTGGGCAGGAACTCGGTCGCTTGCGCGTAGCCGTTGCCCTCGATGGCCGGGCCGGGGTCGCTCTGGTGGCGGATGCCGTAGCGGATTCCGGAAAGGAGCGCCGCCGCCGCCAGGTAGGGGTTGGCGTCGGCGCCACAGATACGGTGCTCGATATGCCGGCTCTGCGCCGGGCCGCCGGGCACGCGGAACGACACGGTGCGGTTGTTGACGCCCCAGCTCTTGGCCAGCGGCGCGTAGCTGTTGGCCTGGAAGCGGCGGAACGAGTTGGCGTTGGGGCAGAAGATCGCCAGCGAGTCGAGCAGGGTAGCCATCATCCCGCCGATGGCATGGCGCAGCAGCGGCGTGCCCTGGGGATCTTCCGAGGCGAACAGGTTGTTGCCCTGGTCGTCGGCCAGGCTGACGTGCAGGTGCAGGCCGCTGCCGGCCTGGTCGCCGAACGGCTTGGCCATGAAGCAGGCCTGCAAGCCGTGCTTGTTGGCCACGCCCTTGACCAGGCGCTTGTAGCGAAGACCCTCGTCGATGGCCTGCAAGGCGTCGAAGCGGTGTTCGAGGGTCAGTTCGAGCTGGCCGGGCGCGTATTCGGAAATCGCCGTGCGTACCGGCAGGCCCTGCACCTCGCAGGCGGAATAGAGGTCGTCGAGGAACGGCTGCAACTGTTCCAGCTCATGCACGCCATAGACCTGTGGCGCCTGCGGGCGCACGCCGTTCATCTGCAACGCCGGCTGCGGCCGGCCCTGCGCGTCGCGCTGCTTGTCGAGCAGGTAGAACTCCAGCTCCACCGCCATCACCGGGTGGTAGCCGTCGGCCTCGAGCCGCTCGATGGCGCGTACCAGCACGTGGCGCGGATCGGCCGGGGCGGCCGGCAGGCCACGCTGCGGGTGCATGCTGACCTGGAACTGGCCGGTCGGCGTGGCACGCCAGGGTTGCAGGCACAGGCTGCCGGGCAGGGGATAGGTCCAGCAATCGGCGTCGGCGACCTCCCAGACCAGCCCACTGTCCTCGACGTCCTCGCCCTGGATGGTCAGGGCGAGGATCGAGCTGGGCAACGGGCGACCGTGCTGGTAGACGGCCAGCAACTCGTCGCGGTGCAGCAGCTTGCCGCGTGGTACGCCGTTGGCGTCGATCAGGATCAGCTCGAAGCTGCGCACTTCGGGGTGCTGGGCGAGGAAGTCCTGGGCTTCCCGGGGATCGGCGAATCGCATGGTGGGTTCTCGCGGAGGGGGTTGGTTGGTGGGGTGCGTTCTGAATGAGGGCTGGTGTGGGGAGGAGAGTCCGTCCCATCCGCCAGCATCATCGCCTGACCTCACATTCACTCACGCGCACCAGGAATGGCCAGCAGCTCGGTCAACGCCTCATCCAGAGTGGCGATCAACCGATCCGCATCGGCTTCCGAGGTATCCGGGCAACACAGGGTCATGTTGTGGAACGGCGTGATCAGGATGCCGCGGTTGATCAGGTACAGGTGCAGGGCCATCTGCAAGTCGTCGTGGAAGGCCGCTTCCGCCTCGGCGCCGGTCTTCGGCGGTTGCGGGCAGAACTGGAACTCGCAGCGCGCGCCCAGTTCGGTCACCGACCATTGCAGCCCGTGCTTGCCGATCAGCCCTCGGAAGCCTTCGGCCAGCCGCGCCGCCAGCGGCAGCATGTGGTCGTAGGCGGCCTGGGTCATCACCTGTTCGAGGTTGGCGCGCATGCAGTGCATGGCCAGGGCGTTGGCCGACAGGGTGGTGCCCATGCCGCTGTGGCCATGGCTGTGCTCGCTGGCGTGCCGGCGGGCCTGGGACATGGCGTCGGCCATCGCCGCGCTGCAACCGAACACGCCACAGGGCACGCCGCCGGCGATCGGCTTGCCGAGCACGAAGAAGTCCGGGTCGAGTCCCCACAGCTTCGTGCAGCCGCCGATGCCGGTGGAGATGGTGTGGGTCTCGTCGACGATCAGCAGAGAGCCGTAGCGGCGGGTCAGCTCGCGGCATTTCTGCAGGAAGCCGGGCTCGGGCAGGACCATGCCGATGTTGGTCATCGCCGGCTCGCAGAGCAGGGCGCAGACGTCGCCCTGGGCCAGCGCGGCCTCCAGGGCGGCAATGTCGTTGAAGGGGATCGAGCGACTGTAGCGGGTCAGGTCGTGGGCCTGGCCGACCAGCCCGGAGCGGTGCACCGTTCGGCCGTCGCGGTGGCGAACCATGACGTCGTCCACGGTGCCGTGGTAGCAGCCGTCGAACACCAGCAGCACCTTGCGCCCGGTGATCGCCCGTGCCCAGCGCAGCACGTAGCGGTTGGCATCGGTGGCGGTCGCGGTGACCTGCCAGTAGGGCAGGCCGAAGCGCCCGGCGAGCAGTTCACCGGCGACCACCGCATCCTCGCCGGGCAGCATGGTGGTCAGGCCGTTGCCCGCCTGTTCGGCCAGGGCCCTGGCGATCGGCGCCGGCGAGTGGCCGAACATGCTGCCGGTGTCGCCCAGGCAGAAGTCGATGTATTCGTGGCCGTCCACGTCATGGAAGCGCGCGCCCTGGGCGCGTTCGACGAACAGCGGGCAGGGCGTCGACCAGTCGGCCATCCAGTGCATCGGCACGCCGCCGAACAGCGAATGGCGGGCGCGTTCGGCCAGGGCGACGGATTTCGGGTTCTGTTCCAGGAAACGCTGCCGCTCGCGGGCGGCGAAGGTTTCCACGGCGTGCTCGGCGATACCACTGGCAGTCATGTCGGACACCTCGTACGATTTCCTGAACATGCTATTTGTGATCACAAATAAGTCAATAGCGGGTTCCCTTCGAGGGGCCCCGGCTTCTCGGAGGAACCCCGGGTATTGCTAGAATGGCCTCGCCATCAGAACAACATCGGTTCGGCTCGTTGTCAGGAGGCCGGTTCCGGAACGGGTCGTGAACAGACCGTGAGCCGGCGGTACAATGGCGTCGATTGTCGAACCCTGTGATCACAGAAACAGGAGTATCCATGCGTAATTGCAGCCTGACCTTCGAGCAACTGCCCGCACCGCCCGCGGACCCGGCGCAGGCAAAACCTGCGGACAATTTGCAGGAGCAGCTTTACCAGAGCATTCGCGCCGACCTGTTGGCGGGACGCTACCGCCCCGGCCAGGCGCTGAAGATCCGCGATCTGGCCCGGCAGTGGGGAACCAGCGCCATGCCGGTCCGCACGGCGCTCCAGCGCCTGGTTGCCGAAGGCGCGTTGGAGGGAGAACCGCAACGCTCGATGCGGGTCCCGGCAATGACCCGCGAACGCTACGAACAACTTCTATCGGTGCGCCTGGCACTCGAAGGCCTTGCAGTCGACCTAGCGGTGCCGCGGTTGACCCGCGATGACCTGCGTTGTTTGCGCAATTGCGTCGAAACGATGCAGGACGCCGTGCAAAAAGGCAGCATCGAACAGTATTTGAGCCACAACAGCCATTTTCACCTGCACCTGTACCAGCGCTGCGAAAACCCTCTTTTACTGCGCTTGATCGACTCGCTCTGGCTACAGGTAGGCCCCTTCTTCAACAGGTTGTTCAGCGAAGCGGACCTGTCATTGCGCCTGAATCAGTTCCATGGCGATGTCCTGGATGCCCTGGAACGTGGCGACGGCGCGGCGGCCCGGCAGGCGCTGGAACAGGACCTGAAATATTTCGGACACTATTTGCTAGGCTTGCTGGCGCTGGAGGAAGAACAGCGGGTTTGATGTTTCAGATTGTGTCCCGGGGGACGTGGCGTAGCTGCCATGGCTCTACAATCGGGCCTGCGGAGACTCGGCCAGTCACGGCGGATAACCGGCAGACTGATTGTCACTGAGCCATTGCAGCCCCCTATTCATCGTTCTGCTTCGGCAACGTCGTCCCGACCAGGCGGACGATGGCGTCGTCGTTGGGGAAGATGTCCGTGATACCGACGCGAACCCTTGTCCAGGCCTCGAGCCGCTGCAAGGGGTGGGGAATGGCGGCTCGGTGCCCGGGGTTCTCTCGGCAAGCTCGCCCAGTGCAATAGCGTGTTTGGCCATCGTGGTTTCTTTGATGACGATCGGGGTGGCAAACTCAGCCTGGCCGAAAACACGGGACTGGCCTTTCTCGCGCTTGGCGGCGCTTCTGGCGGCTCTCCGTTACACCATTGGACACACTTATGCTGTTGTACTGGATCGTTCTGCTGCCCTTCATCGGCAGTGTTCTTGCTGCCCTGCTGCGTGCCAACGCCCGGAATCTGGAAGCCTGGCTGGCCGGATCGATAGCGCTTGCCTGTCTGGTGCTGACACTGCTGCTGTACCCCCAGATGGCGCAAGAAGGCGTGTTGCGCTACGACATTCCCTGGATACCAGCCTGGGGACTCGCCCTGACCATACGCATGGATGGCTTTTCCTGGCTGTTTTCGTTGCTGGTCAGCGGCATCGGTTTTCTGGTGGTGCTCTATGCGCGCTACTACATGTCGCCGAAAGATCCGGTGCCACGCTTTTTCTCCTTTCTGCTGGCCTTCATGGGCGCCATGCTGGGGCTGGTGCTGTCCGGCAACCTCATCCAGTTGGTGCTGTTCTGGGAATTGACCAGCCTGACGTCCTTCATGCTGATCGGTTACTGGTATCACCGGGCCGATGCGCGGCGTGGCGCGCGCATGGCCTTTACCGTGACCGCCGCGGGTGGGTTGTGCCTGCTCGTTGGCCTGATATTGCTGGGGCAGATCGTCGGCAGCTACGACCTGGATGTGGTGCTGGCGGCCCGCGAGGAAATTCAGGCACATGACTGGTATCTGCCGATACTGATTCTGGTGGCGCTGGGGGCCTTGACCAAAAGCGCCCAGTTCCCCTTCCACTTCTGGCTGCCGCGCGCCATGGCGGCGCCCACTCCGGTGTCGGCCTATCTGCACTCGGCCACCATGGTCAAGGCGGGGGTTTTTCTGCTGGTGCGCTTGTGGCCGGTGTTGTCCGGTACCGAAGCCTGGACCTGGGTGATTGGCACGGCAGGCCTGCTGACCCTGCTGATCGGAGCCTTCCTCGCGATCTTCCAGCATGACCTGAAGGGGCTGTTGGCCTACTCCACCATCAGCCACCTTGGACTGATTACCCTGCTGTTGGGGATAGGAACGCCCCTGGCGGCGGTGGCGGCCATTTTCCATCTTCTCAATCACGCCACCTTCAAGGCGTCGCTGTTCATGGCGGCGGGCATCATCGACCACGAAAGCGGCACACGGGACCTGCGCCGCCTGAGTGGCTTGCGCAAGCAGATGCCGATCACGGCCACACTGGCCATCGTGGCGGCGGCCTCGATGGCCGGGGTCCCCCTGCTCAATGGCTTCCTGTCCAAGGAAATGTTCTTCGCTGAAACCGTGAACGTGGGCGATACCCACAACTGGTTCATGTCGGTGGCGGCCACCGTGGCCGGCGCCTTCAGCGTCTGCTATTCGCTGCGTTTCGTTTACGAGGTCTTTTTCGGGCCGGTGGCGACGGACCTGCCGCGCACGCCACATGAGCCACCGCACTGGATGCGTTTCCCCGTGGAGTTTCTGGTGCTGATTTGCCTGGTCGTAGGTGTGCTGCCCGCCTTGACCATCGGGCCTTACCTGCATCTAGGGGTGCAGGCGGTACTGGGCGAGATGACGCCGCAATATAGCCTCAGCATCTGGCATGGCTTCAGCCTGCCATTGGTGATGAGTATCGTCGCCATGACTTGCGGGGTACTGCTGTATTTCGTCCTGCGCAAACATTTCCGCATTACTTCCCGCGAACAGGCGCCTCTTCTGTACCGCTTCGACGGTCAGCGCTATTTCGACCAGGTACTGCTGTCCATCACGCGCTTTGCCGGCTTCGTGGAAAGCCGCTTCAGCAGCGATAACCTGCAACGCCAACTGCTGCTTGTCGTCGTTACCGTGCTGTTGCTGGGCAGTGTTGCCATCAATCGCACCATGGTGGCCGTCGACTGGTCGTTGCCGGCGTGGGACCCGGCCTTTGCGCTGCTCTGGCTGGTAGGGGGCGCGTGTGCCATTGCGGCAGCTCATCAGGCAAAGTTTCATCGGCTGGCGGCGCTGGCCTTCATGGGGGGGGCCGGTATCGTTACCTGCCTGACCTTCGCCTGGTTCTCGGCGCCGGACCTGGCCATGACGCAACTGGTCGTGGAAGTGGTGACGACGGTGCTGATCCTGCTGGGATTGCGCTGGCTGCCGCCGCGACTGAAGCCGAAGGAAACCGGTATCCAGGAAACTGTTGCCGACCGTGCGAGGCGTTTCCGTGACTTCCTGGTCGCCAGTGCCGTCGGGCTTGCCATGGCCATGCTCGCCTGGCTGTTGCTGACCCGCCAGCGTGGCGAACACCTGGCTTCCTATTTTGTCGAGCGCGCCCTGCCGGAAGGCGGCGGCAGCAATATCGTGAATGTGATCCTGGTGGATTTCCGCGGCTTCGATACCTTTGGCGAAATCGTCGTGCTCGGCATCGTGTCGCTGACGGTTTACGCCCTGTTGCGTCGTTTCCGGCCCGCGCCGGAGAGCATTCCGTTACCCCAGCAGCAAAACAGCGCCTCCAGCCTCCGCCCGGGAGATGAAGCCAAGACCGGCAGCCTGATGATTCCGGCGGTGTTCGTGCGTGCTTTGATGCCGGTTCTGATGCTGATCGCCATCTATCTGTTCCTGCGTGGCCATAACGCGCCCGGTGGCGGCTTTGTTGCCGGCCTGGTGATGTCGGTGGCCATCATCCTGCAATACATGGTGGCGGGTTCGCTCTGGGTGGAGTCGCACTTGCCGATTCGCCCCCATTACTGGATAGCGGCGGGCTTGTGGTTTGCCCTGCTCACCGGCATGGGGGCTTTCGTGTTCGGCTATCCGTTCCTGACCAGTCATTCGGCGCACCCGGTATTGCCGGTGCTAGGAGAAATACCCTTGCCCAGCGCCTTCCTGTTCGATCTGGGCATTTTCCTGCTGGTGGTGGGGGCAACGGTGCTGATTCTCGTCGGTCTGGCGCACCAGTCCATTCGCAGCCACCGTATGCCGGGCGGCAAGGTGGAAGAAACGACTGGCAATCGAGCCAGCCTTTAGATGGCAAACCCCGAGGGCAGTAGATGGAATTGATACTGGCACTGGCCATTGGCGTTTTGACGGCTTCGGGCGTGTGGCTGCTGCTGCGGCCCCGAACCTTCCAGGTGATCATAGGGCTTTCCATATTGTCCTATGCCGTCAACCTGCTGCTGTTTGCCGTAGGGCAACTGAAAGCTGACGCCGTGCCTGTCATCGAGGAAGGCGTGGTATTGGCGGTGACCGAGTATGCCGACCCCGTGCCACAGGCGCTGGTGCTGACCGCCATCGTGATTGGTTTTGCCATGACGGCACTGTTTCTGGTGGTGCTGATGGCATCCCGGGGCCTGACTGGCACTGACCATGTGGATGGTCGTGAGGACTCGTCCCTATGAGTGGATGGCAGCAGCACCTGATCATCCTGCCGATACTGATTCCATTGTTTGCCGCGGTGGCGCTGGTTCCGATGGACGAGACCCGCCGGCGCAGCAAGGTTGCGATCGGCGTGGTTGCCGTACTGTTGCAGTTGGCCGTTGCCTTGTACTGGGTGGTGGTGGCCGACCGGGTGGAAGGCTCGGCGCCCGCTGCCGTGTACTTGCTTGCCAACTGGGATTCGCCGGTCGCCATTTCGTTGGCGCTGGATCGCCTCAATGCGTTGATGCTGTTGCTCAATGCGGTGCTGGCCATCGCTGCACTGATTTTTGCCGCAGCCAAATGGGATCGCGTCGGCGTGCACTTCCATGTGCTGTTCCAGTTGCTGCTGATGGGCATCAACGGCGCCTTCCTCACCAACGACCTGTTCAACCTGTTCGTATTCTTCGAAGTGATGCTGGCGGCATCCTATGGTTTGCTGCTGCACGGCTCGGGCAGGGTGCGGGTGAAGGCCGGGCTGCACTATATCGCGGTCAACCTGGTGGCATCGTCCATTTTCCTGGTGGGCGTGGCGCTCATGTATTCCGCCAGCGGCACCTTGAACATGGCGGATATGGCGTACAAGGTGGCCACGCTGGGCGCTGCCGACCGCCAGTTGTTTGAAACGGGTGCCGCCGTGCTGGCCGTGGCTTTCCTGATCAAGAGCGCCATCTGGCCGCTCAACTTCTGGCTGCCAGCCAGTTATGGCGCGGCGGTGGCGCCGGTGAGCGCCATTTTTGCCATCATGACCAAGGTGGGTTTCTATGTGCTGCTGCGCCTGTGGCTGCTGGTGTTCGGCGAGAGTGCCGGGGTCAGTAGCAGCTTCGGCGCCGCCTGGCTGGTCGGCCTGGGCTTGATCACGCTGGGCTATGCCATCTTTGGCATGCTGGCGGCGACGAATTTCAAGCGCTTTGCCGGTTTCAGCGTGATCGCTTCAGCCGGGACCTTGTTGACGGCCATTCCACTGGGCGGCAGCCAGGGAACGGCCGCCGCGCTCTATTACCTGCTGGCATCGACCCTGGCGGTGGCCGCCTTCTACCTGCTGGTGGACCTGCTCGATCGTATCCGTGATTTCAGTGCCAGCCTGCTGGCGGTCACGATCGAGTCGTTCGAGGCGGAAGGCATGATTCTGCCGGAAGAGAGTGAAGTGGGCGTCGCGATTCCGGCCGCCATGGCCTTTCTTGCCTTGTCCTTCGGCCTCTGTCTTCTGGTGCTGAGCGGTCTGCCACCGCTGTCCGGTTTTGTCGGCAAGTTTGCATTGCTGGTCTCCGCTCTCGGGAGTGAGGCAGGCAGTGCCATGCAATACGCCGTCTGGCTGTTCGTGATATTGCTGGTAGTGGCCGGCTTTGCCGCAACCCTGACGTTGACGCGCTTGGGGATTCAGTTGTTCTGGGTGCCGGAGCGTCACAAGAAGCCTCGTCTGCGCTTGGCCGAAGCCGGGCCGCTGACCGCGTTGATAGGGTTGACGGTGCTCATCACGCTGGCGGCGGGGCCCGTGCTGGGTTATTTGCAGCGGGCAGCGGATGCGCTCCATGCACCGGCTGCCTACATAGAGGGTGTGTTGGGAGCGCTGCCCAAGGACAGGCAGGCGACGCCATCCCAGCATTCCTCGCTGTTGTCCGGGGAGCATGAGGACGAGGGGGCCCGGCTGTGATGCGCAAGCTTTTTCCTTATCCCTGGATGACATTGGTGCTTTGGGTCGTCTGGATGCTGCTCAATGAAACGCTGGCAGTGAGTCATGCGTTGCTGGGGGCGGTGCTGGCAATCTTCATGCCTCTCATGACGCGTGCCATGTATGTCCATGGCCGCATGAAAGTGAAGAAACTCTGGCTGGCGGTGTTGGTGGCGACCCGGGTGGTGGTGGATATCACGGTTTCCTGCTGGAAAGTCTGCAAGATCATTCTCGGCACCAAGCAGGCTCGCAGCCGTTCCGGGTTCATCACCATCCGCCTCAACATTCGTTCGGTGTACGGCATGACCATTCTCGCCAGCATCGTGAACTCCACGCCGGGCACGGTGTGGACCGAACTCAGCGACGACAACAGGATCCTGCTGGTTCACTTGCTGGATTTGAATGAGGAGCAGGAGTTCCGGCGCATCTTTCACGAGCGTTATGAAAAGCCGTTGATGGAGATTTTCGAATGATCGCGGATGCGCTGAATGCGGCTTTGATCTTCACCAGTTTCTGCGTGGTGTTGGCCATGTTGATGGCCACTTTGCGTCTCTTGCTTGGCCCGAAGGCCCAGGACCGGGTGATCTCTCTGGACATGCTGTACGTGTGCGGCATGATCCTGATGGTGCTGCAAGGCATGCGCCACCAGAGCGTCGTCTATTTCGAGCTGGCACTGCTGATTGCGGCGCTGGGATTCGCTGGCTCCATGGCAATGGCGAAATTCCTGTTGCGCGGGGAAGTGATCGAATGATGGCAAACCTACCACTATGGGCGGCCGTTCCGATCATCATCATTCTGGTGCTCAGTGGCCTGTTGTGCCTGATTGGCGGCGTGGGCATGCTGCGGCTGAGCAATTTCTATCAGCGTATCCATGGCCCGGCGATGATCAGCACCTTCGGGGCCTTTGGCTGCCTGGGCTGCTCCATGCTGTTCTTTACCCTGACCCAGCAACGATTGGTCGTTCACGAGTTGTTGATCGTGGGCATTCTGTTGCTGACGGCACCCGTGACCGCGATGATGCTGATGCGCGCAGTGGTTGCCCGTGACCGACGAGCCGGTCGCCCGCACACGCCGCCGCCACCGGAAAACCTGAAAGACGCGGTGCCGTCCGCCGAGCATCCCGACGAATGATCGCCGCCGTCACAACGCCCACCTGCCCTCTGGCTTTTTGAAGCGTCCAGCCGCTTGAAGGAATTTTTTCCCGGTGCAGCCAGCGGCTCAAGCACCGGGAAGGGCGCCACCCGCCAGACCAGGGCGACGTGGGCGCTTCAGCTTTCCAGCCAGACGTCCCGCGCCCAGTGCCAGACGGAGTCCCAGGTCTCGTCGGTCAGCTCGTCGTCGTCGCCCGACCACAGGGTCACCTCTCCCTCGATATCGACCACGTAGTAGTTGCGGCCGGCCTGGCAGATCGGCAGCAGGTCGCGCGGCACACCGTCGTCCCAGGCCTGGGCGGCGACTTCCGGCAGATAGGTATGCGACTGCGGGTCGGTGACGGTGACCGGCTCCAGGCGGCCGTAGACCACGTCGCTGACCTTGAGCAGGAACTCGCGCAGGTCGTGGGGCAGGTTGATCAGCAACTGCTCCTCGATTTCCACCAGCAGATCCTCGTCGGGCAGCTCCAGCGGTACTGGAACCGGCTCGTTGAGTTCGCGCAGTTGGTCGATGACATCTTCCATGGACAAGGGCCCTCATGCAGTGGGATGCGCTTTATACAGTAGCGCGCGGCGCGGGGAAAACCGTACAGCCGGTCGTCCCGCTGCCGGGTGACGGGCTGGCTAGACTGACCATGGAAGTGGCGAGGCCCGGTTCGGGGCCTGGAGGTGCGAAATGAGCATGGCGGGAACGCTGCAGAGCAGCCTGGCGGGCGCGCGTTGCGAATACGAACTGGTGGCGCATCCGCACTCGGCGACCAGCCTGGAATCGGCGCGGGTCGCCTATGTGCCGGCCGAGCGGGTGGCCAAGTCGGTGATCCTCGACGACCGCCAGGGCCACTACCTGATGGCGGTGCTGCCGGCCAGCCGTCACCTGGACCTGAGCATGGTGCGCAGCGACGGGCGGGACTGGCAACTGACCAACGAATCGACCATCGCCGGCCTGTTCCGGGATTGCGAGCTTGGCGCGGTGCCGGCGCTGGGCGAGCCGTATGGCATGAAGATGCTGGTCGACCCGCAACTGACCCGCCAGCAGGACATCTACCTGGAGGCCGGCGACCACCAGAACCTGGTGCACCTGAGCATGGACGAATACCTCAGGCTGGCGCCGCATGCCGAGGTCTGCGAGCTGTGCCACTGAAAGGGAAGGCCGGGGCCACGCGACTGCCGGCAGCGCGGCCGCCGCGTTTCTGGTTCCGCCGCTCCATCGCCCGGCGGCGGCTCCGCACGGGGCGCTGAAACGAAAGAACCCGGGCAAGCCCGGGTTCTTTTCATGCGGAGGGGATCAGCCGTTCTGGCGGATACCGGCCACCAGCCAGGGCTGGTTGTCGCCGTGCGGGCGCTCCATGCGCCAGCTTTCGCTGAAGGCTTCGCCCTGGTCGAAACGCGAGGTCTTGGCCAGGCCGTTGAAGGTCAGGGTGGCGACGGTCTTGTCGGCCAGTTCGTCGATGCCGTCCAGTTGCACCTGCAGGTCATCGATGTAGGTGGACTGGAAGCCGTCGCCCAGGCTGGCGCGCTCTTCCTTGAGGAAGTTGAGCATCGACGGGGTGACGAATTCGGCGATCTTGTCCATCTCCGCCGCGTCCCAGTGCTGTTGCAGGGCCATGAAGTGGGTGCGGCCGGCTTCCAGGAAGCGCTGCTCGTCGAACCAGGCCGGGGCATTGAGGGTGGCCGGAGCTGCGGCTGGAGCGGCGCTGCCGAAGATCGGCGCCTGCTGCTGCGGCATTTCACGCTGGAACGGCGCGCCGGCCATGGCCGGGCGGCCTTGCTGCTGGGCAGCACGGCGTGCGGCGATGAAGCGGAAGATGACGAAGGCGATCAGCGCGAGGATCAGGAAGTCGAAGAACTGGAAGCCTTCGAAGCCGTCGCCCATGAACATCGCGGCGAGCAGGCCGCCGGCGGCGATGCCGGCCAGCGGGCCGAGCCACTTGGAGGCACCGCTGGCGGCAGCCGGTGCGCGGCCCGGCGCGGTGGGCGCGGCGGCCGGAGTGGTGGGCTGGGCCTGGCGGGTCTGGTGGGTCGGTGCGGAGCCGAACGACTTGCCGCCGCCCAGGCGCTTGGCGTGAACGTCCAGGCTGAGCGTCAGGCCGATGCACAGGGCCATGGCGAGGCTGAGAAAGCGTTGCATAGAGGGGGATCCCGTTGTTATGGATTACACGCGCGCCATGCTGCCGACTCTTGGCGGCGTTGACCAGTCGCAGAATGTATCGGGATTTATGTCAGCATGATTCCGTGCCGCATCCGGGTTCGAACATCGTCGAGGAAACCGTTCATGTACATCCCCAGAGCCTTTGCCGAAACCGATCTCGCCCGGTTGCACGAGCAGATCGAGCGGACGCCCCTGGCCATCCTGGTCAGCCAGGGCGCCGACGGCCTGCAGGCCAGCCATCTGCCGCTGCTGCTGGAGCGCGGGGAGGGCGAGCGGGGCACCCTGTACGGGCATTTCGCCCGTGGCAACCCGCAATGGCGCGCCCTGGCCGATGGCGGCGAGGTGCTGCTGGTGTTCCCGGGGGACGAAGGCTACGTCAGCCCCGGCTTCTATCCGGGCAAGGGCGAGCACGGCCGGGTGGTGCCGACCTGGAACTATGTCGCCGTGCATGCCTACGGGCGGGTGGAAGTGTTCGACGACCGCGAGCGCCTGCTGGCGCTGGTCAGCCGCCTCAGCCAGCACCACGAGCAGGACCGCGCCCTGCCCTGGGCGGTCAGCGATGCGCCGGCCGACTATATCGCCGGCATGCTGCGCGCCATCGTCGGTTTCGCCATTCCGATCGAACGGCTGGAAGGCAAGTGGAAGCTCAGCCAGAACAAGGACGAGCGGGACCGTGCCGGAGTCCGCCAGGGCCTGGCCGAATCGCCTCGGGACAGCGAACGCCGCCTGGCGCGGCAGATGGCCGAGGACTGATCAGGGCTTGATCACCAGCAGTATCAGCCCGGCGCTGACCAGGCCGATGCCGCACCACTGGCGCAGGTCGAGCCGTTCACCGAGCAGGGTGACGCCGAAGATGGCGACCAGCACCAGGCTGAACTTGTCCACAGGCGCCACCAGCGAGGCCGGGCCGAGTTTCAGCGCGCGGAAGTAGCACAGCCAGGAGGCGCCGGTGGCCAGCCCGGAGAGCAGCAGGAACAGGTAGCTTTTCGTCGAGATGCTGGCCAGCGGCTGGTACTGGCCGGTGAGGCGCAGCAGCAGAGCCAGGCTGACCAGCACCACCGCCGTGCGCAGCAGGGTGGCGAAATCGGGATCGACCTGCTCGACGCCGATCTTGGCGAAGATCGCCGTCAGCGCGGCGAAGACGGCCGAGAGCAGCGCCCAGAAGGTCCAGGAAGACAGCAGCGTATGGCCCATCGGTCGATCCTTCATCCCTGCTTCCCACTTAGCGGGACAGTAGACGCCGCAGCGCCCCGCAGTCCAGTTGCCGACGCAACAGGACGCGCGTTTCGATCTCGTCTTCCTCTGGGTGGCGCAGCCAGTGCACGAAGGTGCGCAGGTAGATGGTGGTCAGCAGGCTTTCCTCGACGATGCGCGCCAGGTGGTGGGTGTCGCGCCTGGCGGCTTCGCGCCACCACTGCACCGTGCGGCTGATGCGCAGCAGGCCGAGCACTTGCAGGTGCACGTGGCCGGGTTCCAGCTTGTAGAGCAGCATCTGGCCGCTCACCGAACGGTGCGGGGCGAGGGCGCCGAGCCAGGCGAACAGCAGTTCTTCCAGGCGCTGGGCGGCGTTCAGTTCGATCAGCGCCTCGTCCCCGGCGCGGCGCAGCAGGGCCTGGTCGGCGCGGTCGTACCAGGCTTCCACCAGGTCGTCCTTGGAACTGTAGTGACGGGCGATGGCATCGAGGCCGACGCCGAGCTCGGTGGCCACGGCGAACAGTTGCAGGCGTTCCCAGCCGCACTGGTCGGCGAGGGAGAGGGCGGCGTCGAGGATCTGGGCGGCGCTGGGCGAACGGGGCATGGCGATCACCTCCGTTCGTCAGTATGGCGGCGACGGGCGCACCGGACCGACCGGTCGTCGGAGGCTTTATGCGGGCTGCATTGAAGTAAGGCGTTCCGCTTCAGCTCACCAACCAGCAACGACACGGCTGGGCTCGGCTTCGCTCGGTGGGCTGAAGCCCACCCTACGGAATCACCGCCGTAGGGTGGAAAATCGCGAAGCGTTTTCCACCGGGTGGCCGTCCATCCCTACAGTGGTTCGAGCTTGGCGTAGGCCAGCATCAACCACTTGGCGCCTTCGTTCTCGAACTTCACCTGCACCCGCGCGTGGGCGCCGGAGCCTTCGAAGTTGAGGATCACCCCTTCGCCGAACAGCGCGTGGCGCACTGCCTGGCCGAGGTTGAAGCCGGTGTCCGGCACGGCGGCGTTGGCGAACAGGTTGGCGTTGCGGGCGGTGTTGCCGAGCGGCCGGCTGACACTGTTCGACAGGCGCACTTCCTGGACCAGGCTCGACGGGATCTCGCGGACGAAGCGCGACACCTTGTTGTAGGTCTCGCTGCCGTACAGCCGGCGGGTCTCGGCGTAGCTGATCACCAGGTGCTGCATGGCGCGGGTCACGCCCACGTAGGCCAGGCGGCGTTCCTCTTCCAGGCGGCCGGGCTCCTCCAGGCTCATCTTGTGGGGGAACAGGCCCTCCTCCATGCCGACCAGGAACACCATGGGGAACTCCAGGCCCTTGGCGCTGTGCAGGGTCATCATCTGCACGCAGTCCTCTTCCGGCCCGGCCTGGGTGTCGCCGGCTTCCAGCGAGGCGTGGCCGAGGAAGGCCTGCAACGGGGTCAGGCCCTCTTCGTTCTCCTCGTTCTCGAAGGCGCGCGCGGCGCTGACCAGTTCCTCGAGGTTTTCCACCCGCGCCTGGCCCTTCTCGCCCTTTTCCTCGCGGTGATAGGTGAGCAGGCCGCTCCGTTCGATCACCGTCTGGGTCATCAGGTGCAGCGGCATCGTCTCGACCCGCAGCGCCAGTTCGTCGACCAGCTCGACGAAGGCGTTCAGCGCGCTGGCGGCGCGGCCGCTGACCAGCTTGGCGCCCACCGCCTGGTGCAGCGCGGCCCACAGCGACAGGCCCTGCTGGCGAGCCAGCTCGCGCAGGGTCTCGACGGTCTTCTCGCCGATGCCGCGCGGCGGCACGTTGATGATGCGTTCCAGCGCGGCGTCGTTGTCGCGGCCGTCGAGCAGGCGCAGGTAGGCCACCGCGTTCTTGATCTCGGCGCGCTCGAAGAAGCGCTGGCCGCCGTAGATGCGGTAGGGAATCTGTTCGCGCAGCAGGGCTTCTTCCAGCACCCGCGACTGGGCGTTGGAGCGGTAGAGGATGGCGATTTCACGGCGCGCCAGGCCCTTCTTCAGCGCGCTCTCGATGCTTTCCACCACGTAGCGCGCTTCGTCGTGCTCGTTGAAGGCGGCATACAGGGCGATCGGCTCGCCGTCGCCGTCCTCGGTCCACAGTTCCTTGCCGAGGCGCCCCTGGTTGTTGGCGATCAGCGCGTTGGCGGCCTTGAGGATGCCGGCGGTGGAGCGGTAGTTCTGCTCCAGGCGGATCAGCTCGCAATCCGGGAAGTCGCTGGAGAACTGCTGGATGTTCTCGATCTTGGCGCCGCGCCAGCCATAGATCGACTGGTCGTCGTCGCCGACCACCATCAGGCTGTCGCCGCCCTGGGCCAGCAGGCGCAGCCAGGCGTATTGCACGGCGTTGGTGTCCTGGAACTCGTCGACCAGGATGTGCCGGAAGCGCCGCCGATAGTGTTCGAGCAGGCCGGGATGGTCGCGCCACAGGTCCAGGGCGCGCAGCAGCAGCTCGGAGAAGTCGATCACCCCGGTGCGCGCGCAGGCGGCCTCGTAGGCTTCGTAGATGCTGCGCATGGTGGCCAGGAACAGGTCGCCGCTGGCCTGGATGTTCTGCGGGCGGATGCCTTCGTCCTTCTGGCCGTTGATGAACCACTGCGCCTGGCGCGCCGGCCAGCGCTGCTCGTCGAGGCCGAGGTCGCGGATCACCCGCTTGACCAGGCGCTGCTGGTCGTCGGAATCGAGGATCTGGAAGTTCTGGCTCAGCCCCGCTTCCTGCCAGTGGGCGCGCAGCAGGCGGTGGGCCAGGCCGTGGAAGGTGCCGACCCACATGCCCTGCGGGTTGTCACCGAGCAACTGCTCGATGCGGTGGCGCATCTCGCTGGCGGCCTTGTTGGTGAAGGTCACCGACAGGATGCTGTGCGGCGAGGCCTTTTCGATCTGGATCAGGAAGGCGATGCGGTGCACCAGCACGCGGGTCTTGCCCGAGCCGGCGCCGGCCAGTACCAGTTGGCGGCCCAGCGGCGCGGCGACCGCGCGGCATTGCGCATCGTTGAGGGAAGCGAGGAGAAGTTCGGGATCGTTGAGCATCGCGGCATTCTAGGGGGTGGGGAAGGGCGGGGCAAACGCTGCCGGCCGTCGGTTGCGGACGCGGTGCTCTACGAAAGATAGGTGTGATGGCAATTCGTACATCTGAGTATTGGGTCGCGGGGCAAGGCCGGTATATGCTTCGGGCCCTTCCCTAGGCCGACTATTACAAGAACAGTGCCTATGACCGTTACTTCGAGGCCCAGCCGTAGCGGGCCGTCTGTGGACGCCGATCGCGAAATCCGCCAGCAGTTCGCCGCGGAGATCGCCGTGGAACGCATTCGCCTGCTCTACCAGGGCTCGCGGACTCCGACTCTTTTCATGCTGCTCTGCGGCCTGGCCTGCGCTGTCCTGCTCTGGGACCAGCGCCAGGGCCTGTGGCTGTCCGCCTGGCTGCTGGGGCTGGTGCTGCTGGCGGTGCTGCGGCTGATCCAGGTGGCGGCCTTCAACATGGCGCCGCCCGTTCGTCAGGCCAATCCCCTCTGGCGACGCATGTTCATGCTCGGTGCCGCCGCCTCGGGCCTGGTCCTGGCCACCGGCGCCATCGTCCTGGTGCCAGCCGACGTGTTCGTCCAGCAGGCCACGGTGTTCGGCCTGATCGCCGCGGCGATCCTCTCCGCCAGCGTCGCCTACGCGGTCAGCCTGCCGGCCTTCCTCAGCTTTGCCCTGCCTTGCCTGCTGCCCTCGATGGGCTACCTGCTGCTCGCGCCCCACGAGATGCTGCGCGGCTGGGGGCTGCTCGCCGCGATCCTGCTGGCGGCGTTGATGGTGGTGGCCTGGCAGATCAACCGCCTGGTGCAGCGCAGCCTGTTGCAGCGCTTCCACAACCAGGCGCTGATCCAGCACCTGGAGCGGGCCAAGGCGCAGGCCGACGACCTCAACCTGGAACTGGCCCGCGAAGTGGAGCAGCGCCGCCGTGCCGAAGGCGAGTTGCGCCAGGCCCATGACGAGCTGGAGCGGCGCGTCGAGCTGCGCACCCGCGAACTGGCGGTCACCGGGCATGCGCTGAGCGAGAGCGAGGAGCGCCTGGCCCTGGCCCTGGAAGCCAGCGAGCTGGGCCTGTGGGACTGGAACCTGGAGACCGACGAGGTGCACCACTCGCACCTCAAGGAGATCTTCGGCATCGAGCCGGAAGTCGTGAAAGGCGTGCTCAGCCACCTCAAGCCCCGGCTGCACCCGGACGACCTGCCGGCGTTGCGCCGGGCGCTGGTCGAGCACATGAAGGGGCTCAGCGACGGCTATCGCATCGAATACCGGGTGCGCCATGCCGACGGCCGCTGGGTGTGGGTCGAGGACCGCGGGCGCGCGGTGGAGCGGGACTCCACCGGCAAGGTGCTGCGCATGCTCGGCACCCGCCGCGACATCAGCCACTGGAAGAACCGCGAGGAAGAGCAGCGCCTCTCCGCGATGGTCTTCGAGGCCGCCAGCGAGGGCATCGTCATCCTCGACGCCGAGTACCGCGTGCTGATGGTCAACCGCGCCTACAGCGCCGTCACCGGCTATCGCCTGGAGGACGTGCAGGGCCGGCGGGTCGCCGAGCTGACCGGCAACCGCGAGCTGCTCCGCCAGTACCAGGCGATCCACGTCGAGCTGGAGAACAGCGGCCACTGGCAGGGCGAGCTGATGGATACCCGCAAGAACGGCGAGCTCTATCCGCAGTGGTTGCAGCTCAACGTGGTGCGCGACCGCCAGGGCCGGGTGAGCCACGTGGTCGCCTTCTTCGCCGATCTCACCGCGCGCCGCGAGGCCGAGGAGCGCCTGCGCTACCTGTCGCACTACGACGAGCTCACCGGCCTGGCCAACCGCGTGCTGTTCATGGAGCGCCTGCACGAGGCCGGCCAGCGCGCGCGCCAGAGCGGCCGCAGCCTGGCCCTGCTGCACATCGACCTGGACCGCTTCAAGCTGCTCAACGACAGCCTCGGCCACGAGATCGCCGACCAGTTGCTGCGCCAGATGAGCCGCCGGCTGCTCCAGGCGGTGCCGGAGGCCGACACCGTGGCGCGGCTGTCCGGCGACGAATTCGCCGTGCTGCTGGACTCCTACACCAGCCTGTCGGCCCTGGCGCGCACCGCCAGCCGGCTGCTGGCCAAGCTGCGCGTGCCGATGAACATCGGCGGCCATGAGCTGGTGGTCAGCGCCTCCATGGGCATCAGCCTGCTGCCGGAGAACGCGCGGGAGATATCCACCCTGATCAGCCAGGCCGGCATGGCCGTGCAGCACGCCAAGCACCTGGGCGGCAACACCTTCCAGTTCTTCACCGACAACCTCCAGGCCTGCACGGTGGAGCGCCTGCAACTGGAGAGCCAGTTGCGCAAGGGCATCGAGCTGGGCCAGTTGGAGGTGTTCTACCAACCCAAGCTGAGCCTCGCCGACGACAGCATCAATTCCGCCGAGGCGCTGGTGCGCTGGCGCCGGCCGGAACTCGGCCTGGTGCCGCCGAGCGAGTTCATCGGCCTGGCCGAGGAGACCGGGCTGATCAGCCAGATCGGCGAGTTCGTGCTGCGCACCGCCTGCCAGCAGGCCCGCGAATGGCAGCGCCAGGGGCTGGCCGACCTGCGCGTGTCGGTGAACGTCTCGGTGCACCAGTTGCGCAATGGCAACCTGGTCCGCCTGATCCGCCAGGTGCTCGACGAGACCGGCCTGCCGCCGCGCCTGCTGGAGCTGGAACTGACCGAGAACCAGTTGCTCGACAACGTCGAGAGCGTCATCGCCATCTTCCACCAGTTGCGCGAACTGGGCGTGAAGCTGGCGATCGACGATTTCGGCACCGGTTACTCCTCGCTCAGCTATCTCAAGCGCTTCCCGGTCGATTACGTGAAGATCGACCAGACTTTCATCCGCGACCTGTCCGTGGGCGGCGAGGACGCCGCCATCACCCGGGCGATCATCGCCATGGCCCACAGCCTCGGGCTCAAGGTGGTCGCCGAGGGCGTGGAGACCCAGGAGCAGATGGATTTCCTCAAGGCGCAGCACTGCGACGAGATCCAGGGTTACCTGATCAGCCGTCCGGTGGAGATGGACGTGTTCGTCAACCTGCTCAAGGAACAGGCGGCGGCGCTCTGCCAGTAACAGTCCGCGTCGCTGGCGTTACGCCCGCCGTCGGCCCGCCCAATCAAAGATGGCTGCCCCGGCGGCCCGGTTTGCTCATGCTCGGGCTTCGAATCCTCGGAGAAGGACCGCTGACATGAACGAACTGCCGGAGCTGAGCATCGGCCAGCGTCTGCTGCTGGCCACCCAGGGCGTGACCCCGCTGGCGCTGAAGGTGCCGGTGATCCTGCAACTGGGCCCCCGGCGCGTCGCCGAACTGGCCCCGCACCTGCCGGCCGAGCGCCTGCGCGAGCTGATCCTCGCCCTGCCCATCGACTTCCTCGCCCAGGCCACCGTGCACCTCGACCCACGGCTGATCCTCGACGCCTACCTGAGCCTGCCGGATAGCCTGCACCTCGATGTGGCCCGCCAGCTCTGCGAGGACCGCCAGTTCGCCACCGCCGCGCGCTACGCCGAGTGCCTGTCGGCCCAGCAGGTCAAGGTGCTGATCTTCGGCCTCAACTCGCCGGGCAACGTGGTGCGGATCGCCCGCCATATCGTCGACCTCGAACTGATCGTGCAGAGCCTGCGCAGTTTCTCCACCGGCTACCTGTGCAAGCTCACCGAAGCGGCCGACGAAGACGACAATGTGCAGCTTTCCGCCCGCGTGCTCGGTGGCTTGCCGTTGCCGCGCCAGGCCGATATCTGCGCCCACCTCGCTCCGGCCACCCGGGAGCGCCTGTTGCCGCTGCTGTTGAAGGCCAATGGCGAGTTGCGCGACTTGCTGCCCGAGCATTTGCAGGTAGCGCCGGCCTGACTCCCGTAGGGTGCGCCGTGCGCACCGGAAAGATCGGTGCCGCAATCCTCTCGGTGCGCGCGGCGCACCCTACCAAAGCCCTGGGCGTTGCCTTGCGCGGCTGACCCGTCCTACGCTTGCCTCCCGTCACAGAGGGACGCCCATGTCCGCCGCCCGCCCGTCCAATGCCACCCTGGTGCTGCTGGCCTCGCTCTACTGCGCGCAGGGGCTGCCCTCGGGGCTGATCGCCCATTCCCTGCCGGTGCTGCTGCGCCAGCATGGCGTCGACCTGGCGCTGATCGGCCTGCTCAAGCTGCTGGCGCTGCCCTGGTTGCTCAAGGTGTTGTGGGCGCCCTGGATCGACCGCCTGGCCTCGCCGCGCCTCGGCCATCACCGTGGCTGGATACTGCCGTTGCAGGGCACGGTGATCCTCTGCGTCGCCGGCCTGGCCCTGCTCGCCCCGCAGACCCTGTTCGGCGCCGGCCTGTGGCTGCTGCTCGGCTTGCTGCTGCTGGTCAATCTGGCCGCCGCGACCCAGGACGTGGCCACCGACGGCCTCACCGTGCGCCTGCTGCCCGAGCGCTGGCGCGGCCTCGGCAACAGCTTGCAGGTGGGCGGCTACAAGACCGGCATGATCATCAGTGGCAGCGGCCTGTTGTTGCTGATCGACCCGCTGGGCTGGAACCTCGGCGTCGGCCTGATCGCCGGCCTGCTGCTGTTGCTGACCTGGCCGATCTGGCGCTTCCCGGAACGGCGCCTGCTGCCGTTCCGCCCGGCCCTGGCGGAAACCACGGCGGGCCCCGGCCTGCTGCTGCGTCACTATCGTGGCCTGCTGGCGCAGCCGGGCATGCTCGCCTGGCTGGCGGTGGTGCTGACCTTCAAGCTGGGCGATTCCCTGGGTTCGCCGATGATCAAGCCGATGCTGGTCGACCAGGGCTGGAGCACCGGCGAACTGGGCCAGTTGACCCTGGCCAGCAGCTTGGCCGGCATCGGCGGCGCACTGCTCGGTGGCCTGCTCTACGCCCGCCTCGGCGCCCTGCGCTCGCTGCTGCTGTTCGGCGCCTTGCAGGCCATTGGCATCGCCGCCATGGCCCTGCTGGTCGGGGCCGGCGGCCAGGTCGGGCTGGTCTACGCCATCGCCCTGTTCGAACAGGTGGCCGACGGCATGTCCACTGTTGCCCTGTTCGCCGCGATGATGCGCCTGTGCCGCCCCGAGCACGAAGGCGCCGACTTCACCTTGCAGGCTTCCGCGCAATTGCTGCTGGCCGGCCTGGTCGGGGCCAGCAGCGGCGTGCTGGCCAAGGCGCTGGGCTACGGAGGGCTGTTCGTCGGCGCCGGTGTCGTGGGAATGCTGGTGCTGGGCCTGGTGCTGGCGTACTTCCTGCGCCCGGGTTCGCGGCGTTCCTTGAGCGAGGCCTGAGCGCCGGCTTCATCCGAATCGGCGCACAGGTTATCCACGATCTTGTCCACAGCGAGCTGTGCATAACGTGGCGCAGCGGCAGGCCGTGGACCGGCTCCGGGCCGCCGGAGCCGGCCGGCGCGGGCTCTGGCGGTATTCATGTCGACTCGCGGGAACGGGTCGACCCTGGCCAGGCACACCGTTGGTGCCAGGATCAGGTGGTTTTATCCACAATCTTGTCCACAGGTTTTTCGTCCACCCTAGGCGGGGCCTGCGAATCGTCCAGGGCGCGGCGGAAGCCGCCGATCGCCCCGCCCAGGTCGCTGCCCAGGCTGCGCAGGCGCCGGGTGCCGAACAGCATGATCGCGATCAGCAGGATGATCAGCAGTTGCCAGATGCCGATGCCCATCATGGCGCTTTCCCCGCATGGCCGTGGCGATGGGCGTGGTCGTCGCCGACGCCCTGCAACACGCCCTGGTCGATCTCGGCGAAGCGCAGCACGCGGCCGCCTTCCTCGTGGGCCAGGCGCTCGGCGTCGGCCTGTTCGGCGAAGGAGGCGAGGGTGGCGCCCATCGCGCCGGGGCGCTGGATGCCGACCACGTAGTAGGCGGTGGTGGCGTCGATCAGGTGGGTGTCGTCGGGATGGCTCCAGTCGCCGTGGGCCATGTCGTGCACGTACAGGCGCGCGTCGTCGCGGCGGTTTTCCGGTTGCAGCCACCAGCCGAGCAGTTCGGCGGTGGAGCAGAACTTGCGCACCGCGCCGGGGCTCACGGCTTCGCCCTTGGGACCGGGGAATTCACCGATGATCATGCCGCAGACGTGGCATCCGTCGCCGTCCCGGAAGGTCACGGGATCGAGCGAGGCGCTGTCCTGCCGGTCGCCGCCGCAGCCGGCGAGCAGCAGGCCGAGCAGGGCGGCGCCCAGGTAGTGGCGGGAAGGTTTCGGCAGTTGGAGCATGGAAAGGTCCTCGTGGGAAGGGAATCAGGCCGGGCGCCGGCGGAACAGCCAGTAGGCCAGGGCCAGCGCGGCCAGGGTCCAGAGCGCCAGGGCCAGCCAGAGGGCGGCGCCTGACACCGGCAGGTCCTGGCCCAGGTTCATGACCCCGGTGCCGGCGCTGGCCTCGAAGCCGGACAGGTTGATCAGGCGGTAGATGTCGGTGGGGTTGAACAGCAGCAGCCAGGGCAGCAGCTCCGGGCTCAGGCGGCCCTGGCCGAGCACCAGGATGGCCAGCAGGGCCAGGTCGAACACCAGCACGAAGAAGAACCACAGGCCCAGCGCCAGGCCGGCGGCGGTGGATTTCTCGCCGACCCGGCTGCTCAGCGCGTAGGCCATGGCCAGGAACGCCCAGCCGAGCAGGGTGGAGGACAGCATGAAGCGGCCGAACGCCCACAGCAGCAATGGCAGCTCGATGTCCGGCACCAGCGCGGCGATGGCCAGGGCGGCGGCGCCGAAGCCCAGCAGGGTGGCCAGGGCGAGGATCAGGCCGTGGCCGACGAACTTGCCGAGCAGCAACTGGCCACGGCTGAGCGGGTAGGTGAGCAGCAGCATCAGGGTGCCGCCTTCCTCCTCGCCGACGATGGCGTCGTAGGCCAGCAGCAGGGCGATCAGCGGCATCAGGAAGGTGGCCAGGCTGGTCAGGCTGGCCACCGTGGCCGGGATCGAGGTGAAGCCGACCTGGCCGGCGGCGGCCGCGCCGAACCAGGCGATGCCGACGGCGAGCAGGGCGAACAGCAGGCTGATGGCGAGCAGCCAGCGGTTGCGCAGGCCGTCGGCCAGTTCCTTGCGGGCGATGGTCCACAGCGGGTTCATGGGCGGCCTCCGGCGGCCTGTTCGGCGCGCTGCATGTAGTGGCGGTAGAGGTCTTCCAGCGACGGCGGCAGCACTTCGAGGTCCTGCGCCTGGCCGTCGATCAGCGTCTGCAACACTTGCTGCTTGTGGCCGTTGAGGGCCAGCACCTCGACGCGCTCGCCGTCCAGCGGGCGCACGTCCAGGCCGGCGTCGCGCCAGCGGCTCAGCCACTGTCCGCTCTGGTGCCCGGCAACGCGGATGCGCGTCGGCAGGCCGGCCTCGCGGCGCAGCTCGGCGAGGCTGCCGACCGTTTGCAGGCGGCCGCCGGCGAGGATGGCGGCACGGCTGATGTGCGTCTCGACGCCAGGCAGCACGTGGGAGCAGAGGATGATGCCGGTGCCCTGGGCGCGCAGGCGGTCGACCAGCCGGTACAGCTCGACGGTGGCGATGGGGTCGAGGCCCACGGTGGGCTCGTCGAGCAGCAGCAGGCGCGGATGGCCGAGGATCGCCTGGGCCAGGCCGAGGCGCTGGCGCATGCCCTTGGAGTAGGTCTTCACCCGGCGTCCGGCGGCCGGGCCGAGGCCGACCTGTTCGAGCAGCGCGTCCACCTCGCTTGGTGCCGCTCCCTTGAGGCGGGCGAAGTGGCGCAGGGTCTCGCGGCCGGTGAGCTGCGGGTAGAAGGTGACGTTCTCCGGCAGATAGCCGAGCTGGCGGCGGACGTCGAGGTCGCTGGCGGCGCGACCGAGCACCCGCACCTCGCCTTCGCTCGGCCGCAGCAGGCCGAGGATCAGCTTGATGGTGGTGGTCTTGCCGGCACCGTTGTGGCCGAGCAGGCCGAGCACTTCGCCGGCGTCGAGCGACAGGTCGAGCCCGTGCAGGACGGTGAGCTTGCCGTAGCGCTGGGTCACGCCGTGGATGTCGACCAGCTTCATGCCGGGGGTTCCTCGATCGGGGGGCGCATCAGCGGGTGGCTGTCCTGCACGCCGGGCGACTTGATCACCGGGAAGGCGCGCTGCACCCAGCGCAGCAGTTCGATGGCCGGGCTGTTCATCAGCAGGCGCACCTGCGGGTACAGCCACAGCAGGCGGTCGACGTTGTCGTTGGGCTCGTAGGCGACGTCGCCGAGGCCGTCGTCGTCGCGGTCCCAGCCCAGGTAGTCGCTCCAGTAGTTGCCCCGGCCTTCGACCGACCATTCCTGGGTGCGGTTGGCGACGTACTTGACCTGCTGGCGGTTGCCGACGAAGGCGTTGCCGGCGATGCGGTTGTCCTCGGAGCCGGCGGTCAGGTGGATGCCCAGGGCGCTGCGCCCGAAGTGGTTGTGCTCGATGCGGTTGAACAGCGAGTTGTAGATGAACAGCGCCTTGCCTTCGGCGCCGGCGATCATGCTGTCGCCGGTGCTGCCGCTGCGCACGCCCTCGACGCGGTTGCCTTCGAGGGTCGAGTAGGTGATGTAGTTCATCAGGATGCCGTAGTTCTCGTCGTCCACCGAGCGGTTGCCGGTCACGCTGAGCTTGCGGCTCTGCATCAGCGCGTAGCCGGTGCGGGTGCGGCGGGTCAGGTTGCCGGTAACCCGGCTGCCGTTGGTGAACATGTAGTGCACGCCGTAGCGCAGGTCTTCGAGCCGGTTGTGCTCGATGGCGCTGTCGTTGGAGGTGTCGATGTAGATGCCGTCGCGGGCGTGGCGCACCCGGTTGCCGCGCACCAGGGCATCGCGCACGGCGTACAGGTGGATGCCGTTGCCGCGATCCTGGGAGCGGATGGCCGGGTCGCCCTCGATGCGGTTGTCGAGCACCCGCGCGCCCTGGGTGGCGTCGAGCCAGATGCCGAAGCCGGGGCCGCGCAGGTCGTTGCCGCGCAGCACCGCGCCGGTGGCGGTCTTCTCGACGAAGATCGCTGAATCCAGGTCGGTCAGGTTGCGGCCCCAGTTGCGCACCCGGCAGCCTTCGAGGGTGACGCCGGCGCTGCGTATCACCAGGGTGCTGCCCCGGCCCTGGCCGTCGAACATGGCGCCGGCCTCGCAGCGCAGGTGCAGGGGCCGGTTGATGAGGAAGCGGCCCGCATAGGTGCCCGCCGCCAGCGTCCACAGCCCCTCGCCCGCCGCGCGCAGGGGCAGGTCGTCGATCGGCTGCGGCGCGGCCAGGGCGGAGCCGGCGAGCAGCAGCAGGGCGAGGCAGGCGCGGGATGACGGCACGCGGAAGAATCCTTCGGGGGGCGGTTCGCAGCGGCGGCTGCCGGGCCCCCGTTCCCGGCAGCGCCATCTGCCTGGGGTCAGGCTTTTTCCACCAGCATGCGGCCGACCATTTCCATGTGCAGGGCATGGCAGAACCAACTGCAGTAGTACCAGTGCACCCCGGGCTTGTCGGCGACGAAGGTGATCGAGGAGGTCTGCTGCGGGCTGATCTCCATGCTCACGCCGTGGTTGACCATGACGAAGCCGTGGGACACGTCCTCGATCTCGTCGAGGTTGGTGATGGTCACGGTGACTTCATCGCCCTGCTTCACGGTGAACTCGGTGAGGCCGTAGGAGGGCGCCATCGAGGTCATGTACACGCGCACCTTCTTGCCGTCGCGGATCACCTTGTTGTCGGTCAACAGGTTGATGCCGTCCTTCCCGGCCTGCTTCACCGTCTCGGCGAAGTACGGGTCGTCGCGCGACCAGATCTTCCTGGTCTTGATCTGGTCGCGGCGGGCGAGGATGCAGTCGTGCGGCTCGGCGAAGGTCGGGCCGTCGTGGACCAGCTTCATCTCGTCGCCGGAGATGTCGATCAACTGGTCGTTCTCCGGGTGCAGCGGGCCGGTGGGCAGGAAGCGGTCCTTGGAGAACTTGCTGAGCACGATGACCCACTTGCCGTCCGCCTCGCGGGTCTCGCACAGCGAGGCGTGGTTGTGCCCCGGTTGGTAGTGCACGTCGAGCTTCTGGCGGATGTAGTCGACCTTCTCGCCCTTGTAGGCGCGCACTGCGTCTTCCAGGTTCCACTTGACCAGTTGGCTGTCGATGAACAGCGTGGTGTAGGCGTTGCCGCGGCCGTCGAAGGTGGTGTGCAGCGGGCCTAGGCCCAGCTCCGGCTCGCCGACCACCACGTCGCGCGGGTCCTCGAGCTTGCCGGCGAACAGGTCGGGAAGCTTGTCGATGGCGATCATGCTGCAGGTCGGCGACAGCTTGCCGTTGGCGATGAAGTACTTGCCGTCCGGCGAGGTGTTCAGGCCGTGGGGGTTCTTCGGCACCGGGATGTAGCGGGTGACCGGGCTGTCCTTGCCGTCCTTCTTGCGCCCGTCGACCACCGGCACCTTCGAATCGCCTAGGGTGACGAAGCGGCCGGCCTTGATCTCGGCCTCGATGCGCGGGATGTCGAACACCACCACCCAGTCGCGCTCGTTGCGCATCATGCCGCCGAGGTCGAAGGCCTTCTCCGAGTTGTAGCAGGTGGAGGCGGTGAACCTGCCGGTGTAGTCCATGTCGGTGTTGTCGAGGTTGCCGTCGACGATCACCTGCCAGGCCACCTGCATGGTTTCGGCGTCGATGGCGTTGTACATCGTGAAGGCGTTGTCGCCGAGTTCGAAGGTCGAGCCATCGTTGGGGTGGGGAATGATGAACTCGGCGTTGCAGAACACGTACTTGGTGTGCGGCACCTTCTGCAGGCGCAGGCCGTGGATCGCCTGGACGTTGGGGATGGTGGTGATCTTGTCGCACTTCATGATGTCCAGGCGGATGCGTGCGACGCGGCTGTTGGCCTTGTCGTTGATGAACAGGTACTTGCCGTCGTACTTGCCGTCGGTCATCGAGATGTGCGGGTGGTGGCAGTCGCCGTTGGCGTACCTGGCGCTCTCGCCGAGGATGTGTCTGCTCTCGTTGGTGAGCCCCCAGCCGGTGGCCGAGTCGACGTTGAACACCGGGATGCGCATCAGCTCGCGCATCGACGGGATGCCCAGCACGCGCACTTCGCCGGAGTGGCCGCCGCTCCAGAAGCCGTAGTAGTCGTCCAGCTCGCCGGGGCCGACGTGGGCCTTGGCCTGTGCCGCCTTGACCGTTTCGGCCCAGGCTTCGCGCGGGATCACCGCGCTGCCCAGGGCGCCGGCGCCGACCAGAGCCGCTGCGCCGGTGACCGCCGAGGCGCCGAGGAATCCGCGCCGACTGAGACCGCTGCCTTCTTCCTGCGGGTTGTTAAGTTCGTCTGTCATGACTTGCTCCTTGAGTTGCTGTCATGGGGAGGGTTGGCGTACTCAAAGCTGCCGGACGGCGATCAGCGCGTCGTCGTCCTCCGGCGCCCGCTTGCCGCGCTTCTTGCGCTTGTTCACCAGGGGCGGGCACTTGTGTTCGTTGTGGTAGGTCATCTGGCAGTCGAGGCAGTAGTGGCACTCGTTGCCGTTGATGCGACCGTCGGGGTGGATGGCCTGGATCTCGCATTCCCTGGCGCAGAGCTGGCAGGGCTGGCCGCATTCCTTGCGGCGCTTGAGCCAGTCGAACAGGCGCGCCTTGCCGGGGATCGCCAGGGCCGCGCCGAGCGGGCAGAGGTAGCGGCAATAGACCTTGCGGGTGAACAGGTTGACCACCAGCAGCGCCACGGCGTAGAGCACGAACCACCACTGGCGGTCGAACTTGAGCATGATGGCGGTCTTGAAGGGTTCGACCTCGGCGGCCTGTTCGGCCATCGTCATGGATTCGAGCGAGAGGCCGAACAGCACCAGCAGGATGATGTACTTGATCGCCCAGAGCCGTTCGTGCACGGCGAAGGGCAGCTCGAACTGCGGCACCCGGAGCTTGCGCGCCGCCTCGTTGAGCAGTTCCTGCAAGGCGCCGAACGGGCACAGCCAGCCGCAGAACACACCGCGCCCCCAGAGCAGCACGCTGGCGGCGGTGAAGGTCCAGAGGATGAACAGGACCGGGTCGCTGAGGAACAGCTCCCAGCGGAAGCCTGCGAACAGCGCGTGGACGAAGGTCAGCACGTTGACCACCGACAACTGGCCCAGGCAGTACCAGCCGATATAGAACAGGGTGAATAACAGGTAGCCACGGCGCAGCCAGTGCAGGAAGCGCGGCTGGCGGGTGAAGCTGTCCTGCAGGAAGAGGATCGCCAGCAACAGCAGCAGGGCGGCGCCGAGCACGCCGACCTGGAAGCTCTTCTGGTACCAGACGCGCAGCCACAGCGGGCGCTTGGCCTCTTCCAGGGCGGCCAGTTCCTCGGCGCTCGGCTGCGGCCGTTCGAGGTATTCCTCGGGGGTCTGGTAGGGCAGTTCGAAGCTGGTGAACACGCCCGCCACCGGACCGGTCTGGCGGCGCACCAGCAACTCCAGGGTCCAGGGTGTGCCGGGGTCGAAGCGCTGGTGGGCGCGGGCGATGAAGATGGCCATCTCGGCGAAGCGCGGCATGCCCTCGGCGTAGACGTCGGACAGGCGTTGGTAGTCGAGGTCGCGGAAGCTGAGGATGTCGCCGAACTGGCGCACCTGCACCCGGTCGAAGATGCCGCCGCGCACGTAGCCTGAGCCCTTGAACGAATACTCGCCGTTGCCGAGCACGACGATGGCGTATTCGCCCGGTTCGAGCGAGTCCATCAGTTCACGGTACTGGCTGTCGCCGAGCAGGTTGCGGCCGACGCCCGGCGGGTTGAGCAGGGCGGTGTAGAGGTCGATGAAGGTGTCGTCCCGGTGCTCCGGGCTGGCTTCGCCGATGCCTTCGGCCTCGCTGTCCTTGAAGGCTTCGTCGATCTGTCCCTTGTTCAGGTGCAGGCGGCGGATCGCGCCGCTGCCGGTCAGCTCGCTCCAGGTGGCCGGCTGGAACAGGTCGGTGCGCACCAGCGCCGGCTTCGGCCGCACGCTGCCGCCGTCCTCGATCAGGCCGAGGGACACCGCCACCGTGTGGGCGGCGCGCATGACGATCTCGTTGACCACCATCACCGTCACGGTGGCGCCGCTGACGGCATCGACGGTGACCGCCTGCGGGTCGGCCGAGCGGCCCACCACCACCCGCTGGTCGGCGTGGATGCCGGCGTACCTGGCGCTGAAGGCGTGCAGCTTTTCCTCGGGGATGCCGATCAGCAGGATCGGTTCGTGGTGTTCGAGCACGTAGGCGTCGCGGATCACCGCCCGTGGGTCGAGGATCACCTGGAGGTTGATCGGCTTGCCGGAATAGGCGGGGATGTCGGTGACGCGGATGCTCTGGAAGGCGTAGCCGAGGGTTTCCTCGCCCTTGCTCAGGCGGCGCACGCCGTATTCGCCCTCAGGCTCGCCGATCCGCTCGACCTCGGGGAACACCTGCTCGATCCGCGTGCGCTCCAGATCGCCGAGCTCGGCGCCGTGGGCGGCCATGCCGGCCAGCAACAACAGCCAGGCGAAGCGGGCGCAGAGCCGTCCGAGCAAGTCGTGAACGCCAGTCATGGGGTTTCCTCCCCGCCCCGCGGGAACAGCGCCATCGCCGATGGCCATCGAGTCAGGCGCTCCTCACCGGCTGCGGGCGTTGGCGTCACTTGAGGGTGACGATCCACTCGGCGATGGTCTTGGCCTCTTCCTCGGTCACCGCGTTCGGCGGCATCGGGATCGGTCCCCAGATGCCCTGGCTGCCCTTCTTGATGCTGGTCGCCAAGTGGTCGACGGCATCGGCCTGGCCGGCGTATTTCCCCGCCACGTCCTGGAAGGCCGGACCGACCAGCTTCATGTTGAGGTTGTGGCAGGCCACGCAGGCCTTGGCCTTGAACAGTTCCTCGCCGCCGGCGGCGAAGGTCGTCGAGTGGACCAGCAGTCCGCCGAACATCAGCAGCGCGACCAGCTTCTTTTCCATGGCATTGCTTCCTCGCAGGCTTTGGCGCCGTGGCGCCGGACGGTTGCGCCAGGCCTTGGGCCGGGCGTTCGTCGGCATTCTAGGAGGGGGGATGAGCGGGCTCTCTTGATGACAATCAAGAACTTCTCGCGATGTGCTTGAGGCGGGTGTCGGCGCGGCGATAGCGTGCCTGGCCATACGCATCACTGGAGATTTTTCCCATGAACGCTCCCGCTCCGCTCGCCCCGTTGCCCTTCTATCAACCGCTCGGCAACGAGGTGGCGCTGTTCACCCAGGCCTGGGAGCAGGGCATGCCGGTGCTGATCAAGGGCCCGACCGGCTGCGGCAAGACCCGTTTCGTCCAGCACATGGCGCGGCGCCTGGGGTTGCCGCTGTACACCGTGGCCTGCCACGACGACCTGTCGGCGGCGGACCTGGTCGGCCGCCACCTGATCGGCGCCGAGGGAACCTGGTGGCAGGACGGCCCGCTGACCCGCGCGGTGCGCGAAGGCGGCATCTGCTACCTCGACGAAGTGGTCGAGGCGCGCCAGGATACCGCCGTGGTGCTGCACCCGCTGGCCGACGACCGCCGCGAGCTGTTCATCGAGCGCACCGGCGAATCGCTCAGGGCGCCGCCCGGCTTCATGCTGGTGGTGTCCTACAACCCCGGCTACCAGAACCTGCTCAAGGGCATGAAGCCGAGCACCCGCCAGCGTTTCGTGGCGCTGCGCTTCGACTACCCGGCGGCCGAGGAGGAGGCGCGCATCGTCGCCAACGAGGCCGGCGTCGAACTGGGGCTGGCGCTGCGCCTGGTACAACTGGGCCAGGCCCTGCGCCGGCTGGAGCAGCAGGACCTGGAGGAAGTCTGCTCGACCCGCCTGCTGGTGTTCGCCGCGCGCCTGATCCGGGGCGGCGTGGCGCCGCGCGAGGCGTGCCTGGCCGGGCTGGCCGAGCCGCTGTCGGACGATGCGCGCACCGTCGCGGCGCTGATGGACGTGGTCGATGTCCACTTCGCCTGAGGCGCTGGCCACGGTCCGGCGGCTGCCGGGCGACCTGGCCATGTGGTTCTTCATCCTCGCCGAGCTGACGGTGTTCGGCATCCTGATCCTCGCCTTCGCCGTGGCCCAGTACCTGGACGCCGAAGGCTTCCGCGCCGGCCGCGCGGCACTGGATCGTTCCACCGGCCTGGCGCTGACCCTGAGCCTGCTGACCGCCGGCTTCCTGGCCGCCGTGGCGGTGGAACGGGTGCGCCAGGGGCGACAGCGGGCGGCCGCCGTTCTGCTGGGCGGCGCGTTGGCGGTGGCGCTGGTCTACGTGCTGCTCAAGCTCGGCGAATACCGTCATCTGGCGGCGTTGGGGCTGGATCTGGAGCACAGCACCTTCTTCACCCTGTACTGGATCCTCACCGGCTTCCACTTCCTGCACGTGCTGCTGGGCATGGCGATCCTCGTCTGGATGGCCGGCCGCTGCTGGCGCGGCGCCTACCGCGACGGCTCGCTCGGCGGGCTCGAGTCCGGGGCGCTCTACTGGCACATGGTGGACCTGGTGTGGGTGATGCTGTTTCCCCTGGTGTACATGCTGGAGTGAGGCGATGAAGGCACTGACGGGCGCCTGGCTGGCGCTGGTGGTCCTGTCGCTGGCCACCGTCTGGATGGGCGGGCGGGAGTCGCTTGGCCTGCTGGCGGCGGCAGGCATCCTGGGCCTGGCGCTGGGCAAGGCGTGGGTCATCGTCGCACGCTTCATGGAACTGGGCCCCGGACCCGCGCTGTGGCGCCGCCTGCTGCTCGGCTGGCCCGTGCTGCTCGCCGTGGCCGTGCTGGCGCTGCACCCCATCGGCTGAGCGCTCCGCGCTTGCTCCCTCTCCCTCCGGGAGAGGGCCGGGGTGGGGCCGAGTTTCCACCCTGCACGGCCGCCCGTTCCTGCCCGTAGCCCGGATGCAATCCGGGAAGCGAACCACCCCCTTCCCTATGTCCGACTGAATCCATCGGCTTTTCTTGATCGTCATCAAGCGGGTTCTTCCGGGGGCCTTCCTAGAATGGCTGCGGGCCGAGATGAGGAGGACCCATGTCAGAGACATTCACCAAAGGCATGGCGAGGAACATCTACCTGGGGGGAGGCGTGTTCTTCTTCCTGGTGTTCCTCGCCCTGACCTATCACACGGAAACCACCTTCGCCGCGCGCACCAACGAGAGCGAGATGAGCGAAGCGGTGGTACGCGGCAAGCTGGTGTGGGAGCAGAACAACTGCATCGGCTGCCATTCTCTGCTCGGCGAGGGCGCCTACTTCGCGCCGGAACTGGGCAACGTCTTCGACCGGCGCGGCGGCGAGGAGAACTTCGACTCCTTCCTGCATGCCTGGATGAAGATGCAACCGCTCGGCGTGTCCGGGCGCCGGCAGATGCCGCAGTTCAACCTGAGCGATCGGGAGCTGGACGACCTGGCGGCCTTCCTGCGCTGGACATCGAAGATCGACACCAACGACTGGCCGCCGAACAAGGAGGGTTGATCATGAGCCAAGGCAATCCACATCTGAAATTCGCTTCGCAGGCGGTGGCCAAACCGTACTTCGTGTTCGCCCTGATACTGTTCGTGGGGCAGATCGTCTTCGGCCTGATCATGGGCCTGCAGTACGTGGTCGGTGACTTCCTGTTCCCGTTGATCCCCTTCAACGTGGCGCGCATGGTGCACACCAACCTGCTGATCGTCTGGCTGCTGTTCGGCTTCATGGGCGCGGCCTACTACCTGATACCGGAGGAAGCCGACCGCGAGCTGCACAGCCCGAAATTGGCGATCCTGCTGTTCTGGGTGTTCGCCATCGCCGGCGTGCTGACCATCCTCGGCTACCTGCTGGTGCCCTATGCCGGGCTGGCCAAGATGACCGGCAACGAGTTGCTGCCGACCATGGGCCGGGAGTTCCTCGAACAGCCGACGATCACCAAGATGGGCATCGTGGTGGTGGCCCTGGGCTTCCTCTACAACATCGGCATGACCATGCTCAAGGGCCGCAAGACGGTGGTCAGCGTGGTGATGATGACCGGCCTGGTCGGTCTGGCGGTGTTCTTCCTGTTCTCCTTCTACAACCCCGAGAACCTGGCCCGCGACAAGTACTACTGGTGGTGGGTGGTGCACCTCTGGGTGGAAGGCGTGTGGGAACTGATCATGGGCTCGATGCTGGCCTTCGTGCTGATCAAGATCACCGGCGTCGACCGCGAGGTGGTGGAGAAGTGGCTGTACGTGATCATCGCCATGGCCCTGATCACCGGCATCATCGGCACCGGCCACCACTACTTCTGGATCGGCGCGCCGGGCGTCTGGCTGTGGCTCGGCTCGATCTTCTCCGCGCTGGAGCCGCTGCCGTTCTTCGCCATGGTGCTGTTCGCCTTCAACATGGTGAATCGTCGCCGTCGCGAGCACCCCAACAAGGCCGCCTCGCTGTGGGCGCTGGGCACCACGGTGACCGCCTTCCTCGGCGCCGGCGTGTGGGGCTTCATCCACACCCTGGCCCCGGTGAACTACTACACCCACGGCTCGCAACTGACCGCCGCCCACGGCCACCTGGCCTTCTACGGCGCCTACGCGATGATCGTGATGACCATGATCAGCTACGCCATGCCGCGCCTGCGCGGGATCGGCGAAGCGCCTGACGCCCGCGCGCAGCGCATGGAAATCTGGGGCTTCTGGCTGATGACCGTCTCCATGTTGCTGATCACCCTGCTGCTCACCGCCGCCGGCGTGGTGCAGGTCTGGCTGCAACGGTTGCCGGCCGACGGCGTGGCGCTGCCGTTCATGGGCACGGTCGACCAATTGCAGTTGTTCTTCTGGCTGCGCCTGTACGCCGGGATCGGGTTCTTCGCCGGGTTGATCTGCTACCTGTTCAGCTTCCGCCAGCGCGGCCGCCTCGTCGCCGCCAACCTGGCGACGGCCCGCTGACTTCCTCCCCCTTGGCCCGTCTGCCTTGCAGCGGGCCGCTTTTTTGAGCGATCCGCGAGGGCGCCATGGCCGTCAACCTGGAACTGGAAGAACGCTTCGGCAGCGCCTGGCACCGCTTCATCACCCGCCGTGCCAGCCCCGAGTTCGCCGAGGCGGCGGTGACGCTGGGCGAGGTGCGCCAGCGCCTGGCGCTGCTGTTCCGCGCCACCGGCGGTGCCGCCGGGGTCGGCGTGGAGGCGGCTGGCGCCCGCGAGCTGCTGGTGCGCCGCAGCCTGCTGCAACAGATCGCCGGCACCTGCGAGCAGTTGCCGGTGGCCTGGTTCGACGGCGATTCCCTGCGCCTGCCGGCCAGCCTGGCGGTCTACCCGGATGCGGCGCTGAACCGCGAGCTGTACCGCTGGCTGGCGCTGCTCGCCGCGCAGAGCGCGCCGCTGCACCATTGGGCGCGGGACAACCAGGCCTGGACCTGCGCACTGCTGGAGCGCTACCCGCCGCTGCGCGCGCGCTACCGGCGGCTGGTCGAGGCCCACCTGCCGCTGCGTCCCGACCCGGCGCACCTGCCGCCGGCCGAGGCGGCGCTGGAACGGGCGTTGCGCCGGGCCCTGCGCGAGCCGGGCAGCGTCGCCGCCTTTCCACGCAGCGAAAGGGCGCCCTGGCCGCTGCCCCTGTGGCTGTATCCGCCGCAACGGCTGGCGGCGCCGCAGCACACCGAACTGGTCGAAGGCGATGGCGAGGGAGGGCTGTCGCCGCCCGGCCACGGCGGTGTGGCGCGCAAGAAGGCCGAGCGCGCCGAACGTGATCCGGGCAAGGGCGGCCTGCTGCTGTTCCGCCTGGAAAACCTGTTCAGTTGGTCCGAGCATGTCGAGCTGGATCGCGCCGGCGACGACAGCGAGGACCTGGACGCCGCGCGGGTGGCCGACGACCTCGACCACCTGAGCCTGTCGCGGCAGCGCCAGCGCAAGGGCGGCGGCCTCAAGCTCGATCTCGACCTGCCGCCGGCCGAGGCTGACGACCTGCCGCTGGGCGAGGGCATCCGCCTGCCCGAGTGGGACTACCGCCGCCAGTGCCTGCTGGCCGACCACGTCAACCTGCAACCGATGCTGCCGCGCGATGCCGTGCCGGCGCCGCTGCCGCCGTCCCTGGCGGTCACCGCGCGGCGCCTGCGCCGGCAGTTCGAGGGCCTGCGCAACCAGCGCCAGTGGCTGCGCCGCCAGCCCCAGGGTTCGGAACTGGATTTGCAGGCTTGGCTGGATTTCGTCGTCGAGCGGCGCCAGGGCCAGTGCGGCGAGCCGGGGCTGTTCCTCGAGCAGCGCCAGACCCGCCGCGACCTGGCCTGCCTGCTGCTGGCCGACCTGTCGATGTCCACCGACGCCCATATCGACGACCACCACCGGGTGATCGAGCTGATCGGCGACAGCCTGCTGCTGTTCGGTGAGGCCTTGCAGGCGGTGGGCGACCGCTTCGCCCTGTACGGTTTCTCCTCGCTGCGCCGCCACCAGGTGCGCCTGATGCAGTTGAAGACGTTCTCGGAAAGCTACGGCGACACCGTGCGCGGACGCATCCAGGCGCTGCGCCCGGGCTACTACACGCGCATGGGCGCGGCCATCCGCCAGGCCACCCGGCTGCTCGTCGAGCGCCGCGAACGCCAGCGCCTGCTGCTGATCCTCACCGACGGCAAGCCCAACGACCTGGATCACTACGAGGGACGCTACGGCGTCGAGGACACCCGCCAGGCGGTGCTCGAGGCGCGCCGCGAAGGACTGCTGCCGTTCTGCATCACCATCGACCGCGAGGCCGGCGACTACCTGCCGCACATGTTCGGCAGCCAGGGCTACCTGATGATCCGCGACCCGGCGCAACTGCCGGTGCGCCTGCCGCACCTGTACCGGCAACTGACCCGGCGCTGAGTTGTACCCTGGGGTGGTTTTTCCCGGATTGCATCCGGGCTACGTGGCTACAGTCCCATCAGCGCGGCAACCAGACGGCCATCGCCAGGCAGAACAGGCCGAGGCCGATGCAGAACCAGTGGAAGCGCCGCAGGCGCCGTTGGCGGGCTATGGCCTGGCCGGCGGGCAGGGGCATGCCGCAGTGCGAACAGTCGGACTGGTCGTCGGGACTGCTCTGCTGGCAGTACAGGCACTGGCGCATGGCGCTACTCGAACTGCTCCAGGCGCAACGGGTCGAGCACGTGGATGACGCGGCCCTGCTGCTCGATGATGCCTTCGTCGACCAGCCGGCGAAGCACCCGCGAGAAGGTTTCCGGCTGGATCGACAGGTGCCCGGCCACCAGTTGCTTGGCCATCGGCAATTCGAAGCGGTTGTCCGCATCGCCGTGGCGGGTCAGTTGGGTGAGCAGGTAGCGCACCACCCGGTGGGTGACGTTCTTCAGCGACAGCGTCTCGATCTCGTTGATGCGCCGGTGCAGGCGGATGCACAGGGTGCCGAGCAGGGCGAAGGGCAACTGCGGGTTGCTGCGCAGCAACTCCATGTAGGTGCGGTTGGAGAAGCGGTAGACCTGGGTGGGACAGACCGCCTGCGCCGAGGCCACGTAGTTGGGGGTATCCATCAGCATCATGGCTTCGGCGAAGGTCTGCCGGTTGCCGATCACCTCGAAGACCTTTTCCTGGCCGTCCGGGGTGAGCCGGTAGACCTTCACGGCGCCGGAAATGACGAAGTAGAACGAATGCGCCGGCTCGCCCTGGTGGAACAGGTTGTCCCCCTTGTCCAGGTTCTGGAGCTGGCTGGTGGCGATCAGTTGTTCCAGTTGTTCATCGTTCAGGTCGCTGAACAGGTGGTGACTGCGCAGGATCTGGTGGTGGACACGGTGCAGCAGCATGATGGGGCCTTCATGTGCGGGTGGCTGACTAGGCCGTCCAGTATGACCGCAAACCCCGTGGTTGGTCGTGAGGCATTCTGTCATAGGCATGCTGCCGCGCTCCGTGTTCGTCATGATGGCTGGTTGGCGCCGATGAACAGGATGTTGTTCTCCAGGTGGATGTGCTGCATCAGGTCGCGGCGCAGCTCCTCCAGGCCGGCGTAGAGCGCGCGCCAGGTGTTGCAGGCGTTGGCCGGCGGTTGCAGGTCGTTGGTGAGCTCGGCCAGCCGGGCCAGGGACGCGGCATGTTCGTCGTGCTCGTGGCGCATGACGCCGATCGGTCCCTGCACCTGGAACAGCGGCACGCTCTGGCCGAGCAGGGGGAACAGCACGTGTTCCTCCTTGCACATGTGGCTTTCCAGTTCCTCCTGCATCAGGTGCAGATGGGCGGCCAGCCCCTGCGGACAGTCCGCGCGGCCGCCGTGGACCTTCTCCACCCGCGCGGCGAGGCGGATCAGCTCCGGCAACTGCTCGCGATGGCGGTCGTGGTAGCGCTCGAGGATGTGTTCGATCAGTTCGCGGTTGCTGGCCTGGCGCCAGTCGCGCTCGTCGTTGCCGGGCCGCAGGGCCAGCAGTTCGCCGGCGATCCGCTCGGCGTCCAGGCCGCGCCGGGCGGCGGCGTCGCGCAAGGTGCTCTGGCCACCGCAGCAGAAGTCCAGCTTGTAGTCGTGGAACAGCCGGGTACTGCCCGGCAGGCTGCAGGCCAGGTCGCTCAGGGTGCGTTCGGTGAGGGCTTCGGTCATGGGAGTGTCCTCGTGGAAGGGCGGGCACACGGCAGCGACGCGGCGGGCCGGCCGGGACGGCGGGTAGGTTGGGCACAGTCTATGAAGCGCCGGGACCGGCGCTCCTTGATGGCGATCAAGCAATTCCGTTTGCGCCGGCCCGTAGCCCGGATGCAATCCGGGAAGGTTGAGGTGCCGGTTTTCCCCGGATTGCGTCCGGGCTACGGGGAGGGGCGCGGCAGGCTACGCCTCGACCCCGTCGGCGATCGCCAGCAGGCGATGCGGATCGAGCACCAGCAGCTTCTGCCGGCCGCCGCGCACCAGGCCGCGCTCCTCCCAGGCGCAGAGGAGGCGCGAGACGGTGTGCAGGGTGGTGCCGGTCATCTCGGCGATGTCCTGGCGGGTCACCGGGAAGTCGATGCGCAGGCCCTCGGCCTCGCGCCGCCCGGATTGCTGCGCCAGGCGCAGGACGGCATGGGCGACGCGCCGCTCCACTTCCTCGGTGGCCAATTCGCACAGGCGCACGTGGGCTTCCTGCAAATGGCGCCCGACCGCCTGCACGGTATCCAGGGCGAAGCCCGGATGGTGGGCGAACAGGGGCTCCCACAGCGCGCTCGGCCAGGCCAGCACCAGGCTGTCCTGGGCGGCGCAGGCGGTGGCCGGGTAGTCGGTGCGGTCGAGCGCCTTGGCGAAGCCGAACAGGTCGCCGGGATTGACCATGCGCACCAGGATGCGCTGGCCGTCGAGGGTCACCTGGGTGGCCTTGAGGCGGCCATGGACCAGCAGGTAGAACGCCTCGGCCGGCATACCCTGTTCGAACACCGTCGCCCCGGCGGCGAAATGCAGGCCGCTGGCCTGGCGCAATATGTCGTCCAGGTCCTCGGCGCTGCTGTGGGCGAACAGTGGAAGCCTGGCCAGCCAGGCACGATTGATGGGAATGGTGGCTGTCACGGTGACGAGTCCTTGTGGCCCGCGACAGCATACCCTCGGTGACTGACTGCGAAACTTGAGATGGGTCAAGGCAACTCCCTTACCAGGCGGAATCCCAGGTTGTCCGGTGGCTGGCCGGCGCCACAACCGCCGACGCGGGCATCCCGGACGAATTCGTTGAGCGCGGCCCGGTGCCGGCCCTGGGCGACCTTGATCGCGCAGGCCTCGACCCGGCCCAGCTCGATATCCTGCTCGTCCAGGGTCACCCGGTCGTAGCAGGTCAGCGTCCATTCCCAGACGTTGCCGGAAAGATCGGCCACGCCCAGCTCGTTGACGCCGTGGCTGCCGCGCGGCTGCGGCTGGGCCGGGCCGTCGGACGCCAGCTCCGCCTCGAACCGGTAGCGAGCGAGCCAGCGCCGGGCGGGGTTGGAATCGTCTTCATCCAGCAGGAGGGCGTCGTCGGACCAGCGCGACGCGGCGAAGAAGGCCCATTCCCTGTCGCTGGGCAAGCGCCAGCGCTGGCCGGTGCGCGCCGACAGCCAGTCGGCGTAGAGCTGGGCGTCGAGCAGGCTGACGCCGGTAACCGGCAGGTCCCCGGCCGATGGGTCCAGGCCATCCAGCGGCAGGCAGGCGCCGGCCTCCACGCAGCGGCCGTACTCGGCCTGGCTGACCTGGTATTTCATGACGTCGAATCCCGGGTCGAGGAATTCGTGCCGCAGGGGCGGGTCCACCGGCTTGCCGTGGCGCCAGTAGTCGCCGGCTGGCCGGTAGCTGTGCTCACGGGCCTCCAGGCGCACGGTTTCCGGCACCAGCTCGGGATCGGGCGCCGTTGGCTGAGCGATGAACAGGGTGCCGGCGACGGCCAGTGCCAACAGGACGGGAACCGTGAACTTCAACGCCTGCCGCATGACGATCGACTCCTCGTGAGGCCGGCCCCGGAGGGCCGGCCGGGTGGGCTCACTTGATCGGCGATGGCGGCTCGACCTGGGTCATCAGGTCGGCATCCCACTGCCCCTCGACCTGGAAGTGGGCGGTGGCGCCCAGGGCCACGCCTTCGATCAGGTTGTGGTTGAGGTAGGCGTACAGGCCCGGCTGGAGGAAGGTGTACAGGGCCGCGCCGGCCGCCCCGCCGGGGATGAACCAGGTCTCCAGGTCCTGCTCCGGCGGATTGTTGAACTTGCCGGTGGCCCAGACGTAGTCGCCGTGTCCGCCGATCAGGTGCGGGCGGGTGTCGCGGTTGGCCTGCGAGTGGACGATCAACACGGTCTCGCCGACGTTGGCCTTGAGCGCGTTCTTGCCGGTCAGCGCGCCGACCTTGCCGTTGAATACCACGTGGCTCGGGATCAAGCCCTTCATCACCTCGTACATCTCTGTGAAGCCGTCGGTCGGCGTGGCGTAGCGCTTGTAGCGGCCTTTCTCGTCGCGCGGGATGTAGAGGTCCTGCTCGCCGATGTAGAACACCTTGTCGTACTTCAGCGGCCGGCCTTCGCGATCCTTCAGGCCGTCGCGCGGCAGCACCATGATCGCGCCGTTCATGCCGGAGACCACGTGCCAGGGGATCATCGGCCCACCCGGGGCGCAGTGGTAGACGAACACGCCCGGCCGGGTGGCCCGGAAGCGCAGCTTGACCTGCTCGCCGGGGTTGACGAGGGTCAGCGAGCCGCCGCCGAGCGCGCCGGTGGCGGAGTGGAAATCGATGTTGTGCGGCATGCTGTTGCTGGCCGGGTTGACGAGGGTCAGTTCGACGTAGTCGTCCTGATGCACCACCATCAGTGGGCCGGGCACCGAGCCGTTGAAGGTCATCGCGTGCATGCGCGTGCCTTCGTCGTCGATGATCAGTTCCTTCTCCTCGATCACCATGCGGAACTCCACCACGCGCGGCTTGGCGCGGGTGCGCTGCTCGTGGGCATGGACGAAGGGCGGGGTGAGCAGGTCGACCTTGACCCGGTCCAGCCTGGACAGGTCGGGCACCGGCCCCATGCCCTTCGGCGCCGGCTCGTCGGCAGCGAAGGTCAGGCCGCTGCCGACCACCGAGCCGGCGGCGCCGAGTAGAACGGCACCGGCTAGCAGGCTGCGACGGGACAGTGGAAAGTGCTCCTTGTGGTCTTGCATGGGTGCATCTCCGTATCGGTAGGAATGTCGTTTCCCACAGAGATAGCGGCAGAGTGGCGACCTCTTCTTTGACCGGAAGCAAAGACCGGGGCGGATGGACAATCTGTCGCACCGCCCGGAGCGGGTGGATGCGGGGTCTTCAGGCCAGGATTCTTGCCGGGTCGGGGAGAAGCGCCGCCCGGCCCGGGCAGGTGGGGGGAGTCGGCAGGGGGAGAGGACTGGGCTGGATCGAGGAGCGGAGCGTCGGGTCGTCCCGGTCCTGCCTCACGACCTGTTGTGCAAATGCCGCCCGAACAACGCCTGAAGCTGCTCCGGGCCATCGCTGCCGGCCGGGTAGGGGCGCGGGCTCTGGTAGTACTCGTGCCAGCCTTGCAGGATCGGGTCGACCCAGGCCCAGGCCGCTTCCACCTCGTCACGACGCATGAACAGCGTCGAGTCGCCCTCGATCACGTCCAGCAGCAGGCGCTCGTAGGCGTCCCAGCGGCGCTTCTGCTGGAACGCCTGGGCCAGGTTGAGATCCAGCTCCACCGGCTCCAGGCGCATGCCCTTGCCCGGCGCCTTGGCCATCAGTTGCAGGCTGATGCGTTCCTCCGGCTGGAGGCGGATCAGCAGCCGGTTGGCCTCGCCGCCGTTGAACAGGCGGTGCGGCACCGGCTTGAACTGGATGACGATCTCCGAACTCTTCTTCGCCATGCGCTTGCCGGTGCGCAGGTAGAAGGGCACGCCGGCCCAGCGCCAGTTGTCGATCTCCGCGATAAGGGCGACGAAGGTCTCGGTATCGCTGTCGTTGTCGACATTTTTCTCGAAGTAATAGGCCGGTACTTCCTGCCCGCCGATCTTCCCGGCGGCATACTGGCCGCGCACCGTCTTGTCCTGCACGTCGAGGCCGTGGATCGGCTTGAGCGCCTGGAGCACCTTGAGTTTCTCGTCGCGCACCGCCTCGGCGTCGAAGCGCACCGGCGCCTCCATGGCCACCAGGCACAGCAACTGCAACAGGTGGTTCTGCACCATGTCGCGCATGGCGCCGGCATGGTCGTAGTAGGCGCCGCGGTTCTCCACGCCAAGGGTCTCGCAGACGCTTATCTGCACGTGGTCGATGTGCCCGGCGCGCCACACCGGCTCGAACAGGGCGTTGGCGAAGCGCAGCGCCATCAGGTTCTGCACCGTCTCCTTGCCCAGGTAGTGGTCGATGCGGAATACCCGCGACTCGTCGAACACCGCGCCGATCGCGGCGTTGATCGCCCGGGCCGATTCCAGCGAGTGGCCGATCGGCTTTTCCAGCACGATGCGCGATTGCGGCCCGGCCAGCCCGGCGGTGGCCAGGTGCGCGGCGATGTCCTCGAACAGGTGCGGGGCGGTGGCCAGGTAGTAGACCTGGACCCGCGCGGGCTCGCCCAGGCGCTTGGCCAGGCGGCTGAAGTCGGCGCTCTGCGCGACGTCCATGGCGAAGTAGTCGAGGCGCTCGGCGAAGCTCTGCCAGGTCGTGGCGTCGAAGTCGGCGCGCGCCACCTGGGCGCGGCAGCGTCGTTCGGCGAGCGACTGGTAGGCGGCGCGGTCGAGCGGCTGGCGGGCCAGGGCGAGGATGCGCGTCTGCGGGTCGAGACGACCGTCACGGTGCAGGTGATAGAGCGCGGGCAGCAGTTTGTGCAGGGCCAGGTCGCCGGTGCCACCGAAGACCAGCATGTTGCAAGGAGCGGTCAAAACAGCCTCCGACACGTTAGCTGAGCGCCGGGCGCACTTATGTAGTATAACTACACGCGCACTACAATCCGGCGAGTGCCGATCATAACCGAGTCAGTGCCCGATGGAGCGTCCTTCGGCCTGCCACCTGATTGAAGAGTCTGCCTGTGAACCTGCTGCAGCATATTGCCCAGTCGCGTCATTTGCTCCGCAAATCCGAACTCAAGGTCGCCGACCACGTGTTGCTCGACCCGGCCGCCGTCATGCACAGCTCGATGGCCGACCTGGCCCATAGCGTGGGGATCAGCGAGCCGACCATCGTGCGCTTCTGCCGCGCCATCGGCTGCACCGGCTTCCAGGATCTCAAGCTCAAGCTGGCGCAGAGCCTGGCCGCCGGCGCCAGCTTCGGCCAGTTCGCGATCAACGAGGACGACTCGGTCGCCGACTTCAGCCTGAAGATCTTCGACACCACCCTGCACACCTTGATGGAAGTGCGCGAGAAGCTCGACCCGGAGGCATTGCAGCGCGCCATCGGCGTTTGCGCCCAGGCGCAGCGCATCGAGTTCTACGGCTTCGGCGCTTCCGGCGCGGTGGCCGCCGACGCCCAGCACAAGTTCTTCCGCCTGCTGCTGACCGCCGCCGCCTACTCCGACCCGCACATGCAGGCGATGTCGGCGGTGACCCTGAAGCCCAGCGACGTGGCGGTGTGCATCTCCCAGTCCGGGCGCTCCAAGGACCTGCTGATCACCGCCAACCTGGTGCGCGAGGCCGGCGCCAACCTGATCACCCTGTGCCCCAGCCAGACCCCGCTGGCCGACCTGGCCACCGTCAACCTTGCCATCGACGTGCAGGAAGACACCGAGATCTATACCCCGCTGACCTCGCGCATCGCCCACCTCGTGGTGATCGACGTGCTGGCCATGGGCGTGGCCATGGCCCGCGGCCCGAGCCTGGTGAACCACCTGAAGAGCGTCAAGCGCAGCCTGCGCAGCCTGCGGCTGTCGCCGAAGACGGTGAAGGCCGCCGAAGACTAGCCCGCCGGATTCATCTCGGCGTCATCTCCCGGCCGTCAAAGCGTCACGTCGGCAGCCCATGCTGATGCTCCCCGCCCCCTTGGACATGGGAGACAGCACGATGTCGCGCTACCAGTCGCACGCCACCGAATCCAGTGCCGCCAAGACTCGCCGTCAGCAGGAAGACCTACGGCGCATGGCTTTTCGCCGGGCCATCGAGGCCTACGCCGAGCAGCGCCAGTTGCAGCAGGAGCTGGCCGACTATCCCGAGCTGGTCGCCGCCGATTACCTCATCGCGGCGCATTCGCGGTTCCGCCGAAGCGTGCAGCCAGCGCGCTGATCTGTGCACGTTCGCTGCGGATGAACGCAAGAAACGCCTGTGCCACCGGCGACAGGCGTTTCCCCCGCGCATGCACCACGCACCAACTGCGATACAGCGGCAACTCCTCCACCGGTAGCTCGCGCAGCAGGCCGCCGGCCAGTTCCAGGTTCACCGCATGGCGCGGCAGCAGCGCCAGGCCGAGGCCGGCGGACACGCATTCGCGCTGGGCGTCCAGGGAGGCGACCTCCAGGGTCTGGGCGAAGTGCGCGCGCTTCTGCTGGAGATATTCCTCGCACGCCTTGCGGGTTCCCGAGCCGGGTTCGCGGATCAGCAGCGGGTAGGGTTCGAGGTCCTTCAGGGTCAGCCGCGCGGCGTGGCACAGTGGGTGTTCCGGCGGCGCCACGGCGACGATCGGGTTGTTGAGGAAGGGCAGGAATTCCAGGGCCATGTCCTGCGGCACCAGCGACATGATCACCAGGTCGTCGCGATTGTCCGACAGGCGCTTGATCACCTGGGCGCGGTTGACCACCACCAGGTGCAGGTTGACTTCCGGATGCTGGCGCTTGAAGGCGGCGAACAGGTGCGGCACGAAGTACTTGGCCGAGGATTCCACCGCCAGGTTCAACTGGCCCTGCAGCGAGCCCTGCAGGTCGGAGAGCTGCATGTCGAGGCTTTCCAGGCGGCCGAAGATGTCCGCGCTGGCCTTCAGCAGCACCTCGGCGGCGTCGGTCAGGTAGAGCTTCTTGCCGATGTACTCGAACAGGGGCTGGTCGACCAGCTCTTCCAACTGGCGAATCTGCAGACTGACCGCCGGTTGGGTCAGTGCCATTTCTTCCGCCGCGCGGCTGTAGGAGCGGCTTTCGCACACCGCGCGGAATACCTGGAGCTGGCGCAATGTCATGCGCATCAAGGACTTACGCATGGCGGATCACCTTCTGGAGAGGGCTGGTCGCACAACTATAAGTCTCTGCTAATAGCTAACCAAATAATTATTAATTTTGGGTAATCGGTGCGCCGGCGTTAGGTTTGGATAACGACCGGGGCGTGGCTGCGGTCGAGCGTCGAGCGATGAGAGTCGCCCGCCTGTCCACATAGGGCCTGTTAGCGCTACTGCGCGGCCGCGCAGTAGCGCTAACAGGCCCTAAGAGAGAGAACCAAACCGTGATCAAGAAAATCCTGATCGCCAACCGCGGGGAGATCGCCGTCCGCATCGTGCGCGCTTGCGCCGAGATGGGCATCCGTTCGGTGGCCATCTACTCCGAGGCGGATCGCCATGCGCTGCATGTGAAGCGCGCCGACGAGGCGCACAGCATCGGCGCCGAACCACTGGCTGGCTACCTGAACCCGCGCAAGCTGGTGAACCTGGCGGTGGAGACCGGCTGCGACGCCCTTCATCCGGGCTATGGCTTCCTCTCCGAGAACGCCGAGCTGGCGGAAATCTGCGCCCAGCGCGGGATCAAATTCATCGGCCCGAGCGCCGAAGTGATCCGCCGGATGGGCGACAAGACCGAAGCGCGCCGCAGCATGATCGCCGCCGGCGTGCCCTGTACCCCGGGCACCGAAGGCAACGTCGCCGACCTCGCCGAGGCGCTGCGCGAAGGCGAGAGGATCGGCTACCCGGTGATGCTCAAGGCCACTTCCGGCGGTGGCGGCCGTGGCATCCGCCGCTGCAACAGCGCCGAGGAGCTGGAGCAGAACTTCCCGCGCGTCATCTCCGAGGCGACCAAGGCCTTCGGCAGCGCCGAGGTGTTCCTCGAGAAGTGCATCGTCAATCCCAAGCACATCGAGGCCCAGGTGCTGGCCGACTCCTTCGGCAACACCGTGCACCTGTTCGAGCGCGACTGCTCGATCCAGCGCCGCAACCAGAAGCTGATCGAGATCGCCCCCAGCCCGCAACTGACCCCCGAGCAGCGCGCCTACATCGGCGACCTCGCCGTGCGCGCCGCCAAGGCGGTGGGCTACGAGAACGCCGGTACCGTGGAGTTCCTGCTCGCCGACGGCGAGGTGTACTTCATGGAGATGAACACCCGGGTGCAGGTGGAACACACCATCACCGAGGAAATCACCGGCATCGACATCGTCCGCGAGCAGATCCGCATCGCCAGCGGCCTGCCGCTGTCGGTCAAGCAGGAAGACATCCAGTATCGCGGCTACGCCCTGCAGTTCCGCATCAACGCCGAGGACCCGAAGAACAACTTCCTGCCCTCGTTCGGCAAGATCACCCGCTACTACGCGCCCGGCGGCCCCGGTGTGCGCACCGACACGGCGATCTACACCGGCTACACCATCCCGCCGTACTACGACTCGATGTGCCTCAAGCTGATCGTCTGGGCGCTGACCTGGGAAGAGGCGATGGACCGCGGCCTGCGCGCGCTCGACGACATGCGCGTGCAAGGCGTTAAGACCACCGCGGCCTATTACCAGGAAATCCTGAGCAACCCCGAGTTCCGCAGCGGCCAGTTCAACACCAGTTTCGTCGAGAGCCATCCGGAACTGACCAACTATTCGATCAAGCGCAAACCGGACGAACTGGCCCTGGCCATCGCCGCCGCCATCGCTGCCCATGCCGGCCTGTGAGGAATTGAGTCATGACTAAGAAAATCACCGTCACCGATACCATCCTGCGCGACGCCCACCAGTCGCTGCTGGCCACCCGCATGCGCACCGAAGACATGCTGCCGATCTGCGACAAGCTCGACAAGGTCGGCTACTGGTCGCTCGAGGTCTGGGGCGGCGCCACCTTCGACGCCTGCGTGCGCTTCCTCAAGGAAGACCCGTGGGAGCGCTTGCGCAAGCTCAAGGCCGCGCTGCCCAACACCCGCCTGCAGATGCTCCTGCGCGGCCAGAACCTGCTCGGCTATCGCCACTACAGCGACGACGTGGTGCGTGCCTTCGTCGCCAAGGCGGCGGTCAACGGCATCGACGTGTTCCGCATCTTCGACGCGATGAACGACGTGCGTAACCTGCGCGTTTCCATCGAGGCGGTGAAGGCCGCCGGCAAGCACGCCCAGGGCACCATCTGCTACACCACCAGCCCGGTGCACACCATCGATGCGTTCGTCACCCAGGCCAAGGTCATGGCCGACATGGGCGTCGACTCCATCGCCATCAAGGACATGGCCGGCCTGCTGACCCCCTACGCCACCGGCGAACTGGTCGCGGCGCTGAAGGACGCCCTGCCGCTGGAAGTGGTGGTGCACTCCCACGACACCGCCGGCGTCGCCAGCATGTGCCAGCTCAAGGCCATCGAGAACGGCGCCGACCGCATCGACACCGCCATCTCCAGCATGGCCTGGGGCACCAGCCACCCGGGCACCGAGTCGATGGTCGCCGCGCTGCGCGGCACGCCCTACGACACCGGCCTGGACCTGGAGCTGATCCAGGAGATCGGCCTGTACTTCTACGCCGTGCGCAAGAAGTACCACCAGTTCGAGAGCGAGTTCACCGGTGTCGACACCCGCGTGCAGGTCAACCAGGTGCCGGGCGGGATGATTTCCAACCTCGCCAACCAGCTCAAGGAGCAGGGCGCGCTGAACCGCATGGACGAAGTGCTGGCGGAAATCCCGAAAGTGCGTGCCGACCTCGGCTACCCGCCGCTGGTGACCCCGACCTCGCAGATCGTCGGCACCCAGGCGTTCTTCAACGTGCTGGCCGGCGAGCGCTACAAGACCATCACCAACGAGGTGAAGCTGTACCTGCAGGGCCGCTACGGCAGGGCGCCGGGCCAGGTCGACGAGAAACTGCGCCGCCAGGCGATCGGCAGCGAAGACGTCATCGACGTGCGCCCGGCCGACCTGCTCAAGCCGGAGCTGGCCAAGCTGCGCGGCGAGATCGGCGCGCTGGCCAAGTCCGAGGAGGACGTGCTGACCTACGCGATGTTCCCGGACATCGGCCGCAAGTTCCTCGAAGAGCGCGAAGCCGGCACCCTGACTCCGGAAACGCTGCTGCCGATCCCCTCCGGCAACGGCGTGGCCGCGCCTGGCGGCGAGGGCGTGCCGACCGAGTTCGTCATCGACGTGCACGGCGAGACCTATCGCGTCGACATCACTGGCGTCGGCATCAAGGGCGAGGGCAAGCGCCACTTCTACCTGTCCATCGACGGCATGCCGGAAGAGGTGGTGTTCGAGCCGCTCAACGAATTCGTCGGCGGCAGCGGCGCCGGCAAGCGCAAGCAGGCCAGCGCGCCTGGCGACGTCAGCACCACCATGCCGGGCAACATCGTCGATGTGCTGGTCAAGGAAGGCGACGCCGTGAAAGCCGGCCAGGCCGTGCTGATCACCGAGGCGATGAAGATGGAAACCGAAGTGCAGGCGCCGATTGCCGGTACCGTGAAAGCGGTGCACGTGGCCAAGGGCGACCGCGTCAACCCGGGCGAAGTGCTGATCGAGATCGCCTGACCGGGTAAAGGAGCAAGTCCCCTGGGGAGCCGCGAGGCTCCCCTTTTTTATGGTTTGGGGAGGGAGAGGGTCCATCTGGAGCTGCGGGGATGTTCGGAGCCAAGGGCTGGCACGGGCAAGCTCCCTCTCCCCCCGGGAGAGGGCTGGGGTGAGGGGCGGACTTAACTTCCCGACTTGATCTTGGTCCAGTCGGTAGCCCGGGGAAGCGGAGCCAACATTTTCCCCGGATTGCATCCGGGCTACGACAGCGTGAACGGCCGGCCCTCGCCGTCGCCGGTAAAGCCTCTACCAGGGCCGCCAGCTCCAGAGCCCGGTACCGGTTTCCAGGCGGAACTCCAGGGCCAGGCTGGCGAGGAACGTCTCGTCGTGGGAAACCACCAGCAAGGCGCCGCGATACTGCCGCAGCACCTGTTCCAGCGCCTCCAGCGAGGGCAGGTCGAGGTGGCTGTCCGGCTCGTCGAGCAACAGCAACTGCGCCGGTTCGTCGGCGTACAACTCGCAGGCTAGCGCCGCCTTGGGCCGCTCGCCGCCGCTGAGCAGACCGCACGGCAGATCGACACGGGCGGCCGGCAGCCCCAGCCGGGCCAGGCGCGTGCGCAGGCTGGAAAGATCATCGCGGCGGTTGCGCTCTTGCAGCAGTTGCAGCACCGAGCGCTCCGGGCGCAAACCGGCCAACTGCTGGTCCAGGTAGGCGCTGCGCACCTTGACCTCACAGGTACCCGCGCTCGGTGCCAAGCGTCCGGCCAGCACCTTGAGCAGGGTCGACTTGCCGCTGCCGTTCGGCCCGTCCAGGGCCACCCGGCGCGGCCCTGAAAGCTGCAGGTCCAGTGGCGCCGCGCTGCCGAACGGCAGGCGCAGGCCCTCCAGCAGCAGGTCGCGCTGTGCCGGCAGCTCGCAGTTCGGCGCGTTCAGCACCACCTCAGCGTCCTCGCGTAGCTGGGCGAAGGCCTCGCGCACCTGTGCATCGAGCTGGTCGCCGCGCTCGTCGTGCTGGCTGCGCTGCCTGGCGATGCTGACCTGGCTGCGCTCCTTTTGCCGGTCGACGAGGATCTTCGCCTGGTTGGCCTCGCGTGCCTGGCGACGCCCGCTCGCCTGCCGGTGCTCCTGGCGTTCGCGCTCCAGCTTGCGCCGTTGCAGTTCGCGCTGGGCGCTGTCCCGCTCGCTCCGCCGGGCTTCACGGTAGGCGCTGTAGCCGCCGGCGTAGCTGCGCAGGCCATCGGGGGATAACTCGAGGATGCGCTGCATGTCTTCCAGCAGCAGCCGGTCGTGGCTCACCAGCAACAGGCCGCGGCGCCAGCGTTGCAACTGCTCGCGCAGGGCTTCGCGGCTAGCGCGGTCGAGATGGTTGCTGGGCTCGTCGAGGATCAGCAGGTCGGCGTCGCTGAGCCAGGCACCGAGCAATGCCACCCGCGCGCGCTCTCCGCCGCTCAGGCGCGTAATGGGCGTTTGCGTATCGAGATAGCCCAGGCCGCAAGCCGCCAGCTCGGCTTCCAGGCGCTGGCGGATATCCCAGCGGCCATCGAGCCGCTCGAAATCCATCGCCTCGACGCCACCGGCTTCGATGCGGGCCAACGCCTCCAGCAGCGCTTGCACGCCGGCCAGTTCGGCCACGCTACGCGCCGCCGGGTGCTGCGCCAGGTAATGCACGCGCCCCTGGCGCAGGCAGCGTCCAGCGCCGGGCGCCAGCTCGCCGGCGAGGATACGCGCGCGAACCGACTTGCCCACACCGTTACGCCCTACCAGGCCGGTATGGCGTTCATCGAGGCTCTCGTCGAGATCGTGGAACAGCTGCTCGCCGGTGGGCAGTTGGAAACCGACGCCATGCAGCGCCAGGGTAAAGGGACTCGTCATGCGGACTCCAATCGATGCCATGCATCCCCCAGGGCAGAAGCCTGGGACGGAAACGGGCCGTGCGGAACACGGCGGCATCAATTGCGCATCGGACGAATACCTCGCGGAAGGAAAGGGAGCGCGCACTATAAAGAGAGACCGAGCAGGCTGTCAGCCCCGGATAGACCAACGGGGTCAGCGCGGACGCTGGTGGTTGCGGCGGAAGGTGTCCTCGCCGGAGGGGTCGAGGTCGCCGAAGTCCTCGCCGACCCGCAGTTCCGTATTGGCCAGGCGCGCGGTGTTCAGGGCGTAGCCGACTTCGCTGGGGTGTTGCAGCAGGAGCACGCGGGTGCGGTTGTGCAGGCGCGGGATCAGCGCGCACAGGCGGCCCTGCTTATCTACATTTTCCACCCACACATCGCTTCTCGTAGGGTGCGCCGCGCGCACCAAGAAGAAGCCGGCACGAAAGCGGCGATCCTGGCACCGCTGGCCATGCCCCATCCGGTGCGCGCGGGCACCCTACGGGCTGGTTCAACTCCCCGACTTGATCCGGGTCCACGCCCGGGTGCGCACGCGTTCGGCCTTCTGCGGCAGCGGCTCGGTGGCGTAGAGGGTCTTCAACTGCTCGTCGGTGGGGCTGAGGTCGTGGTTGTCGCGGATCGCCGGGCTGACCAGCGACATGCTGTCCTTGTTCGGGTTGGGGTAGCCGAGGAAGTCGCTGACCGGCGCGATCACCTTGGGGTCGAGCAGGTGGTTGAGGAACTCGTGGGCCTCGGCGAGGTTCCTGGCGTTCTTCGGAATGGCGAAGCTGTCGAACCAGATCGGCGCGCCTTCCTTGGGTAGGCGCCAGTCGACCACCACGCCGTTGCCGGCTTCCTTGGCGCGGTTGGCGAACTGGTAGAAGCTGCCGGAGTAGCCGATCGCTACGCAGATGTCGCCGTTGGCGATATCGGTCATGTACTTGGCCGAGTGGAAGTAGGCGACGTAGGGGCGGATCTTCTGCATCAGCTCGACCGCCTTGTCGTAATCCTTCGGCTCCGTGCTGTTCGGCGACAGGCCCAGGTAGTGCAGGACGATCGGCATGATCTCCGAGGGCGAGTCGAGCATCGCCACGCCGCACTGCTTGAGCTTGCTGATGTTCTCCTCCTTGAAGACCAGGTCCCAGCTATCCACCGGCGCGTCCTCGCCGAGCGCGGCCTTGACCTTGTCCGGGTTGAAGCCGATCAGCACGGTGCCGTACATGTAGGGCACGCCGTACTGGTTGCCCGCGTCGTTGGAGGCGAAGATCGCCAGCAGCTTCGGGTCGAGGTGCTGCCAGTTCGGCAACTGGCTCTTGTCCAGTTTCTCCAGCGCGCCGGTGGCGATGGCGCGGGTGAGGAAGACGTTGGACGGCACCACCAGGTCGTAGCCGGAGTTGCCGGTGAGCAGCTTGGCCTCCATGCTTTCGTTGGTGTCGAAGGTGTCCCAGGTCAGCTTGATACCGGATTGCTGGGCGAAGTCCTTGGGCACCGACGGCAGGATGTAGTCGGCCCAGTTGTAGACCCGCAGCTCGCGTTGTTCGGCCTGCACCGCGCCGGCCAGCAGGGTGGTGCCGCAGAGCGCGGCGCCGAGCAGGCGTTTGATCGTCTTCATCGTCTCTTTCCCCTGAATGCGAAGGCTCAGGCGCCTTCGAAACCTTCCAGCACGTTCACCGCATTGATGCCGATTTCCGCCACCGCGTAACCGCCCTCCATGACGAACAGGGTCGGCTTGCCGAGGCGGGCGATGCGCTCGCCCATGCGCAGGTAGTCCGGGCTGTCCAGCTTGAACTGCGAGATCGGGTCTTCCTTGAAGGTGTCCACGCCCAGCGACACGATCAGCGCATCCGGGGCATAGGCGGCGATGCGCTGGCAGGCGCTTTCCAGCGCGGCGCCCCAGGCGTCCCAGGCGCTGCCGGCGGCGAGTGGCAGGTTGAGGTTGAAGCCCTCGCCCGCGCCTGCGCCGGTTTCGTCGGCGTAACCGAGGAAGAACGGGAACTCGAAGCGCGGATCGCCGTGGATCGAGGCGAACAGCACGTCGGCGCGGTCGTAGAAGATCGACTGGGTGCCGTTGCCGTGATGGTAGTCGACGTCGAGGATGGCCACCCGCGCGGCGCCCTGGTCGAGGAACGCCTGGGCGGCGATGGCGGCGTTGTTCAGGTAGCAGTAGCCGCCCATCAGGTCGGAGGCGGCATGGTGGCCCGGCGGCCGGCACAGGGCGAAGGCGCTGCGCGCGCCGTCGGCCATCGCCCGCTGGGCGCTGAGGGCGACCTGCGCGGCGCTGTAGGCGGCCCGCCAGGTGCCGGCGGTGATCGGCGCGCCGCCGTCGAAGCTGTAGTAGCCGAGCTGACCGTGCAGGCTGTCCGGGAGGACGCCGCGCAGGGTGCGCGCCGGCCAGGTGAAGGGCAGCAGGTCGCCGTCCTTGCCGAGCTTCGCCCAGCGCGCCCAGGCGCCTTCGAAGAAGGCCAGGTAGTCCGCGCTGTGGATGCGTTCGATCGGCGCGCGGCCGAAGTCGGTGGGGGCGCGAACCTCGCCGAGGGCCTGGTCCTTGACCCGCTGCAACACGTGGTCGGCGCGCGAGGGCATCTCGAAGCACGGCTTTAGTTCGCCGTCGATCAGCTCGCAGCGGCCGTGGTGCAGGTGGTGGTCGTCGCTGTAGAGGGTCAGCATCTGGTTGTTCTCCGCTGGGGTGCCGTTACCCGCATTGTTGGCAGGGGCATCCGGCGGAGAAAACGCGAGGAGCGGCCAAAAAGGGATAGATGTGGCCACGAATGCGGGACTAACGTGAACCGCATTGGCGAACACCGGTACGGCGAGCGCCTTCTGGCAGCGTGTGGAAAACGGCTATTTGCGGCGGGTGCGGTTCTGCTTATGCTCCGAGCTCGAGCTTTTCGTCGGTGCCGGCCGGCCCGGTTCGCGACACCTTTTTCACAGCTTTCAGCAGGAACACCACCATGACCGACCAGACCCAGCAATTCGGCAGCGACAACTATTCCGGTATCTGCCCGGAGGCGTGGGCCGCCATGGCTGAGGCCAACCGTGGCCATGAGCGCGCTTACGGGGAGGACCAGTGGACGGAGCGCGCCGCCGACCAGTTCCGCCAGTTGTTCGAGACCGATTGCGAGGTGTTCTTCGCCTTCAACGGCACGGCGGCCAACTCGCTGGCGCTGTCTTCTCTTTGCCAGAGTTACCACAGCGTGATCTGTTCGGAGACCGCCCACGTCGAGACCGACGAGTGCGGCGCGCCGGAGTTCTTCTCCAATGGTTCCAAGCTGCTGCTGGCCAGGACCGAGCAGGGCAAGCTGACGCCGGCGTCGATCCGCGAAGTGGCGCTCAAGCGCCAGGACATCCATTACCCGAAGCCGCGTGTGGTGACTCTGACCCAGGCCAGCGAAGTCGGCACCGTCTACCGTCCCGACGAAGTGCTCGCCATCAGCCAGGCGTGCAAGGAGCTGAAGCTCAACCTGCACATGGACGGTGCGCGCTTCTCCAATGCCTGCGCCTTCCTCGGTTGCACGCCGGCCGAGCTGACCTGGAAGGCCGGGGTCGATGTGCTGTGCTTCGGCGGCACCAAGAACGGCATGGCGGTGGGCGAGGCGATCCTGTTCTTCAACAAGGCCCTGGCGGAGGACTTCGACTACCGCTGCAAGCAGGCCGGCCAGTTGGCCTCGAAGATGCGCTACCTGTCGGCGCCCTGGGTCGGCTTGTTGCAGGACGGAGCCTGGTTGCGCCACGCGGACCATGCCAACCGCTGCGCGCGCCTGCTGGCCGAGCTGGTGGCGGACGTGCCGGGCGTGAGCCTGATGTTCCCGGTGGAAGCCAACGGTGTGTTCCTGCAACTGTCGGAAACGGCCATCGAATGCCTGAACGGCTGGGGCTGGCGTTTCTACACCTTCATCGGGGCCGGCGGCGCGCGCTTCATGTGCTCTTGGGACACCGAGGAAGAACGGGTCCGCGAGTTGGCGGCGGATATCCGCAAGGCCATGGCCTAGGTCGGGTCGTCTTCAATCCAGGGCTTCGTAGAGGGCTACGTATCCGTAGGGTGTGCTGTGCGCACCGAAAAATTGGCGGCGTCGGGCGTTCCGGTGCGCACGGCGCACCCTGCCCGGTTATGCCCGGAACTGCCGGGGCGACTGCCCGCTCCAGCGCTGGAAGGCGTGGCGGAAGCTGGCCGTCTCGCTGTAGCCCATGGCTTCGGCGATGCGGTGGATCGGCAGGCGCTCCTGCTCCAGCAGGTGCCGCGCCCGCTCGTAGCGCAGTTCGTCGAGCAGGGCCTGGTAGCTGGTGCCGGCTTCGCGCAGGTGCCGGCGCAGGGTGCGCGGCGAGCAGCGCATCTGCCGCGCCAGCTCCTCCAGCCCCGGTGCTTCCGGCAGTTGCGCGGCGATCAACTGGCGGGCGCGGGTGACCCAGGCCTGGCGGCAGACGAACTCGCCGTTGAGCTGGCGGCAGCGTTCGCGCATGTCGCGATGGGTGACCGCGTCGGCCAGCGGCAGGCGCCGGTCGAGCCATTCGACGGCGAAACCGATGGCGTTGTGGCGGGCGCCGAACTCTTGCCGGCAGGGGAAGCTGCTCGCGTACTGCGCCTGGTAGTCCGGTGCGCCGTAGGTGAAGCGCGCACCGACCAGGGGCAGTGGCTGGCCGAGCAGGTCGTCGCAGATCAGCTTGAGCGAGGCCAGGCAGTATTCGACGTTGAACACCTCCAGTTCGGCCTGGTCGCGATAACCCTCGGCGACCAGCCAGGCGCTGTCGCCTTCCCGTTGCAGGCTCAGTTCGAAGTAGGTGCCGAGCAGCGCCGGGTACTCCAGCGCCAGCGCCAGGGCGTCACCCAGGGTGGCGCTGGACAGCAGGGTGTAACCGAGCAACCCATAGGAAGACACGTGCATGCGCTGGCCGAGCAGCAGGCCGATGTCCTGGCGCAGGGCCACGGCGTTGGCGCAGACGCGCATTTCCTGGGCGGTGGTGATGCGCCGGTCGGCGCGTTGCAGGTCCTCCAGGCGGATTCCGCTGCCGGCCAGCAGGCGTTTCGCGGCCGCTTCATCGTCGCCGCAGAGGGTTTGCAGGATCAGCGAGACACCGTTCAGGGTGGTCAGGTACGAATGCAGCATGGGCGCTTGCCGGCAGGGAGGATGCCGATAAGCGAGGCAAGAAACATGCCCCGTTCAGTCGAACAACTGGCGGTACTGGATGAAGCCCGAGCGGTTGGCGATGCGGTCGTACAGTTGGCGGCCGCGCAGGTTGCCTTCCTGGGTCAGCCAGTGCACGCGGTTGGCGCCAGCGTCGTGGGCGGCGGCATAGACGTGCTCGATCAGCGCGCGGCCGACGCCGCTGCCGCGCAGGTCTTCGGCGACGTAGAGATCCTGCAGGTAGCAGTAGTCGCTGACCGTCCAGCACGAGCGGTGGAAGATCCAGTGCACCATGCCCACCGCGCGGCCGTCCAGCCAGGCCAGCGCGGCGTGCATCGGCTCGGCCGGATCGAGGAAGCGCTGCCAGGTGACGGCGCTGGTGGCGTCCGGGATGGTGGTCTCGTAGAAACGCTGGTAGCCCTGCCACAGCGGCAGCCAGGTGGCATGGTCGACGGCGGTGACGGGGCGAATCTCCACGGACATGGCAGGTTCCTTCTGTTTATAAGCAGGGCGGATGTCGCTTTTTACATCCGCCGTGTCGAGTCCGGTAGCCCGGACGCAATCCGGGAAGACCGGTCCGGGCTACTCGACCAGTTCACCGCACAGGTCGAGGGCGAACCAGCGTTCCGTCTCGGTCCGGCTCAGCCCTGCGCCGAGCAGGGCGAACAGCTTGGCCAGCGCCGCTTCGCGGGTCATCCCGCCGCCACCGACCAGCCCGGTCTGCTGCAATCGGCTGCCCGCCGCATAGACGCCGAACTCGACATGCCCCTGCGGGCACTGGCTGATCGCCGCCAGCACCACGCCGCGCTCGTGGGCCTCGCGCAGCGCGGCGAGGATCGCCTCGTCGTCCGATGGCCCGGTGCCACTGCCGTAGCACTCCAGCAGCAGGGCCTCGACGCCGCTCTCCAGCACCGCGCGCAACTGCTCGGCGCCGAGACCGGGAAACAGCGGCTGCACGGCGATGCGCACCGGCCGGCGCTGCTGGCGGTAGTCGAGCGTGGTGGGGATTTCATCGGCGTGTCGGCCCTGGCGGCGGCGCGGCAGCACGGTGAAGGCGTCGAAGGCATCGCTGCGCAGCTTGCCGACCCGCGCGCCATGCAGCAGGCGGCCGTCGAAATACACCTGCACGCCCGGCCGCTCGCCGCGCTGCAACATGCGCATCGCACCGAACAGGTTGGGCCAGGCATCGCCGCCCGCCACCCCGGCCGGTTGCATCGAGCCGGTGAGCAGCACCGGCTGCGGCAGGCCGAGCAGCAGGAAGCTCAGCGCCGCCGCGCTGTAGGCCAGGGTGTCGGTGCCGTGCAGGACCAGCACGCTGTCGCAGCCTTCTTCGGCGAGCCCGGCGAGGATCGCGTCGCGCATCGCCAGCCAGTGCCCCTGGGTCATGTTGGCGCTGTCGATCAGCGGCAGCAGCTCGCGGAAGCGCCATTCCGGCAGCTCGGCGCCGTCTTCCTCCAGCGCCTGCTGGGCGCGCAGCCGCGCCTCGAAGCCGGATGCCGGAGCGAGGCCGTCGGCGCTCATCTGCATGCCGATGGTGCCGCCGGTATAGAGGATGAGAATGCGCTTGGCTGCGGGCATGGCAGGGATCCTCGGAAGGGTGGGAAAGACCCAGTCTATTTTTTGTGGACAAAAAAAGGGATGGCAAAGCCATCCCTGTGAAGGAGGAGAGCAGGAGTTCCCCTCTCTGGTGAGTCTTTTCGATCAGGCGCTGAGCGGCACCAGGCGCGGAGCGATCATGTTCTCCGGGCGCAGGATGTCGGCCAGGGTGGCGTCGTCCAGCAGTTGCTCCTCGCGCACCAGCTCCAGCACGCCGCGGCCGCTGTCCAGCGCGATCTTGGCGATGCGCGTGGCGTTCTCGTAGCCGATGTACGGGTTCAGCGCGGTGACCAGGCCGATGGAGTTCTCCATCAGGTGGCGGCAATGCTCTTCGTTGGCGGTGATGCCGTCGATGCACAGCTCGCGGAGCATGTCCATGGCGCGGCTGAGCAGGCGGATCGAGTCGAAGATCTTGTAGGCGATCAGCGGCTCCATGACGTTGAGCTGCAACTGCCCGCCTTCGGCGGCGATGGTCAGCGCCAGGTCGTTGCCGATCACTTCGAAGGCCACCTGGTTGACCGCTTCGGGGATCACCGGGTTGACCTTGCCGGGCATGATCGAGCTGCCCGGCTGGCGCGCCGGCAGGTTGATCTCGTTGATCCCGGTGCGCGGGCCGCTGGAGAGCAGGCGCAGGTCGTTGCAGATCTTCGACAGCTTGACCGCCAGGCGCTTGAGCATGCCGGAGAACAGTACGAAGGCGCCCATGTCCGAGGTGGCCTCGATCAGGTCGGCGGCTGGGGTCACCGGGTGGCCGCTGATGATCGCCAGGCGCTCGACGGCCAGCTTCTGGTACTGCGGGTCGGCGTTGATGCCGGTGCCGATCGCCGTGCCGCCGAGGTTGACCTCGGTGAGCAGGGTCGGGGCGAGCAGCTTGAGGTGTTGCAGGTCTTCGCCGAGGGTGGTGGCGAAGGCGCGGAACTCCTGGCCGAGGGTCATCGGCACGGCATCCTGCAACTGGGTGCGGCCCATCTTCAGCACGTGGCCGAACTCCAGGCCCTTGGCGGCCAGCGACTGGATCAGCTTGTCGAGGCTGGCCAGCAGGCTGTCGTGGCCGAGCAGCAGGCCGACGCGGATGGCGGTCGGGTAGGCGTCGTTGGTCGACTGCGCCATGTTCACGTCGTTGTTCGGGTGCAGGTGCTGGTACTCGCCCTTCTCGAAGCCCATGGCCTCCAGCGCGACGTTGGCGATCACCTCGTTGGCGTTCATGTTGGTCGAGGTGCCGGCGCCGCCCTGGATCATGTCGACCACGAACTGGTCGTGGAACTCACCCTGGATGATCCGCGCGCAGGCGGTGCTGATCGCCGTGTGCTTGGCGGCGGACAGGTGGCCGAGCTTGCGGTTGGCGTCGGCGGCGGCCTGCTTGACCATGGCCAGCGCGGTCACCAGCTTCGGGTAGTGGGACAGCGGCACGCCGGACAGTCGAAAATTCTGCACGGCACGCAGGGTCTGGATGCCGTAATAGGCTTCAGCGGGGACTTCGAGGGCGCCGAGCAGGTCTTTTTCGATGCGAGAGGATGCAGCGGGTGACATGGTGGATTTTTCTCAGGGAGATACGGCGACTGCCGCGATGCCCTATAAATTAAGGCTTCAGGCCATCTGTCGGCCAATGCTGTTAATCGCTATGGTATGCACGAACGGCATAATGTTGGTGTGACTTTCCCTGATCGCCGAGCGTGCAGAATTTTTCACGCCTAACCGTCACCCCCGCGCATGCGGGGGCCCAATGAACTCACGGGGACCCAGTAAAAATGCCCGGGCCGAACACATGAACCTGGAAACCAAATGGCTGGAGGACTTCGTTGCCCTGGCCGCCACCCGCAGCTTCTCCCAGGCCGCTGAGCGGCGCTTCGTCACCCAGCCCGCCTTCAGCCGGCGTATCCGCAGCCTGGAGGGCGCGCTGGGGCTGACCCTGGTCAACCGCTCGCGCACCCCGGTGGAGCTGACCGAATCCGGCCAGTTGTTCCTGGTCACCGCGCGCAGCATGGTCGATCAGCTCGGCGAGGTGGTCCGCCATCTGCATCACTTGGAGGGCCAGCAAGGCGAGGTGTTGCAGTTCGCCGCGGCGCACTCGCTGGCGCTGGGCTTTTTCCCGCAGTGGATCGCCCGGTTGCGCGGCGAAGGCCTGAATCTCGCCAGCCGCCTGGTGGCGACCAACGTCGGCGAGGCCGTGCATGCGCTGCGCGAGGGCGGCTGCGACCTGATCCTGGCCTTCTACGACCCGGACGCGGCGATGCAGCTCGACCCGGAAATCTTCCCCTCCCTGCACCTGGGCAGCAGCGAGATGTTGCCGGTCTGCGCGGTGGACGCCTCCGGCCAGCCGCTGTACGACCTGGACGGCCAGCAGAGCGTGCCGCTGCTGGCCTACAGCGCGGGCGCCTTTCTCGGTCGCTCGGTCAACGCCCTGCTGCGCCAACGCGCGCTGCGTGCCACCACGGTGTACGAGACGGCAATGGCCGACAGCCTGAAGAGCATGGCTCTGCAGGGACTGGGCGTGGCCTGGGTGCCGCGCCTGTCGGTGAGCGCCGAGCTGGCGCGTGGCGAACTGGTGGTGTGCGGCGATGCGTCCTGGCAGGTCCCGTTGGAAATCCGCCTGTACCGTTGCGCCTTGCAGCGCAAGGCCGCGGTGCGCCTGCTCTGGCGCAAGCTGGAGGGCGGCCTGGGCCGGGCAGGGGAGTGAGAGATGGCGCCGGCCCGCGAGCCGGCGCGTGGCTTACATCTCGACGACGATGCGCCCTTCGATCTGCCCGGCACGCATGCGGTCGAGGATCTGGTTGATGTCGTCGAGCTTTCCGGCGCTCACCGTCGCCTTGACCAGCCCCTCGCCGGCGAAGTCCAGGGCTTCCTGCAAGTCGGCGCGGGTGCCGACGATGGAGCCGGTGATGTGCAGGCCCTTGAGCACCACGTCGAAGATCGGCGTCGGGAAGTCGCCCGGCGGCAGGCCGACCAGCGAGACGGTGCCGCCGCGCCGGGCCATGCCGATGCCCTGACCGAAGGCGCTGTTGGACACGGCGGTCACCAGCACGCCGTGGGCGCCGCCGATGTCGCGCTGGATCACCTCGACCGGGTCCTCCTCCCTGGCGTTGACCGTCAGGCTGGCGCCGAGCCTGCGCGCGAGGTCCAGCTTGGCGTCGTCGACATCCACCGCCGCCACGTGCAGGCCCATGGCGCGGGCGTATTGCACGGCGACGTGGCCGAGACCGCCGATCCCGGAGATCGCCACCCACTGGCCGGGGCGCGCCCTGGTCTCCTTGAGGCCCTTGTAGACGGTGACGCCGGCACAGAGGATCGGCGCGATCTCGGTGAAGCCGACGCCCTTGGGCAGGATGCCGACGAAGTTCGGGTCGGCCAGCACGTACTCGGCATACCCGCCGTTCACCGAATAGCCGGTGTTCTGCTGCTGGGTGCAGAGGGTTTCCCAGCCGGTCAGGCAGTGCTCGCAGCAGCCGCAGGCGGTGTACAGCCAGGGCACGCCGACCCGGTCGCCTTCCTTGACCCGGGTGACGCCGGCGCCCACCGCGGCGACATGGCCGACGCCCTCGTGGCCGGGAATGAATGGCAGGCTCGGCTTCACCGGCCAGTCGCCTTCGGCGGCGTGCAGGTCGGTGTGGCAAACACCGGACGCTGCGATCTTCACCAGGATCTGTCCGGGGCCGGGCAGTGGAACCTTGACTTCCTCGATCCGCAGCGGCGCGCCGAAGGCATGCACCACTGCGGCTTTCATCGTGCTGGGCAGGGTCGTGGACATCGTGGCTCTCCTTTATATATGGCTGCCGGGAGGCGCTGCCCATCGGCGGCAGCGCCCATGCAGGCCAGTCTGGCCCGTTGAGCCTAGGCGATCTTGAGCTAGGGCAAGTTTTGGCGGGTTTTCCCATGAAGACGCGGGGCGGGACGGACGGTCGAGCGGGATGCTCGCCTGGCGCGGCTTTGCGGTATACTGCGCCGCCTTCGGGCCGGCCCCGCTCGCCGGCCTACCATGTACAAGCCACGCCACCCTCCGGATGCGTGGCTTGTTGGTTTTTGACGCGCCGCCGGGCGCACCACCGAGAGGCATGACGATGAGCGCACTGGTTGGCGTGATCATGGGCTCCAAGTCCGATTGGAGCACCCTGAGCCATACCGCCGATATGCTGGACAAGCTGGGCATCCCCTACGAAGTGCAGGTGGTGTCCGCTCACCGCACCCCTGACCTGCTGTTCCAGTACGCCGAACAGGCCGAGGCGCGCGGCATCCAGGTGATCATCGCCGGTGCCGGCGGCGCCGCCCACCTGCCGGGCATGTGCGCGGCCAAGACCCATCTGCCGGTGCTCGGCGTACCGGTGCAGTCGTCGATGCTCTCGGGGGTCGATTCGCTGCTGTCCATCGTGCAGATGCCGGCCGGCGTCCCGGTCGCCACCCTGGCCATCGGCAAGGCCGGCGCGGTCAACGCCGCGCTGCTGGCGGCGAGCATCCTCGGTCACCAGCATCCGCAGTACCATGCGGCGCTGAAGCAGTTCCGTACCGAACAGACCCGGTCGGTGTTGGACAACCCGGACCCGCGCGAGGCCTGATAGATGAAGATCGGCGTGATTGGTGGCGGCCAGCTCGGCCGCATGCTGGCTCTGGCGGGCACGCCGCTGGGCATGAGCTTCGCCTTCCTCGACCCGGCCCCGGACGCCTGCGCCGCCGCGCTGGGCGAGCATATCCGCGCCGACTACGGCGACCAGGACCACCTGCGCCAACTGGCCGACGAAGTCGACCTGGTCACCTTCGAATTCGAGAGCGTGCCGGCCGAGACCGTGGCCTTTCTCTCCCAGTTCGTCCCGGTCTATCCCTGCGCCGAGTCCCTGCGCATCGCCCGCGATCGCTGGTTCGAGAAGTCCATGTTCAAGGACCTGGGCATTCCCACTCCGGATTTCGCCAACGTGCTGTCCCAGGCCGATCTGGATGCCGCAGTGGCCTGCATCGGTCTGCCGGCGGTGCTCAAGACCCGCACCCTGGGCTATGACGGCAAGGGCCAGAAGGTCCTGCGCAAACCCGAAGACGTCATCGATGCCTTCGCCGAGCTGGGCAGCGTGCCGTGCATCCTCGAAGGCTTCGTGCTCTTCACCGGCGAGGTGTCCCTGGTGGCGGTGCGTGCCCGCGATGGCGAGACGCGCTTCTACCCGCTGGTGCACAACACCCACGAGAGCGGCATCCTGCGCCTGTCCGTGGCCAGCAGCTATCACCCGTTGCAGGCGCTGGCCGAGGACTATGTCGGTCGCGTCCTGAGCAAGCTGGACTATGTCGGCGTGCTGGCCTTCGAGTTCTTCGAGGTGGACGGTGGCCTGAAGGCCAATGAGATCGCCCCGCGTGTGCACAACTCCGGGCACTGGACCATCGAAGGCGCCGAGTGCAGCCAGTTCGAGAACCACCTGCGCGCCGTGACCGGCCTGCCGCTGGGCTCCACCGCCAAGGTTGGCGAGAGCGCGATGCTCAACTTCATCGGCGAAGTTCCTGCCGTCGCCCAGGTGATCGCCGTCGAAGACTGCCACCTGCACCACTACGGCAAGGCCTTCAAGTCCGGGCGCAAGGTCGGCCACGCCACCCTGCGCTGCGCCGATCGCGAGCGACTGCAACAGCAGATCGCCGCCGTCGAGGCGCTGATCCGCGACGTCTGATGCGACGCACCCCGGTGCCTCGAATGGCGGGGCGCCGGGGCGGCGACTAGGCTTGCCGGTGGGCAATCCTGAGGAGGCATCGCCATGGGTATCATCGCTACCATCATCATCGGTCTGATCGTTGGCCTGATCGCGCGCTTCATAAAACCGGGCGACGACAGCATGGGCTGGATCATGACCATCCTGCTCGGCATCGGCGGTTCACTGCTCGCCACCTATGGCGGCCAGGCGCTGGGCATCTACCAGGCGGGGCAGGTCGCCGGCTTCATCGGCGCAGTGGTGGGGGCGGTGATCCTGTTGATCATCTACGGTCTGGTCAGCAAGAAGTAAGGTTCCTTCCCGCGCTGCCAGGCGGGGTATGATCTGCGACCCGAAGTTTGCTGGTGGGTCTCTTCATGCGCCGTCTGAGCATCCTTGTCCTGCTGCTGTGCAGCACCTTCGTCCATGCCGAATTGCCGGAAACCGACTGGCTCGACCTGATGCCGCCGGAAGACCAGCGCGCGCTCGAGGCCATGCCCGAGATCAGCCACGACACTCCCGAGGCCGGCGGAACCTTCACCAGCAAAGGCGGCCTCAAGCAGCCGCAGGGCCTGCCGGCAGTCATGTACTCGGCGAAGACCGTGGCGGCCATGGACGGCAAGCGGATCCGCATCGGCGGCTACCCCGTGCCCCTGGAGTCCAACGACAAGGGTGACAGCACCCTGTTCTTCCTGGTGCCCTACCCGGGCGCCTGCATCCACGTCCCGCCGCCGCCGCCGAACCAGTTGATCCTCGTGCGCTATCCCCAGGGCATCCGGCTCGACGACATCTATACGCCGTTGTGGGTCAGCGGCGGGCTGAAGGTCGAGCAGGTCAGCAATGACCTGGCCGACGCGGCCTACGCGCTGGATGCGAGCCAGGTCAGGGTGGTGCAGGAAGACGACCTCTGACGCGCCTTGACCGAGTGTTTAGGAAAAATCTTCACTGAAGTGTTGACGGCAGAAACTGGCTCCCTATAATGCGCACCACTTCCAGCGCGGAGCTGCTCGAAAAGTTCTTGATAATCAAAAGGTTATCGAATGGTTCGAGTGGGTTTTAGGTCGGATTGACCGGTGTTGGAAGGGCGTTTCGGGGAGGTTGACAGCGTCTTGGGATGCTGTAAGATTCGCCTCCCGCTACCGAG
>NZ_CAJFCI010000031.1:0-45724 GCF_904061905.1 Zestomonas carbonaria
AGCCGAACGTTACCGACGACGGCAGGAGCGAATACGCGAGATCAACCTGCGTCAGGGGCAACTGTTAATAGCATGAGGCGTGCCGGACAGCAGTGCGCGAACGCGGGACGGTGCCTGCACCGAATGCCCTTCAGGGCGGCCCGAAGGGCGAGTGGAGCGAGTGATCCAATAAACAAAGGCAAAAGCATCGCGGGCATGGCCCGCTCCTACGGGCGAACCGGCAACTCCGACCAGTCCCCTCTCCCCCCGGGAGAGGGCTAGGGTGAGGGACGGTGCCTGCACCGAACGCCCTTCAGTGATCAGGCTTGAGAAAAAGAATACCGGGGAAGCGCGATAATTATGGGATGTACTGGCCTAGGGTGGGCCGTATTGGGATAGGAAAGTGAAAAGCCGTTACCGCTATGGCAACGGCTATTCTGGCTGGCGTATCCAGTCGAGAAGCTGGTCTGAAAGCTCCAACAGGTCGCCAATGTCGTTGCCGTTGTAGTGCTTGGAGGCAATCTCCAAGCAGCGCAAACGAGTGACCTCGGCGACAGATAGTGGTTCTGCTTCAGCAGCCTCCTCGCTCTTCATCTTCAGATAGCGATGAACAGCCGATTTTGAGACCTCGTAACCCTGCTCTTGCAACCAGTCGGTGTGATCGAGGATTGTCCAGGCTGGATACTGCTGAAACTGTGCTAGCAGTTGCTCCTGAATCTCAGGGGGTAGAGCCTCTACTGCAAATTTCCGTCCCATCGCCAGCTCCTTCACTTCCAGGGTCTTTAGTAGGCCGCCCAGGCCAATAGGCAACGCCGTTTTTCGTCAGTCGGTCGGCAGGTCGCCGAGGTCGAGGGAGTGCTGGTCGCGGGCGAACTTGCGGTCCTGGATGCGCTTCAGCAGTTTGTAGATGGCGTTCTCGCACAGGTTGTATTCAGCCGCCAGGGCGCGGTGGTTGTTGCCCTTGAACTTGGAGAGGATCTCCAGATCGCGCTGGGTCAGATTCCAGCGGAAGTCCTTGGGGATGGTGACGTGCGAGCCTCCCCACACCACCGCAATGTGATCGACGACAGCCGACGCCGCCTGTTCGGCAACGTCCTTCGGTATAAGGAAGTCCCGGTGGAGCACCAGGACCATGTGGTCGAACATGGCGGTGAACAGCTCGTGGCGCTTCTCTGCCATGACTGACACCTGGATCGGCTTACCCATGGTTCCCCCTTGCCGCCTGGCGACGGCGTTCCGCTTCTTCTTCATCTATAAGGCCGAGCCGCTGGTCAGCATCGATGCGGCCGATCGCCTCCTGGATCAGTTGCTGGGCCGTGGCGGTCACTGCTGCGCGTGCCGGCTTGGCCGGAGCCACCTGGGCGACTTGGGCCGGGTCGGCGGCGATGCCGTAGACCACGGCGCGCAGGTAACCGTGACCTTCCAGCGGCAACTGCAGGCGCTCGCGGCCAGCGATCATCTGCTCGATGCCAGCGGCCCACAGCCGCGGAGTGGCCGGCTTCGAGTCGTTGGTGCGGGCGTCGCGCTGGACGGAGCCGGCGTTGACCAGGTCGAGCAACTCCTCGATAAGCCGGATGGCCTTTGTCATGCGCAGGCCGCGCTTGGCCGGGCTGAACAGACGCAGGTAGTTCAGCACCGCCCGGCCCAGCTTCGGCTCCAGGCCGGCCAGCAGCGCCGCGAGGCGCTTGCCGTCCGCATCGGCGAACCCCGACTCGAACGGGAACTGCTCGCCGCAGCAAGGGCATTGGATCTGCATCACTGCCCCCTCACGCCATCAAGTACGCCCAGCACGATGGCGCTGAGGTTCCCCGTGATCGCCAGCCAGGCCAGGATGGGAATAACAACATCCGGGCTCAACATCACAGCAGCCCCCTTGCAGATGCCGCTGCGCGCAGTGTTTCGACCAGGCTCTTGAGGATTGGACGGCGCCACTCCCAGCCCTTGGGCAGGCTTTCCAGATCCGCCCTCCAGTTTGGATCGTGCTCACCGAGCAGCTTTAGCAGCTCTTCCACATTGGCCAGCAGGCCGCGTTTCTCCTGCTCGACGTGCAGGGCCGCGAGCACAGCCTTGAGCTGATCGGGCTTCTTGAGCCAAACCACCTTGGCGATGCCGAACTGGCGTTTGGCGATCGCATCGGCATAGCTCCAGGGCAGGCCCATGTTGGTGAGCTGGGCCTCGATCACCTCGATCTCGCCCGATAGCTTGCTGAAGTTGTGCGGTTTGCCCTTGGCTCGCGCCGATGGCTTGGGCTTCCAGCCCATCCGCTCGAACTCGGTCAGCAGCTTGCTGGCCTGGCTGGTGGTGAGGTCTTTCGCCGAGCGGACGCCGGCGACGCGGCCCAGGACCGTGCGGTAGGTGTCATCGTCCATGCCCAGTTGGGACTTGGCGATGTGGATCTTGCTGAGAGTGCCTTTGTTGATCGCCATGCTCAGAGGTCCTCATGCTCGATCTGCAGGAAACCGCTGCTGGCTCGACCGCCCAACGTCTCCAGCGCCTTCACCTCGACCTTCGCCGACTCCACGATGACCTGGCTGACCTGAGCAACCACCTTGGCTCGCTCGATTTCCAGCGGTTGGTCAGGGTCCAGCAGCCCCTCGATCGTTGCGAACAGGTGGTTGCGCAGATCCTCAAGCTTGTTCTTCATGCTCCGCCTCCTTGATGGTGCGTTTGAGCTTGCCGACCGCCCGGATGGCATCTTTCAGTTCGGGCGGGTAGCGATGAATTGTGTTGCGCTGCATGCGCTCGGCGCGGGTGAGCAGTTCCAGATTGTCCAGGGCGATGTTCTGCTTGTTGCCGTCCTTGAAGCAGAGGCAATTCCCTGCTGGTACAGGGCCGTGGTGCTCTTGCCACAGCAGAATATGCACCCCCACCCAATCTCTCGGTGGGTAGCCGGTGTCCGATACCTTGCGTTGCAGATACCCGTCCCGACTCACGCGATGACTCCCAATCGGGAGCCATGTGTGCGGCTTGCTGCCCTTCTTGAACTGGGTTTCCTTGGCACGACCACCGGCCTGCAGGCCCTTCAGCCCCTTGTTCCAGGGCACCATGCCTTTCTGGAATCTGCTTGCTTTCCCTCGTTCCGCTCGCTGCTGGCCACAACGCTGGAGGGTGGCCTTCATGAACGCCTCCGACTTGCGCAGTCCAAGCGAGTTGGCCTTGGCATAAACCCGGTCGATCGGCCGTCCCAGGTCCGCAGCGAGCCGCTCTGTTTCCTCGTCGGCGTAGCGTTCGCGCAGCAGCTGCTCCTCAGCTTCGGTCCAGAACCGCTTGCTCCGGCACGCGTCGCGGTGGCGGATCTTCCTCTTCGCCCGGTCGATGGCCTCCATGGCCAGGGCGCCGAGGACCATCAGATGTTCTCCGCAGCGTTGAGCGGAGCTCCGGGCGTGATCCGCCACTTGCTGTGCATGCGCCCTACGGCGACGCATGGCAGGCGCTCTATCGTGATGTGGTACTCGGGGAATAGCTTGTCGCCGAGGCGTTCGACAGCGATCTCCGGGTTATATGTGCAACTGGCGCGCTTGCCGCGCACCGTCGCTGTCTTGTACCCGTCGCTGTCCATACGGACGGAAACGTCAATGCTAGTGTCGGTAGCCATGGTCACACCTCCTCCGGGTCAAACCAGGCGCGGCCAATGCCGGGTAGCTGTTGAAACTCCAGGCGCGACTCAAGATGCCGCCGATAATCATCGACCGGGACATCATGAATCTCTGCATAGGCGGCGGTCAGATCGTCCCAGGTCTGCGAGCCGGGGCCGATCAGGTAGGCAAGGCGCGGATCACACTGCATGCGTTCGATGACACGCGCGACAGCGATAGATGCCTTCATGCTCATGTCACACCCCCGCCGTCAGCCGGGCGACCGGCTTGTGATTGATCGCCTGGTGCAGTTGGGCGGACTTCCCGGCCAGGAAGCCGGCGGTGGCGGCGCCTTCGTCGCGGGCCTTCAGCTTGCGGCGCTTCATTTCAAACTTGCCCAGGTTGGAATGGTGCTTCGCCATATAAGCTTCGATGGCCTCGGCGATGTTGTCCTCCACGCCGGCAAACTCATCGACCTTGTGGTACACCGCGTCGATCCAGCCATTTGCGAAGTGATCGCCACGGGCCACCTTCGTCGAGCGTTTGCAGCGCTTGTTGTTCGGCGACTTCAGGAAGTCGCGGCGAGCCTTCTGCAACTGCCGCTCCAGCACCTGGTAGGCATAGCCGGTCAACTCTGGAGCGGCAGCGCAGCCAACGAAGATGAAGGCGCCAACGACATCCAGATGCTGGGTCAACTTCGAGGAAATGATGAGCCGGGTGCCAAAAGCGTGAGCGCAGACCTGGGCTAGGCGCACGCGCCAGGCTGGTGGCTTTCCGTCCGATCCAGCCTCGATGGTGACTTCGCCGGCCATGCTGGCCAGCACGTCGCCCATCTCCAAGTTGTAGATTTCCATCATCTTGTAGGCTTGGCGCAGTGCGGTCTCGGCCTCGGTCGCGGTAGCACCCTTGCCCTTGGCCATCTCCATGCACTTCTTGATCTTGTCGAGGATGCGATCCTGATCCATCTCACACCCCCGCGATATCGAGCAGGATGGTCTGGTACTTCTTACCAGCGACCCGCTGCTGAACTTGGATGTACACCGCCTTACCGTTGACGATCAGGCTGTCCTGGACGGCCTGCTTGGCCTTCTTCCAGTCGGGATCGTTGATCTCCGCGCGGAGCATGTCCATCACGCGGGAGATGCTGATCTCGCCGCTCTTGGTGGGGCGGAATGCCCTGGTGGCCAGGGTGAAGAGATGCTTGTGGGCATCCTCATGGACGGTCTGGCCCCAGCGGCTGATGCACTCGAACACCTTGGCCTTGGCGACTTCCATCTCCTCGGTGTAGCCAATGCTGTCCTGGTGGATGCGCTTGAGCTTGAAGCGGCCGTCGAACGACAGCAGCGAGACGTTGCCCTTCGGCCCGCCCAGTTTCATGTCGTACTTCTCGCCGGCAATGGTGATGAGGTCGTCGATCTCGGCCAGGGCCTTTTCCTTCAGAGCCTTCAGCTCGCCGTTCAGGCGCTGTGCCACGGTGGCGATGCCCATTACGACCTGGTCGCGCAGCTTGTCCTGCTCGCTGATCTCGCTTTCGTGCACCAGGTTGCCGGCGGCGTTACGTACCCAGCCGGCCGGGATCTGGATTTCTTGGGGCTCAGCCATGACTCGACTCCTGCTGCTGAGTGGTACGGATGTGTTTGATGAGCACGGAGACGTGCTGCATCGCCTCGGCCCAGAACATCGTCGGGGTTTCGCTGGCGCTGGCGTCGCTGAGCACGGCGATCGCGTGCTCAACGTCGTCGGCGGCGATCGGCGTCGGCTGCTGGCCGGTCAGTTCGTTGGTGATCTGGCCACTGAGCTGCTGGGCGCCGATGCTCGCGCAGCGGCCGACGTAGGGTTTTGCGTTGCGCAGCAGGGCCTCCAGGCGCAGCACGCGGGCGGACGCGGTCATGGCGGTCATCAATGCACCCTCCCGTCGGCGCCGGCCGGCTTGCAGTTCTTGACGTAGCTATCGGTGAACTGCGCAACCTTGCGCATGACCAGGTCGTGATCACCGGCCAACTGGGCTTCGCACATGACCGCCATCTCACTGCAGAGCTGGTTGCTGGCCGCCATCAGGTTGTCGAATTGCAGCCAGAGGGCGTTGTAGCGGTTGCACTCGGTGACCAGGTTCTGCTCGGCCTCCTTTACCTGGGCGCGCAGGGCGTCGAGGAAGCCCTCGAAACCGTTGAGGAACAGCAGCGTGCCGTCGTCGTCGACCTGGAAGGTGGTGCTATGGAGTGGGATGCGCACGCCCTGGATGCTGGCGAACAGCTCGATGGCGTCTGGTTCAAGGTCGAGGTCGCGAGCCACTGTGCCGAGGCGCACGGCCAGGCACTTCGCGCTGATCGGAAAACCGCTCATTGATCCTGCTCCTTCACCGGAGTCATCCAGGCCACCCGGACACCATCCAGGGTCACCATGTTCTTGGTGTGCTTGCCGACCGTGGTCCAGCTGGCGCCGCGCCACTTGCCCCGGAACAGGCTGGCCAGCAGGTCGGAGCTCTCGGGGGCGATGAACACGGTGGAGTCGAGCACTACCACGTGCTCGATGCGGATGCCCGCGGCCCGGAGGGTGCGGGTCATGGCGTTGACGGCCTGCAGGCGGGAGCCCAGTTCGGGGGTGAGCACAGTGCACATGGGCAGTGCGTGCTGGCGGGCCAGGTCGGCGGCGACCTGGGCGCTGAGCGGAATGACGTTGGCGGTGGTCATGGTCATTCCTCCTCGTCGCTGGCCGGCTTGGGCAGCTTGGTCAGGGCATCGTTGAGCGCGCTAAGGTCAGCGATCGCATCGGTGTACTCGCGATCGCCCTTGTGCAGGTTGGCTACGTAGCGGTTGGCCAGGTGGGCCACAGGGCGGATCAGCTCCTGCAGTTGATCCAGGTCTACCGAGCGCTGGTGCTCGGCTTTCTTGAGCACATCCAGGGCCTGGAAGCCGAGGCTGATGGCCGGTGTCATGGTCGAGCTGCCCTTAACCGGCGGATCGAACGAGAGGTTGACGTCGACGTTGCCGCCCGCTTTGTCCTTGAAGGTCAGGATTGCCTTCTGCATCTCACACCCCCTTCACAACATCAGCCGTAACCACGGACTCGCCGATCTCGGCGGCGAGGTTGAGGGCGGCTTTGAACAGGTTGGCGATCGCCAGCGGGTAGAGCTGGCTGGTGCCGTCCTTGCCGGAGCTGCCTAGGCGCTCGACGATCGCCTGCACACCGCCCTGGTCGATCAGCTCGCCGAGCTGCTTGCCGGCGTAGCCGCAGCGGAACGCCAGGTGCTGCTCCAGGTCGCCCACCGGAATGGGCTGCAACTGGGCGATCTCGATGCGCTGCGCCACCTCGCGTACATCGCCGTTGCGCGGCGAGAGCTTGATCAGCAGCTCGGGCTGGCCGATCAGGATGATGCTGATGAGCTTGTCGAAGCCCAGCTCCAACTGGTCGCGCATGCGCTTGAGGTGCTTGAGCGTGGGGATGGGCAGCGAGTGCGCCTCCTCGATGATCAGCACATGGCGGAAACCGGCGGCGTGGCTGGCTTTGAGGGTGTTGTGCATCTGCGCGAAGCGCGCCTCGGGGCTGGACTTGGCCTTCTCCAGTGGCGCCACGGCGGCCATCACCGACTCGGCGATGTGCGTGGCCTTGAGGCTCTTGCCCTTGCTGTCGTTGTCTTCCATGCCGAGCACGTAGGGTTCGATGGCGATCACCGGCTCATTGCGCAGGCGGTGCGCCAGGTCGCGGCGCAGGGTGCTCTTGCCGGCGCCGGATTCGCCCACCACGGCGAGGAAGCCATCGTGCCGGGCCGTCTGGTACATCGACTCGCGGATGTAGCGGATATCGGGGCTGAGGTACATCTCGTCGGCGGCTTTCAGCTCGTCGAACGGGTCACGCACCAGGCCGAAGGCCCGCTTGGTGTCTGGTCGCAGGACTTGTTTTGCCATTAGCATGTCGTCGCACTCCTGGTCGTTTACTTGGTTGTTTTCGGGCGGGGTTGCAGGAGCCGCCGCGCGCCAACGCGGCGGCTCCACTTCTTCTTCCAAGGCGGCGATATCGTTGTCTTGCGCACCGGCCTCATAGAGCCAATCGGCCATACGGCCCCATAGCTCCTGCTTGTCGATGGATTTGGGCCACAGGTTGTGGTTGATCAGTTGGGCAATGGTGGCCGGGCTGAGCTTCACAGCCCTGGCCAGGTCGGCCTGGCCTTTGCCCAAGTCAGCGAGTACTTCCTTCAGGCGCCGCATCAGTCGTTGCCTCCTACTACGCGCAGGCCGGGCCGGACCGGTGCCTGCATCTGCTGGACGATGGGGTCGAGTTGCTCTTCCGGCACGCCGTTCGGGTAGTTCGTTTTCAGCCAGGCCAGCCTCTCCGCCGACCAGTTGCCCAAACGGACGCGCAAGGCCTTGGCGGCCTCGACATGACTGAGGGGCGGAATCTCGACGGCTGGAGCCACTAGGTCGTGCTGGGTGCCGCGGCGCGGCATGAAGGTGGGCAACTCGGCATCGTCGATGTGCTTGTACGGCTGCAGGCGGCCACCGAAAGGCACCTTCTTATCCTTGCGGGCCTGCTCGGCCTCGGCGTCGGTCTCGACACCCATGGCCAATCGGGCGGCCTCCTTGCGGGCAACCTGGGCCGGCGTGTCGGCGCGATGCCTAAACTCCTCGCCGATTACCGGCGCCCCGACTTCGAAGCCGTGCTCGTCGCGCTCGATCGCCGGCACCACGTAAAACACCTCGCGCCCCTCGGCGTTGGTGGTCACTACCTGGGCGGCATCGTCACGCCAGGGGTTGCGGGTGACCATGACCTTCTCGTTGACCATCGCTCCGGGTACCGACGAGACGTCGTATTCGCGCCCCTGGAAAGACACGCGCAGCTTGCTGCTGACCTTGCGGCTCTCCGGCGCGGCGACCGCCAGTTCACGACAGACCTCGACGCTCGGCGCCTTAATCAGTTGGTCCTGGCGAATGGTCATCCAGAGCGCAGTACGGGTTTGCTTGTGCCTGGAGTGCACCGCGGTGGCGTTGAAGTGGCTACGCCACTTTTTGGCCAGTGCGTTCAGTTCGGCCAGGTCCGCGACCGGCTGGAACTTCAGGCCCGACTCGAACTTGCGCTCGATCAGGTTTCGAGCCTGCTCGACCTGGCCGGTGACGCGGGCAGCTCCCGGAGCGTGAACGATCACCTCGATCCGCAGCGAGCGGCAGAGGTTGCGAGCCATCGCCGAGGTGTTGGCCGAGCCAGGGTCCATCATCAGGATCTTCGGTACGCCATGCAGGATGTCGGCCCCACCGCGCTCCTGCATGGCATTGATCAACACGCTGCAGAGGTTCTCGCCGCTCTCGGCACCCATCACGTACTCGGCGTAGACCCAGTCGCTAGTGTGATCGGTGATCTCGTAGGACCAGACCCGGTCCATGGCAATGCGCAGCAGGTTCTTCGGCTTGTTCTTGTAGAACTCGGCCACCTCCATGACCCGCAGACCGTTGGCGCGCGGGTCAGAGCTTGGCTTCAGGTAGTAGAGGACGCACAACGAGGCGTCGATCTGCCAGACGTGGTTGGGGTGCAGGCTGGCCAGTTCGGTCACCGGCGCCGGCGTCAGCAGTTGGTCAGGGTGCAGCTTGTAGGCGTGCAGCGCCCTACCGATGGCGCTGATCGACATGGGACGGATCTCGCCGGTGCGCTTGTGTACGGCTTCGGCACGGATCATGCCGCTGGCGCGCAGAGCCTCGACGGCATCGCCCAAGCTGTACAGGCGCTTCTCGTTGCGCCGGGCCGTCTCCATGAGAGAGGCGCTGATGATCAGCGCCTCCTCACGGCTGAGGCTGCTCGATCCGGCGTCGGAGCGGCGTTTGCGGGCAGTGGTGGTCACGGTGACCTCCTCCAGTCTGCGATAGATGCTTGCCAAGCTCATGCCGAGCTCCTGCGCCGCGGCTTCGCACAGGGCGACCCGCTGGCCCCGCGCTGCGGTCTGCAGCGCACGGTCCAGGGTGACCAGGCGTTGGGTGATCACGGCGCTCATGGGTCAGGCCTCGACGCCGCCGGTGAGCAGCGTGTCCGGGTCGGCATGGAGCCAATCCGGCTCGGCCTCCGGGTCGAGATCGGCAGGCAGGTGGAACTCGCTGCGGATGGCCTGCAACTGGGTTTCGAGCTGGCGAAGCACCAGGGCCTTGAAGCCGCGGTGATCGCCGCCGTGCTCATCCGCATGCGCGGCCAGCTTGGCGAAGCCCTCGCGCAAGCTGCCGGTGATATCGGTCTCGGCCACATACGCCAGTGCAGCCACCTCCTCTCGGAGCTGACGGGCACGCTGGTCGGCAGTCATGGCCTGGACCTGGCGACGAGCCTTGTCCAGGTCCGTGGAGAGCTCGTCGATCCGGGCGTTTTTCTCCGCGAGGATGCGGCCTTGGGCCTGTTTGTCGCTGCGCATTTCACGCAATGCGGCGCGCAATTGACTGACCGGCATGCGCTCGATGTCGTCCAACTCCAGGCCCGCGACGCTGCCGCCATCGGTGAGTGCCTGCAACTCGTCGTCGTCCAGCACCATCAACTCGAACAGCTTGCTCTTCGACTTGGCAGCCTCGATCAGTGCTTTCGGGGCCTCGATACCGCCGAACTTGAGGGCAGCCTGGGCCATGCGGCGTGCCAGGCTCTGTTCAATACCGAGCTGTTCGAGGATGCCGAGCCACTCACCATGCGGCTCGTTCTCCTTCATGACGATCAGGCAACGGCCGACCGCCAGGGCTTCTTCGGCACTGCGGGCCATGTGGAATCGGGCCTTGTCCAAATAGCGCAGGCGGTCGTAGGGCAACCCGTCACCGAACTCGCGCATAACCTGCAGGGCATGCTCGGCAGCCAGGTGCTGTGCGGCGGTGAGGCCAGAGCCAATCGGGGTGTCGCCTAACAGTTCGGCTGCCTTGCCGGGCTTCCGGCCCGCCAAACGCTCCAGGTGTTCTTCGACGTGCTTGTCAGATCCGCGAGCCATCAAGCGATCCTCCGATCTTCGACCAGGGTCTGAAAGCGGGCGATCACCACGTTGCGATCACCGTTCGCCTCGACCAGAGCGTTGCGGAACTCGTTGTAGCCGCGAGTGCAGCCGGCGAAATAGGCATCGTCCTCGATGGTGCCGGCGGCATAGGGGCTGATGGCCGGGGTGTCGTCGATGCGCTTGCGCAGCACGGCGGCCATGCCCTGCAGGAACGCCGCGCTGCGCGGCGCTTCATGTTCGAGCAGCTTGGCTGCCAGTTTCGCGTAGTCCATGTGGTGCTCCTGTGGTCAGTGGTGCGAGTTGGCGCTGATGCGCGCCTGGATTTCGTTGATACGGGCGCTGGCACGGTTGAGCTCGTCCATCGTGGCCATCGCGTACTGGAGGAAGCCGATGCTCGGGGCGAAGCGGCCGGTCTCGAGCTTGGTGGCGAAACCGGCCTCGATCAGGGTGTTGAGGCAGCGGTTGATGTTCGCCGGGCTCTCGTCCAAGGCCTTGGCCAGCTCGACGTTGGCCAGTCCGTTGAGGGTGTGGCCGCGCAGGGCCTTGAGGACGCGCAGTGTGCGCAGGGCGCTGTCGCTGGTGCGTGGGGTGCTCATGCCTGCGCCTCCTCGTTCTGTTGGAGATAGCTGTACTGGCGCAGGCCTTCCTGGCAGCCCGCCAGCCAGGCATCGGCCTGGGCGCTGGGCATGCGGTACGGGCAGTCCTGCTGGGGGATGCCGTCCAGCTTGCGGCGCAGGATGTACAGGCAGCCGGCCTGGTACTCGTCGCTACGCGGATCGCGCGGGCCGTCGAACAGTGTCTTGAACAGTGCTTGGGCCTTACTCATGGCCATGGCCTCCTAGCTCCAGTTGGGGTGTGGCGTGCTGTTGCACGTTGCCGCGGTGCCAGGCGAGCCCTTCCAGCCCGGCCTGGATGGCGCCGAGGGTCTGCACCGCATCGGCGGTGCCGTTGTAGAAGGCGAGCAAGGCGCCGGTGGCGGTATGCAGGACGGCCTGCAGCTCCTGCATGTCCTCGGCCTTGCAGAGGCGGCCGGTGGGCAGGTCGATCAGCAACTTGCCGCCGGTGGAGGCCAGCCAGCGGCTGACCAGGTTGATGCCGCACACGTTCTCGAACGCCGGCACCATCACCAGCGGCATGCGGCCCTCGGAGACCCACTTGTAGAGCGACCAGTGATTGGCCAGCCCCATGCGCTCGGCCACGCGCTCGACGCTCAGGTTGTGGCGCTCCAAGGCGAAGTCCAGGGACCACTCCAGGGCCTGGCGCACCGAGCTGGGCTGGGCCTGCTTCCAGTTCCGGCGCTTCATTGGAAGTCCCCGAAGCGAGTGCCAAAGAGGTGCTCCAAACAAAAACCGTGTTTGCGCATTGGCAACGTCGTTGCCAAAGTGCCAGCTTGTTGGGGTACATTCACCGAAACAGGAGGCACGGAGATGGCGAGGATTCCAGTTGAGGAGTTGGCAGCACTGATCCGCGATAGGCAACTACGGCAAGAGGCCATGGACGCATATCTGGTGCAGCAGGAGATTCTGGTAATGCTCACGACCGCTCTCCATCAGGCAGGGCTGATTGATGGAAACGGGGCTGCTGCGGAAGTGAGGCGAGGGATTGATGAGCTTCGCCGCCATGATCTGGTTTCTGACTACGGGAGCACGCTGGCTGAGCTATTCCAAGGGCGGATGCTGGACGCAATTCAGGAAGCCCAAGACCCCGAATGATCTGAGCCGAGGTCTCGGCAGAAATGCGGGACACGGCCTCACGCTTGGTCAGCAGGCACTTGCCGTTGGCGCGGGTGGCTTCGTGCAGCAGGGCCTGGACGGCGCCACGGCTGGCCGGCAACTGGCTGCTGGCGTCGACCAGGTGCCAGGCAATGGCGGTTTCATCGCCGGGGGCACAGGCGATCAGCGCGTTCAGCGCGGCACGCCAGGCGTCCATGGGGTGCGGAATGAGCTCGATCTCTTCGATCGGCAGTTGCGAGTGGGTCATGGCAGTGCCCCTCACGCGGCAACAGCAGGTTTGAGGCCGAGCTTCACGGCAATTTCGTGAGCTTTGCCGTAGTTGGCTTTGAGTTGGCCATTGAGGACACGGTACACATCGTTTCGGGAGTAGCCGTTCTCCTTGGCCCAGGTGGTGAAGGTTTTGCCGGCAGCGCGAAAGCGTTCTTTCACCTGCTCAGCGGTTAGGGCTTTGGTTGCAGTGGCCATGGCAGTGGCTCCTGTGATGCAAAGATGTTTCGGGTTTGTGTGGCTGATCATGGTCCCAATAATGGGACCTGTCAATGCGTGAGAGGGACAATTTTGTCTATTGGTGCGCGAATCAAAGAAGAGCGCGAAAGGCTTGGCTACAGCCAAACTCAGTTCGCGGCTCTTGTTGAGGTGAGCAAGAAGACTCAGATCCGCTGGGAGCAAGAGGGTGGCGCTTACCCAGATGCGGCACAGCTGGCTGCATGGGGTGAGCTTGGGCTGGACCTGCTCTATGTCCTGACTGGTGATCGTTTGAGCTCAAATCGTGCGATGTCGCACGATTTGCCCGCTGATGAACAGCTACTCCTCGATGAATACAGGGGGCGGGACCAGGCAGGTAAGAAGGAGTTGCTTGCCAACGCTCTGACCGGGAGTGCAGGCAAGAAGCCTATGAAGGGAGATTCCGGGGTGGCTGTCGAAGGAGACCGGAACCGCACTGCTGGCGGGGACTATCACGAGGCCAACGCACCAGGCCGTGCTGCACAAAAAACCTCGAAGCCGGTTGGCGGAGTAACAGTGAAGGGCTCTGGAAATCGAACCGCAGGCAGGGACTATCACGAAACCAAGGAGTAATACGTGAGCATCCAGGATGTGAGCATTCAGGTCGAGGGGAGCAACAACCGAGTCGCCGGGCGTGACTACATCGAGATCAAGTCGCCGAAGCTCTGTACGTGCTGTGCGATGCGGTTTGTGGAGGGTCGCGAGGTGATTTGCGTTGTCTGCAAGCGAGAGCAAGCCAGGCTTCGGGAAGAACGCCTTCGGGCTCAGGCCCTTGAGAACTTCAAGGACAAGATCAGCTTCTTCGCTTGCGTGACCATCTTGATCTGGGCCTGTCTGGTAGTGCTCGGAAGCGAGCCTGGAGACCCCGTGGATGGTAGGCGGATATTCCTTCTATTTGTCGGCTCAGTGGGGGTCGTGTTGTTGGCCGCAGCCTTTTTCACGTGGTTTCGCCATTGGTGGTTGTGGCATGGAGATGCGCTTAAATCTGCGCTTTCCAGGCGCCTGATCGCAGGTCTGAAGCGGTTGTTCACGTAGTAGCGGATGGATCTAGATGAGCGACATTGAAGTTGACGGCAATAGAAACCGAGTGGCAGGCAGGGACTACATCGAGCTGACCTTGCCCTGCGCCAAGGAAGAAGAGCGGTTGTCGCAGGTCCAGCGCCAGATGCTACGCAGCCTGGTTGAGGAGGTCGCGTCGGAGTGCGAGGTGGAAGCGCGGACGCTCTGGCGCGAGGTCGTCCACGCCAGGGTCGGTGTGGAGCATGTCGGCGACATCCCCCGTAGCAAGTTCCTAGAGGCCCAGGATGCCGTGGTGTGCTGGCGCGACAATCATCGTGCGCAGGCGAACATCAGGCTGATGGTGTCGCGGATTACCAACATCACGAAGAACAAGGGCATCTACAGCGAGCGCGATGCGTGGTGCCTGCGGCAGTTTGGGGAGAAACACCTGAACGCCATGGGCAAGGATCAGTTGCGCCTGGTGCTGGCCTTCGTTGAAGACTTCTCCGTTGAGCCGGCTGCCAAGGTTGTGGCGCCACCTGTAGAGCAACCGCTGACTTACACCCAACGCATGAAGAAGCTGGTCACCAATTACCCGTCGCACATGCTGGCCGTGCTGCTGCTTGGCTTCGTGATCGGCAAGATCTTCTAACCCACACCTGCGAGGACATGATGATGACAAGGATGCTGAGAGCTGGCGCACTGGCTGGCTTGGTTCTGCTGGCGGGTTGCGCTACCGCCACGATCGGCAAGCCGTTCCCGGCCAACAACGTCGCGCTGCTGCGCACCGGGATCTCCACCACCGCCGAGGCGCGCAGCCTCCTCGGTGAACCCCACCAGGTGCAGACGAACCAGTTCGGCGAGACCTGGTACATCTGGCAGTACATCCGTTCCGATGCCACTGCCGGGTTGGTGTCCACGAACGTCCAGACCAGCCATCAGCAGGCGATCCTGGCCTTCGGTCCGGATGGCCGCTTGCTCCGGGCGCAGCAACTGATCAACGTGCCCGCGCCGATCGCCCAGGCGCCGGCACAAGCGGTGCCCGCGACTTCTGCACAACCAGGAGCGGTCAAAAGCCAGGAGCAGCAGTTGCAGGAGCTGCAGAGCACGCCGATGAGCTATGAGGAGTATCAGCGGCGGTATCGGGAGATCATGGGGCAATGAACGGACTCTGGCATTACAGCCAGCCGATAGTTGATCCAGAATTATCAGATCGCACGGTGCTTTGGCGGTATCTCGATACGGCGAAGTTCTTTCACTTGCTGCATACCGAGGCCCTTTTCCTCTGCAGAGGAGATCGCTTCGATGACAAGTTCGAAGGGTCGTTCACTCCCTCGTGGCGTGCTGCAATCAAGGATGCTTATGAAAAGCATCACTTGCCTGGCGGATACGATGAGTTTCGGCGACGGCTGAGATCGACAGTCTTCATTAACTGCTGGCACCGCAACCCTCATGACAGCATGGCCATGTGGAGCCTCTATGGCCGATCAGAAACTGCCGTTGCTATCACAACGACTGTGGGGCAGCTCCGTCAGGCCCTGCAGTATGTGGGGCAGGGGCAGATATTCATCGACAAGGTCACGTATACCAACCACTGGAAAGACCCTCAGATATCCATCACTCCGTACTGCAAGGTGTTTGCGCATAAGGTGCAGGGGTATGCCTTCGAGAGAGAGGTCCGCGTCATACTCGATCTGTATTCGGATGAGCAAACCTATCTCGATCAACCTCCAGGGATATCGGTCCGGGCGCCTCTTTTAACCTTGCTCCGCAGTGTAGTTCTCTCGCCTAGTGCGCCGAAATGGTTCGATGAGATGATTCGTTCGGAGATGGATAGGCGTGGGTTCGGCAAAGTGCCTGTCCGAAACTCCAAGCTCTCATCCACCCCGCTTTAAAGGCGCCTCCGGGCGCCTTTCTTGTTTTTGCCCCGTCAAAATTACTCTCCGCGCGCGCGTGGCGATGATGGCCCTGCCTGCAGCTGATGCAGGTCGGACATCAGCCGGCCAGGGATGGCCACCCACGCGGAGAGCATCATGTCTCAAGCCTGCAAGCCCCGCCGTCGCCTGCGCCCGCCGCGCATGACGGCCATGACCCTCATCACCCTGCTGCTGTTGCTGGCCCTGGCGGCGATCCGTCCGGAGCAACTGCAGGTCGTGCTCTACAAGGCGGGCTTGGTCACCCTCGGCGCCGTGCTTGCCTACTGGATCGACCGCAGCTTGTTCCTGGTCGAAGCCCGGCCGCATGAGTGCATCGGCGGCATCCATATCGTCGGCGCCTGGCTGCGTCGGGCGCTGATCGCCCTGGCGTGCATCCTCGGCCTGACGCTGGGGTTGTAGTCATGAGGCTCTGGCGCCAGTTCGGGCGCGACCTCGGAGGGTTGGCGAAGGCCTATCCCGTCCTGGCGATAGTGATCGCCATCGTACTGGTCGGCTGGTTCTCGCAGCGTGCCGAGGCCGCTGGTGCGGTGCCGGCCGCTGCCGAGCAGCACCGCCGCACACTGGTGCGCGCTGTACATGCCGAGTGGGGCCTGGGTGCCCCCGTGGCGACGTTCGCGGCCCAGGTGCATCAGGAGAGCGCCTGGCGAGTCAACGCCCGCTCGCCGGTCGGTGCGCAGGGCCTGGCGCAGTTCATGCCCGCCACGGCCGATTGGATGTCCGAGATCTACCCGGCCAGCCTCGGCCCGGCGCAGCCGTACAACCCTGGTTGGGCGCTGCGGGCGATGGTCGCCTTCAACCGCTGGTTGTACGAGAGAAACCAGGCCATCACCGAGTGCGATCGGTGGGCATTTGTCCTCGCCGGCTACAACGGCGGGAATGGATGGGTGAATCGTGACCGACGTCTGGCATCGGCAAAGGGCGCCGATCCGCTGGCCTGGTTCGATTCCGTCGAGCGCTTCAACAGCGGGCGCTCGGCCGCCAACTTCCGCGAGAACCGCCACTACCCGCGCGCCATCCTGCTGCGCTGGGAGCCAATGTATGCGGCTGCCGGCTGGGGCCCTGGCGTGTGCGCCGACAGGTATAGCCGCCATGAAACTCCCGATCCTCTGTTTGCTGACCGTGCTCACCGCCTCCGTATCGCCTGCAGCTTGTTCCCGGAACTGGCTCGCTGCCAGCGAGCTGTACGCATCGCCGCCGCCACGCGGCCATCGGCCGACCTTGTGGCCGTTGGAGCGGGAGGCGCTGCCGCGCAACATCCGCCGCAAGCTGAAGCGTAAGGGGCGGCGATGAAGAACGTGATCGGTTGGTTCGTCGAGCACTGGTATCTGGTTGCTGTCGCGCTGATCGCCGCGACCCTCTGGACGCATGGCCGCAGCATGTACGAGCTGGGCGAAAGCACTGCGCAGGCCAAGGGCGACAAGGCGCTGGTCGCACTGCGCGAGGAGCACCAGAAACTGCGCGCCGATGCCGCCGAACAGAACCTGGTGCTCTACCGCCAGCAGGTGGAGCGCGCCAACCAGGCCGAGCAACTGTTCCTGAATGCCCAGGACGAGATCTACCAACTGCGCCAGCAGCTCACCCAGGAGCGTATCGCCCATGTCTCGACTCAGTACCGCCCCGCGCCAGGCGCTGCGCCTGTGCCTGCTCCTCGCTTCGTTGTCACTTGCGGCTGGCTGCGCGACTTCAACGCTGCCCTCGGCGCCCGTGTGCCCGCCCCAGCAGCCTGCAGAACCGCCTCCGGCGCTGAAAAAGCGGCCTGGCCCGCCCCCGGCGCTGACGCCGAGCTACTGGAAAGCGGCGTCAGCGCGGCTGACATCCTGGCCCATGCCCGCGACTACGGCAGTTGGGCCCTTTCCAACCTGGCGCAACTGAATGCGCTGCTCGATCTGCACACCACAAGGACGCCCTGATGGACCTGGATTTCGCGTTGCGCGCAGGCCAATTCCTGTTCACCGCCGTTGTCGGCCTCTACTCACTGTCGGCCGCGCGCCGCTCCAGCTCGAAGGCCGAGGCCGAGCAGCTCGCCAGCAGGATGGCCGGCCAGGACAACCGCATCCTGGTGCTCGAGCAGCGCATGAACCACCTGCCGGACGCCCAGCAACTGACCGAGCTTGCTGGCGAGCTGGCCGATCTGGCCGGTGACCTGAAGGCGATGCGAGCGGAGGTCGCCGGGTTGGCCAGAGAGATGGCCCCTTTGGCCAGGTCCGTCGACCGAATCAATGACTACCTGCTGCACGCGAGGACGCAATGAGCAAGTACTCCAACTACCTGAGCGAGGACCGCCGCCTGGTGATCCTGCGCATCCTGGCGGAAATGCCCACCTACCGGGCCAACAGCTCGGTGCTGCACACCGTGCTGTTCGAGTGGGGGCACGAACCCAGTCGCGACCAGGTGAAGACCGAGCTGCGCTGGCTCCAGGAGCAGCAGTTGGTCGACCTCGACGAGGTCGGCGATGGTGCCGTGCTGCTGGCCAAGCTGACCGAGCGCGGCGCCGACGTCGCCGCTGGCCGCGCCCGCGTCGACGGCGTGAAGCGGCCGGGGGCCTGACCATGGGGCGCAAGTCCAGCATCGACAAGCTCGAGCCGGCGGTCCGCTTGCACATCGAGCGCCGCCTGCGCGAGAACCGGCTCACCCTGGACGAGTTGATCGCTGACCTGCAGGAGCGGTTCCCTGCGGAACAGAAGCCCAGCCGCTCGGCGATCGGCCGCTACAAGGTCAGCTTCGACGAGATGGCCAAGCGGCTGCGCGAGCAGCAGGCCATGGCCAGCCTGTTGGTCGAGGAACTGGGCGAGAACCCGGACGACCGCGCCGGCGCGCTGATGGTGCAGTCCATCACCACCCTGACCACCCACGCCGCCATGGGCGCGCAGGTGGACGAAGAGACCACCGTCGACGACGTGCGCAAGCTGGCTCGGGCCGCCAAGGATGTGCTGCAGGCCCGCAAGGTCAGCCGTGAGGAGCGCAGCGCTATCGAGCGAGAGGCGCGAGAGCGGCTGCTCGAGGAACAGAAGGCGGCGTTGGCGGCGATGCCGATCAAGAGCGGCGTCACCGAGGAAACCAAGCAGGCGATCCGCGCGGCGCTGGGGATCACATGATGCAGGTCCTGGTCCTCAAGGGGCGCGCCTGGGGCTGGAGTTGGTTGTCCAGGCACCTGGAGCACCCTGCCGCCGCTGACGCTCGTGAGCTCAAGCCACATCCCGCGCACCCCATTGTCGCGGCCATGCAGAGCTGGGAGCCCCGGCAGCACCCGCTCGCCGTCGCAGTTCGCCAGGCACTGGAGGCTGGGCGATGAAGCGCAAGGGCAATGCCAAGATCATCCCCGCGGATCCAGACGCCATCTTCCTGGGCTACCAGAACCGCTGGATCGTCGACGAGAGCCGCCTGAAGCTGATGCAAAAGAGTCGCCAGGTCGGCCTGTCCTGGTCGACCGCCTTCGCGGCCGACGAACGTACGGCTGCTGCCGGGGCTCGCGTGGATCAGTGGGTTAGCAGTCGAGACGACCTGCAGGCGCGCCTGTTCCTGGAAGACTGCAAGATGTGGGCGGGCGTGATGAATCAGGCCGCCAATGATCTGGGCGAGGTCGTGATCGACCCCGAGAACCGCATCTCTGCCTACGTGCTGGAGTTCGCCAACAAGCGCCGCATCCACAGCATGTCCAGCAACCCCGATGCCCAGGCGGGCAAGCGTGGTGGCCGTATCCTGGACGAGTTCGCGCTGCACCCGGACCCGCGCAAACTGTGGGCGATCGCCTACCCGGGTATCACCTGGGGCGGCAGCCTGGAGGTGATCAGCACTCACCGGGGCAGCCACAACTTCTTCAACCAGCTGGTGCGTGAGGTCGTCGAGGGCGGCAACCCCAAGAACATCAGCCTGCACACCGTCACCCTGCAGCAGGCGCTCGAGGACGGTTTCCTGTTCAAGCTGCAGCAGATGCTGCCGGCCGACGACGAGCGCCAGGCGATGGACGAGGCGCAGTACTTCGACCTGGTGCGCTCTGGCTGCGCGGACGAGGAGTCGTTCCAGCAGGAGTACATGTGCAACCCGGCCGACGACGACGTCGCCTTCCTGGAATACGACCTGATCGCCTCGGCCGAGTACCCGGGCGACGCCAACTGGCAGCAGTTGGAGGGCGGCCGGTTGTTCTGCGGCGTCGATATCGGCCGCAAGAAGGATTTGACCGTGCTCTGGGTGGTCGAGCTGCTCGGCGACGTGCTGTACACCCGCCACGTCGAGCGCCTGCAGAACATGCGCAAGTCCGCCCAGGAGGCGATCCTCTGGCCTTGGTTCCGGCGCTGCGAGCGGATCTGCATCGACGCCACCGGCCTCGGCATCGGCTGGGCCGACGACGCCCAGGACGAGTTCGGCGAGCACCGCGTCGAGGCGGTGACCTTCACCCCGCATGTAAAGGAGGCGCTGGCCTACCCGATCCGCGGGGCAATGGAGGATCGCAAGATCCGCATCCCCTTCGACAAGCTGACCCGCGCTGCACTGCGCCTGGTGACCAAGCAGACCACAGCCGCCGGCAACATCCGTTTCACCGCCGAGCGCACGCCGGATGGCCACGCGGACGAGTTCTGGGCTATCGGCCTGGCCATCCATGCCGCGTCCCAACTGGTGAACATCCCCATCGACTACCAATCCGCCGGCCCGCGCCAGCAGACCACCGGCTTCGTCACCAGCCCGGGCGGGATCATCCTGCCGCGCGGCTGGGGCTCCATCGCCGGCGGCAACGACTTCGGAGGCTTCTGATGCAACTGCCCCAGCTCAACCGCGAGATCGCCACCACCGGCGATGGCCGCGACATTACCAAGGGCTTCCTGCGCGGCCTGCAGCAGCCCAGCGATTCCATCCTGCGCAGCCGCGGCAATCTGGACCTGAAGATCTACGAGCAGGTGCTCAGCGACTGGCAGGTGAAGAGCTGCTGGGGCGATCGCCAGCGGGCGGTGATCGCCAAGGAGTGGGTGGTGGAGCCCGGCGGCGAGCGGCGCGTCGACAAGGCGGCGGCCGCGCACCTGGAGCAGCAGCTGCGCCGCGTCGGCTGGGACCGGGTCACCCAGCTGATGCTGTACGGCGTGTTCTACGGCTATGCCGTGGCCGAGGCGATCTACGGCCGCGACGACCGCTTCATCACCCTGCAGGCGATCAAGGTGCGCAACCGCCGTCGCTTCCGCTACGACCAGGACGGCATGCTGCGCCTGCTCACCCCGGGCAACCTGTTCGAGGGCGAACCATGCCCGGCCCCGTACTTCTGGAACTTCAGCACCGGCGCGGACAACGACGACGAGCCCTACGGCCTGGGCCTGGCGCACTGGCTGTACTGGCCGGTGTGGTTCAAGCGCAACGACATCAAGTTCTGGCTGACCTTCCTGGAGAAGTTCGGCATGCCGACGGCGGTGGGCGAGTTCGACCCGAACAACGCCACCCCGGAAGACAAGGCCAGGCTGTTGGCCGCGGTCCATGCGATCCAGACCGACTCCGGCATCATCATCCCCAAGGGCATGCTGATCAGCCTGCTCGAGGCCGGCCGCTCCGGCACGGCCGACTACAAGGACCTACACGACACCATGGACGCGGCGATCGCCAAGGTCACAGTGGGCCAGACCGCCAGCAGCCAGGGCACCCCGGGGCGCTTGGGCAACGACGAGCTGCAGGGCGAGGTGCGCGAGGACCTGGTGAAGGCCGACGCCGACCTGATCTGCGAGACGTTCAACCTGGGCCCGGCTACCTGGCTGACCCGCTGGAACTTCCCCGACGCCGAACTGCCGCGCGTGTTCCGCCAGGTGGAGGAGCCCGAGGACATGAAGGCGCGAGCCGAGCGGGACAAGACGGTGTTCGACATGTCCGGCTTCCGGCCGACCCGCGGCTACATCCAGCGCACCTACGACATCGAGCTGGAGGAAGAGCCCGATCCAGCTACCAGCACGCCGCCGACGGAGTTCGCCGAGGGCGCCGCGCCGCGCGACCCGGCCGAGGCCATGGCGCCGCGCCTGGCCGCCGACATGGCGCCGGCGGTGCGGGACTGGCAGCATCAGCTGCGGCAGATCCGCGACGAGGCCACCAGCCTGGAGGATCTGCGCGAGCGCCTGCTCGCCCTGGCGCCGGAGCTGTCGCTCGAGCAGTACGCCGAGGCGATGACCACTGGCCTGGCCGCCGCCGAGCTGGCCGGCCGCAACGACGTCCAGGACGAGCTGGCGGCTCGGGATAACGCCTGATGGCGGCGGCCGCCACCTACGGTTCGCTGCCGTTCGCGGAGCAGATCGGCTTCCTGCGGGCCAAGCTGCCCAGCGCCGACTACTGGAAGATCCGCGGCGCTGCGCATGACCAGGCGTTCGTCTCTGCCGGCGCCCACCGCGTCGACTTGGTGGCGGACCTGCACGCAATCGTCAGCCGGGCGATCGCCGAGGGCATGACCCTGGCCGAGTTCCGCCAGGACTACGACGCGGTGCTGGACAACTACGCCTGGGAGCCGGACGGCGGCCGCCAGTGGCGTGCCCGGGTGATCTACGAGACCAACCTGCGCACCAGCTACGCCGCCGGCCGCTTCGCCCAGCTGCAGCAGGTGAAGACCACGCGGCCATTCTGGGTCTACAACCACAGCGACGCCGTGCAGCACCCGCGCGAGCTGCACCTGTTGTGGGATGGCCTGGCGATCCACGCCGACAATCCCTGGTGGCAGACGCATTTCCCGCCGAACGGCTACGGCTGCTGCTGCTTCGTCACCGCCTACAGCCTCGACGAGCTGCAGCGCTACCTGGGCAAGAGCGGGCCGGACGAGGCGCCGGGCGGCCGCATGCGGCAGATCGTCCACAAGGGCGAGACGGTCCAGGTGCCGGAGGGCATCGACCCGGGTTGGGACTACACGCCGGGCCGCTCGGTGTACGAGCAGCTCGTCCAGGGCGCCCTGGACAAGACGCTGCGCCTGCCGGCACGGCCGGCGGCGGCGATGAACGCGCAACTGCTGGCCAACGCCGCGGTGAGCCAGGCGCTGCGCACCAACTGGTCGACCTGGCTGGACGATGTGGCGGCCGACCCGGTGCGGCGTGGCCGGCGGGTGACGGTCGGCAGCGTCTCGCCGAGCACCCTGCAGGCCCTGGAGGGGGCCGGCGTGGTGCCGCAGGCGGCGGTGATCAGCGTGGGCGATGGTGAGATCCTGCATGTGCTGCGCGACGCCAAGGCGCTGGCCACCACCGCATCCGGACGCCCGAAGGCGCTCAGCCTGGCCGAGCTGGCGATGCTGCCGCAGATCCTCGCCCAGCCGCAGGCGGTGCTCCTGGACGTGTCGGCTGACACGCTGCTGTACGTGTTCGCGGCCGAGCGCCGCGAGGCCGGCAAGATCGCGGTGATGGTCAACTACAAGCTGAAGGGCGAGGAGCGGACGAACAGCGTGCGCTCGGGGTCGCTGATCGACTGGGCCGATGTGCGCAAGGACGTCGATGCGGGGAAGCTGGTGCTGCTGGAGGGGGCGCTGTGAGTGCCGCGGGTGGACGCCACTTCCACCGTACAGGCGCCTTGCGGCCCCCGAGCCGGAGCTGGCGATTTCCCGGCCGCCACGGCACTCACAACGTGCAGCCAGTATAGGAGCAATCGATGGCAGGCGTAACGCTGGAGTTCATTGGCCGCGAGGCACTGGCGACGATCCAGGCCGGCGCCGCCGCGCTGGCCGATCCGACACCGCTGCAGCGCGATCTCGGCGAGCTGCTGCTGGTCATTCACCAGGCGCGCTTCCGCGCCCAGGTGTCGCCGGAGGGCAACCCCTGGAAACCGCTCTCGCCGCGCTACCTGCGGCGCAAGCCGAAGAACAAGGACAAGATCCTGGTGCTCAGCGGCGGAGCTGAAAGCCTGCGTGGCGGTCTGCGCTACCAGGTCGACGGCGACGACCTGCTGTTCGGCACCGACCGGCCCTACGGTGCCATTCACCAGTTCGGCGGCAAGATCGAGCGGCAGGCGCGGCAGTCCACCGTTTACTTCCGGCAGTCGAAGTCCGGCGAGATCGGCCGGCAGTTCGTGAAGAAGGACAAGGCCAACTTCGCCCAGGACGTGAAGGTCGGCCCGTACACCATCAGCATGCCTGCACGCCCCTGGCTGGGTGTGGGCGAACAGGACGAGCCCCGCCTCTTGGAGCGCGTCATGGTCTTCCTCGACGACGCCTTTTCGCAAACCCGCTGAAACAGCCCCAAAACGGCCTCTGTCGCATGCAGGGGGCTGGCGTTGTATGCGGTAGAGGGCGTTCGCCGCGTCTTGGGCGTTTATAAACACGCCTGGCGCGTATCGCCCGGGGTGTCTCGCGCGAGGATCGCCCCCGGCGGGCAAATCCCCCTTCGATAAGTTTTTGCCGCGTCAAAATTACACCCGCTCTCCGACGCCTCACTCTGGCGCCATGAACAAGCCAACCGCCACTCTGCCCATTCTCCCCGCCGGCCAGCACGTCGCACTCGACGGCCGCCCGGTGGAGTTCACCGAGGCCATCCTGCAGGAGATCGTCGACACATACGATCCGGCCCTGCATGAGGCCCCGCTCGTCATCGGTCACCCGAAGCTCAACGCGCCGGCCTATGGCTGGGCGAAGAGCCTGGAGCTGCGCGACGGCATGCTGTTCGCCGAGCCGCATCAGGTGGTGCCGGAGTTCGCCGAGGCGGCCAACCGCAAGATGTACAAGAAGCGCAGCGCCTCGGTGTACCTGCCGGGCTCCCCGGGCAACCCGAAGCCGGGCAAGTACTACCTACGCCACATTGGCTTCCTCGGTGCCATTCCGCCGGCAATCAAGGGCATTCCCGACGCCGCGCTGAGCTTCGCCGAGGGTGATGGCGAGCTGGCGGTCGAGTTCGCCGAGGTGCCGTATGCCATCTCCGGCCTGACCGACATCCTGCGTCGCCTGCGTGACTTCTTCGTCGAGCGCGAAGGCGCCGAGCGAGCCGACCAGCTGATCCCGCAGTGGCAGGTGCTCTCCATCGAGGAGAACGCTCGCCGCGAGGTCGATCGCTCCGAGCGACCGCTGATCTCCTTCTCCGAACAACCCACCCGCGAGCAGGGCTCCGAAGCCGGCAAGGCATCCGCCGCCGACCTGGCCAAGCCCGACGACGCCCTCAGTGAGGGCGGCCCAGCTGCAGCGGCGGCGGATGCCGCTGCAACTACCCCCTATCCCCAACAGCAGGAAGACGTCATGACCGACAAGGCTGCGCTCGATGAGCGCGAACGCCAGCTCGCCGAACGCGAGCAGAAGGTGGCCGCCAGCGAGGCGCGGGTTGCCGAGCAGGCGGCTGAAGAACAACGCCGCGAAGCTGCCGAGTTCGCCGAGGGCCTGGTGGCCGGAGGCAAGTTGCTGCCACGCCAGAAAGAGCCGGTGATCGAGCTGCTGCTCAACCTGCCGTCGGCGCCGCTGGAGTTCGCCGAGGGCGATGCCCAGGTGAGCAAGCCGGCCGCCGACGTGCTGCGCGAGCTGCTCGGCAGCCTGCCCAAGCAGGTGGACTTCGCCGAGAAGAGCGCCGGCCAGGGCCGCGATGTGGATGCCGACGACGCCCAGGCGATCGCCGCCAAGGCGCGCGCCTACCAGACCGAGCAGAAGAAGCTCGGCAACACCATTTCCATCAGTGCCGCCGTCCGGCACGTCACCAAGGGAGCATGACCCGTGAACATCCCCGGTCTCACTACCGCCAAGCGCGCCGGCGGTGCCATCGCCTCGCGTCGCATCCTGGTGCATGGCAGCTCGGACGGCGCGGCCGTCCAGGCTACCGGCGGCACCGCCCTGCTGATCGGTGTCAGTACCGACATTCCTACCGATAACGGCCAGCCCGTGGACGTGATTCGCACGGGCCTCGCTCCGGTGGAGTACGGCGGCACCATCGCCCGTGGTGCACCGCTGACCGCTGACAGCCAGGGTCGTGCCGTGGCCGCCACCCTGCCGGTGGTGGCCAACACCTACATCATCGGTTTCGCCGAAGTCGAAGGCTCGGAAGGCGATATCGGTTCGGCCTTCATCGCCCCGGCCGTGCTGGCCGTGCCGGCTGAATAAAGGAGCAGCACATGAGCCATGCACCGTTTCCCGTTGACCCGCACCTGACGGCCATCGCCATCGCCTACCGCAACGGCCGGATGATCGCCGACGACGTGCTGCCGCGCGTGCCTGTCGGCGTGCAGTCCTTCAAGTGGATGAAGTACTCCCTGGCCCAGGGCTTCACCGTGCCGGAAACTCTGGTCGGCCGTAAGGGCCGCGTGAACCAGGTGGAGTTCAGTGCCACCGAGCAAACCTCGAGCACCGAGGATCACGCCCTGGATGCGCCGGTACCGCAGGCCGATATCGACAACGCCCCGGCCAACCACGACCCGCTCGGCCATGCGACCGAGATGACCACCAACCTCATCGCCCTCGATCGCGAGCAGCGTGTTTCCGGCTTGGTGTTCGACTCGGATAGCTACGCTGTAGGCAACAAGACCACTCTGTCCGGCACCAGTCAGTGGAGCCACGCTGACAGCAATCCGGCGGTGGCCATCACCGATGCCCTGGACTTGCTGGTGATGCGTCCGAACATCGGCGTGCTCGGTCGCCGTACCGCCACCATGCTGCGTCGCCATCCGAAGATCGTGAAGGCCTACAACGGTTCGCTCGGCGAGGATGGCATGGTGCCGATGGGCTTCCTGCAGGATCTGCTGGAGCTCGAGGCGATCTATATCGGCGAGGCCCGCCTGAACATCGCCCGTCCGGGACAGAACCCGAACCTGGTGCGTGCATGGGGCCCCCATGCGTCCTTCCTGTACCGCGACCGCCTGGCCAATGCCCAAGGTGGCACCACCTTCGGCTTCACCGCCGAGTGGGGCAGCCGCGTGGCCGGCTCGATCGAGGACAAGGACATCGGCATGCGCGGGGGCCAGCGCGTCCGTGTGGGCGAGTCCACCAAGGAAGTGATCGCGGCGTCGGACCTCGGCTACTTCTTCGAGAACGCCGTCTCGGGCTGATCGACCACCTGACCAGGGCGGCCGGTCTGGCCGCCCGCGGAGACCTCAAGCGATGTCGAGAAAGAAGAAGGTGGAGCAGGCTGCGACCGCTCCCGTTGCACCAACCGAACAACCCACCGGGGCCGGTAGCGCTGACCCGGCAGCGAGCGCCGTGGATGTAGGCGCAGGCGACACCGGGCAGGATGCCCAACCGTCTGCAGGCGAGGTCGTCGGCCAACTGGCCGGCGTGCAGCGCCATGACGGCACCGTGGTTGAGCTCAAGGATATGTCCGAGGCCGAGCTGCGCCAGTTGGCCGACGCTCTGGAGATCGCCGGTGCTGACCACCATCCGCTCGGGCAGGTGATCGAGGCCATCCAGGCCGAGGAAGTACTCGTGCCGGCCGCCTCGGACCAGGATCACATCTACCTGGTCAACCGCGAGCTGCTCGAGCATGACGGCGAGCGCTACGCCTTCGGCGACCAGGTGGTGATCGAGGACGAGACGGCGGCCGCGGCGCTGCTGGCCCTGGGTGCGATCGTGCGGGAGGGCGAGTGATGGAGAACCAGCACCGCAAGATCAAGGGCTATCGCGAGCTTAGCCAGGCCGAGATCGACCTGATGAACCGCATCAAGGCCAAGGGGGGCGAGCTGCTGGAATTGCAAGCCGAGCTTGCCCAGATGCTGGCTCATCAGGCACGGGAGAAAGCGGCCAACCTCGCCGAGAACACCGACTGCTATGCCGAGATGGAGCGCTTCCACGACGCCGAACCCATGCGCTGGGCCGCTATCGGCAAGACCGATATCCAGACCGGCATCATGGCTCTGGTGCGTGCAGTCGCCCAGCCGGAGGGCTGCTGAGCATGTACGTCACCCTGGCCGAACTCGCCGATCGCCCGGGCGCCACCGAGCTTTCCCAAGTGGCAACACCGTTGCGCTATGCAGCGGTGGACCCGGAGCTGCTCGATGCGCTGTTGCGTGCCGAGTCGGTCGGCAGTTGGCCGGCCGACCAGGTGCAGATCGGCATGGAGGCCCTGGATGTGATCGTCTCGGCGGCCAACGACGCCCAGGCCATCATCGACGGCTACCTGCGCCGGCGTGGCTACGCGCTGCCGCTGGCCGCCCGCTTCGGCATCGTCACCGGCTGGGCCAGGGCGATCACTCGGTACCTGCTGCACAAGGACCGTCTGAGCGCCGAGGCCACCGACCCGATCGTGCGGGACTACCGCGACGCCCTGAAATTCCTTCAGTTGGTAGCTGACGGCAAGTTCAGCCTCGGCCCGGATGATCCCTTGGCGCCGGTCAGTGGCGGCGCCCCCGAGTTCTCCGCTCCGCCCCGGGTGTTCAGCCGGGACTCGCTGAAGGACTTCTGATGAGCGCGCCCTTCGACCATCGCCTGGTGCTCGAGCGGTTGCGTACCGAGCTGCCGGCCAAGTTCAACCTGGGCACGGCGGCCGACCTGGCTGCCGTGACCAGCCTGCGCGACTTCCGGCCGCCGCAGGTGTTCGTGGTGCTCGCCCAGGAAACCCCGATTCCCCGCCAGCCTGGCAGCGCAGGCGGCGCCGGCCGGCAGATCGCCGTCGTGCACTTCGGCGTAACGCTGGCGGTGACCAACCACCGCGACAACCGCGGTGCGGCCGCTGGCGATGACCTGCAGGCGCTGCTCGGCCAGGTGCGCGATGCACTCATCGGCTGGACGCCTGCGCTACCGGCAGCCCGCGACTGCCAGCTCATCCAGGGCAAGGTGATCGACTACGACACCAACGTCCTGGTCTGGGCAGACATCTACCAAACCCAACACGCCATCGGGAGAGCCCCATGAGCAGCAAGACCGACGCCCAGGCCGCAGTGCCGAAGCTGGAGACCGTCACCCTCCTGCAGGCCCACACCCATGCCGGGGTGGACTACGCGAAGGGCGACACCATCGAGGTCACCGCCACCGAGAAGGAATGGCTGATTCGCCACGAGACGGTGGCGGGCCAGGCCGGAACCCAACCCGCAGCCGCCAAGGCCAAGGAGTAAGCCCGCATGTCCCTCTTTTCTTTCCAAGGCAAAGTCTGGCTGGCCGAGCGCAGCGCGCAGGGCAAGCCGCTGAAGAAGACCTGGCTCGGCAACGTGCCGTCGCTGACCCTGCAGCTTGCCACCGAGACCTCCAACAAGATCGAGAGCTTCAGCGGCAACCGTCTGCAGTACGGTCTGCTGCAGCGTGGCAAGACCGCCACGCTGAACATGACGCTCGACGAGTGGACCGCCTACAACATCGCCCTGGCGCTGTATGCCCAGCAGGTGGCCATCCCGACCAGCACGGTGACCGGCGAGGCGCTGCCGACTCCGCTGGCTGTCGGCGACGTGATCCGTCTGGCCAAGCCGTTCATCAGCGACCTGGTGCTGACCCAGGCACCGAGCACCGTCCTGGTCGCCGGTACCGACTACCGCATCGAGTCGGCCTCGGCGGGCCTGATCGAGTTCCTCACCGCGCCGTCGGCCGCTGTCACGGCTGCCTATGAGAACGAGGCGGCGGAGGCTGTGACCATGTTCACCCAGACTCCGCCGGAGCGCTGGCTGCTGCTGGATGGCATCAACACCGAAACCCAGGAAGAGGTCCTGCTCGATCTGTATCGCTGCAAGTTCAACCCGGTCAGCGACTTCGGCCTGATTCACGACGAGTACGGCAGCCTGCCGCTCACCGGGTCGGTGCTGTTCGACCCGCTGAACGCCGCCACCGCCAACCTCGGCGGCTATGGCCGCGTCGTGCAGAAGGCCGCCTGACCATGGCGGAGCGCGTAGCCAAGAAGAAAGCCGCCCCCGACCAGGGGGCGGATGACCTGCAGGTGCTGCATCCCGAAGTCAGCCTGCAGGTCGCCGGCCGTGACCTGGTCGTGCGCGAGTACGGCTTCATCGAAGGGCTGGGGCTGCGGCCGCGAATCCAGCCGTTGCTCGATGACCTGTACGAGCTGATCCAGGCGCAGAAGCTGGAGCTCGAGCAGATCATCGTCACCCTGGGCCGGCACCACGCACTGGTGGCCGAGCTGGTGGCCATCGCCGCCGACGTCGACGTCGCCTGGCTGGGGACGCTGAATCAGTGGGATGGTCAGCGGCTGCTGATGACCTGGTGGGGAGTCAACGGCCCTTTCTATCTCCGCTCCCTGGTGGAAAGGGCGCAGGCCGAGCGGGTCGAGGCGGAGGCCCGCCGCCGCGTTGGAGCGACGTCTACGCCACCCTCATCGCCAGCGGATACGGAAGCGCCACCGCCCTTGGCCTGATGACCGAGCGGCAGCTCCTCCTTCTATATGAAGCGGAGCTGCGCCGCCGGCGTCGGGAGCGCGCCGAGGTGTTGGTGGACATGAACCTGGCGTTCGCCGGGGGCAAGGGGGCTGAGCAACACCTCAAGCAATTGTTGAAGGAAACCCTATGAGCACTCTCATTTACCTGACCGGGGCGGTGCCGTTCATCGACGCAGGGAAATAGCGTTTCAGATGTGGAAACAGAGCCGCCTACGGGCGGCTTTGTTGTTTTTGCCGCGTCAAAATTACTCGGCCACGCGCACGCGCGAGGATTGCAGCGAACCCACTGCCGTGACCCCGCCCGCATGGACAAGTCCCTCGAGCTCGCCCTTCGTATCCGCGCCGACCTGGAAGAGGGCCGTCGCGAGCTGCAGGGCCTTTCTGGAGACATCGAGGCCGTTGGCGAGTCCTCCGCGGCGGCGAGCAAGCAGCTCGGCCAGGTCGGTGAATCGGCGGATCAGCAGACGGCGCGCATCAAGGCCATGGTCACCGCCAGCCTGCAGCAGCAGTCGGCGATCGATGCCGCCGCCGCGGCCACGGCCCGAGCCGCCGCCACCACCGTCCAGGCCAACACCGCCTGGCGTGACACTGCCGCCGCCCAGTCCGAGGCGATGAACGGCTATCACAACGCCGAGCGAGCGCTGCGCGAGAAGGCGGCGGCCGAGCAGAAGGCCGCCGAGGATGCGGCCAGGACCACCGCCGAGGCAGGGAAGCAGGACGCCTCGCTGCGCAAACTGCTCGGCACCATCGACCGGACGGAAAAGGAACTGGCCCAGCTCGACCAGCAGGAGCGCGAGCTGGCCGCGCACTTCAAGGCCGGTCGCCTGGATGCCGAGGCCTATGCCTCCAGCCTGGAGAAGATCCGCTCCCGCCGAGACGCCCTGAAGGGCATCAGCACCGATGCGAAGGCCTCGAACGTCGCGATGACCGGCCTGGCGGCGTCGATCCGTCGTGTGCAGGGACTGCTGATGACCGGCATCGCCGGCTACGGCCTCACCTCGGCCAGCCGGGCGATCGTCAATACCAACATCCAGTGGCAGCAGGCCATCCACACCATGGAAGCGGCCACTGGCTCGGCCGCCGCTGCTCGCCAGGAGCTGGAGTTTGTCCGCGACGTGAGCGAGCGGCTCGGCCTGGAACTGCTCAGCACCTCGCAAAGCTACGCTCGCCTGGTGGCCGCTGCGAAGGAGTCGCCTGAGCTCGGCCGGCAGATCCAGGGCGTGTTCGAGGGCGTGTCGGCGGCAGCCACCACCCTGCACCTGGCACCGGACCAGGTGAATGGCCTGCTGCTCGCCCTGGAGCAGATGGTCAGCAAGGGCAAGGTGCAAACCCAGGAGCTGGTGCTCCAGCTCGGCCAGCGCGTGCCGGGTGCGTTCGCCCTGGCCGCCAAGGCCCTGGACACCAATACCGCCCAGCTCAGCCAGTGGCTGGAGAAGGGCATGATCCCGGCCACCGAGTTCCTGCCTCGCTTCGGCGATGCGCTGCGCGAGGCCTACGGCGACCAGGCGCAGAAGGCGGCCAACGGCCTGCAGGGCGAATTGAACCGCCTGACCAACGCCTTCACCGACCTGAAGATCCAGGCCGGCGAGTCGGGGTTCATCGACACATATACGAACGCGATCCGCGACCTGCGCGACGTGATGAAGGACCCGGCAGTGATCGACGGCCTGAATACGCTGATCACCGCGCTGGGCAAGTTGATCGAGTTCGCCGCCAAGGGGCTGGGTGGCGCGGTCAGCGTCGTCAAGTTCGTCTCTGAGGAGGTCGCAGCCAGAATCAGCGGCCCGGCCGGCGACGATGCCGTGCGCCTGGATGAAGCGATCGAGCGCGAAACCAAGTGGATGGAGAAGGCGCAGCAGCGCCTGTTCGATGCCTACGAGCGCAACGACCAGGCCGCGGCTGCTCGCATCGAGGCCTCGATGTCAGAGACTCAGGCCAACCTCCAGCGCTGGCGCGAGCAGCTCGATGCCATTTACAACGGCAAGGGGGCTATCCAACTGCCGGCCACTCCTGTCACGGCACCGGCTGCGAATCGCCCGGCCTTCACCCCCAGCGGCGGCGAGGACAAGGCCGCCGCGCGCTTGGCCAAACAGAACTCGGACTGGGTCGCCCAACTTGAGAAAGAGGCGGCCACCTATGGCAAGGGAAAAGCCGCCCTGCGCGAGTACGAGCTGGGGCAGCGCAACCTGACCGGCGCCCTCGAAGCCCGCGCGCGGGCTGCCTGGGCCACCCTGGACGCCGCCGAGAAACAGAAGAAGGCCGACTCCCAGGCGGCGAAGGACGCCAAGCTGCTCGCCCAACTGAACCTGGACTACCTGCGCGCCACCGGCCAGAACGTCGAGGCCGCCGGCGCCGAGATCGAGAAGAAGTACGGCGCCCTGCAGCAGCGCCTGCAGGCGGTCGGCAATGCCGAAGGCGCCGACCTGGTCAGCAAGCTGATGAACGTCGAGAAGGCCAAGGCCGAGCTGGAAGACCTGGAGCAGCAGCTCGATCGCATTTTCGCCGAGCAGTCCCGGCGCAACGATGAGATCAGTACCCAGCAGCAGGCTGGGTTGATCAGCGAGCTGGGCGCCCGCCAACAGATCCTCGACATGAACCGGTCCACTGCCGACCAGGTCGAGCAGTTGCTGCCGAAGATGCGCGAACTGGCGGCAGTGACCGGCGACCCGCAGGCGCTTGAGCGGTTGAGGGATCTGGAGGCTCAACTGCGTGGCCTGCGCGTTGTTGCCGACGAGTTCACCAACGCGCTTAAGTCTGGTTTCGAGACCGGCATCCAGAACGCCCTGCGCGGCCTGGCAATGGGCACCATGGATCTTCAGGAGGCCGCAACTTCATTCCTGCAGTCGATCGCCGGCGCAATGGCGGACCTGGCTGCCAAGCAGATCGCCCAGCAGGCGACTGACGGGCTCGGGGGCATGTTCGACGGACTGATCAAGAGCGCCCCCCAGGCGATCAGCGCAGTACAGCAGACCGCCGCCGCCCAGCAGGCAGCGATCACTACCGTACAAGCCACACAGGTGGCGGCCGACACAGCGATGGCCACCTCGGCCACGACCGCTGCGAGTACGGCTGCAACAGCCCAGACAGCCGCTGCGGCGCAAACAGCTAGCGCATGGACGCCAGCGGCGATCGCAGCGTCGATCGGCTCGTTCGGTGCAGCGGCAGCGATCGGCCTGGCTGCTGTGGTTGCTGCCCTGGCCTTCAAGGCATTTTCCGGTGGGGGCCACGTGCGCGGCCCCGGCACCACGACAAGCGACAGCATCCCCGCGCTGCTCTCAGACCAGGAGTTCGTCACCCGCGCGGCCGTGGTCCAGCAGCCCGGGGCGCTCGGGTTTCTTGAGGACTTCAACGCTCGCGGCATGGTCGCCCTGGACGACTGGTCAACCCGCGTGCGCCACGCCACCGGCGGCCTGGCCGGCGTGCCCGCCCCGGCGCTGCCGGCGCCGGCGAGCATTCCCGGCGGGCGGCTGGCCGAGCCTGCTGCGGGCGGTGACACAACGATTCACAACGGCGTGGATGTGTTCCTGGGTATGAGCGATGACTTCATCGCCGAGCGCACATGGAACAAGCCCGGGCGCGATCGCTTCTACGCCGAACTTGAACAGAACGCCGCCACCGTGCGGCAAATACTGGGAGTTTGACCTGATGCCTCATGACATCGGCTACGTCGAGAACGACGGCACGCTTGCCCACTACAAGATGCTCGCCACCATCCGCGACTTCGCGGCGGATAACGGCTGGTCGGTGCTGCGCTATGAAACAGCGCCGGCCAACCGCGAGTTGATCCTCAAGGGGGCGGGCTATACGGAGGAAGAAGAGATTTTCGTCGGTTTCAGGACGTACCAGAACGAGGGCGCCGACTACTACAACCTGCTGGCTGCAGCATTTACCGGCTACGTGCCGGGCAATACGTTCGACACCCAGCCGGGCGTCCGGCTGAGCGGCATCCCCGCACACAACAACCGTATCGACTACTGGCTGACGCTCAACCCGCAGCGCATCGCGCTGGCCATGAAAGTGGGTACGCCCGTCTACGAGTCAGCCTACGTCGGCAAATGCCTGCCCTACGGCCGTCCGAGCCAGTTCCCGTATCCGATCGTATGCGCTGGCATGCTTGCAGGCGCCGCCGCGACCAGGTTCTCCGACACCAGCCATTCGATGCCCTGGAAGGGCAATCGGACAAACATGGCGCTGCGTACTAACGCCGCCTGGGTCAATCCGTACTGCTACCCCTGGAATAACGATGTGCTGGCCGGCACAAGCCAACTGCGAGACACGGGCGGTATCTACCACCCGTTGCCGGTCGAGTTGAACGACAACTCGGGCAACCTCTGGGGCGCTCTGGATGGAATCGTTTATATCAGCGGCTTCAACAATGCAGTCGAGAACACCTTCAGCCTGGACGGCTTCGAGCACGTGATCATCCAGGACGTCGGCCGGACTTCCTTCCAGGACTACTTCGCACTGAGGCTCGACAACTGATGGCGTACTACACAGGTTCGGCTGTCGACATGGCCGCGGTGCGCCAGGCCCTGATCGATGCATGCACCACCGAGGGGTGGAGCTGGGACGGCGGCAATGAGGTGCTCAGCAAGGGCACGCTCTTCGTTCGCCTGCAGGTGGTCAGCGGCTTTCTGACGCTGCTGGGCAGGACTGGGGCAACTTCCGGTAGCGCACCGAGTGTCGTGCGCGTTGGCAACTTCCCGGACACTCCGCTGACCTGGCCGGTGGTCTACAACGTATTTGTCTTCGCCAATGAAGTGTTCCTGGTGATCAACTACTCGGTGAGCTACCACCAGTTCGCCGCCTTCGGCCTGTCGCGAGTCGACGGCCTTCCTGGCACCGGAATGTGGGTAGCAGCAACGCTGGAGCAAACCACCCCGGTTACGCCCGCAGGCATCAGCATGGGCCCGGACTACGGGAACAGCACCGACAACTGTGTGTCACCTGGTCTTTTCTGGGCCTCCATGTCGGATGCCGCCCGCAATCGCAACTACTGGATTCATTCTGACCTTGACGCGCAGGGCTGGTGGCCTGGTCAAACACAAGGCGGGGTCCTGATCGGCATCCGGGCGGCGGGCCCTCTGATTGGGCTGCTGCCGAACAACTGGAACAGCGAGTCGGTGCTGTTGCCGATTCGTGGTTACAAGATCCGCCCCTCCAGCAAAGTTAGCCTGACGGTCGACGTCGAGAACGCACGTTATTGTCGTGTCGACTACTACGAGCCTGGTGAGGTGATTGAGCTGGGCGCTGATCGCTGGAAGGTCTTCCCCTGGTACCTGAAAAACCCCTCGGGACGGCAAGGTGGCCACCGTATCAATCACACCGGGACGTTCGGTTGGGCGATTCGGTACGAGGGCCCCTGACGTGGCGACGCTGTCTGTCCAGATGCCGACGTCGACGCTCAGCGACATCGACAATCCTCACCTCACCGTCGAGCTGGACCGGTTCGCCTGGGTGTCTATCCCGTTCACCTCGGAGGCACAGCGCTGGACCGGTGGGCAGGCGCTCACCACGCACTGGCCTATCGAGGCCAATGGCCGGGAGATTGTTGGCCAGCGACTCGGTGCATACGTTGACGATTACTATCACCGCATCCATATCGCCCCCCGGCGGCTGGACCTCGGCAATGTCGTATCGACGCAGACGAGCCCGGTCAGCCTCTGGAACGCGTTCCTCGAGCCGCAGACCCTGCAGTCAATCCAGGGCATGGACGAGGGCATCGAAGTGTCGGGGCAGCCGTCGCCGCCATTACTGTTCGCTGCGCTGCAGGAGCGGACCTGGCAGGTTTCGGTAACGCCTAATGGCCAGCCGGTGCTCGACACGATTCTGGAGTGGGTGTTCAACGGCAGCTTCGTTGCCGGGTTGCATATCACCGCCAACCGCATCATCCCGTGGTCGTTCGTACCCGACTGGGGCGATGGCGTGCTTGAGCGGCTGATCGCCGCGACAGACATCCTGCAAAGCGAATCCCTGGCCAGCCAGCGCCGCGCCTTGCGCATCGCGCCTCGTCGCGAGTTCGAAGCGTCGATGTACGTAGAGGGTCGCGAGCGGCAAATGTTTGACCTCGCGCTGTTTGGCTGGGGCGCGCGAGTGTGGGCCCTGCCGATCTGGCCTGATATCCAACTGCTCACCGCCGGCGTGCCGGCCGAGGCAGACTTTATCCCGTGCGACACACAGCACCTGGACTTCCGTGCGGGTCGGCTGGCGTTGCTGCGCGGCGAGTCGGCATTCGAGTATGAGGCGGTGGAGATCGAGGATGTGACTTCGCTCGGCCTGCAGCTCAGGCGCGCCACTCAGCAAAGCTGGCCGGCCGGCACCCGTTTGTACCCAGTGCGGTCCGCCCAGCTCCTCGAGCAACCGAATTTGACCAAGATGACCGACCGCCTCTACAGCGCCGACGTTAGGTTCCTGGTGGTCGAGCCATGCGACTGGCCGGCGGTGATGCCAGCGACGCTGTATCGGGGCCGGCCAGTTTGGGCCAGCCGCCCGGACGAGAGCGAGGATCTGACCCACGGTTTCGATCGCTCGACCGCGATGCTGGACAGCGGCATGGCCATCCCGCTGTTCACCGACACCGCCAACCGAGCCTTGACCCGACTCGGGCAGCGCTGGATCGATCAGGGCCGTGCCCAGCGGGCCGCGCTGCGCTCGTTCATCTATGCGATGTGCGGCCGCCAACAGGTCGTATGGGTGCCGACCCACATGGACGACCTGACGTTGCTGGCCACCGTCACCAGCGTGGCCACGACCCTGGACGTCGAGAACATCGGCTACACCCGATTCAGCAACGGCAAGCCCGGCCGCCGCGACATCCGCATCGAGCTGTACGGCGGCCAGGTGTTCATGCGCCGGATCATCGGCGCCGCCGAGCTGTCCGGCCATGTCGAGCGTCTCGGCCTGGACAGCGCCCTGGGCGTGCAGGTCGAGCCGCACCAGGTGGCGCGTATCAGTTGGATGGTCCTGTGCCGGTTCAACTCCGACACCCAGGAGGTCGAGCACATCACCGACAGCGAGGGGGTGGCGTCGTGGGCAACCGTTTTCCGAGAGGAGCGAGACGATGAGCTTTAACGATCGCGAGCGATCGCTGTCTAGCGGCAAGCCGATTCGACTCTATGAGTTCAGTCGAGGAGTACTGCGCTGGCTATACGCCTCGGGCGACCGGGACATCACGCTGGGAACCCAGGTATTTCGAGCGCTACGTGGCGGTATCAGCGATGGTGGTCTTCGTCAAAGCGGGCAGACCAAGCAAGACGATTTCACCATTACTGCGCCGGCCGACATCGAGGTCGCCCAACCGTTCCGAAATGTACGCCCCAGTGCCGAGATCGGCGTCCGGGTGTTCGACATGCACTACGGCGATGGTGAGTCCGTATGCCGCTACGTTGGCACCATCGCCAATGTCCGCTGGCCGAGACTGGACACCTGCACGATCACCTGCACGGATATCGATGCCGGCATGGATCGACCTGGCCTGGTCGACACCTTTAGCCGCAGTTGCACGACGTATCTCTACTCGACGCGGTGCAAGGTCAACCGTGACCTGCACCGGGTGCTTGCCGACATCCAGGGTATTGCAGAGCTTTCGATCAGCAGCGGCACTTTTGCAGGCTATCCGGCTGGCTGGTTTAGCGGTGGCTATATCGAGTGGGCGATCGGCGGCGGGGAGTATGAGCAGCGCCACATTGATGTACATGCCGGCTCAAACCTGCAGCTTCTCGGCGGTACCGCTGGCCTCGCGCTCGGAATGTCCCTGCGGGTGTATCCGGGCTGCGACTACTTGGTTTCAACCTGCCACGACAAGTTCGAAAACCTTCTAAATTTCCGAGGCCAGCCACACATGGATGGCAAGAGCCCATTTGACGGCGACCAGGTGTACTGACATGTGGCCACTAGTAATCATCATCGTTGCGGCCTTCATCATGGCCAGCACGGCAGGGCCAAAAGCCAAGGGTCCGAAGCCAGCCAGCCTGCAGGATGTCGACCTGCCACGTGCAGACGAGGGGGCGGAGAAGTCGGTGCTGTTCGGCCAGCGCTGGACGAAGGACTGGCAGGTGCTCTCTGTGCGCAACTTGCGCACCAGGAAGATCAGGACAAAGGGCTCGAAGAAGTGAACGTCGATCTGATCGTGACCATCGAGCACCTGTACACCGTACCGACCTGGACCGGGCGCTTCGGCTTTTGCCGCCCGGCGTCGCAAGCCTTTTGCGAAACGCATGGCATCGACTGGCTGGATTTCGTTCGCAACGGTGTTCCAGCGCAGCGTCTGATCGATACCGGCGATGCGCTTGCACTGCATGTCGTCGAGCATGCACAACAAGTGGAGGCAGAACGTGGGCGCGGGCAGTAAGCCACAGACGATTGGATTCCGTTACTACATGGACATCCAGTTCGGCATCGGCAAGGCGATGGACGGGCTGCTGGCCATTCGTGCAAGTGGCAAGACGGCGTGGCAAGGCAATGTCACCAGCAACCAGACCATCACAATCAACGCCCCGGATCTGTTCGGCGGCGATAAAGGCGAAGGTGGTATCCAGGGCACGCTCGACGTGATGTTTGGTGAGGAAGACCAGCCGGTGAACAGCCGTCTTGCGGCGGCCCTGGGTGGTCTTGTACCGGCGTTTCGTGGATTTGCTGGGGGCTTCTTCAGCGGCATGGTTTCGGCAATGAACCCTTACCCCAAGCCTTGGGAGCTCCTCCGTTGGCGAGCTCTCAAAGGCTGGGATGGTGCCCCCTGGTACCCGGAAACCTGCCTGATCAGTCTGGCCGGCGGGCAGATCCGCGCGATGAACCCGGCGCATATCATCTATGAGACCTACACAAACCGTGAGTGGGGACGCGGCCTGGATCGGGGGATGATGGATGACACTGCATTTCGAGCTGCGGCCCTCAAGCTGTACAACGAGGGATTCGGGCTCTGCCTGGAGTACAAGCGCAGCGCCTCCCTGGCCGAGTTCCGTGACCTGGTATGCAATCACATCGGTGCCCACGTGGGTCCCGATCGCCGCACCGGCCTGATCACTCTCGAATTGATCCGGGACGATTACAACCCTGACGACTTGCCGCTGTTCGACGAAGACAGCGGATTGCTCAGCATTGAGGAAGACGAGTCGAGCAGCGCATTGATCGCTCCGAGCCAGCTCTACGTCGAGTATGACGATGCGATCGATGGTCAGACTCGGCGCGCTCGTGCGGTGAACATGGCGATTGCCCAGGCCCAGCGCGGGCAAGCCGTCGAGGTTGTGAGTTATCCCGGTCTCCCTACAGCCGAACTGGCCGGTCGGGTCGTGGCGAGGGACATGCGCGTCAAGGGCAGCAACCTGCGCAAGTTCAAGGTGCGCCTGGATCGCCGAGGGTGGTCGATCGGCCCCGCGAAGGCGTTCCGTGTTCGCTCACTCAAGCGCGGTATCGAGACCATCGTGCTGAGGGCGGGGCGGATCGAGGACGGCACGCTCTCTAATGGCTCGATCACAATCACCGCGCTGCAGGATGTCTTCGGACTGCCGGCGAGCAGCTTCATCCCGGTGCCGCCCAATGGTTACGTGCCGCCCGATCGCACCCCGCAGCCGATTCTCATGCGGCGTTTGATTGAGGTGCCGTATCGCGAGTTGGCTGGACGGATCGATCCCGCTAACCTGGCCCTGGTTCCAGCGAGCAGCGCATGGATGGCAGCGGTGGCGGTCTGGCCGACGTCGCTGTCGTTCAGTTACAACCTCGCGACCCGTCTGGGTGGCAGCGGTGACTTCATCGAGCGTGGCGCTGGTGACTGGTGCCCCACCGCGCAACTGGTAGGCGCGCTCAGCATTTCGGCCACCTCGGCGACCCTGACCGGCGGCATCGACCTGGATCGCGTCACCCTCGGCCAGGCGGCGCTGCTCGATGACGAGATCGTGCGGGTGGATGCCATCGATCTGGTGACTGGCGCGATCACCCTGGGCCGGGGCTGTGCCGACACCGTGCCTGTGGCGCATGCAGCTGGGGCGCGGGTGTGGTTCTACGATGGGTTCGAGGGAGTCGACGATACCGAGTACTCCTCCGGTCTGAGCGTCCAGGCTCGGCTGCTGACCAACACCAGCATGGGGCAGCTCAACCCCAACCTGGCCGGGACCGACACCCTAGCGTTGGTCGGTCGCCAGGGGCGGCCGTATCCGCCAGGGCGACTCCTTGTGAACGGCGCAAGCTATCCCGCCGAGGTGGCGGGAGAGGTAACTGTCAGTTGCGCGCATCGAGACCGCCTGCAGCAGGCTGACCAACTGATTGACACAACCATAGGTAACATTGGACCCGAAGCAGGTGTTCAGTATCGCTTCCGGTTCTACAGCGGTAATGACCTCAAGCGCACAATCATGCAAGCCGGTAACAGCTACACCTATCCATTTGCGTTGGAGTTGTCCGACGGCGGCCCATTTGTGCCGCTACGGGTTGTTGTTGATGCTGTTCGTAGTGACGTGTTTAGCCTGCAGGCGCACGATATTAGTGTCGGGCGTGGGTTGGATTACGCGATGTTTAGAGCGGCAGGTGACGAAGTCTCCAACACTTTGAGCCTGACGCTCACTATCCCTGTCGGGGTTCAGCCCGGCGACCTGCTTGTTGCATTCGTGTGCCGTCGAGATGCTTGGGAATCGGTTCCGGCGGGCTGGACACTAGCAGGTAGCGGCGGCACATGGTCGGCAGCGCAGGGTTATACGGACTCCATGGACGTTTATACCCGCATCGCCGAACCCGGTGATGCTGGCTCTACCGTCACATGGGCGCTGGTGAGCAATCCAGTGAACGGAGCCACTTATGGCCACGTCATGGCATTCTTCCATGGTCAGGGAGACACACTGGAGGTCAAGGCACTTGGTAAGACCGAGATCCCATATACCACTGGGGCAGTCAGTGCGTGGCCATGTGCCCCCGTTACAACCACGGCAGCCAACCAGGCGATCATCGTTGCTCAGAAGCATTTGCTAGGCACCGCGACCGACCAAACTCTTGTGGCACCCACCGGCTACATCACTACGACTGGAACTGCCGGTGCACCTAGCCGGAGACTTGCCGTTGGGTACCGGTCGTTCTTAGAGGCTGGCTTCACGGCCTCTGGCAACTTCGTTCGCAGCGCCGCGTTGGCCAACGATAGTGTCACGAGCATCAGCTTGGTAATCGGTAGTGCGTGACTTGGTAATTCCTTTGCCGATACGGAAATTCGGAATGCTGTCGATTTATCGCGCGGTCGGCTCCAGTTTTTCGCGCGGCGCTACACTTCAGGGCGGCCCGAGGGGCGAGTGGAGCGAGTAATCCAATAAACAAAGGCAAAAGCATCGCGGGCATGGCCCGCTCCTACGGGCGAACCGGCAACTCCGACCAGTCCCCTCTCCCTTCGGGAGAGGGCTAGGGTGAGGGACGGTGCCTGCACCGAACGCCCTTCAGGGCGGCCCGAAGGGCGAGTGGAGCGAATAATCCAATGAACCACGTAGGAGCGGCCCATGGCCGCGATCGCTGTCAACGCCACTCCAGCGTCAGCGCCTCCTGCCAGGCGAAACGCTCGAAATGGCTGGCGACCACGTGCTTGAGCTTCTCCAGGTTCGCGTCGTCGGCGCTTTCCACGCGCAGGGTCAGGCCGTCGTTCTCGGCGGCCAGCAGGCACAGGCCGATCTCGAACTCGATGCGCCCGCTGGTTTCGTCGTACTGCACAGGAATCTTGTGGGCGAAGTGCTTGCACAGCCGGCCGATGTAGCGCCCCGGCGTGGCGGTGGCGACGTGGGTGGATGCGGTCAGGGTCATGAGGTCTCCTTTCAGTAGCCGACGGTGAAGCGGCGGCGCAGGTGCTGCGGGTTTTCCAGTTCGTCGACGATGGCCACCGCCAGGTCGGCCACCGAGATGTTCGCCGGCGCGTCGCCGTTCATCAGCAACTGGTCGCCGCCGATGCGGAACTTGCCGGTGCGTTCGCCCGGTTGCAGCAGCGCTGGCGGCGAGATGAAGGTCCAGTCCAGTTCGTTTTCCCCGCGCAGCAGGTTGAGCAGTTGCCGGGCGCCTTCTGCCCCTTCCTTGTAGGCGGCGGGGAAGTCCGGGGTGTCGATCAGTTGCAGGCCGGGGGCGACGTACAGGCTGCCGGCGCCGCCGACCGCGAGCAGGCGGCGCACGCCGGAGGTCTTGGCGGCGGTGAGGATGCTGCGGCTGCCGTCGATGAAGTGCTGGCGAATCTCCGGGTCGTCCCAGCCGGGATTGAAGGCGTGGACCACCGCGTCGTGGCCGGCGACGGCGCTGGCGATCTCGTGGGCCTGGTAGGCGCTGGCGGCCAGCGGCACGAGGTTTTCGTGCTGCGGCAGCTTCTCCGGGTGGCGGACGATGGCGGTGACTTCGTGGCCGCGCTGCAAGGCTTCCTGCAACACCGCGCTACCGACGAAGCCGGTGGCGCCGATCAGGGCGATTTTCATGATGTGTTCCTCGGGGTGGCTGGAATGGCATCCATGATCACAGAGAGGTAAAGGCCGGAAAAATAGGCTAGAACTGCTTTGACAGTTAAGCAGGGCTTAATAATGGAGCAGTTGAAACGCATGGCGGTGTTCGCCACCGTGGTCGAGCGCGGTTCGATGGTGGCCGCCGCCGAAGTGCTCGGCATGACCGCCTCGGCGGTCAGCCAGCAGATCCGCAAGCTGGAGGAAAGCACCCAGGTCAGCCTGCTGCACCGCACCACCCGCAAGCTGACCCTGACCGAGGCCGGCACCACCTTCTACCGCAGTTGCGCCCAGGTGCTGGAGCTGGCCCGCGAGGCCGAGCAGCGCCTGGCCGAACTGCGCGACGCGCCGGTCGGCGAGTTGCGCATCGCCGCGCCGGTGGGCTTCGCCGGGCGGCCGCTCAGCGATGCCCTGGCGCCGCTGCTGCAAGCGCACAGCGGGTTGCGGCTGACCCTGTTCTTCCATGACGAGCAGATCGACCTGGTCGAGCAGCGCATCGACCTGGCCATCCGCGTCGGCAAGCTCGACGACTCCAGCCTGGTGGCCCGGCACATCGGCGATGCGCGCCAGGTGCTGTGCGCCGCGCCGGCCTACCTGGCGCGCAAGGGGCCGATCCACACGCCGTCGCAGTTGCTCGGCCTGGACTGGCTGGCCTTGCACAATGACGTGGCGCCCGTTTCGCTGGTCCTCAGCGGGCCGGATGGCGCGGTGGAAAAGCTGCGCCTGGAAACCCGCGTGAGCTGCAACAACATCCTCTCGGTGCGCCAGTTCACCCTGGCCGGGATGGGCGTGTCGTTGCAGCCGGAGCGGGAAATCCGCGAGGAGCTGGCCAGCGGCCGCCTGCTGGCGGTGCTGCCGGACTGGCGGCCACCACCGTTCGGCATCTACCTGGTCACCCCGCGCCGCGATGCGCAGCCGGCCAAGGTGCGCTACGCCATCGAGGCGCTGCGCCAGCACCTGTCGAACTGAGCGCTATGCGGATTGTTCGACGATTACCACTGTGCGTCGTCCGGCCAGTGCCGTATAACGCGCCATCCACCCGAGGCAGACGAGGCCCGCGATAGCTCCGATGAAGCCGCCAAAACGCATAGAACCACTGATTGAAGACGGCCTGGTCGACGAGGTCCTGCGCCCCTTGATGAGCGGCAAGGAGGCGGCGGTGTACGTCGTCCGCTGCGGCGACGAGCTGCGTTGCGCCAAGGTCTACAAGGAGGCCAACAAGCGCAGCTTCCGCCAGGCCGCCGAGTACCAGGAAGGCCGCAAGGTGCGCAACAGCCGCCAGGCGCGGGCCATGGCCAAGGGCACCAGGTATGGGCGCAAGGAGCAGGAAGACGCCTGGCAGAATGCCGAAGTGGCGGCGCTGTTCCGGCTGGCGTCGGCCGGCGTGCGGGTGCCCAAGCCCTACGACTTCCACGATGGCGTGCTGCTGATGGAGATGATCGCCGACGAGCACGGCGACGCCGCGCCGCGTCTCAACGACGTGGTGCTGGAGCCGGATCAGGCGCGCGAGTACCACGGCTTCCTGATCCGCCAGATCGTGCGCATGCTCTGCGCCGGCCTGGTGCATGGCGACCTGTCCGAATTCAACGTGCTGCTCGACCCGGACGGCCCGGTGATCATCGACCTGCCGCAGGCGGTGGACGCCGCCGGCAACAACCACGCATTCAGCATGCTGGAGCGCGATGTCGGCAACATGGCCGCCTACTTCGGCCGTTTCGCGCCGGAACTGAAAGCCACCCGCTACGCCAAGGAAATGTGGGCGCTGTACGAGGAGGGCCGCCTGCATCCGCTCAGCGCGCTGACCGGCAAGTTCGACGACCCGGAGGAAACCGCCGACGTCGACGCGGTGATCCGCGAGATCGAGGCCGCGCGCCTGGACGAGCAGCGCCGCCAGGCGGCCCGTGCCGAGGCCGACGGTGCGCCGACGAAGGACGAGCCGCCACCACCGCCCTGGATGCAGTGAGCGCTCGAGCGGGGCAACTGTTGCTCGCTGGCTGTATCGCTACAGGCCCGCCGCGACCTGCTAGCGTGCCGGTGGACAGCCTGGAGCTCCCGCCATGTCCTTGTCCCACGCCCTGCTTGCCCTGCTGGTCACCCTGATCTGGGGGATCAACTTCGTCGTCATCAAGGTCGGCCTCGAAGACTTCCCGCCGCTGCTGTTCTGCGCCCTGCGCTTCGCCCTGGCGGCGCTGCCGCTGCTGTTCCTGCGCGGGCCGCTGCCGGCGTCGCCGTGGCGCATCGTGCAGATCGGCGCGCTGCTCGGGGTGGTCAAGTTCGGCCTGCTGTTCGTCGCCATGCACCTGGGCATGCTGGCCGGGCTGTCGTCGCTGGTGTTGCAGAGCCAGGTGTTCTTCACCGTGCTGATCGCCGCCGCCTTCCTCGGCGAACGGCCGACGCCACGGGCGCTGGCCGGGCTGCTGCTGGCATCCTTCGGCCTGCTGCTGATCGGCCTGCAACGGCCGCTCGGCGACAGTCTGCTGGCCTTCCTGCTGGTGATCGCCGCCGCCCTGGCCTGGGCCTTCGCCAACATCGCCACCAAGCGCTCCGGGGCCAGCGACATGCTGCGCCTGATCAGTTGGGCCAGCCTGGTGCCGCCGCTGCCGCTGCTCGGCCTGTCCCTGGCGTTCGAAGGACCGCAGGAGATCGGCCGGGCGCTCACCCAGGCGAGCTGGAGCGGCGTCGGCGCGCTGCTGTACATCGCCTTCCTCGCCACCACCGTGGGCTTCGGCCTGTGGAGCTTCCTGCTGCGCCGCTACCCGGCCAGCCTGGTCACCCCGTTCGCCCTGGCCGTGCCGGTGTCCGGCCTGCTGGCCGGCTGGCTGCTGCTCGACGAACGCCTCGGCGCGCAGGACTGGCTGGCCTGCGCGCTGGTGTTCGTCGGGTTGCTGGTCACCGTGCTGCCGGCGGTGTCGTGGTTCGGCGCGGGGCGTCGCGGGCCGGCCGGACGGGCCAACCCGTGAGTGCCTGCCGGGCTGGGTCGTAGGAGCGCGCGATCGTGTTCCGGGTAGCCACGGGCCATGCCCGTGGATCGCGCGCATGGCGCGCTCCTACGGGGTGGGCCCTTGCGTTGCTGGGGGCTGTGCGGTGCACCGGCCCGTCCGTAGGAGCGGCCCATGGCCGCGATATGCTGCCGGCGGCGGCGTGGTTCGATGCGGGGTGCGACGGGCGATGCCCGTGGATCGCGCGCATGGCGCGCTCCTACGGGTTGGGCCCTTGTGTTGCTGGGGGCTGTGCGGTGCACTGGCCCGTCCGTAGGAGCGGCCCATGGCCGCGATATGCTGCCGGCGGCGGCGTGGCTCGATGCGGGTTGCGACGGGCGATGCCCGTGGATCGCGCGCATGGCGCGCTCCTACGGGTTGGGCCCTTGTGTTGCTGGGGGCTGTGCGGTGCACTGGCCCGTCCGTAGG
>NZ_CAJFCI010000031.1:45824-45909 GCF_904061905.1 Zestomonas carbonaria
AGCGGCCCATGGCCGCGATATGCTGCCGGCGGCGGCGTGGTTCGATGCGGGGTGCGACGGGCGATGCCCGTGGATCGCGCGCATG
>NZ_CAJFCI010000031.1:46009-90261 GCF_904061905.1 Zestomonas carbonaria
GCGGCCCATGGCCGCGATATGCTGCCGGCGGCGGCGTGGTTCGATGCGGGGTGCGACGGGCGATGCCCGTGGATCGCGCGCATGGCGCGCTCCTACGGGGTGGGCCCTTGTGTTGCTGGGGGCTGTGCGGTGCACCGGCCTGTCCGTAGGAGCGGCCCATGGCCGCGATATGCTGCCGGCGGCGGCGTGGCTCGATGTAGGTTGCGACGGGCGATGCCCGTGGATCGCGCGCATGGCGCGCTCCTACGGGGTGGGCCCTTGTGTTGCTGGGGGCTGTGCGGTGCATCGGCCTGCCCGTAGGAGCAGCCCATGGCCTCGATATGCTGCCGGCGGCGGCGTGGTTCGATGCGGGTTGCCACGGGCGATGCCCGTGGATCGCGAGCATGGCGCGCTCCCACGGGTTGGGCCCTTGTGTTGCTGGGGACTGTGCGGTGCACCGGCCCGTCCGTAGGAGCGGCCCATGGCCGCGATATGCCGGGCTCAGAAGTCGTACTTCAACCCGAGTGTGGCGTTGCGCGGTGCTCCCTGGTAGCTGGACGAGGTGCTGGTGTAGTACTCCTCGTCGAGCAGGTTGTTGAGGTTGAGGGTGGCGCTGAGCTGGTGGGTGATCGGGTAGCGGGCCATCAGGTCGACCACCGCGTAGTCGTCCTGGGTGAAGCGCACGCGGTTCGGGCCCATGTCGTTGCTGTAGATCTCGCTCTGCCAGTTGACCCCGCCGCCGACGGTCAGGCCGTTGCCGATGCCGCGCAGCTCGTAGGTGGTGAACAGCTTGAAGGTGTTCTGCGGGATGTCGGTGTTGAGCTTGTTGCCGTCGGCGTCCTGCACCAGGTTGCGGCTGAAGCTGGCCATCGCCTGCCAGCCGGGCGCCAGTTCGCCGGACAGTTCCAGTTCGAAGCCACGGGTCTTGGTGCCGGATTCGGCGCGGTAGGCCTGGCTGCCGTCGGGGGCGAACTCGCCCGGGATGGACACCGCCAGATTGTCCTGCTCGATCTGGTAGAGGGCCAGGCCGAGGTTCAACTGGTCGTCGAAGAAGGCCGCCTTGCCGCCCACTTCGTAGCCCTTGCCTTCCAGCGGGTCGAGGTAGCTGCCGGTCACCGTCTGCGCGCTCTGCGGCTTGAAGATGGTGGTGTAGCTGGCGTAGACCGACCAGTGCTCGTCGATGTCGTAGACCACCCCGGCGTAGGGGGTGAACACCCCGGATTCACTGCGCTTGTCGACGGTGTCTTCGAGGCTGGGGTCGAAGTTGTCGTTCTTCCTGGTGTTTTCCCAGTCGCTGACCCGGCCGCCGAGGATCAGCGACAGGTCGTCGGTGGCGCGCAGCCGGGTGCTGGCGTAGGCGCCGCTTTGCTCCTCGTCGAAGTCGAGGCGGCTGACGGCCTTGATGTCCGGCCTGGCGGGGTCCTTGCCGTTCCAGGTGTAGATGTTCGGCACGCTGGAGTCCCAGTCGTCGTGCCACCACAGGTTGTAGCCGGTGGTGCGGTACTGGGTGTGCTGGCGCGAGTAGCCGATCACCGCGTCGTGGCGCTGGCCGAACAGGTCGAAGGCGCCGGTGGTGCTGAGGTCGAGGCCGGTCTGCACCGGCTTGGCTTCCCAGCGCCCGGCCCACAGGCTGACCCCGGCGCCGGTGGCCGGGTCGGGGGCGCCGCCGGCGGCGTAGCCGATCACTTCGTCGTATTCGAAGCGGCCCTGGCTGAGGCTCAGCTTGGCCGACCAGTCGTCGTTCAGGCGCTGTTCCAGGCTGGCGAAGGCGGAGACGAAATGCCGCTCGGAGTAGGCCCAGGCCGCTGCCGCGGAGTCCGAGCGCGACCAGTCGGCCAGCGAGCCGTCCTGGTTGAACAGCGGCCGGCCGCTGCGGGCATGGTCGTCGGCGTCGTGGTACTGGGCGTCCATGCCGACGGTCAGCAGGGTATCGGCGCCCAGGTCGGCCTCGACGATGCCGTAGAGCACCTGTTTGCGCTCGTGCAGGCGGTCGATGTAGGAGTCGTTCTCCTGGTAGGCGCCGACCACCCGGGCGCGCAGGGTGCCTTCGTCGTTGAGCGGCCCGCCGACGTCCAGCTCGCCGCGATAGTGATCCCAGGAGCCGCCCTGGAACATGACGCTGCTGCGCAGGTCGGCGGTGGGGCGCTTGCGGATCAGGTTGATGGTGGCACCCGGCGTGCCGATGCCATTCAGCAGGCCGGTGGCGCCCCGGAGGATCTCGACACGGTCGTAGATGACCATGTCGCTGGTCTGGAAGATGGAGTTGTAGTTGCTGTCGAGGCGCTGTTCGCCATCGACCTGGTAGTTCTCCACGGCGAAGCCGCGCGAGTAGATCGAGCTGGAGTCCGAGCCGGCGTTGCCGCTCTGGTTGATGCTCAGGCCGGGCGTCTGCCTGGCCACGTCCAGCAACTGGGTGAGGCCCTGGTCGTCCATGCGCTGGCGGGTCATCACGCTGATCGACTGCGGGGTCTCGCGGATCGACAGCGGCAGCTTGGTCGCCGTGCTGGTCGAGCCGCTGGTGTAGGAGCCGGTGCCTTCGGTGACGGCGCCGGGGGCGACGCCGTTGATGCTGGTGACGCCGAGCTCCATGGTATCGCCGGACGGGCGGCTGATGACCAGCGTGTTGCCGCTCTGCTGGTAGCTCAGGCCGCTGCCGGAGAGCAACCGGGAGAGGGCTTCCAGCGGCTCCAGCCGGCCACTGACCGCCGGGGCCTGGAGGCCCTGGACCAGGCTGCTGTCGACGGCGATGGTCAGGCCGGCGGCTTCGCCGAGCTGGCGCAGCGAGGCGGCCAGCGGTTGGGCCGGCAGGTCGATGGCGAGCGGCGCTGCCAGGGCATGGCCGGCCAGGCTGAGGGCCACGGCGGCCGCCAGGGCGCGCAGGGTCGGTTGCATCGGCATGGAGAGCATCCTTCTTGGAGGTTGGGCAGATGCATCCCTGACGTGGCGGAGCGGGCTCTCCCTGATGTCGTGTTTGCGAATTGTTCGCGGTTCCGACGAACGGTCGTGGGGCGGCAGCCCGAAGACGGTTGCCTCCACCAAGGTCATCAGCGCGCTTGCAGGACCGTCGTTCCGGACTCGTCATGCAGGCGCACGGGCGCGATGGCCGGCAGGGCCTGGAGGAAGCCCTCGACATCGGCGAGCTGCACCACGGCGCTGATCCGCGGGCCTTCGGCGCCAGTGGCGGCCCGGACCGGCTGCTGCCGGTGGCGCGACAGGCTGGCGGCGATTTCCGCCAGGTCGGCCTGGTCGAACACCAGGCTGCCGCGCTGGAAGGCGAAGGCGTCGCTGGCCGCGCGGGACAGGCGGCGCAGATGGCCGTCGGCGTCCACCTCGGCGACCTGGCCGGCCTCCAGGCGCAGGCTTTCGCCGGGCCTGGCGAGGTTGTCCACCTGCACTAGACCATGATCGACGCTGACTTGCAGCCGATCCGGCAGGCGATTGACCACGAAGAGGGTGCCCAGCACGCGGACCCGCGCCAGGCCGCCATCGATGATGAAGGGGCGCTGCGGGTTGCGCGCCACCGCGAAGATCGCCTCGCCGCGCAGTAGCTCGACCTGGCGCAGGGCGGCGTCGTAGTGCACATGCAGGCGGGTGTCGGCGTTGAGGTGCAGGTGGCTGCCGTCGCGCAGGCGCTCCTGCTGCTGCTCGCCGATCCCGGTGTGCAGGTCCATTTCCAGCGGCGACTGGCGCCAGGCGTGCCAGCCGAAGGCGCCGGTCACCGCCAGCAGCACGGCCAGCACGCCGCCCTGCAGAACCCGGCGGCGCTGCTGGTGGCGGCTGCGCTCCATGGCCTGGGCCAGCGCCTCGGTGCGGCGGGTGGAGGAGAAGTCGCCCCACAGCTCGGCGAACGCCCGGTACTCGGCGGCGTGGTGTGGATCGGCGGCCAGCCAGGCTTCGAATTCCGCGCGTTGCGGGTGGTCGGCGTCGGCGTTCTGCATCCGCGCGAACCACCGCGCGGCCTGCTCGCGGGGGCCGCTCATGGGCACAGCAGCTCGCGGGCGTTGCGCAGGTCGAGCAGGGCGCGGGTCATGTGGCGCTCGACCATGTTCAGGCTGATGCCCAGTTGCTGGGCGATCTCGCTCTGCGCGCAACCTTCGATGCGCGCCAGCCAGAACACCTCGCGGCAGCGCGGCGGCAGGCAGTCGAGGATGCGTTGCAGGGCGACCAGGCGCTGCTGGATGTCCAGCAGGTGCTCGGCGGAGGGGGCGGCGTGGTCTTCGACAAGGCCGTCGACGCCTTCCTCGTGGTGCTCGGGCAGCGGCTGGAAGCGCGCGTCGCGGCGGAAGTGGTCGATCAGCACCGAATGGGCGACCCGCCGCAGGTAGGCGTTGGGCTGGGCCAGCGGCTGCTGGTGCTGGGCCAGGGCGAAACGCAGCAGGGCGTCGTGCAATACGTCGTAGGCGCGCTGCACGCAGCGGGTGCGGCGGCTGAGGCTGAGCAGCAGGTCACCGTAGGCCCAGCGCAGGTCGATGCCCTGCCAGTTCATGCGGCGGCTCCATGGTGGAGCGTGGAGACGATTCGACGGGACGGGGTAGCGAAGGCGATCGACACGGTTGGGCTGCTCTGGCAAACCGACCGGTGCTGGTCGGCGCCGGCAAGCTTAAATATTCGTCAACGAGGCGTAAATAAGAAATATTACTATTTGCGCTCTTTCGCGACGGACGCGCCATGGCAGCAGTTGCCGGACTCCAGGTCCTTGAGGATCGGGCAGTCCGGCCGGTGGTCGCCCTGGCAGTGCGCGACCAGCTCCTGAAGGGTGTCGCGCAGGCCGGCCAGCTCGGCGATCTTGCGGTTCAGTTCGGCGATGTGCTCGATGGCCAGCGCCTTGACGTCGGCGCTGGCGCGCTGGCGGTCCTGCCAGAGTTGCAGCAGCTTGCCGACTTCCTCCAGGGAGAAGCCCAGGTCGCGGGAGCGCTTGATGAACGCCAGGGTGTGCAGGTCCTGGGCGCTGAACTGCCGGTAGCCGCTCTCGCTGCGGCCGGCGCTGGGCAGCAGGCCGATGGATTCGTAGTAGCGGATCATCTTGGCGGTGAGGCCGCTGGCCTTGGCGGCTTGGCCGATGTTCATGGGCGTTTCTCCGGTCCGGTCCATGGACGACTTTATCTGGACTCCCGCGTTCGAGGGAGCGACGGAATGGTGGGGTGACCGTCATCCCCGCGAAGGCGTAGCCCGGATGCAATCCGGGGAATGTCCGGATGTCGTTCCCGGATGCTTGTGTTCATGCCGAGGGTTGGCTGGGAGGAGGGTCCGGGGGAGAGGGTGGTGGGTCGACTCGTCGCCGGATGCCAGTCCGCCCCTCTCCCTAACCCTGGCTGCGCGCCCCGCATCCAGGCTACGGCCTCCACCGCTTGAGCAGCAGCGCGTTGCTCACCACGCTGACGCTGGAGAAGGCCATCGCCGCGCCGGCGAAGATCGGGTCGAGCAGGCCGAAGGCGGCCAGCGGGATGCCGATCAGGTTGTAGATGAAGGCCCAGAACAGGTTCTGGCGGATCTTCGCGTAGGTGCGCCGGCTGATGTCCAGGGCCGCCGGCACCAGGCGCGGGTCGCCGCGCATCAGGGTGATGCCGGCGGCGTGCATGGCCACGTCGGTGCCGCCGCCCATGGCGATGCCGACGTCCGCGGCGGCCAGCGCCGGGGCGTCGTTGATGCCGTCGCCGACCATCGCCACCACGCCGCCGTCGGCCTTGAGCGCGGCGACCTCGGCCGCCTTGTCCGCCGGCAGCACCTCGGCGTGCACGTCGTCGATGCCCAGCACCTTGGCCACCGCGTTGGCGCTGCCGTGGTTGTCGCCGCTGATCAGGTGGGTGCGGATGCCGCGCGCGTGCAGGCGTTCGACCGCCTCGGCGGAGCCCGGCTTGAGCGTGTCGCCGAAGGCGAACAGGCCGAGCACGTGGGGATTCGGCGCCTGCTCGATCAGCCAGGACAGGGTACGCCCCTCGGCTTCCCAGTCGCGGGCGTCGGCGGCCAGGTCGCCGGCTTGCAGGCCGCTTTCCTCCAGCAGGCGGCGGTTGCCGAGGGCCAGCCGGCGACCGTCCAGGTGGCCGGCGATGCCGCGTCCGGCCAGCGCCTGGCTGTCGCTTACTTCCGGAAGATTCAGGCCGCGCTCGCTGCTCGCTTCCAGTACCGCCTTGGCCAGCGGGTGTTCGCTGCCGCGTTGCAGGGCGCCGGCGAGCCGCAGCAGGTCGTCCTCGCCGCCGTCCACCGTGCGCAGGTGGGCGATGCGCGGCGAGCCGGAGGTCAGCGTGCCGGTCTTGTCGAAGGCCACCGAGGTCACCGCGTGGGCGATCTCCAGGGCTTCGGCGTCCTTGATCAGGATGCCGTGGCGCGCCGCCGCGCCGGTGCCGGCCATGATCGCGGTCGGCGTGGCCAGGCCGAGGGCGCATGGGCAGGCGATCACCAGCACCGCCACGGCGTTGAGCAGCGCGGTCTCCAGCCCGGCGCCGAGGCCCAGCCAGGCGAGCAGGGTGAGCAGGGCGATGATCACCACCACCGGCACGAACACCGCGCTGACCTTGTCGACCAGCTTCTGGATCGGCGCCTTGGCGGCCTGGGCGTCCTCCACCAGGCGGATGATCCGCGCCAGCATGGTTTCCCCGCCGAGCGCGTTGGTGCGCACCAGCAGGCGGCCCTCACCGTTGATCGCCCCGGCGGTGACCTGGGCGCCGGGCTGCTTGGGCACCGGCAGGCTTTCGCCGCTGATCAGCGCCTCGTCGGCGTGGCTCTGGCCTTCCAGCACTTCTCCATCGACCGGAAAGCGTTCGCCGGGCTTCACCGCCACCAGGTCGCCGAGGCGCAGGTCGGCGATGGCCACGTTTTCCTCCACACCGTCCCGCACCCGCGTGGCGCGCTCGGGGCGCAGTGCTTCGAGGGCGCGGATGGCGCTGGTGGTCTGCCGCTTGGCGCGGCTTTCCAGGTATTTGCCGAGCAGGATCAGGGCGATCACCACCGCCGCCGTTTCGAAGTACAGGTGCGGCATGGCCCCGGCCGGCGCCTGCCACCACTGGTAGAGGCTCAGGCCGTAGGCGGCGCTGGTGCCCAGGGCGACCAGCAGGTCCATGTTGCCGGTGCGCGCGCGTAGCGCCTTCCAGGCGGCGCTGTAGAAGCGCGCGCCGAGGATGAACTGCACCGGGGTGGCCAGGGCGAACTGTACCCAGGCCGGCAGCATCCAGTGCAGGCCGAACCACTCGGCGACCATCGGCACCACCAGCGGCGTGGCCAGGGCCAGCGCCAGCAGGGTCGCCCAGCGTTCGCGGGCCAGGCGCCGTTCGGCCGGATCGGCCTCCGGTTGCCGTTCGTCGAGCAGGCGCGCCTGGTAGCCGGCGTCCTGCACCGCTTGCAGCAGCGCGGCGGGTTCGACCGATTCCAGCAATTGCAGGTGGGCGCGTTCGCTGGCCAGGTTGACGGTCACCGTGCCGACCCCGGGCACCTTGGCCAGGGCGCGCTCGACGCGGCCGACGCAACTGGCGCAGGTCATGCCGTCGATGGCCAGTTCCAGGCTGTGGCTGGGCACCTGGTAGCCGGCCTCCCGGACCGCCTGGATCAGGCTTTCCAGCGGCGCTCCGGCGACTTCCAGGCGGGCGCGCTCGCTGGCCAGGTTGACGTTGGCGCTGCGCACGCCGGGAACCTTGCCCAGCGCCCGCTCGACGCGCCCGGCGCAACTGGCGCAGGTCATCCCGCTGATTGGCAGATCGAGAGTGGTTGAATCGGTCATGACGGCTTCCTCCTGTGCGTCGAGCACAGGATCAACCTTGCCACGGGGGCAAGGTCAAGCACTGATCTGGATCAGGGTAGGGGCGAGGTCGCCGGCTGTCCCGGATTGCATCCGGGCTACGGGCCGGGGCTCAGCGATCGAGCGGCGCGGGAATCAGTTGGAAGCCCTTGTCGTCCAGGGCAATGCGGAACTTGCGCACCTGGCCGGCCTGGAGGCGGACCGGCTGGTTGTCCGCCTGGACGATTCCCGGCGCGCAGTTGCCGGGGCCGATCAGGGCGAGACGCAGCGGCACGTCGCCGGGCGGCAGGTTGAAGGCCACCGACTGGCCCTGGTACAGGCGTGCGGCCAACTGGTCGTGCAGGTACAGGCCGATGTCGCAGGGGCTGGCCACTTCCAGGCGCTCGCGGGAGACGATCAGCACGCCGTAGCCTTGCGCCGGGGCTGTCGAGGCGCCGTACGGCGCGGCCTGGGCGACCAGGGGCAGGAGCAGCAGGAAGGACAGGATCGGTCGGCGCATGGCAACTCTCCCCGGAGCGGATACCGGCATGGTGGGCGACTTGCCGCGAGGCGGCAAGTCCGGGGGCTTGACCTTGCCACGGTGGCAAGGTGGATGCTGTCGCCAGTGCAATCAACAGGAGAGCTTGGACATGCGTATCTTCAAAGTGCAGGGCATGAGTTGCGGACATTGCGTGCGGGCCATCACCCAGGCGTTGCAGGCCCGCGATCCGCAGGCCAGGGTGCAGGTGGACCTGGGCGCTGGCGAGGTCCGGGTGGAAGGCGGGCTGGCCGACGCGGCGGTGCTGGAGGCGATCCGGGAAGAGGGGTATCAGGCCGAGGTGGCGTAGTCGCTCTTGTAGGGTGTGCTGCGCGCACCGTTTACCGGGGATTTGGCACGGTGCTTCGCCGGAAACCCCGGTGTCGCCGCCTCATCGGTGCGCGCGGCGCACCCTACAAGAGCCAGGGTGGCATCTTGCGGGTTCGAAGCTCCGGCCCTCTCCCGGAGGGAGAGGGGGCTGTCCGTGGTAGGGGGCTGGCTTCGGCGTTACGCCCCCAACAAACTCTGCCCGCAGATGCGCAGCACCTGGCCGCTGATCGCGCCGGAGGTCGGTTGGGAGAGCCAGGCGACGGTTTCGGCGACGTCCTGGGGCAGGCCGCCCTGGCCCATGGAGTTCATGCGCCGGCCGGCTTCGCGGATGGTGAAGGGGATGGCGGCGGTCATCTGCGTTTCGATGAAGCCCGGCGCCACCGCGTTGATGGCGATGCCGCGCTTGCCCAGCGCCGGCGCCCAGGCCTGGGCGAGGCCGATCAGGCCGGCCTTGCTGGCCGCGTAGTTGCTCTGCCCGAGGTTGCCGGCGATGCCGCTGATCGAGGCGAGCAGCACCACGCGGCCGTCGTCGCGCAGGGTGCCGGCGTCGAGCAGTGCCTTGGTGAGCACCTGCGGGGCGCGCAGGTTGACGTCGATCACCGAGTCCCAGAGCGCGTCGCTCATTTTCGCCAGGGTCTTGTCGCGGGTGATGCCGGCGTTGTGGACGAGGATGTCGAGGCCGTCCGGCAGCGCCTCGACCAACCGCGCGGCGGCATTCTCCGCGCAGATGTCGAGGGCCAGGGCGCGTCCGCCGAGGCGCGCGGCCAGGGCGTCCAGCGCGGTGGCGGCGGATGGCACGTCGAGCAGCACCACTTCGGCGCCGTCGCGCGCCAGGGTTTCCGCGATGGCCGCGCCGATGCCACGGCTGGCTCCGGTGACCAGCGCCTTCTTGCCGGCCAGCGGCCGCGTCCAGTCGGCGACCTTCGCCGCGCAGGCCGACAGGCGCAGCACCTGGCCGGAGACGTAGGCGCTCTTCGGCGACAGGAAGAAGCGCAGCGCGCCTTCCAACTGCTCCTCGGCGCCCTTGCCGACGTACAGCAACTGCACCGTGCCGCCCCGGCGGATTTCCTTGGCCAGCGAGCGGCTGAAGCCTTCCAGGGCGCGCTGGGCGCTGGCGGCGAACGGGTCCTTGAGGCTTTCCGGGGCGCGGCCGAGGATCACCACGTGCGGGCAGGTGTCGAGGCCCTTGAGGGCCGGCTGGAAGAACTCGCGCAGGGCGCCGAGCTGTTCGGCCGAGGCGATGTTGCTGGCGTCGAACACCAGCGCCTTGAGTTTCGGGCCGTGCTCGGCGGTCCAGCGCGGCAGGCCGAAGCGCTCGTCCGCGTCGGCGAAGGTGCGGTCGGTGAGACGCTTGTGGAACGCCGCGACCGCCGCCGCCAGCGGGCCGTCGCCGCCGATCAGCAGGGCGCCGTCCACCGGCCGGGTGCGTCCGGCGCGCCAGCGCTCCAGGCGCACGGGGGCCGGCAGGCCGAGGGCGCCGACCAGGCGGCGGCCGGCGTTGGAGTTGGCGAAGGAGAGGTAGCGGTCGGACATGAAAGGGCTCCAGACGGTAGGCAGCGAAAGACTAGCGTGATATCGGCCACTCTACGCAGCGGATCGCCACATGCATTGACCCTGTTGACCCCGCTTGTGGCGGGTCGGCCAATGCAGGGACTCTTGGGCAGGCTAGCCTTGTCGCCAGTATTCCCCTTTCTGCAAGGAGTCATCCATGGCCCAACCGCGCCGGGTCGCCATCGTCGGCGGCAACCGCATCCCCTTCGCCCGCTCCAATACCGTCTACGCCACCGCGAGCAACCAGGAGATGCTGACCTCCGCCCTGGAGGGGCTGGTGGAGCGCTACAACCTGCACGGCGAGCGCATCGGCGAGGTGGTGGCCGGCGCGGTGCTCAAGCATTCGCGCGACTTCAACCTGACCCGCGAATGCGTGCTCGGCTCGCGCCTGGCGCCGGAAACCTCCGCCTACGACATCCAGCAGGCCTGTGGCACCGGGCTTGAGGCGGTGATCCTGACCGCCAACAAGATCGCCCTCGGGCAGATCGACAGCGCCATCGCCGGCGGCGTCGACACCACCTCGGACGCGCCGATCGGCGTCAACGAAGGGCTGCGGCGGATTCTCCTGGAGGCCAATCGCGGCAAGGCCACCGCCGACAAGCTGAAGAGCCTGCTGAAGATCCGCCCGCGCCACCTGGCGCCGCACATCCCGAAGAACGGCGAGCCGCGCACCGGGCTGTCGATGGGCGAGCACTGCGAACTGATGACGCAGACCTGGGCGATCCCCCGCGACGAGCAGGACCAGTTGGCCTACGAGAGCCATATCAAGCTGGCCGCCGCCTACGCCGAGGGTTGGCAGAACGACCTGATGACGCCGTTCCTCGGCCTGACCCGCGACCAGAACCTGCGCGCCGACATCAGCCTGGAGAAGCTTTCCACCCTCAAGCCGGTGTTCGAGAAGGGGCCGCGCGGCACCCTCACCGCCGCCAACTCGACGCCGCTGACCGACGGCGCCTCGCTGGTGCTGCTGGCCAGCGAGGAATGGGCGAAGGCGCGCGGCCTGCCGATCCTGGCCTATTTCAAGGACGGCGAGGCGGCGGCGGTGGATTTCGTGCAGGGCAAGGAGGGGCTGCTGATGGCGCCGGTCTACGCGGTACCGCGCCTGCTGGCGCGCAATGGCCTGACGTTGCAGGACTTCGACTACTACGAGATCCACGAGGCCTTCGCCGCCCAGGTGCTGTGCACCCTCAAGGCCTGGGAGGACGCCGACTACTGCAAGACCCGCCTCGGCCTGGAGGCGCCGCTCGGTTCCATCGACCGCGCCAGGCTCAACGTCAAGGGCAGCTCCCTGGCCGCCGGCCACCCGTTCGCCGCAACCGGCGGGCGCATCGTCGCCAACCTGGCCAAGCTGCTGGCGGCGGCGGAGAAGGGGCGCGGGCTGATCTCCATCTGCGCGGCGGGCGGCCAGGGTGTGACCGCGATCCTGGAAAAGTAATCCAATACCCGTGGCCACAAGTCATCGTGGCCGCGCGATGTAAGCAACTCCGTGAATTTGAGCGGCCCGCCGGTTGGTGGGGCCGCTTTTTTTTATGCGTGGGGTGGGGTTTGTTTGGTGGGCTGAAGCCCACCAATCCAGGGTTCGCTACAGCTTGCCCTGGTAGGCGGCGTCGAAGATGGCGCGGGTTGCCGTTTCGTCCAGGGGGAGCGGGTTGCCACCGGCGGAGGGGTCGACCACCGCCATCTGCGCGATCAGCCCGGCCTGGGCGTCGTCCACGCCCAGCTCGGGCAGGGTGTTCGGCACGCCGATGGCGGCGCGCAGCTCCTGCACGAAGTCGAGGAAGCCGTCGAAACCCGGCCTGGCCAGGCCCAGGTAGGCGGCCAGGCGCACGATGCGCTCCTCGATGGCGCTGCGGTTGAACCTGAGCACATAGGGCATGAATACCGCGTTGGTCATGCCGTGGTGGGTGTCGTACAGCGCGCCGACCGGGTGGGACAGCGCGTGCATGCCGCCCAGGCCCTTCTGGAAGGCGGTGGCGCCCATGGCCGCGGCGGCCAGCATGTCGGCGCGGGCGTCGAGGTCGTCGGGGGTCTTCACCGCGCGTTCCAGGGCGCCGGCCACCAGGCGCATGCCTTCCACGGCGATGCCGTCGGCCAGCGGATGGAAGCCCGGCGCGCAGTAGGCTTCCAGGCAGTGGGCGAAGGCGTCCATGCCGGTGCCGGCGGTGATCTTCGCCGGCATGCCGACGGTCAGCGCCGGGTCGCTGATCACCACCTTCGGCATCATCTTCGGGTGGAAGATGATCCGCTTGGTGTGCGTGCGTTCGTCGGTGAGCACCCCGGCGCGCCCGACTTCCGAGCCGGTGCCGGCGGTGGTCGGCACGGCGATCACCGGGGCGATGCCGTTCGGGTCGGCGCGGGTCCACCAGTCGCCGATGTCTTCGAAGTCCCACACCGGCCGCGATTGTCCGCTCATGAAGGCAATCAGCTTGCCCATGTCCAGCCCGCTGCCGCCGCCGAAGGCGACCACGCCATCGTGGCGCCCGGCGCGGTAGGCGGCCAGCCCGGCCTGGAGGTTGGCTTCCACCGGGTTGGGCTTGAGGTCGCTGAACAGCGCGGCGCCGAGGTTGTCGGCGAGCAGCGAGTCGAGCACCGCGTGGGTCATCGGCACGCCGGCCAGGCCACGGTCGGTGACCAGAAGCGGCCGCCGGATGCCCTGGGCGCGGCACAGTTCGGGCAGCTCGGCGATGCGCCCGACACCGAAGCGCACCGTGGTGGGGTAGTTCCAGTTGGCGGTCTTGGGCATGGCATGACCTCGTCTTCAGTAGCCCGGATGCGATCCGGGAATGGGCGTTGTCGGTTTCCTTCCCCGGATTGCATCCGGGCTACGGGGGGGGACGCCCAGCCCCTTCGCACCGGCGTTGAGCCCGTCCGTAGGAGCGGCCCATGGCCGCGATGGCCTCATGGTTCAGGATCGAGCCCATGACGCAGGTGGAACGATTTCGGCCGGGTCAGGCACTCGTAGCCGACCTTCGACAGGGTGGCGCCGCGTCCGCTGTGCTTGACGCCGGTCCAGGCCAGGGCCGGGTCCAGATAATCGCAGCGGTTCATGAACAATGTACCGGTGGCGGTGGCGTCGCCGATGCGTTCGGCGGCGTCGAGGTCGCGGGTCCAGATCGAGGCGGTGAGGCCGTAGGGGCTGTCGTTCATCAGGTCGATGGCTTCGCCTTCGTCGTCCACCGGCATGATGCCGACCACCGGCCCGAAGCTTTCCTCGCGCATCACCGCCATGCGGTGCGCCACGTCGACCAGCACCTGCGGCGCCAGGTAGGCGCTGCCGGGGGCGTCGGCGGGGAAGTCGCGCACGTCGAGCATCGCCCGCGCGCCCATCGACTGGGCGCTGGCGATCTGTTGGCGCACCGCTTCGGCGGCCTCGGTGCTGACCAGCGGGCCGAGGGTGGTGTCCTGCTCCAGGGGATTGCCCAGCGCGTACTGGCGGGTCAGCGCGGCGAAGGCGTCGATGAAGTCCGGGTAGATCGCCCGGTCCACGTAGATGCGCTCGATGCCGCAGCAGCTCTGCCCGGAGTTGAAGAAGGCGCCGTCCACCAGGTTCTCCACGGCGTGGCCGAGGTCGGCGTCGGCGCGCACGTAGGCCGGGTCCTTGCCGCCCAGCTCCAGGCCGACGCCGATGAACTGCCCGGCGGCGGCCGCCTGCACGGCATATCCGCCGGCCACCGAGCCGGTGAAGTTGACCTGCTGCACGCGGCCGGAGCCGATCAGATCGGCGGCCTGCCGGTGATCGATGACCAGGTTGTGGAATAGCCCGTCCGGCAGGTTGGCGCGGCGGAACGCCTCGGCGAAGCGTTCGCCGACCAGCAGGGTCTGGCTGGCGTGCTTGAGCAGCACGGCGTTGCCGGCCATCAGCGCGGGGATGATCGAGTTCACCGCGGTCAGGTAGGGGTAGTTCCACGGCGCGATGACCAGCACGACGCCCAGCGGTTCGCGGCGGATGTAGCGGCGGAAGCCGTCCCTGGGCTCGGGCTCGATGGGTGCCAGCGCTTGCGGGGCGATGTCGATCATGTGCCGCGCGCGCTCGGCGAAGCCGCGCAGCTCGCCGGCGCCGTAGCGCACCGGGCGGCCCATCTGCCAGGCCAGTTCGGGGACGATCTCCGCCTCCATCGCCAGCATGGCATCGACCGCTGCCGTGCAGAACGCCGCGCGTTCTGCCAGCGGTCTCCGGCGCCAGTCGCGCTGGGCGTGTTCGGCGGCGTCCAGCGCCTGGGCGATGGCGGCGTCGGCGGTGTACGGCCGTTCGGCGTAGAGGCTGCCGTCGACCGGGGAGATCAGGCGGACGGTGCGGGTCATGGCGTGCCTCCTCGTGGGGTGCGTTGGCTAGGGAGCATCATGCTGCTCCTCGTAGGGTGCGCCGTGCGCACCGATGGGGCCGTGCGACGCGCCTACGCTGTTTATTGGGTCCCCGCGTTCGCGGGGATGACGAGGACGAAGCAGCGAGGTCACCCAGGGGGCGTGCGACGCTCCAGGTGGTGCGCACGGCGCACCCTGCGGTGTGTGGGCGTTGGGGGCGGGGCATCGCTCCTCCTCGGGTTGGCTCAGTAGCGTTCGAAGCCCCGGCGCAGTTCCCAGTCGGTGATGCGCCGGTCGTATTCCAGTTGTTCCCAGTTGGCGGTGTGCAGGTAGTGGTCGATCACTTCCTTGCCGAACGCCTGCTTGAGCATTTTCGAGTTCTTCAGCGCGGTGGCGCCGTCGCGCAGGGTCTTGGCCACTTCGGGCAGGCGGGCGTTCTGGTAGGCGTCGCCCTCGAACGGCTTGTCCAGCTCCAGCTCTTCGTCGATGCCGGCCAGTCCGGCGGCGATAAGCGCCGCGTAGGCGAGATAGGGGTTGAGGTCGGCGCCGCCGATGCGGCATTCGATGCGGATCGCCTTGCTGTTCTCACCGCACAGGCGGAAGCCGGCGGTGCGGTTGTCGCGGCTCCACACCGCGCGGGTCGGCGCGAAGGTGCCGACCTGGAAGCGCTTGTAGGAGTTGATGTAGGGCGCCAGGAAATAGGTGATGTCGCGGGCGTACTTGAGCTGCCCGGCGACCCACTGGCGCATCAGTCTGGACATGCCGTACTCGGCCTTGGGGTCGTGGAACAGCGGCTTGTTGCTCTTCAGGCTGCTCAGCGAGTTGTGGATGTGGCAACTGGAGCCGGCCAGGTCGTAGCGCCACTTGGCCATGAAGGTGACCGACTTGCCCTGCAACAGGGCGATCTCCTTGCAGGCGTGCTTGATGATGCTGTGGCGGTCGGCCATGGTCAGCGCGTCGGCGTAGCGCACGTTGATCTCTTCCTGGCCGGGGCCCCATTCGCCCTTGGAGTTCTCCACCGGGATGCCGGCGGCCTGCAGGTTGCGGCGGATGGCGCGCAGCACCGGCTCGTCGCGGATGGTCTGCAGGATGCTGTAGTCCTCGATGTTGTAGTTGGCGGTCCTGGGGTTCTGGTAGTTGCGGTGGTGGATCGCCTCGTAGCTCTCGTCGAACAGGTAGAACTCCAGCTCGGAGGCGAACAGGCCCTGGTAGCCGCGCTCGGTCAGCCGGTCGATCTGCCGCTTGAGGATGCCGCGCGGGCTGTGCGGCAGGTCTTGGCCGTGGTGGTCCTGGACGTCGCAGAGGACCATGGCGGTGCCTTCCAGCCAGGGCACCACGCGCAGGGTGGAGAGGTCCGGCTTGAACACGAAGTCGCCGTAGCCCTTCTTCCAACTGGCGGCGGCGTAGCCGGGCACCGGTTCCATGTCGATGTCGTCGGCCAGCAGGTAGTCGCAGCCGTGGGTTTCCTCGTGGGCGCTGTCGAGGAAGAACTCGACCTGGAAGCGTTTGCCGATCAGCCGGCCCTGCATGTCGACCATGCAGGCGAGCACGGTGTCGATCTTGTCTTGCTCGGCCATGTGGCGCAGGCCGGCCAGGGTCAGGGGGGCGCTCATCCGTTTCTCCTCCGCAGGCGGCAGCCGCGAGCGGCCGGGCCCGTTCTCTTCGTCGGTTGGCAAAGCGGTGCGGCAAACGACCTTCGCGTCGGCGCTTCGCAGGGCGCTGGTCGCGGGGCTGACTCTGAATCTAGTCGAGAATTGCGGAGGCGGCTTTGGTCGGGTGGGTACATCGACACGTAGGATGGGTGCAACCCATCGATTGCCGGCGGCGATGGGTTTCACCCATCCTACGAAGCTCTCCCATGAATGGGAGAGTCCGTAGGGTGGAAAACCGCGAAGCGTTTTCCACCAGAGGGGCGGTGGGTGTGAAAAGCGACATCCACCCTACGAGCTAACCCCTCTCCCGGAGGGAGGGGAATGCCGTTTTAGAAGAACCCCAGCGGATTGATGTCATAACTCACCAGCAGGTTCTTGGTCTGCTGGTAATGGTCGAGCATCATCTTGTGGGTCTCGCGGCCGACGCCGGACTTCTTGTAGCCGCCGAACGCCGCGTGCGCCGGGTAGAGGTGGTAGCAGTTGGTCCACACCCGGCCGGCCTTGATGCCGCGGCCCATGCGCCAGGCGCGGTTGATGTCGCGGGTCCATACGCCGGCGCCGAGGCCGTATTCGGTGTCGTTGGCGATGGCCAGGGCTTCCGCCTCGTCCTTGAAGGTGGTGACGCCGATCACCGGGCCGAAGATTTCCTCCTGGAACACGCGCATCTTGTTGTGGCCCTTGAGCAGGGTCGGCTGGATGTAATAGCCGCCGGCCAGGCTGCCTTCGAGCTTCTCGACTTCACCGCCGGTGAGGAATTCGGCGCCTTCCTGGCGGGCGATTTCCAGGTAGGAGAGGATCTTGTCGAACTGCTGCTGGGAGGCCTGGGCGCCGACCATGGTGTCGGTGTCCAGCGGGTTGCCGCGCTTGATCGCCGCGACCTTCTTCAGCACTTCGCGCATGAACGGCAGGTAGATGGATTCTTGAACCAGCGCGCGCGACGGGCAGGTGCACACCTCTCCCTGGTTGAAGAAGCCGAGTACCAGGCCCTCGGCGGCCTTCTCGATGAACGCTGGCTCGGCCTGCATGATGTCCTCGAAGTAGATGTTCGGGCTCTTGCCTCCCAACTCCACGGTCGAGGGGATGATGTTCTCGGCGGCGCACTTGAGGATGTGCGAGCCGACCGGGGTCGAGCCGGTGAAGGCGATCTTGGCGATGCGCTTGCTGGTCGCCAGCGCTTCGCCGGCCTCCTTGCCGAAGCCCTGCACCACGTTGAGCACGCCAGGCGGCAGCAGGTCGCCGATCAGCTCCATCAGCACGCAGATGCCCAGCGGCGTCTGCTCGGCCGGCTTGAGCACCACGCAGTTGCCGGCGGCCAGCGCCGGGGCGAGTTTCCAGGCGGCCATCAGCAGCGGGAAGTTCCACGGGATGATCTGCCCGACCACGCCGAGCGGTTCGTGGATGTGATAGGCCACGGTGCCGTTGTCGATCTCGGCGGCGCCGCCTTCCTGGGCGCGGATGCAGCCGGCGAAGTAGCGGAAGTGGTCGGCGGCCAGGGGGATGTCGGCGTTGAGGGTTTCGCGCACCGCCTTGCCGTTGTCCCAGGTCTCGGTGACGGCGAGGACTTCGAGGTTCTGCTCGATGCGGTCGGCGATCCTGAGCAGGATGTTGGAACGCTCCTGCGCCGAGGTCTTGCCCCAGGCATCGGCGGCGGCATGGGCGGCGTCCAGCGCCTGGTCGATGTCTTCGGCGGTGGAGCGGGGGAATTCGGCGATAGGCTCGCCGTTCACCGGCGAGGTGTTGGTGAAATACTGGCCCTTCACCGGCGCCACGAACTCGCCGCCGATGTAGTTGCCGTAGCGTGACTTGAAGGAAACGATGGCGCCTTGGGTGCCGGGTTGCGCGTAGATCATCGGGGACCTCTCTTGTTTTGGATGCCGGCCGCGTGGGCCGGAGAAAAAGGGCGGATATCCTTTAAGGATTAGCAGAAGATGCTTGTCTTCAACGTTGTCACCGATGGGTGGCGGGGGGCGGGGGAACTCCGCCCCTCACCCTAGCCCTCTCCCGAAGGGAGAGGGGAGTACGGTGTTGGACTGCCACCTCGTCTGCTCCCCTCTCCCTCCGGGAGAGGGGTTGGGGGGGGGAGGGACGGAGCCAACCAACGCCCCCGGGACTCAACACCCCTGCGGCATCTCCCCCCGCGCCAGGCGGGCGTTGATGTCGTCGATCACCGCCGGCAGGTCGGCGATGGTGTCGATCAGGTAGTGCGGGCGCGAGCCTTCGAACAGTTGGCCGATGCGGGCGCGTTCCTCGGCGCGGCGAGCTTCCGGCAGGGCCTGGAACTGTTCCCAGGTCAGGCCGAGGGCGTTGCCGGACAGGGTCAGCGCCACCGTCCACATCCCCGCGCTGCGGCCTTCGAGGATGCCCGGGGTGGTGTCGTCGACCTTCACGCAGGCGGCCACGTCGCTGATGCCCAGGGCGATCACGTTGGCCAGCGCCTGGGCCGGGTGCGGACGGCCGTTGGGCACTTCGTCGGTGGCCACCACGTGGTCGGCGACGTAGCCGTTGCGCTCGGCCAGGGCCACCACCTTGTCCATCACCACCTTCGGGTAGCCCGAGCAGGAGCCGACCTTCAGGCCCTTGCCGCGCACCGCCGCGATGGCTTCCAGGGCGCCGGGGATCAGCGCCGAGTGTTCGGCGATCTTCTCGATCTGCAGCGGCATGAAGCGCTCATAGATAGCGGTGACGTCATCGTCGGTCGGCGTGCGGCCGAACTTGGCCTCATAGCGTGCGGCGATGTCCGGCACGTCGCAGAGGGTGCGGATGTGGTCCCACTTGCCCATGCCCATCGGGCCGCGGGCTTCTTCCAGGGAGACGGCGACGCCGAATTCGGCGAAGGCCTCGACGAAGATCTGGGTCGGCGCGAAGGAGCCGAAGTCGACCACGGTGCCGGCCCAGTCGAGGATCGCGGCTTGCAGGTGTTTCGGAGATTGGTAGTTCATGGCGGATGCTCCAGTGGGAATCAGGCCAGCGCCTTGCGTGGCTTGGGGTTGGAAAGGGATTGCTCGGCGGTCTGCGGCCGGCTGTTCCAGTGCGGGATCAGCATCGCGGTGGCGACCAGCGCGGTGACGGTGAAGACTAGGAACACGGTCTCGGTGTCGAAGTAGCCGGGCAGCAGGCCGCCGAGGATGGCGCCGATCGAGCCGCAGCCGTTGACGAAGCCCGACGCGGTGCCGGCGGTGCCCTTGCCGAAGTCGATGGCCGCCGAGCTGCTGATCATCGAGTCCGGCCCGTAGAGGGTCAGGCCCATCATGAACAGCAGGCCGACCACCAGCAGCACGCTGCCGCTCTGCATGGTCGGCACGAACAGCGCCAGGCAGACGGTCAGCACCAGCAGGCTGAGCACGCAGGCCGGGAAGCGGCGGGCGCCGAACAGCTTGTCCGAGGCCAGGCCGATGAGGATCGGACCGACCAGCCCGGCGACCTCGAAGGCGGTCGGCACGATGGCCGAGGCGACCTTGCCGATCGACGGCATGCGTTCGTAGACCATGACGGGGCCCCACAGCAGGATCGCGTAGCGAGCCGGCTTGAGCAGGAAGTAGGCGAGGCCGAGGACCAGCACGGTACGGTTCTTCATGATGGTCATCAGGCAGCTACCGAAACTGGCGTGCTTGCCATCGCGACCCTGCGCCGGCTCGGTTTCGGGTTCCACCGGCGGCAGGCCGACATCCTGCGGCCTGTTGCGTTGCAGAATGAAGAACAGCACCGCCACCACGCCGACCACCGCCGCGCTGGAGATGAACGCCGCGCGCCAGTCGCCGTACACCTGGTAGGCCCACCAGCCGGCGAACGGCGAGGCGATCAGCCCGCCGAAGGCGTAGCAGGTGCTCCACAGGCCGAGCACGCGGCCGCGCTCGTGGGTGGCGAAGAAGCTGCCGATGTTCTTGCACAGCCCGGCCCAGCCGGTGGACTGCGCCAGGCCCTGGACCACCATGCAGGTGGCGAAGATCGGCAGGGTGGCGAAGGTGCCCATGATCACGGCGGCGATGGCGGAGACGATGAGCCCGCCGAGCACCACCACGCGCGGCCCGAAGCGGTCGGCGAGGATGCCCCAGGTGAACTGGCCGACGGCGTAGGCGCCCAGGTACAGGGCGTCGAGGTCGGCCATGGCGGCCTTGTCCAGTTCGAAGCCGGCATCGTCGGCGATGCCCAGCTTGGCCACCGAGAACGCCTTGCGGGTGAAGTAGAAGGCGGCGTAGGCCAGCCAGGTGATGGCGAACACCTGCAGGCGCCAGCGCTGGATGTCGTTATTGCCGAGCCGGAGAAGGGACAAACCGGGAATCTTGTTCACTGTTCTGACCTCTTGAGTGGAATGTGCCGGCAGTTCAATGACTTGCGGATTTGTTGTTGTTCTCGGGAGCACTTCCCGTGCCGTCCTGGCGAACGCTCCTGGTCAGAAACCTTCCTTATTGGGCCCCGCGTTCGCGGGGGGACGGTGTATCGGTGCAACTCCTGGATGGCGGACGGCTCGCTGTATCCCCCCCGTCATTCCCGCGAACGCGGGAATCCAGTGACCGAAGCCCTCAGGCCGCCGGCTTGCAGCGGTCCACGCCCATGGCTGCCAGGCTGTCGGCGATGGCGCGCAGCAACTGGGCGACCACGGCTTCGTCTATCTGCCCGATGCAGCCGATGCGGAAGCTCTCGGCGATGGTCAGCTTGCCGGGGTAGATGACGAACTGGCGCTGCTTGAGCTCGGCGTAGAAGCGCTTGAAGTCGAAGTTCGGGTGGTCGGGGCTGAAGAAGGTGGTGATGATCGGCGACAGCCAGCGGTCTTCCAGCAGGGTCTCGAAACCCAGCTCGCGCATGCCGGCCACCAGCCGGTCACGGTTGCGGGTGTAGCGTGCCAGGCGCCCGGCCACGCCGCCCTCGGCCGCGTGCTGCTGGAGCGCCGCGCGGAACGCCACCACGCTGTGGGTCGGCGGGGTGAAGCGCCACTGGCCGGTCTTCTCCATGTAGGCCCACTGCTCGTACAGGTCGAGGCTCAGCGAGTGGGCGCGGCCCTTGGAGGCTTCCAGCACCTCGCGGCGGACGATCACGAAACCGAAGCCGGGGATGCCCTCGATGCACTTGTTGGCCGAGGAAACCATCACGTCGAACGGCACCTGGTCGACGGTCAGCGGCACCGCGCCGAACGAGCTCATGGCGTCGACCACCAGGGTCTTGCCGTGGGCCTTGACCGTCGTGGCGATCTCGGCGAGCGGGTTGAGGATGCCCGAGCTGGTCTCGCAGTGGACCAGGAACACCGTGGTGACGTCCGGGTTGTCGCGCAGCAGTTGGTCGACTTCCTCCGGCTGCGGCGGCAGGTAGTCGCCCTTGTCCAGGTCGATGTGGGTGCGGCCGAGGTAGTCGAGGATCTGCGCGGCGCGCTTGCCGTAGGCGCCGTTCATCAGCACCAGCGCCTTGCCGTCGCGGGGGATGGCGGTGGCCAGGGCGGCCTCGACGGCGAAGGTGCCGCTGCCTTGCAGGGGTACGCAGGCGTAGCTGTCGTCGCTCACGCCGGCCATGGCCAGCAGCTCGCGGCGGATTTCGGCGGTGACCTGGTTGAAGTCGGCGTCCCACGAGCCCCAGTCGCGGAGCATGGCCTCCTTGGTGGCGCGCGAGGTGGTCAGCGGACCGGGGGTGAGCAGGTAGGGCTCGCCGAACACGGGTGCGGCAAGGCGGGCGGTGGGGAATTCGGCTTGGCTCATGGTCGTCTCCAGCGTCTTCGTAGTGGCGGTCGGCGCCGCGTTGGAGTCGATAAAAGCAGTTCCCCATGGATAAGAAAAATCGTTTTATGGTATTTCAATAACAAGTTTTGCTTATTTCAAGTCAAGGACGGGCCATGGCGGTTTCCCACTCCCAGCTCAAGGCGTTCCATGCGGTTGCCGTGCACGGCGGTTTCACCCGTGCTGCCGAGCAGTTGTTCCTCAGCCAGCCGGCGGTTTCCGACCAGGTGCGCAAGCTGGAGGAGTACTTCGGCGTGCTGCTGTTCCACCGCAACAAGCGCTCGGTGCAGCTCACCGAACTGGGCGAGCGGCTGCTCGGCATCACCCAGCGGCTGTTCGCCGTGGAGGCCGAGGCCGAGGAGCTGCTGTCCAGCTCGCGCGCGTTGCAGACCGGCAGCCTGACCCTGGCGGTGGATTCGCCGGTACACCTGCTGGCGCACATCGCACGTTTCCGCGAGCGCTACCCGGGCATCCGCATCAGCATGGTCACCGGCAACACCGACGAGGCGCTGGCCCGGCTGTTCGCCTACAAGGCCGACCTCGCCGTGCTCGGCCGCCCGGTGGACGACGAGCGCCTGCACTGCGTGACCCTGAGCAACGACCCGCTGGTGGCCTTCGTTGGCATCGACCACCCCTGGGCGGCGCGCGAGTCCATCGAGCTGGCCGACCTCGGCGGCGTGCCCATGGTGCTCCGCGAACAGGGCTCGATGACCCGCCAGATGATCGAGGCGGAAATGCGCCGCGTCGGCCTCGAACCGCACCTCGCCCTGGAAGTGGAAGGCCGCGAGGCGGTGCGCGAGATGGTCCTCGCCGGCCTCGGTGTCGGCGTGGTCTCCGCCGCCGAATTCGGCGCCAACCCGCTGCTGCGCGCCTTGCCGATCCACGACTGCCGGCTGCGCATGACCGAGACCCTGGTGTGCCTGCGCGAGCAGAAGACGCGGCGCTTGATCGAGACCTTTCTCGAGATGTTGCGGTCGGAGTGAGACACGGCGGAGTACCGCATGACCGCGAATCGCGGCCATGGGCCGCTCCTACGAGTGCGGAGCTTCAGGCCTAAGTCACCCCTCTCCCATTCATGGGAGAGGGGCCGGGGGAGAGGGCGAAGGCCGGCAATGCGGAGCAGCCGTGTAGGGTGGATGTCGCTTTTCACATCCACCGACGTGGTGGAAACGCTTCGCGGTTTTCCACCCTACGGGGCGGGGACGGAAACCCCGGTCGCTGTGCTAACCTGCGGCAAGATTTTTCGGGCGCTGGAGCCCGTTCCAGAGGACATCCATGCACATCCATATTCTCGGCATCTGCGGCACCTTCATGGGTTCGCTGGCGGTGCTCGCCAAGGAACTCGGCCACCGCGTCACCGGTTCCGACGCCAACGTCTACCCGCCGATGAGCACCCAACTGGAAGCCCAGGGCATCGAGCTGATGCAGGGCTACGAGCCGGCCCACCTGCAACCGGCGCCGGACCTGGTGGTGGTCGGCAACGCGCTGTCGCGCGGCAACCCGGCGGTGGAATATGTGCTCAACCAGGGCCTGCCCTACGTCAGCGGCCCGCAGTGGCTGGCCGACCACGTGCTGCAAGGCCGCTGGGTGCTGGCGGTGGCCGGTACCCACGGCAAGACCACCACCAGCAGCATGCTGGCCTGGGTGCTGGAACACGCCGGGATGAGCCCGGGCTTCCTGATCGGCGGCGTGCCGCAGAACTTCGCGGTGTCGGCGCGGCTGGGCGGCACGCCGTTCTTCGTGGTCGAGGCCGACGAGTACGACAGCGCCTTCTTCGACAAGCGCTCGAAGTTCGTCCACTACCGCCCGCGCACGGCGATCCTCAACAACCTGGAGTTCGACCACGCGGACATCTTCCCCGACCTGGCGGCCATCGAGCGGCAGTTCCACCACCTGGTGCGGACCATTCCCGGCGAGGGGCTGATCATCCATCCGCAGGCCGAGGAGGCCCTGCAGCGGGTCATCCGCATGGGCTGCTGGACCCCGGTGCAGACCACCGGCGAAGGCGGCCAGTGGCAGGCGCGCCTGCTCAGCGAGGACGGCTCGCGCTTCGAGGTGCTGTTCGACGGCGCGGCGCAGGGCACCGTGGACTGGGAGCTGACCGGCCAGCACAACGTCGCCAACGCCCTGGCCTGCCTGGCCGCCGCCCGCCACGTCGGCGTGGTGCCGGAACTGGGCGTCGCCGCGCTCTCCGCCTTCAAGAACGTCAAGCGGCGCATGGAGAAGGTCGCCGAGGTTCAGGGCGTCACCATCTACGATGATTTCGCCCACCACCCGACCGCCATCGCCACCACCCTCGACGGGCTGCGCAAACGCATCGGCGACGCGCCGTTGATCGCCGTCATCGAGCCGCGCTCCAACTCCATGAAGCTCGGCGCCCACCGCGACGGCCTGCCGGATTCGGTGGTCCAGGCCGACCGGGTATTCTGGTACGCGCCGCCGAACCTCGGCTGGGACCTGGCCGCCACCGTGGCCGGCTCGACGGTGCCGACCGAGGTGTGCGATTCGCTGGAGGCGATCATCGCCGGGGTCAAGGCCCATGCCGCGCCGGGCACCCAGGTGGTGATCATGAGCAACGGCGGATTCGGCGGCTTGCACGGCAAGCTGGCCGAGGCGCTGGGGTGACTGGACTCCCGCGTATGCGGGAGTGACGAGGTTGACCGTCGTCCTCGCGAATGCGGGGACCCAATAGCCCGCTGGTGGAAAAGCCTTCGGCGTTTTCCACCCTACGCGATCCCTTGTAGGGTGGATAACCGCGAAGCGTTACCCACCAGCCCGTAGCCCGGATGCAATCCGGGAAAACCGCCGGCTCCATGCCCCGGATCGCATCCGGGCTACGAAAGAAGCGGGGCCATGCCGCCCAGAGGTAATCAAGGAGCACCCATGACTGGACCCGAACGCATCACCCTGGCCATGACCGGCGCCTCGGGCGCGCAGTACGGCCTGCGCCTGCTCGACTGCCTGATCCAGGAGGATCGCGAGGTGCACTTCCTGATCTCCAAGGCGGCGCAACTGGTGATGGCCACCGAGACCGATGTCGCCCTGCCGGGCAAGCCGCAGGCGATGCAGGCTTTCCTGAGCGAGTACACCGGCGCCGCGCCGGGGCAGATCCGCGTCTACGGCAAGGAGGACTGGATGGCCCCGGTGGCCTCCGGCTCCGGCGCGCCGGGTGCCATGGTGGTAGTGCCCTGTTCCACCGGCACGCTGTCGGCGATCGCCACCGGTGCCTGCAACAACCTGATCGAGCGCGCCGCCGACGTGGCGCTGAAGGAGCGCCGCCAGTTGATCCTGGTGCCGCGCGAGGCGCCGTACTCGAGCATCCACCTGGAGAACATGCTCAAGCTTTCCAACCTCGGCGCGGTCATCGTGCCGGCGTCGCCGGGCTTCTATCACCAGCCGCAGACCATCGACGACCTGATCGACTTCGTGGTCGCGCGCATCCTCAACCTGCTGAACATCCCGCAGGACATGCTGCCGCGCTGGGGCGAGCATCATCAGGTCAGTACGGATGACTGACCTCGTAGGAGCGAGCTCTGCTCGCGAACGGTCGTTGCACAGAAGCTTCGTGAGCAGAACTCGTTCCTACATGGGAGTGGCCGTGCTGCTCTGCGCCATGCTTCCCGGCTGCGCCACCGTGCGCACCCTCGACGCCGCCAAGCCCGGTGCGCCGCTGGTCTACGCCGGCACCCGGCTGGACTGGTACAGCCTCAACGGCGGCTGTTGCCCGGTCGACCGCTTCGGGGCCGAGGCGCCGAAATACGCCGCCCTCGACCTGCCGGCCAGCGCCCTGCTGGACACCCTGTTGCTGCCGTTCTCCCTGGCCGCCGTGCTCGGCATCAGCCTCGGCGTGACCGGCGGCAACTGAACCAGCTCCAGATACGCTGCACCGAACCGCCTTGGTAGGGTGCGCCGTGCGCACCACTTGCAGGGGCGTGCACGGTGTGCTGCCGGAAACGATGGAGGAGCTCCCGGATCGGTGCGCGCGGCGCACCCTACGGAAAGCGCCTCACTCCCGGGGCGTCGAGTTGGCATTGTGGAATCATCGACTAGGCTGACGAAAAAACCGCAGCCTTCGTGAGGCCATGGTCATGCCCAAGGTCATCAGGACCTACGTCCGCGTCGTCAACCGGATCAACTGGTACGTCGGTCGCGCCACCATGTTCCTGTTCTTCGTGATGCTCGGCGTGCTGCTCTACTCGTCGATCTCCAAGGGGCTGCGCATGCCGGCGATCTGGACCCTGGAAGTCGCCCAGTTCCTGATGGTCGCCTACTTCCTGCTCGGCGGCGCCTATTCGCTGCAGCTCGACGCCCACGTGCGCATGGACCTGCTCTACAGCCGCTGGAAGCCGCGCACGCGGGCGGTGATGGACGTGTTCACCGGGCTCTTCCTGCTGTTCTACCTGGGCATGCTGCTGTACGGCGGGTTCTCTTCGACGCTCTACGCCCTGGAGTACGACGAGACCAGCTATTCCACCTGGTCGCCGCACATGGCGCCGATCAAGATCATCATGACCATCGGCGTGGCGCTGATGCTGCTGCAGACCATCGCCATCTTCTTCACGGACATCGCCGCGGCCCGGGGGGAGACGCTGGAATGAGCTACGAGTTGATCGCCCTGCTGATGTTTTCCACCATGATGCTGCTGTTGCTGACCGGCAAGCGGGTGTTCGGCGCGATCGGCTTCGTCGGGGTGCTCGCGGCGCTCTTGCTGTGGGGCGATGGCGGCTCGGAAATGGGCTTCAGCGCGGCGATGAAGCTGATGAAGTGGTACCCGCTGCTGACCGTGCCGATGTTCATCTACATGGGCTACATCCTGTCCGAGTCCCATGTGGCCGACGACCTGTACCGCATGTTCCACGTCTGGATGGGCCCGCTGCACGGCGGCCTGGCGCTCGGCACCATCGGCCTGATGGTGGTGATCTCGGCGATGAACGGGCTGAGCGTCGCCGGCCTGGCGATCGGCGCCACCATCGCCTTGCCCGAACTGCTCAGGCGCGGCTACGACAAGATCATGGTCACCGGGGTGATCCAGGCCGGCAGCACGCTGGGCATCCTCCTGCCGCCCAGCGTGGTGCTGGTGCTCTACGGCATGATCGCCCGCCAGCCGGTCGGCCAGTTGTGGCTGGCCGGGGTGTTTCCCGGCCTGCTGATGGCCTTCCTGTTCCTGGTCTACATCGCCATCCGTTGCCGCCTGCAACCGAATCTGGGGCCGCCCCTGTCCGAGGAGGAGCGCCGGCAGATCACCTGGCAGGAGAAGATCCGCCTGCTGCGCGCCGGGCTGGTGCCGCTGTTCGTGTTCTTCGCCATGAGCGGGCTGTTCCTGATGGGCATCACCAGCCTGGTGGAAAGCTCGGCGGTGGGCGCGGTCGCCGCCACCCTGGCGGCTTTCGTCAGGGGCCGGCTGACCCGTGGCGTGATGGAGGAGACCCTGCGCAAGACCCTGGGCATCACCTGCATGTTCATGTGGATCATCCTCGCCGCGCTGTGCTTCGGCGCGGTGTTCGACGGGCTGGGCGCGGTCAGGGCGATTGAGGGGATCTTCGTCGAGGATATGGGCCTGGGGCCGTGGCAGATCATCATCCTGATGCAGTTGTCGTTCCTCGTCATGGGCATGTTCCTCGACGACACCGCCATGCTGGTGATCGTCGCGCCGCTGTACATCCCGCTGGTCGGCGCGCTGGGTTTCGACCTGGTCTGGTACGGCGTGCTCTACACCATCACCTGCCAGATGGCCTACCTGACCCCGCCGTTCGGCTACAACCTGTTCCTGATGCGCGCCATGGCCCCGCCGGAGGTCACCCTGCGCGACATCTACGTATCGGTCATTCCTTTCGTGCTGATCATGGTCCTCGCCCTGGCGCTGATCATGATCTTTCCGCAGATCGCCCTGTGGTTGCCGCAGCGCTACTACGGGATCGGTTGAAGGTTTTTCAGGCGTGCAGTACGCCCGGTTTCCAGCGCCGGGCGAGTCGGACAAGAGAAGGCTTCTTGCCAACCTGAGAGGGGGGCTCCGCGCCGGCGTGGGCGGAGCAGTGCGGTTGTATTGCATCTGAATCGACACTTACCGGAGAAACAGCATGAGTACGAGACGCAAGTTCCTCAAGGATGCCGCCCTGGCATCCGGCGCGGTCGGCACCGCGGCGCTCGGCGCGGCGCACATCTACGCCCAGGAGCCGAAGAAGATCACCTGGCGCCTGCAGACCTACGCCGGGCCGGCACTGGCCGCGCACGTGATCAAGCCTTCCATCGACGCCTTCAACAAGGTGGCCAAGGGAGAGATGGAAATCCAGCTCTACACTGCCGACCAACTGGTACCCACCGGCGAGCTGTTCCGCGCCATGCAGCGCGGCACCATCGACGCGGTGCAGAGCGACGACGACTCCATCGCCGCGCCGGTGGACGTCTCGGTGTTCGGCGGCTACTTCCCGTTCGCCAGCCGCTACAGCCTGGACATCCCGGTGCTGTTCGAACAGTACGGCCTGCGCAAGATCTGGGAAGAGGCCTACGGCGAGGTCAAGGGGGTGACCTGGCTTGGCGCCGGCGCCTGGGACCCGTGCAACTTCGCCACGGTGCAGCCGATCCGCAGCCTGGAGGACTTCAAGGGCAAGCGCATCTTCACCTTCCCCACCGCCGGCAAGTTCCTCACCCGCTTCGGAGTGATCCCGGTGACCCTGCCCTGGGAGGATGTCGAGGTGGCGGTGCAGACCGGCGAGCTGGACGGCATCGCCTGGTGCGGCATCACCGAGTACACCACGGTGGGCTGGGCCAACGTCACCAAGTACTTCCTCACCAACAACATCTCCGGCGCCTGGATCGGCTCCTACTTCGCCAACTCGGAGCGTTGGGCGGAAGTGCCCGAGCACCTCAAGGAGCTGTTCAAGCTGTGCATGGACAACTCCCACTACTACCGCCAGTACTGGTACTGGGGCGGCGAGGCGCAGATCCGCGTCGAGGGCAAGAAGCTGGAGCTGACCACCATCCCCGAGGCCGAGTGGAAGACGGTCGAGGACGAGGCGAAGAAGTTCTGGGAGGAGATCGCCAAGACCAGCCCGCGTTGCCAGCGAGTGGTGGATATCTTCAAGAAATACAACGCGCTGATGGCTGAGGCGGGGCCGCCGTATCGCTATTGAGGAGGGGCAGGGCCGCTGGGTGGGGTGAAGCTCACCTTGCGGTCTTTTTTATTGGATCCCCGCGTTCGCGGGAAACCAATAACCAGCGTCAAAAGCATCGCGGGCATGGCCCGCTCCTACGGGTGAGCCGGCAACTCCAGCCAGTCCCCTCTCCCTCTGGGAGAGGGCTAGGGTGAGGGGCGGAGGTTCAGGTCACCTGCATGACCGGTCGAACTCACAATCCGCCGTCGTTCTCGGCGTCTACCTTGCGGTCTTTTTTTATTGGATCCCCGCGTTCGCGGGAAACCAATAGCCAGCGTCAAAAGCATCGCGGGCATGGCCCGCTCCTACGGGTGAGCCGGCAACTCCAGCCAGTCCTCTCCCTCTGGGAGAGGACTAGGGTGAGGGGCGGAGGTTCAGGTCACCTGCATGACCGGTCGAACTCACAATCCGCCGTCGTTCTCGACGTCTACCTTGCGGTCTTTTTTTATTGGATCCCCGCGTTCGCGGGAAACCAATAGCCAGCGTCAAAAGCATCGCGGGCATGGCCCGCTACGGGTGAGCCGGCAACTCCGACCAGTCCCCTCTCCCTTTGGGAGAGGGCTAGGGTGAGGGGCGGTGGTTCAGGTCACTTGCCTAGCCTGTAGGGTGGATGTCGCTTTTCACATCCACCGGCTTTCCGCAGGCTCACAACCCGCCATCATCCTCGACGTCCACCTCGTCGCTGCTGGCCACCAGCGCATCCAGGCATTTGATCCGGTGGCTGGCATCGCCGACGGTGAGTATCCAGGTGTCGCTGGCGGCTTCGTAGCGCGCGGTCTCGACCGTCGCGCGGGTGAAGCGCCATTCCCGGCGGGTGCTGCCGTCCATGACCTCGATGCTGAGCAGGTGCTCCGGGTGGTCGCCGTGCAGCTCGAAATGCCAGGCGTAGAGCCCGTCGATTTCCAGCATGTCGGTGGAGGTCAGGGCGGTGAGCAGGGTATCGGCTTGGCTCATGGTCGGTTCTTCGGCAATGGGTGACCGGGGCGAGTTTAACGCCCCAGGCGACGCAGCTCATCCGATTCGACCACCCGCACCCCGTCCTGCTCCTCCAGGGCCAGGCGCCAGAGCGCACGGGCCAGGGTGCAGGCCTGGATGCCACGGTACTTGCCGGGGATCAGCCGGGCCAGCGGTGCGGCCAACTGTTCGGCGAGGCGCGTTTCGCTGCGTTCGCCGAGCAGCAGCGAGGGGCGGGCGATGGTCAGTTGCGGCCAGTCCATGGCACGTAGCGAGGCTTCCATCTCGCCCTTGACCCGGTTGTAGAACACCGATGACCTGGGGTCGGCGCCCAGTGCGCTGATCACCAGGAAATGCCGCGCGCCGAGGGCGCGGGCGCGTTGCGCCACGGCCAGCACCAGGTCGTGGTCGATCGCGCGGAAAGCCTCCTGGGAGCCAGCCTGCTTGATGGTGGTGCCGAGGCAGCAGAACGCCGTGTCGAGCGGCCCGCTGAGCAGCGGCAGCAAGGTCATCAGCTCGCCCTGCGGGTTGTCCAGACGCGGATGCTCGGCCAGCGGTCGGCGCGTCGGTGCCAGCACGCGACTGACCGTGGGCTCGTTGAGCAGGCGGTCGAGCAGGTGTTCGCCGGTCAGTCCGGTGGCGCCGGCGAGCAGGATGCGTTGGGGCGTCAGGTACATGGATGCGTCTCGTGGCCGTTACACCCCAAGCTTAGAAGCTCGGGGCGGGGATTGCCGAGGTGAATGCCCGGCGATGCTTTCCGTAGGGTGCGCCGTGCGCACCGACCCAGGCGTGGGGCCATCGTTTCAGGCAAGGCGCCGTGCGGGCTTCCGGGTAAACGCTGCGCACAACGCACCCTACTGGGACTCCAGTGCGCTCATCGCCTTGCGCGCCTGGCTTTCACGCAGGCGCTGCCAATGCTTGAGCACGCCCTGCGGTGCCCAGATCTGCGGTTCGGAAGGCTCGAAGCCATCGGTCTTTTCGCGGTCGGCGACCAGTTCCTTGGCGCGTTCGAAGGCGCGTTCGAGGTCGTCGGTCTCGTTCAGGGCCTCGGCGAACAGTGCCTTGCCGAAATAGGTGAAGTCGTTGTCTTCCGAGCAGCCGAACGACACCCGGTCGGCGCGCGCGGCGGTGATCACCAGGGTGCGCTCGTTCTTCAGTTCGGGGAGGAAGCCCCCGGAGAAGCAGGCCGAGATCACCACCACCTTGTCGCGGTCCTTGAGGGGCTGCAGCAACGAGGCCAGCTCGGCGGCCGGCAGGCTGGCGAGGGCGAGGCGCGGCTGGTCGAGGAGCAGTTCGTGGTTCTGCGAGCCGTGGCTGGTCAGGTAGATGAAGATCAGGTCTTCCGGGCCGCTGCGCTCGGCCAGCGCCTGCAGGGCGCGGGAGAGATTCTCGCGGGTGGCCAGCGGCCGGTCGGCGAGGTGGTCGCGGTGGTTGACCAGGCTGATCTGGCCGAAGGCGCCGAAACGCTGCTGGAGCAGGTCGCTGACGTAGTCGGCTTCGCGCAGGAACACGCTCTGCTTGCCGTCGCCGGCCAGGCTCAGGCTGTACAGTTCCAGCGCCGGGGTGGAGGCGGGGAGCGCGGCGATCGCCTGGTCGAGCAGTTCGCCCTGGCGCAGCAGGCCGAGCTCCAGCGGGTCGGGCAGCAACTGGCCGCGCTCGTTGCGAATGCGCTGGCCGTCCAGCCAGGTGCCGCTGCGCACGCTGCCGTCGGTTCGGGTCAGGGTGCCCTTGCCGCTGTACTGGTCGTCGGCGAAGTGGCCCTGGTAGACGCTGCCGTCGGCCAGGCGCAGGCGGCCTTCGCCATGGAAGCGCCAGTTGCGGAAGCCGCCCTGGTAGTGGCTGCCGTCGGCGCCGAGGAGTTCGCCCATGCCATTCAGCATGCCGTTCTCGAACTCGCCGCTCCACACGTCGCCCTCGGCGCTCTGGTAGCGGCCCTTGCCGGAGAACTGGTCGTTGAGGAAGGCCCCGCTGTAGTGGTCGCCGTCGCGGCTCTGGTAACTGCCCTGGCCGTTCAGCAGGCCGTTGCTGAAGGTGCCGGAGAACTGGCCGCCGTCGCTGTCGATGCGCACCCCGGCGCCGTTCGGCTGGCCGCCGACGAACTGGCCCTGGAAGCTGCTGCCGTCGTTGCGTTCCAGCTTGCCGAGGCCGTTGAACTGGTCGTGCTGGAATTCGCCCTGGTAGCGCACGCCGTCCTGGCGCAGGCTGCCCTGGCCGTGCATTTGGCCGTTCCTGAAGGCGCCCTGGTAGGTGGTGCCGTTGCTGTAGCTGAGCGTGCCGTTGCCGTCGAACAGGCCGCGGCGGAAGTCGCCGACGTAGCGCTCGCCGTTCGGGCCGTGCCATTCGCCCGGACCGTCGAGCAGGCCGTCCTTGAACTGCCCCTCGAACCAACTGCCGTTGGCGTAGTCCAGCCGTCCGGGGCCTTGCAGCAGGCCGTCGACGATCTGGCCACGGTAGCGGCCGCCGTCGGGCAGCAGAGCGTCGGGTGGCGTCAGCGGTTCGCCCTCGCCGCAGGCGGCGAGCAGCAGGACGAGGCCGAGGGGGGCGATCAGGCGGTGCATGGCGGGAAAACGTACCGGTCGTGGGATGCCGGGAGTATGCCCCAGAAACGGGAAGGGGCGCTTGTGGCGCCCCTCATTTTGCCGCGTCGGGTTCAGACGAAGCAGAGCGCCAGGCTTTCGGCGATGAAGGCGGGCTTGGCCTGGCCGTCGATCTCCAGGGTGCAGCGCGACTTGATCAGCCACTGGCCGGGATTCTTCTCGGTGACGTCGAGGATGGTGACCGCCAGGCGGACGCGCGAGTTCACCGGTACCGGCTGGATGAAGCGCACGCTGTCGAGGCCGTAGTTGACGCCCATCTTCAGGCCTTCCGGCATGACCAGCAGGCTCTCGCTGAGTTTCGGGATCAGCGACAGGGAGAGGAAGCCGTGGGCGATGGTGCCGCCGAAAGGCGTCCGCTTGGCCTTTTCCGGGTCGACGTGGATGAACTGGTGGTCTTCGGTGCATTCGGCGAACTGGTCGATGCGCGCCTGGTCGATGGTCAGCCAGTCGGAGTGACCCAGGTCCTTGCCGATGTAGTTCTTCAGTTCTGCGACGGGTACTAACGGCATGCTGCCTCCTCGGAGGGATGGTTTTTGTTGGAGTGAAGCCACGCAGGGCCAAGATCACCACGGGCCGAAAGTCGGGTCAAGCGGGCATGGCCGCGCGAATGGCCCGCTATAGGCGAGCGCCGACTGCCTATAATGGCGCCTGCCCGCCGCCGGGGGATGGCGGGCGACGTTCCGGAGGTATCCCATGCTGCTACGTGGCCTGACCTGGCTGGTGCTGTTCCAACTGCTCGGCACCGCGCTCAACGTATTGTTCCTGCCGATGCTGCCGGGGCCGATCATCGGCCTGGTGCTGCTGCTGGCATTCCTGATGCTGCGCGGCGAGGTCGGCGAGCCGTTGTCCACGGCGGCCTCCAGTCTGTTGCGCTACCTGCCGCTGCTGCTGGTACCGGCGGCGGTCGGGGTGATGGCCTATGCGCGGGATATCGCCGACGACTTCTGGGCGGTGGCCGGTTCGCTGCTGCTGTCGTTGCTGCTCGCCCTGCTGTTCATCGGTTGGCTGATGCAGAAACTGATCGACCGCCAGGCTCGGCACCGGGAGGAGCCATGAGCCTCGACTGGGCGGGAGCCTGGCAGGCGCTGATCCACCACCCGCTGTTCGGCGTCGGCGTCACCCTCGGCGCCTACCAACTGGCCCTGGCCGGCTACGAGAAGACCCGCTGGGTGTTCCTCCAGCCGGTGCTGGTGTCGATGCTGCTGGTGATCGGCGTGCTGCTCGCCTGCGGAATCGGCTATGCCGAGTACCGCAAGAGCGCCGAGGTGCTCACGGTGTTCCTCGGCCCGGCCACGGTGGCCCTGGCGGTGCCGCTGTTCCTCAACCTCAAGCGCATCCGCCAGTTGTTCGTGCCGACCTTGCTGACCCTGCTGGTCGGCGGGGTGGTGGCCACCGTGCTCGGTGTGCTGCTGGCCTGGCTGTTCGGCGCCGAGCGGCTGATGCTGATGAGTCTGCTGCCGAAGTCGGTGACCTCGCCGATCGCCATGCTGGTGGCCGACCAGATCGGTGGCATCGCCGCGCTGGCGGCGGTGTTCGTGCTGGTGACCGGGGTGATCGGCGCGATCTGCGGGCCGGAGCTGCTGCGCCGGATCGGCGTGCGCCATCCGGCCGCGCAGGGCATGGCGCTGGGCATGACCGCCCACGCGGTGGGCACTTCGCGGGCGATCCAGGAGGGCGACGAGTGCGGTGCCTTCGCGGCGCTGGGCATGAGCCTGATGGGTGTCGGCACCGCGGTGTTGCTGCCGCTGGTGGTCGCCCTCATCGTTTGACACAGCAGGACCTAAGCTTGGTGAAGGATGCCCCATGCAGGAATCGCCCATGACATTACCGTTGTTCCCCCTCAACACCGTGCTGTTTCCCGGTTGCACCCTCGACCTGCAGATATTCGAGGCGCGCTACCTGGACATGATCGGCCGCTGCATGAAGCAAGGCAGCGGTTTCGGCGTGGTCGGCATCATCGAGGGGCAGGAGGTCGGCAAGGCTGCCGGCCGCTTCGCGGGAATCGGCTGCGAAGCGCTGATCCGTGACTGGAAGCAGCGTCCCAATGGCCTGCTCGGTATTCGCGTCGAGGGAGGGCGGCGCTTCCGCGTGCGCAACGCCGAGGTGCAGCGCGACCAGCTCGCCGTTGCCGAAGTCGACTGGCTGGAGGAGCCCGAAGAGCAGCCCCTGCTGGCCGAACAGGCCGACCTGGCGGCGTTGCTGGCGGCCCTGGCCGAGCATCCGATGGTCGCCGAGCTGGGCATGGGCGGGGTGGTCGGTACCCAGCAGGCGCTGGCCAACCAGTTGGCCTATCTGCTGCCGTTCCCCCTGGAGCAGAAGCTCGAACTGCTGATGCTCGACATGCCCCGTGACCGGCTGCTGCTCGTCCAGCAGCTCCTGGACAAGCTGCAGGACGAGATGCTCGCCTGAGTCACGATCACTCGTCGCAGGCCCCCCAGCCACTCAACACGCTGCGGAACAGTCCGTCGATCAGCGCGGGAGTATCGCGCAGCGGGTCGAACAGTTCGGGGTCGCGCAACCAGTCGGTGAACAGGCCGATCATCAGCGCGTGCAGGGCGCGGGCGGCGAGCGCCGGGCTGATTCCCGGACGCAGGCGGTCGATCTCCTGCGCGTGCTTGAAGATGTTCTCGCAGAGGGCGATGAACTGCTTGATGAAGGCGTTGTGGCGCTCTTCGGCCTCGCGCAACTCGTCGGTGAATTCGCAGCGGTGCAGGAGGATGGTGAAGATGCGCCGCTTCTGTTCGTCGCGCGCCAGGTCTTCGAGGGTCTCGATGCACAGGTCGCGCAGCGCCAGCAGCGAGGCACAGGCGTTCTCGCCACCGAGCCGGGCGGCCAGGAGCTCCGGCGGCAGACGTACCTGGTTGAGCATTTCGTTGAACAGGTGGGCCTTGTTCTGGAAGTGCCAGTAGACCGCCCCGCGAGTCACCCCGGCATAGCGCGCGATGGTTTCCAGGCTGGTGTGCGCCACGCCTTTCTCCAGAAACAGCAACTCCGCAGCCTGCAGGATGGCGTGACGGGTCTTCTCGGCATCTTCTTTGGTACGGCGCATGGCGGCTCGCGGTTTACTGGCTAGTCTTTTTGGGAACGGAGTTTACAGGCTTTACATCCTCCGGTTGCTTCGCCGGCTCTTGCAAGTGTGGCAGGTCGGAGGGGCGGCGCTCGCGTTCACCTGGTTTCGAGCTTGTCATGGAGACACCTATGCCCTTAGATGCGCGCTTTCCCCGGACCCTTCCCGCACTCGTCCTGAGCGGCCTGCTGGCCGTCCATGCCCTGGCGGAGGACGCGCCGGCCGGTGGCGCGGCACACCCGGCCCCCGAAGTGGTGGTGGAGGCGATCGTCGCCGAGTCGCTGCCGCTGTCGCTGGAATACGCCGGACGCACCGCCGGCTACCGCGAGGTGGAAGTACGTGCCCAGGTCAGCGGCATCCTCCAGCAGCGCACCTACCAGGAGGGCGCGACCGTGGAGAAGGACCAGGTGCTGTTCCGCATCGACCCGCGCACCTACCAGGCGGCGCTGAGCCAGGCCCAGGGCGCGCTGGCCCAGGAACAGGCGCGCTACCGCCAGGCCGACCGCGACCTCAAGCGCATCCGCGAGTTGCAGAAGAAGGGCTACGCCAGCGAAAGCGAACTGGACCGCTACATTTCCGCCTACGAGCAGGCCAAGGCCAACATCGAGGCCGCCAAGGCCAACGTGCAGGCCAAGCAGATCGACCTCGACTACACCACGGTGAAGGCGCCGATCGGCGGCATCACCAGCCGGGAAAGCGTTTCCGAAGGCAGCCTGATGGTGGCCAGCGACCCCAACGCCAGCCTGCTCACCCGCATCACCCAGCTCGACCCGCTGTACGTCAACTTCGCCTACCCGGACACCGAGGCCGAGCGCCTGCGCAGCGGCGTGCAGAGCGGCCGGCTGGTGCTGCCCGAGGACGGCAAGCTGAGCGCGGTGATCATGTTCGGCGATGGTTCGGCCTACCCGCTGGAGGGCAAGGTCGATTTCACCGACAGCTTCGTCAACACCGGCACCGGCACGATCAGCGCCCGCGCGGTGGTGCCCAACCCCGACCAGAAGCTGCTGCCCGGCCAGTTCGTCCGGGTGGTGGTCAAGGGCCTCACCCAGCCGCAGGCCTACACCGTGCCCGAGCAGGCGCTGGCCCAGGGGCCGCGCGGCACTTACGTGTTCGTGGTCGACGAGCAGGGCATCGCGCGGCGCAAGCAGGTGGTCACCGGGGACACCAAGGGCGGTCGCTGGGTGATTGAGTCGGGTATCACCGCCGGCGACCGGGTGATCGTCGAGGGGCTGCCCAGGGTGCGCCCCGACCAGCCGGTGAAGGTGGTGGAGGCCGCGCCCAAGGGCGAAGCCGAAAGCCAATCCGCGCAGCAGTCGTAGAGGAGCGTCGCCGTGATCTCACGCTTCTTCATCGACCGGCCGATCTTCGCCACCGTCATTTCCATCGTCATCATCCTCGCCGGCCTGGCCGCGATGCGCGCGCTGCCCATCGCCCAGTACCCGGAGATCCTGCCGCCGCAGGTCTCGGTGAGCGCCGCCTATCCGGGCGCCAGCGCCCAAGTGATCGCCGAAACCGTGGCCGCGCCGCTGGAGCAGGAGATCAACGGCGTCGAGGGGATGATCTACCAGCGCTCCAACTCCGACAGCAATGGTGCGATGAGCCTGACCGTGTACTTCGAGGTCGGCACCGACCCGGACCAGGCCACCATCGACGTCAACAACAAGGTCCAGGCGGCGACCGCCAAGCTGCCCGAGGAAGTGCGCCGGCAGGGCGTCAAGGTGGAGAAGAAGTCCTCCGACATCCTCCAGGTGGTCGTTCTGTTCTCGCCGGACAACTCCCGTGACCCGATCTTCATCAGCAACTACGCGCTGATCAACGTGATCGACGAGCTCAAGCGCATCCCCGGCGTCGGCGACGCCAGCCAGTTCGGCTCCAAGGACTACTCGATGCGCATCTGGCTGCGCCCGGACAAGCTGGCCCAGTACGACCTGACGCCGAGCGACGTGGTCAAGGCGATCCAGGAGCAGAACTCGCAGTTCGCCGCCGGCAGCTTCGGCCGCGAGCCGCTGAGCGAGCCGCAGGCCTTTACCTACACGGTGAGCACCAAGGGGCGCTTCACCGAGGCGCATGAGTTCGAGAGCGTCATCCTGCGCACCGACCCCACCGGTGCCAGCCTGCTGCTCAAGGACGTCGCACGGGTCGAGCTGGGTGCCCAGGACTATTCCCTGGTGACCAGCCTGAACGGCCAGCAGAACGCCGCCTTCGGCATCTACCTGCAGCCCGGCGCCAACGCCCTGGACACCGCCGAGGCGGTGAAGGCGACCATGGAGCGCCTGTCCCAGCGCTTTCCGGAGGGCATCGCCTACAAGATTCCCTACGACACCACCAAGTTCGTCGAGGTGTCCATCGAGGAGGTGATCCACACCTTCTTCGAGGCCCTGGTGCTGGTGATGCTGGTGGTGTTCATCTTCCTGCAGAACTGGCGCGCCACGCTGATCCCGGTGCTGGCGATCCCGGTGTCGCTGATCGGCACCTTCGCCGGCATGTACCTGCTCGGCTTCTCCATCAACATGCTGACCCTGTTCGGCATGGTGCTGGCCATCGGCATCGTGGTGGACGACGCCATCGTGGTGCTGGAGAACGTCGAGCGGGTGATGCGCACCGAGAAGCTCAGCCCGCGCGACGCGGCGATCAAGGCCATGGAGGAGGTGACCGGGCCGATCGTCGCCATCGTCCTGGTGCTCTGCGCGGTGTTCATCCCGGTGGGCTTCCTGGGCGGGTTGGCCGGGCAGATGTACAAGCAGTTCGCGATCACCATCGCGGTGTCGGTGATCATTTCCGGCATCGTCGCGCTGACCCTGTCGCCGGCGCTCTGCGCGCTGCTGCTCAAGCCGGAGCACAAGGAGCCGGCCGCGCCGTTCCGCTGGTTCAACAGGGTCTTCGACCGCCTCACCGACGGCTACGCGGCCGGCGTGCACTTCTTCCTCAAGCGCACGCTGATCGGCCTGCTGGTGTTCGGCGGGATGATCGCCATCATGCTCCTGCTGTTCAACCGGGTGCCCGGCGCGCTGGTTCCCGACGAGGACCAGGGCTACGTGCTCAGCGCCTACGTCCTGCCGCCGGCGGCCGCGCTCAGCCGCACCGACCAGGTCACCAGCGAGGTCACCCGGGAACTGATGGAGCATCCGGCGGTGGAGGACGTGGTCACCTTCGCCGGCTTCGACATCCTCACCTACGGCTCCCGCAGCAACGCCGGGGTGTCCTTCATCACCCTCAAGGACTGGAAGGAGCGCACCAGCGCGGAGATGGACGCACGCAACCTGCCGCCACAGTTCATGGCCATGGGCGCCAAGCAGAAGGATGCGGTGGTGATGACCTTCAACCCGCCACCGATCACCGGCATGAGCACCACCGGCGGTTTCGAGGGCTACCTCCAGGACCGCAGCGGCGGCAGCGTCGCCGACCTCGACGCGATGGTGCAGAAATTCATCGCCGCCGCTTCCCAGCGTCCGGAGCTGGCGGGCGTCAACACCACCTTCAGCGCCGAGGTGCCGCAGTACTACATCGACCTCGACCGCACCAAGGCGCGCGCCCTGGGCGTGGCGATCAACGATGTGTTCACCGCCATGCAGTCCACCTTCGGCAGCTACTACGTCAACGACTTCAACCTCTACGGGCGTACCTGGCAGGTCAGCCTGCAATCCGAGGCGGACTTCCGCCGCAAGCCGGAGGACCTCAGCCAGGTCTACGTGCGTTCCGCCACCCATGACCTGATCCCGCTGTCCTCGCTGGTGCGGGTGACGCGCATCCTCGGCCCGGACTCCTATGCGCGCTTCAACGTCTACCCGGCGGCCAAGGTGCTCGGCGGGCCGGCGCCGGGCTACAGTTCCGGCCAGGCCCTGAAGGCCATGCAGGAGGTGGCCGACGAGGTTCTCGGCGAGAACTACTCCCTGGGCTGGACCGGCTCGGCCTACCAGGAGCTGGCCACCCAGGGTTCGGGCAGCACGGCGTTCATCTTCGGCCTGATCCTGGTGTTCCTGATCCTCGCCGCCCAGTACGAGCGCTGGACCCTGCCGGTGGCGGTGGTCACCGCGGTGCCCTTCGCGGTGTTCGGCGCGATCCTGGCGATCTGGCTGCGCGGGCTGAACAACGACGTGTACTTCCAGGTCGGCCTGGTGACCCTGATCGGCCTGGCGGCGAAGAACGCCATCCTGATCATCGAGTTCGCCGTGCTGTGCCGCGAGGAGCGCGGCATGGGCATCTTCGAGGCGGCGCTGGAGGCGTCCAAGCTACGCTTCCGGCCGATCGTCATGACCTCGCTGGCCTTCATCCTCGGCGTGGTGCCGCTGGCCATCAGCTCCGGCGCCGGTTCGGCGAGCCGCCACTCGATCGGCACCGGGGTGATCGGCGGGATGCTCGCCGCGACCGTGCTGGCTACCTTCCTGATCCCGATGTTCTACCTGCTGGTGGAATCGCTGGCTGAGAAGCTTGGCGGCAAGGGCAAGAAGGCGGAAGAGGCGAAGACCCCGGCCGAATAGCCCTGTAGGAGCCAGCTTGCTGGCGATCCGTGCGCTCCCGATACGCCGTGATCGCCAGCAAGCTGGCTCCTACGGGGTCACGCATCGAAACTTGGGCCGGGCCGTCACTCCGGCTATCCTGTCGGACCGGTTTCCTGCGAATGCCCAATGACCCTACGTATCCTGCTGATCCTTGGCGCGCTCAGCGCCTTCGGCCCCCTGGCCGTCGACTTCTACCTGCCGAGCTTCCCGACCCTCGCCAAGGCCTTCTCCACCGATGTCGAGCACGTGCAGCTCAGCCTGGCGGTGTACTTCGCCGGCCTGGCGATCGGCCAACTGCTCTATGGCCCGCTGGCCGACCGGCTGGGCCGCCGCGTGCCGCTGCTCGCCGGGGTGGCGCTGTTCACCCTGGCCTCGCTGGCCTGCGCGTTGGCGCCGAGCCTGGAATGGCTGATCGCCGCGCGCTTCGTCCAGGCCCTCGGCGGCTGCGCGGGGATGGTGGTGACGCGGGCGGTGGTGCGCGACCTGTGCGACCCGATCGCCTCGGCCAGGGTGTTCTCGCAGATGATGCTGGTGATGGGCCTGGCGCCGATGCTCGCGCCGTTGCTCGGCGGCTGGCTGCTGACGCTCTCCGGCTGGCAGTCGATCTTCTACGCCCTGACCCTGTTCAGCGCCCTGTGCGGCCTGGCGGTGGCGCTCTGGCTGCCGGAGTCGATGCCGGCGGACATGCCCCGTGCGCCCCTGAGCGGAGCCCTGGGGAGCTATCGACGGCTGTTCGGCGACGGGGTGTTCATCGGCCATGCGCTGACCGGCGGCCTGGTGATGGGCGGGATGTTCGCCTACATCTCCGGCTCGCCCTTCGTGTTCATCGAGCTCTACGGCGTGCCGCCCGAACACTACGGCTGGCTGTTCGGCACCAATGCGCTGGGCTTCATCCTGGTCGGCCAGGTCAATGCGCGGATGCTGCACTGGCGCGGCCCGGACTTCTGGCTGCGCCGCGCGGTGTGGGTCTATCTGTTCAGTGCGCTGACCATGCTCGGGCTGGCGGCTTTCCGTCCGGCCGAGCTATGGCCGCTGCTGATCCCTCTGTTCCTGTGCATCGCCAGCCTCGGCGCCATCCTGCCCAACACGGCGGCCTGCGCCATGGCCGGCCAGGGGCAGAACGCCGGGGTCGCCTCCGGGCTGCTGGGTTCGCTGCAGTTCTGCATCGCCGCTGGCGCCTCGGCGCTGGTCGGCGTGCTGCACGACGGCACCGCGATGCCGATGGGCGAGGCCATCGCCCTGTGCGGCCTGGCCGCCGTCACGGTGGCACTGCTGACCCGGCGGCTGGAGTTGCGTCAGGCGCTGCGCTGAACGAGTTCGGGTAGCGTGTGCGGGGCGCGCAATCGGGCTTCCAGGGTGGCTACGAATTGCCGCGCTTCGACCTCGCTGCGAAAGCGCACGCTGTGCTGGTCCAGGCAGACCTGCCAGGTGGCAGGAGTCGAGCTGTTCGGGGCTTGACGCACGATGATCTTCACGACGGGCAGCCTCCCAGGCCGGGGTGAGAGACCTCAGTCTAGTCGGGGTTTATTGGCAAAATGTGACTTGGATCAATTGACGGACTGATGGTCGTCACACCGCCGCCGAAGGGCGATGAACGGCATTGGGGGAGGTGGGTTCTTCCCCCGTAGGGTGCGCCGTGCGCACCGGGGGACGGTTATCTCGAAGCTCGTACCTGTTCCGTAGTCCGCCCCTCACCCCAGCCCTCTCCCGGAGGGAGAGGGAGTCAACCCGAGTTTCCGGTGGACACAGTGCATGATTCCAACTCCGAACAGCCCCCTCTCCCCTTGGGAGAGGGTTGGGGGAGGGCCGGAGTGTCCCGCTGCAAGACATGCCTCGGGTGTCACCTATGTCTCCCGACACCCGTTACCCATGTCCCCCGGCTGAACGCACGACGCACCCTACAGCCTCTCGCGGCTCAGAACCCCTCCAGCACGATCTTGCCCTTGGCCTTGCCGCTCTCCAGCAGGGCATGGGCGCGGCGCAGGTTGGCGGCGTCGATGCGCCCGAAATGCTCGCCGAGGGTGGTCTTCAGCACGCCCTGGTCGATCAGTTGGCCGACCCGTTGCAGCAGCTTGTGCTGCTCGATCATGTCGGCGGTCTGGAACAGCGAGCGGGTGTACATGAACTCCCAGTGCAGCGACAGGCTCTTGCGCTTGAGCTTGCGCACGTCCAGCTCCAGCGGGTCGTCGATCAGGCCCAGCCGGCCTTGCGGCAGCAGTGCCTCGACGAGCTGGTCGAGATGCTGGTCGGTGTTGGTCAGGCTGGCGACGTGGGTCACCTGGCCGACGCCGATGCGCTTCAGTTCCTCGGCCAGCGGCTGGCGGTGGTCGACCACGTGGTGGGCACCCAGCTCGCGCACCCAGGCCTGGGTCTCCGGGCGCGAGGCGCTGCCGATCACGCTCAGGCCGGTGAGCTGGCGGGCCAGTTGGGTGAGGATCGAGCCGACCCCGCCGGCGGCGCCGACGATCAGCAGGCTCTGTCCGGCACTGGCCTGGCCTTCGGCGATGCCCAGGCGCTCGAACAGCAGCTCCCAGGCGGTGATCGCGGTCAGCGGCAGGGCGGCGGCCTGGGCGAAGTCGAGGCTCTGCGGCATGGCGCCGACGATGCGCTCGTCGACCACGTGCAGCTCGCTGTTGGCGCCGGCGCGGTCCAGGGCGCCGGCGTAGAACACCTTGTCGCCCGGCCGGAACAGGCTGACCTCGGCGCCGACCGCCTTGACCACGCCGGCCACGTCCCAGCCGAGCACCTTGGCCTGGCCGTTTTCCGGTGCGACGTTGCGGCGGATCTTGGTGTCCACCGGGTTGACCGAAATGGCCTTGACCTCGACCAGCAGGTCGCGCGGGCCGGGCACCGGTTCGGGCAGCTCGACGTCCTGCAACGCCTCGGGGTCGTCGATGGGCAGGGACTGGTAGTAGGCGATGGCTTTCATGGGCGGCCTCGTGGTGGGAGTGATTGCTGTAGGAGCCAGCTTGCTGGCGATCTGCACCGGTGCACAGAAGCATCGCCAGCAAGCTGGCTCCTACAGGGGGCTGTGTGTTGGAAACATCCTCGTCTCTTTGTCTGGCATGAAAAAGCCGCCGGTAATAGAGTCTCTTTCAAGGAAACTTTGAAAATGGGTCCGCCATGCTGCGCCTCGACGACCTGCAACTCTTCGTCCGTACCGCCGACGCCGGCAGCCTGTCCGCCGCCGCGCGGGCCCTCGACGTGTCGCCGGCGGTGGCCAGCGCCGCGCTCAAGCGCCTGGAGCATGAGCTGGAGGTACGCCTGCTGGTGCGCTCGACCCGCAGCCTGCGCCTGACCGCCGAGGGCGAACAGTTCCTCGCCCATGCCCGCGCCGCCCTGCGCAGCCTGGCCGAGGGGCGCGAGCAACTGGCCGGCGGCAAGGCGGCGATCAGCGGCGAACTGCGCCTTTCCGCACCCTCGGACTTCGGCCGCAACGTGTTGCTGCCCTGGCTCGACGCTTTCCAGCAGGAGCACCCGCAACTGGCCGTGCGCCTGCTGCTCGGCGACCGGGTCAGCGACCTGTTCCGTCATCCGGTGGACATCGCCCTGCGCTATGGCATCCCCGAGGACTCCAGCCTGGTGGCGCTGCCGCTGGCCGCCGGCAACCGCCGCGTGCTGTGCGCCGCGCCGGGGTATTTCGCCCGCCACGGCATGCCGCGCCAGCCGGAGGAGCTGCGCGGACACAACTGCCTGCTGTACATGCTCGGCGAGCGGGTCCACGACCGCTGGCGCTTCACCCTGGGCCGGCGCGAGACGAGCGTGATGGTGCGCGGCAACCGGGTCAGCGACGATGCCGACGTGGTGCGCCGCTGGGCGGTGGCGGGGCAGGGGCTGGTCTACAAGTCCTGGCTGGACGTGGCCGACGACGTGCGGGACGGACGCCTGCAACTGGCGATGGGCGAATACCTGGGAGAGCCGACGCCGCTCAACCTGATCTGCACCCACCGCGCCCAACTGACCCGGCCGGTGCGGTTGTTGCGTGAGTATCTCCAGGTGCGTTGTGCCGAGGTGTTGGCCAAGGCGCCGTGGTAGTGGTCTTGGGGTGGGCTATTGGATGGCTGGGGCCTTGGAGTGGGACGTATGGCGCGCTCCCTCACCCCAGCCCTGGCTGCGCGCCCCGCTCCTGAGGGAGAGGGAGTTGGTCCGTGTGGCGGTCGTGGCACGTGGTTGCAGGCAGGGCACGTATTTACTCCCTCTCCCTCCGGGAGAGGGTTGGGGT
>NZ_CAJFCI010000032.1 GCF_904061905.1 Zestomonas carbonaria
CTCCCCTCTCCCATTTATGGGAGAGGGGCCGGGGGAGAGGGGACGTTCGTGTGGATGGATGGTGCCGTAGAAACGTAGCCCGGATGCAATCCGGGCTACTCGGGGTGCTCTGCTCGTAGGATGGGTTGAGCGAAGCGATACCCATCGGCATGGGTTCGATGGGTATCGTCGCTGCGCTCCTCGACCCATCCTGCGGAGAGTCGTTGTTTTTGGATTCCCACGTTCGCGGGAATGACGGGGCGGCCGCTGGAGCGCCCATGAAAAAGGCCACCCGAAGGTGGCCTCATTTTCAGCGGGGCTGGATCAGACGCTGTAGTACAGGTCGTATTCCAGCGGGTGCACGAAGGTGCGCACCTTGATTTCTTCTTCGCTCTTCAGCTCGATGTAGGCATCGATGAAGTCGTCGCTGAACACGCCGCCCTTGGTCAGGAACGCGCGGTCGGCGTCCAGGGACTCCAGGGCTTCCTTCAGGCTGCCGCAAACCTGCGGGATTTCCTTGGCCTCTTCCGGCGGCAGGTCGTACAGGTTCTTGTCGGCGGCGTCGCCGGGGTGGATCTTGTTCTGGATGCCGTCCAGGCCGGCCATCAGCAGGGCGGCGAAGGCCAGGTAGGGGTTGGCGGCCGGGTCCGGGAAGCGCGCTTCGATGCGGCGGGCTTTCGGGCTGTTGACGTACGGGATACGGATCGAGGCGGAACGGTTGCGGGCGGAGTAGGCCAGCATCACCGGCGCTTCGAAGCCTGGCACCAGACGCTTGTAGGAGTTGGTGGACGGGTTGGTGAAGCCGTTCAGCGCCTTGCCGTGCTTGATGATGCCGCCGATGAAGTACAGGGCGGTCTCGGACAGGCCGGCATAGCCTTCGCCGGCGAAGGTGTTCTTGCCGTCCTTGGAGATCGACAGGTGCACGTGCATGCCCGAGCCGTTGTCGCCGTACAGCGGCTTCGGCATGAAGGTCACGGTCTTGCCGTAGGCGTCGGCGACGTTGTGCACGCAGTACTTCAGGGTCTGCACTTCGTCGGCCTTGGCGACCAGGGTGTTGAACTTGACGCCGATCTCGTTCTGGCCGGCGGTCGCCACTTCGTGGTGGTGGACTTCGACCACCAGGCCCATTTCTTCCAGGGCGTTGCACATGGCGGTGCGGATTTCATGGTCGTGGTCGACCGGCGGTACCGGGAAGTAGCCGCCCTTCACGCCCGGACGGTGGCCCTTGTTGCCGCTTTCGATGTCGGCGTCGGTGTTCCAGGAAGCCTGCTCGGAGAAGATCTTGAACATCGAGCCGGAGATGTCGGACTTGAACTTCACTTCGTCGAAGATGAAGAACTCCGGCTCCGGGCCGACGAACACGCTGTCACCGATGCCGGTGGACTTCAGGTATTCCTCGGCGCGCTTGGCGATGGCGCGCGGGTCGCGGTCGTAGCCCTGCATGGTGCTCGGCTCGATGACGTCGCAGACCAGGATCAGGGTCGGCTCTTCGGTGAACGGGTCGAGCACGGCAGTGCTGTCGTCCGGCAGGAGGATCATGTCGGAGGCTTCGATGCCTTTCCAGCCGGCGATCGACGAGCCGTCGAACATCTTGCCGTGCTCGAAGAAATCGTCGTCAGCGTCACGGGCCGGCATGGTCACGTGCTGCTGCTTGCCTTTGGTATCGGTGAAGCGCAGGTCAATCCACTTCACGTCGTGTTCTTTAATCAGTTGAAGCGCCTTCGACATGGTGTCCTCCAGAAGATGAGGGCCTGTTTGGGCGGCCCCCTGAATAACGGTTGAAGCCGGGGCGGATACTCCGCCAAGGCAACCTGCCTCACAAGGGAGCAAATTGCGTGCCAGTGCTCCAGATTGGGTTTGCCCCCTGAAACGCAGCACTGACGGGGGCTGTGGCGGTGCGAGAGGGTTCAAGACTGCACGGTTTTGGTGCTGATTGTTTTGAGCGTGATTCTTTTTGGTGCGCTCGCATGTTCGTTGCACGTGCCTGATTAAACCTTGAGCAATTTCCGCTATAATCCGCGCCCCTGTTTTTCGGCCCCGCCCTCGCGCGCTCTTTTTCATGAAGCTGATCGTCAAAGTCTTTCCGGAAATCACCATCAAGAGCCGGCCGGTGCGCAAGCATTTCATCCGCCAGTTGGCCAGGAACATCCGTGCGGTGCTGCGCGACCTCGATCCGCAACTGGTGGTGAGCGGTGCCTGGGACAACCTGGAAGTGCAGACCGGGCAGCAGGAGCCGAAGCTGCTGCGCGAGATGATCGAGCGGCTGCGCTGCACGCCGGGCATCGGCCAGTTCCTGGAAGTGCACGAATACCCGCTGGGCGACCTCGACGACATCGTCGAGAAATGCCGGCTGCACTACGCCGACCAGCTTCCCGGCAAGATCTTCGCGGTGCGCTGCAAGCGCGCCGGCAAGCATTCCTTCACCTCCATGGACGTCGAGCGCCATGTCGGCAGCCAGTTGCGCCAGCAGTGCGGCGCCGCCGGCGTCTCGCTGAAGCACCCGGAAGTCGAGGTGCGCATGGAGATCCGCGACCAGCGCCTGTTCGTCGTGCATCGCCAGCACGACTGCATCGGCGGCTACCCGCTGGGCACCATCGAGCAGTGCCTGGTGCTGATGTCCGGCGGTTTCGATTCCACCGTGGCGGCCTACCAGATGATGCGCCGCGGCCTAGTCAGCCACTTCTGCTTCTTCAACCTCGGCGGCCGCGCCCATGAGCTGGGGGTGATGGAGGTCGCCCACCACCTGTGGAGCCGGTACGGCCGTTCGCACCGCGTGCTGTTCGTCAGCGTGCCCTTCGAGGAAGTGGTCGGCGAGATTCTCGGCAAGGTCGACGACAGCCACATGGGAGTGATCCTCAAGCGCATGATGCTGCGCGCCGCGAGCAGCATCGCCGAGCGCCTGCAGATCGACGCGCTGGTCACCGGCGAGGCGATTTCCCAGGTGTCCAGCCAGACCCTGCCGAACCTCGCGGTGATCGACTCGGCCACCGACAGGCTGGTGCTGCGCCCGCTGATCGCCGCGCACAAGCAGGACATCATCGACACCGCCTACGAGATCGGCACCGCCGAGTTCGCCAAGCACATGCCCGAATACTGCGGCGTCATCTCGGTCAACCCGACCACCCGCGCCAAGCGCGACCGCGTCGAATACGAGGAGCGCCAGTTCGACATGGCGGTGCTCGAACGCGCCCTGGAGCGCGCGCGGCTGGTGGCCATCGACCGGGTGATCGACGAACTGGGCGAGGACGTGCAGGTCGAGGAAGTGAGCGAGGCGCTGCCGGGGCACATCGTCCTCGACATCCGCCACCCGGACGCCGTCGAGGACGAGCCGCTGGAACTGCCCGGCATCGAGGTACAGGCCCTGCCGTTCTTCGCCCTCAACAACAAGTTCAAGCACCTCGACGACACCCGCCAGTACCTGCTGTATTGCGACAAGGGCGTCATGAGTCGTCTGCATGCCCATCATCTATTGAGCGAGGGGCATACCAATGTGCGCGTTTACCGTCCGGCTTAAGCAGCCCGGGCTGTTCGGCGGCAGCATCCGCCATCGCCCTCCCGATCGTGGGTACCGCTGAGCCCTGCTTATTGCTTTTCATATTGGCCGCACAGACTGGCGGCAAACCGAATCCCTAATCGAGACGAACCCGTGATCGAAAATCTCCGCAACATCGCCATCATCGCCCACGTCGACCATGGCAAGACCACCCTGGTGGACAAGCTGCTCAAGCTGTCCGGCACCCTCGACCGCAAAGAAGCGGAAAGCGAGCGCGTGATGGACTCCAACGACCAGGAAAAAGAGCGCGGCATCACCATCCTGGCGAAGAACACCGCCATCAACTGGAACGGCCACCACATCAACATCGTCGACACCCCCGGCCACGCCGACTTCGGTGGCGAGGTGGAGCGCGTGATGAGCATGGTCGACTCCGTGCTGCTGGTGGTCGACGCCCAGGACGGCCCCATGCCGCAGACCCGCTTCGTGACCCAGAAGGCGTTCAAGGCCGGCCTGCGCCCGATCGTCGTGGTCAACAAGATCGACCGTCCGGGCGCGCGTCCGGACTGGGTCATCGACCAGATCTTCGACCTGTTCGACAACCTCGGCGCCACCGATGAGCAACTGGACTTCCCGATCGTCTACGCCAGCGCCCTGAACGGCATCGCCGGCCTCGACCACGAGAAGATGGACGACAACATGGACGCGCTGTTCCAGGCGATCCTCGACCACGTGCCGGCGCCGAAGGTCGACGTCGACGGTCCGTTCCAGATGCAGATCTCCCAGCTCGACTACAACAGCTTCCTCGGCGTGATCGGCATCGGCCGCATCGCCCGCGGCAAGATCAAGGCGAACTCGCCGGTGGTCGCCATCGACGCCGAAGGCAAGAAGCGCAACGGCCGTATCCTGAAGATCATGGGCCACCACGGCCTGCAGCGCGTCGAAGTACCGGAAGCCGAAGCCGGCGACATCGTCTGCGTCAGCGGTTTCGACGATCTGTTCATCTCCGACACCCTGTGCGACCCGGCCACCGTCGAGGCGCTGCCGCCGCTGACCGTCGACCAGCCGACCGTGAGCATGACCTTCCAGGTCAACGACTCGCCGTTCGCCGGCAAGGAAGGCAAGTTCGTCACCAGCCGCAACATCAAGGAGCGCCTGGAGAAGGAACTGCTGCACAACGTCGCCCTGCGTGTCGAGCAAGGCGATTCGGCCGACAAGTTCAAGGTCTCCGGACGTGGCGAGCTGCACCTGTCGGTGCTGATCGAGACCATGCGCCGCGAAGGCTTCGAGATGGCCGTGGGCCGTCCGGAAGTGGTGATCATCGAGAAGGACGGCGAGAAGCAGGAGCCGTACGAGAACGTCACCATCGACATCGAGGAGCAGCACCAGGGCCCGGTGATGGAACAGATGGGCCTGCGCAAGGGCGACATGACCAACATGATCCCCGACGGCAAGGGCCGTATCCGCCTGGAATACACCATTCCGGCGCGCGGCCTGATCGGCTTCCGCAACGCCTTCCTGACCATGACCTCGGGCACCGGCATCCTCACCAGCACCTTCAGCCACTACGGCCCGATCAAGGCCGGTGAAGTGGCCCACCGCCAGAACGGCGTGCTGGTCTCCATGGCCACCGGCACCGCGCTGACCTACTCCCTGGAAACCCTGCAGGATCGCGGCAAGCTGTTCCTGTCCCCGGGCGAGGAAATCTACGAAGGCCAGTTGGCCGGCATCCACAGCCGCGACAACGACCTGGTGATCAACCCGACCAAGGCCAAGAAGCTCGACAACATGCGCGCTTCCGGCAAGGACGAGACCATCCAGCTCACCCCGGCGCTGAAGTTCACCCTGGAACAGGCCCTGGAGTTCATCGACGAAGACGAGCTGGTGGAAGTGACGCCGAAGTCGATCCGCCTGCGCAAGAAGTTGCTCAACGAGAACGACCGCAAGCGCTACGAGCGCAGTAAGGTCTAAGGGCAGCGGCAAGCTTCAAGCGACAAGCTGCAAGAAAGCAAAGCCCCGCCGGAGCGATCCGGTGGGGCTTTTTCGTTCTCGCTTGGCGCTTCCGTGCACGTCGATGACGCATCCCTGTCCATGCCCGGCTCATGGTCCCGGCAAGACGTCCGATATGAAGGGATGTGTCTCGAAACGTCGCGCGGCCTGGCCCGGCAATTGCTGGTTCTCGCCGTTTCGTCCGATCAAGGAGTTCGACGATGAACGCGCTATTGCTGCCCGGAGTGAGCGCCCTGGAGCGCTTCAGCTTCGCCCGCAAGTTCCAGTTGCTGGCCCTGCTGTTCATCCTGCCGCTGGCCTATGCCGCCTGGTCCATCGGCAGCACCTACCTGAACAAATTGGCGCTGGTCGACGGCGAGCGCTCCGGCGTGGTGCAGTTGCGCGCGCTGGACCAGGTCGAGCTGGAGCTGGTGCGCCAGCGCAACCTCACCGCGCGCTGGAAGTCCAGCGAGCGCAACCGCCAGGCCAGCGCCGAGACCCAGGCCGCCCTCGCGCGCCTGCAACAGGGCGAGCAGGCGCTGGACCAGGCGTTCGCCCGCCTGCGCGAGGTGTTCGCCGGGCAGGGCGCCAGCGAGCGTTCCGGGGCCATCCTCGACACGCTGCCGGCGCAGTTCGACACGCTGCGTAGCGAGGCGCTGGGCGGCATCGGCTGGTGGCCGGACGCCTACGAGCGCTTCGGCCAGGCCCTGCAACTGACCGGCCGGCTGCGCGAGCAGGTGGCCACCGACAGCGGGCTGATCCTCGATCCCTGGCTGGAAACCTACCTGCTGATGCAGGTGGCCACCCAGGGCGCGCCGCGCCTCCAGCAACAGCTCGGCGTGCTCGCCAGCGTCGGCCAGGGCGCCGTGGTGGCCGGCCAGTTCAGCCTGCAGAGCCGCCTGCAATTGCGCGAGATCCGCAGCGCCACCAGCGAGTCGCGCCTGCAACTGGGCAAGCTCGGCGAAAACCTCGAAGGCATCCTGCCGGCGTCGTTGCAGGACTGGCGGCAGAGCTACCAGCAGAGCCTGGCCGGGCTGGACGGCTGGCTGAAGCAGCTCGACGGGAAGATGTTCGGCGAGGGCGGCATCCAGTTGAGCACGGCCGAATTCGAGCAGGGCATGGATGGCGCCCAGGAGCAGATCCGGAACTTGCAGGCGGCGACCCTGGCCGGTCTCGATGCGCGCCTCGGGCAATATCATGCCGAAGCCATGCGGGCACTGGTCCTGACCTTCGGTGCCTTCGGCGCGCTGGTGCTACTCGCCCTCTACGCGCTGATCTGCCTGCAGGCCAGCGTGCGGGCCAGCACCGCGCGGATCACCTCGCTGGCGCAGTCGCTGCGCGATGGCGACCTGCGGCGCCCGGTGACCGTGCACGGGCGCGACGAGCTGGCGCTGATCGGCCAGGCGCTCAACGAGGCGCTGATGCAGATGCGCGACTCGCTGCAAGGCGTCGACCGGGAAACCAACGGCCTGGGCGACACCGTGGTGGTGCTCGGCGAGCAGGCGCAATCGGCCCTGCGCGCGGTGGAGCAGCAACAGCAGCAGGTCAGCCAGATCGCCACCGCCGCCACGCAGATGGCGGCCACCGCCCAGAGCGTGGCGGAAAGTTGCGAACGGGCCGCCCAGGAAGCCACCCAGACCCGCGACGTTGCCGAGCGGAGCAGCCAGAGCAGCCGGCAGACCACCGCCAGCATGCGCCAGCTCACCGCGCGCCTGGGTGAGACCGCAGACGCGCTGGCCCGCCTGCGCGAACAGGCGCAGCAGATCGACCGGGTGGTGGACGTGATCAAGGGCATCGCCGAGCAGACCAACCTGCTGGCCCTGAACGCCGCCATCGAGGCGGCGCGCGCCGGCGAGCAGGGGCGCGGCTTCGCCGTGGTGGCCGACGAGGTGCGCAGCCTGTCGCAGCGCACCCAGGAGTCGACCCGCGAGATCAGCGCCACGGTCGAGGCGTTGCAGCAGGTGGTGCAGCAGTCGGTGGAGCTGATGCACAGCGCCTGCGGCCAGGCCGAAGTGGATGCCGGCGCGGTGACCGGGCTGGGCGAGCATCTGGTGGAGATTTCCGGCGCCGTGCAGCGGGTCAGCGACATGATCGCGCAGATCGCCACCGCGGTTGAGCAGCAGGCGGCCACGGCGGAGGAAGTCAGCGGCAACATCCAGCAGGTCGACCAGGCCGCCGCCAGCCTGCTCGAAGGCGCCCGCGCCGTGCACGGCGTGGCCGACCGACTGAACGACGGCAGCCGCAGCCTGGCGCGCAACACCGCGCACTTCCAGTTGGGCTGAGCGCCACCACGGAGGGCGTGCGCCCTCCGTCGGCGATCCTTGTGGAAGGACGCCACTGATAGATATTATGAGAGGCATTCTCAATTGAGTGCACTGGCGCCCAGCGCCACTCCTGCAGGCGGGGCGCCCATGTCCGCGGTCGACAGCTCTCTCCACGACGCCGTGCGTCACCTCTACAACGACCACCACGGCTGGCTCTACGGCTGGCTGCGCAAGCGGCTGGGCTGCGCCGATAACGCCGCCGACCTGGCCCAGGACACCTTCGCCCGCATCCTCGCCTCCCGCCGGGTGCTGGAAGCCCGCGAGCCGCGCGCCTACCTGACCACCGTGGCCAAGGGGCTGATGATCAACTGGTACCAGCGCCAGTCCCTGGAGCGCGCCTACCTGGATGCCCTGGCGTGCCTGCCGGAAGAACTGGCGCCGCCGCCGGAGCAGCGCCTGATCGTCCTGGAAACCCTGCACGAGATCGATGCGCTGCTCGCCAGCCTGCCGGACGGGGTGCGCAGCGCCTTCCTGCTCTCGCAGATCGAGGGTTTGAAATACGAGGACATCGCCCGCGAGCTCGGCGTGTCGCTCGGTTCGGTCAAGCGCTACATGCAGCAGGCCTTCCGCCAGTGCCTGGAGTTGATGACGTGAGCGAGACCTCCATTCCCCCGGCGATCCTCGACGAGGCCGCCGCCTGGCTGGTGCGCCTGCACGGCGACGAGTGCAGCGAGGCCGACCGCCAGGCCTGCGCCCAGTGGCGCCTGCGCAGCCAGCAGCATGCCCGTGCCTGGGAGCGCGCCGAGCGCCTGTTGCTGCGCCTCGGCAGCCTGCCGCCGGAGCTGGCGATGCCAGCACTGGGGCGCGAGCGTGGCCTGGACCGGCGCCGTGCGCTCAAGCAACTGGCGGTGCTGCTCGGCGCCGCGCCGCTGGCCTGGGGAGCCTGGCGGGAGAAGCCCTGGCAGGAATGGCTGGCCGATCAGCGCACCACGGTGGGCGAGTTGCGCGAGCTGACGCTGCTCGACGGCAGCCGCCTGACCCTCAATACCGCGACCGCCGTCGACCTGCGATTCGACGCTGACCAGCGCCTGGTGCGCCTGCTCCAGGGCGAGCTGCTGGTGGAGACCGCCAGCGACCCGTCGAGCCCGCCCCGGCCGTTCCTGGTGGCCACCGCCGAAGGCCGCCTGCGCGCGCTCGGCACCCGCTTCGGCGTGCGCCAGGACGATGGGCACACGCACCTCTCCGTGCTCCAGGGCGCGGTGGAGGTCAGTCCGTTGCAGGGCGCCCGGCGGGTGATCGAGGCCGGGCGGGGCGGCGAGTTCCGCGCCACCGGTTTCAGCGCGCTGACGCCGGTGGATGCCGGCTCGGTCGCCTGGACGCGCGGCATGCTGATGGCCGACCGCATGCCGCTCGGCGAATTCGCCGCCGAGCTGGCGCGCTACCGGCGCGGCGTGGTGCGCTGCGATCCGGCGGTGACCAGCCTGCCGGTCTCCGGCGCCTACCCGATCCGCGACCGCGCGCGAACCCTGGCGATGTTGCAGGCGACCTATCCAATCCGCGTTGAGGCGGTCACCGATTACTGGATCACCCTCGGGCCGGCGTAGCCCGGATGCAATCCGGGACCACGGAGTTGCCGGTATTCCCGGATTGCATCCGGGCTACGGGCTGTTTATTGGGTCCCCGCGTTCGCGGGGATGACGGTTGAAGAACTGGGAGGTCTCATCTCACCTCGTCACTCCCGCGAACGCGGGAGCCCAGAAAACGACGAGATCGCCGCTCCCGCCGGCCGTCGTCGAAAAAAATTGCGCATGGGGTGAGACCTTTTCGGGTTTCGGCTGGCAAGGGAAGGAAACCACTCACTGCCATGGCCCCATCGGCCGAAAGGAACTTGCCGCATGATCGCTGTCCGAACACCCCGTTCCGTCTTCCGCCCCTTGTCGCTGGCGATTCGTGGTGCGTTGCTGTCGCTGGCGCTGGGGGCCGTCCTGCCGCCGTTGCAGGCCGCCGAGGCGCCCGCCGCCGACGAGCTGCGCAGCTACGCCATCGCACCCGGCCCGCTGGGTCGCAGCCTGGCGGCCTTCGCCAGCGAGGCCGGGGTATCGCTGTCGTTCGACCCGGCGCTCACCGACGGCCTGCGGAGCCCCGGCCTGCAAGGCCGCTATTCCGCGGCCGGGGGCCTGCTCCGGCTGCTCGACGGCAGCGGCCTGCAACTGCTGCCGCGCGCGGACGGCAGCTACACCCTGGTGCGCGCGGCGAATACGGACGGTGCCCTGGAAGTGCCGGCCTCGCTGGTCACCGGCCTGGCCGCCGGCCCGGAAGCCCTGCCGGTGGAATACGCCGGCGGCCAGGTGGCCCGTGGCAGCCGCCTGGGGATGCTGGGCAATACCGACGTCATGAGCGCGCCGTTCAGCGTGGTCAGCTACACCGCCCAGACCATCGAGGACCAGCAGGCGCGCAGCGTCGCCGACCTGCTGGTGGCCAACGATACCTCGGTGCGGGTGGTCGGCGGCCGTGGCGATATCGTCGATACCTTCACGGTGCGCGGCTTCCCGGTGAACAGCGCCGACACCGCCCTCAACGGCCTGTACGGGGTGCTGCCGTTCTGGCGGGTGCCGATCGAATTCGCCGAGCGCGTCGAACTGCTCAAGGGCCCGAACGCCCTGCTCAGCGGCATGTCGCCAGGGGGCAGCGTCGGCGGTGCGATCAACATCGTGCCCAAGCGCGCGGCCGACGAGCCGCTGTCCCGCGTGACCCTGGACTGGAGCGAGGATTCCCAGGTCGGCGCCCATGTCGACGTCGGCCGCCGCTTCGGCGAGGACAACGCCTTCGGCGTGCGCTTCAACGGCGTCTACCGCGACGGCGATACCGCGCTCGCCAACCAGAGCCGCGAATTCCCGATGATGGCGCTCGCGCTGGACTTCCGTGGCGAGCGCCTACGCCTGTCCGCCGACCTGCTGTACCAGAAGGAGAGCTTCGAGGGCGTGGCGCGGCCGGTGCTGCCCGGCACCGCCACGCGCATGCCCGATGCGCCGGACTCCAGCACCCGCTTCGGCATGCGTGACTCCTACCTGGACCAGGAAGACTACTCGCTGGTGACCCGTGGCGAGTACGAGCTGAGCGACGACCTCACTGCATTCGCGGCCATCGGCGGGCGGCAGAGCGACTACGAGACCATCGCCTCCAACAGCTTCCTGGTGGGCAACGACGGCGACCTGTTCAACGCGCTCGCCCGCCAGCGTGCCGACCGGCGCAGCTACTCCGGCGAGGCCGGCCTGCGCGGTGCGTTCGACACCGGCGCGGTCCGGCACGACTGGACGTTCAGCGGCAACCGCTTGTACACGCGGGAAGGGCTGGTCTACCTGTTCGACGGCATGCAGCCGGGAAACCTCTACGAGAACGCGCCGCACATGCCGGTCCCCGACTATTCGGCGCTCGACGGCAGCATCCCCAAGACCGCCGAGAGCGATCTCAGCGGGGTGGCGCTCAGCGACCGGCTGTCGCTGTTCGAGGAGCGCCTGCAGTTCACCCTGGGCATCCGCCACCAGCAGATCAAGGCCAAGACCTACGACTGGGACACGGGCGTGCGTACCGCCACCTACGACGAGAAGGTCTGGACGCCGATGCTGGGCGTGCTGGTCAAGCCGCTGGACGAGCTGTCGCTGTACGCCAACTACATCCAGGGGCTCAGCCAGGGCGAGACCGCGCCGCCCACGGCGCAGAACGCCGGAGAGATGATGGCGCCATACAAGGCCAGGCAGTACGAGATCGGCGCCAAGTACGACTTCGGCAGCCTGCTGGCCACCATCGCGCTGTTCCAGATCGAGAAGCCCAGCGGGTTCGTCGATGCGGGCAACGTCTTCCGTTCCGACGGCGAGCAGCGCAACCGTGGCCTCGAACTCAGTCTCGCCGGCGAACTGCGCGAGGGGCTGCGGGTCCTGGCCGGCGCCACCTACCTGGTGCCGGAGCTCAGCAAGGCCGCCAATCCCGATGAGGAAGGCAACGACGCGCCGGGCGTGTCCCGCAAGCAGGCCAACCTCGGCCTGGAATGGGACACGCCGTTCCTGGCCGGGCTGACCCTCAACGGCCGGCTGATCCATACCGGCCAGGCCTACCTGGATGCCGCCAACCAGATCGACGTGCCCAGTTGGAACCGCCTGGACCTGGGCGGCAGCTATCGGTTCCAGGCCGGGGGCACGCCGCTGGTGGCGCGCGCCAATCTGGAAAACGCGACGGGCGAGGACTACTGGCTGGCATCGAGCGGCTACGCGACGCTCAGCCTGCCGCGCACCCTGACGCTGTCGCTGACCGCTGACTTCTGATCGACGAGGCGCCTGAGAAAATGACCTCCCGAACCCTGCGTGCCTGGTACGCCCTGCACAAGTGGAGCAGCCTGGTCTGCACCCTGTTCATGCTGATGCTCTGTATCACCGGGCTGCCGCTGATCTTCAGCCACGAGATCCAGCACGCCCGGATGCCCGAGCCCCAAGAGGTGGCGCCGGGCACACCGGCCCCGGCGCTCGACGACATCGTCGCCGCCGCCCTCGAGGCGCGTCCCGGCGAGGTGGTGCCGTACCTGTTCTTCGACGACGAGGAGCCGCTGCTGATGGTGGCGTCGGCGGCGGACTACATGTCCGCGCCGGACGACTTCCACTACCAGATATTCGACCTGCGCAGCGGCCAGAAGCTGGACGTGCCGCAGCCCACGGAAGGCATCATGTACATCCTCTTCAAGCTGCACGTGGACATGTTCGCCGGCCTGCCCGGCATGCTGTTCCTCGGCCTGATGGGGCTGCTGCTGGTGGTCTCGATCATCAGTGGCGTGGTGCTCTATACGCCGTTCATGCGCAAGCTGGATTTCGCCACCGTGCGGGTCAGGCGCGGCAGCCGCGTGCGCTGGCTCGACCTGCACAACCTGCTCGGCATCGTCACCGTGGTGTGGCTGCTGGTGGTCGGCTTCACCGGCTCGATCAATACCCTGGCGACGCCCATCGAGCGCATGTGGCAGGCCAGCGAACTGGTGGAGATGGCCGCCACCCATCGCGACCGGCCGGTGCCGACGCAATTGGCGTCCGTCGACGAGGTGGTCGGCAACGTCCGCCGCGCGCTGCCGGAGATGCGCGTCACGACCGTGGCGTTTCCCGGCGGCCCGTTCGCCAGCCCGCACCATTACGGCATCTACCTGACCGGCGACACGCCGGTGACCAGCCGCCTGCTGACGCCGGCCCTGGTGGACGCCGGCAGCGGCGAGGTGACCGCGGTGCGCGAGATGCCGCTGTACGCCAAGATCCTGTTCATTTCCCAGCCGCTGCACTTCGGCGACTACGGCGGCATGCCGCTGAAGATCGTCTGGGCGCTGCTCGACATCGTTTCCATCGTCGTCCTCGTCAGCGGCCTGTACCTGTGGCTCGGCCGACGCAAGGCGCCGCTGGAGAAACGCCTGGCCGAGCTGGACGCCGGCGGACTGGTAACGGAGAACACCCCATGAAACGCGGACTCTGGATGATCTTTCGCTGGCCGTTGCTGATCGCCGTGGTCAGCGGCTTCGGCCTGGTAGCGGCGCTGCTCGGCGACGGTTTCTACGACCTGCTGTCCTGGCTGTCCCTCGGTATCCCGCTCGTGTTGATCGGCTGGGTCTGGGCGCGCTTGCCCAGGTCGGGGGAGAGATGACGTGACCGCCATGACCGAGCGTCCCGCCGCCTGCGAGTCGACCCGCTTCAGCCTGCGGCCGCTGATGTTCGAAGCGTTCGTCTGCACCATCGCGATGATGTCCTTCGTCGCCCTGATCGGGCCGATCGCCCGGGTGCTGGGCCTGGCGCCCTGGCAGGCCGGCACGGCGGTGACCGTCGGCGGCATCGCCTGGGTGCTGCTGGCGCGGGTCTGGGGCGCGGCCAGCGACCGCCGTGGACGACGGCGGGTATTGCTCCTGGGGCTCGCTGGCTTCGTGCTGAGCTACGGTGCGCTGTGCGCCTTCGTGATCGGCGCATTGCAGAACACGGCGCCGGTGTGGCTGGCGTTCGCCGGCATCGTCCTGCTGCGCGGGCTGTCCGGCGGCTTCTACGCGGCGGTGCCGGCCTGCTCGGCGGCGCTGGTCGCCGACCACGTCGAACCGCAACGGCGCGCGGCGGCCATGGCCGGTCTCGGGGCCGCCAGCGCCGCCGGCATGGTGGCCGGGCCGGGGCTCGCCGGACTGCTGGCCGCCCGTGGGCTGGAGCTGCCGCTGATCGTCACCGGCCTGCTGCCGGCCATCGCGCTGCTGGTGCTGTGGCGCTGGCTGCCGCGTGACGAGCGCCACGCGCCGGCCGACGCCGTGCCGCTGAAGATCGGCGACCCGCGCCTGCGCCGGCCGCTGGCGGTGGCCTTCGTGGCGATGTTCAGCGTCACCATCGCCCAGGTCACGGTCGGCTTCTTCGCCCTCGACCGCCTGCGACTGGCCGCTGCCGACGCCGCCCAGGCGGCCGGCATCGCCCTCACCGTGGTGGGCGTGGCGCTGATCCTCGCCCAGATGGCGGTGCGCGCCCTCGACTGGCCGCCGGCGCGGCTGATCCGTATCGGCGGGCTGGTTTCGGCCGCCGGCTTCGGGGCGGCGATGTTCGCCGTCGGCGCGCCGCTGCTGTGGGCCAGCTATTTCGTCGCGGCGGCGGGGATGGGCTGGGTGTTCCCGGCGGTTTCCGCCCTCGCCGCCAACGCGGTGCAACCGCATGAGCAGGGCGCGACGGCGGGCACCATCGGCGCCGCGCATGGTCTCGGCATGATCGTCGGGCCCTTGGTCGGCACGCTGGTCTACCAGCTCGACAACGGCGCGCCCTATGCCCTGATCGCCGTCCTGCTGGCCGCCACCGCGCTGTGGCCGGCGCGCCGCACAACGGAGGTGCGATGATCCTCTCCGACATCCTGTTGATCGCCGCGCTCCTGCTGTTCCTCTGCGCCTGGTGGCTGCCGGGCTTTCCCGAGCGTGGCCGGGTGCTGTGGCTGGCGGCGACGGCCGTGCTCGCCGTCGGCCTGTTCGGCATCCGGGACGACCGCTGGCAGGCCGGTGCTGGCGCGGCGCTCGGGGCGCTGTTCCTGCTGGTGCTGCTGATTGGCCGCCTGCGTCGCTCCGGGCAGCGTGGCGTGCCGGTGTGGTCGGGGCTGCTGTTCAGCCTGCTCGGTGGGTTGGCGGTGGCACCTCTCTGGCTGTTCCCGGTGGCGGACCTGCCGCCACCCAGCGGCCCCCAGGCGGTCGGCGTGCGCGACTTCGAACTGATCGACCATGGCCGCCCGGGAGTCTTCAATGCCGGCCCGGACGAGCCCCGGCGCCTGCTGGTACGCGCCTGGTATCCGGCCTCCCCGGCTCCCGGCGCGAAGCCCCGGCGCTACTTCGACGAGGAGGAGGCGAAGACCACGGCGCGCGGCTTCGGCGCGCTGTTCGGCTTCCCGCCGCTGCTTGCCCATCTCAAGCACATGCGCACCAATGCCTTCGAGGGTGCGCCGATTCGCGCTGGTGCCGGCAAGCTGCCGGTGGTGTTCTTCAGCCACGGCTACACCGCCTACACCGCCGCGAACTGGGCGCTGATGGAAGACCTCGCCAGCCACGGCTACGCGGTCTATTCGGTCCAGCACAGCGGCGACGCCTCGCCGACGCTGCTCCCCGACGGCGAGGTGCTGCCGATGGACCCGGCGCTGCTCGAACACATGCGCCATGTGCTGGAGAGCGGGTTTTCGGAGGTGATGGTCCGTGGCTACGCGTCCGGGGATTTCGACGAGCGCCTCGACGGCCAGTTGCGCACCGCGCTGGAGATTCCGGCGCCCGGCAACCGTGCCATCGTCGTCAGCGCGCCGGTCTGGCTGGCCGACCGCCTGTTCGTGCACGACGCCTTGCAGGCCGGCGCCGTGCCGGCGAGCGTCGCCGACCTGGTGGCCGCCAGCGACTTCACACGCACCGGCGAGATGGGCATGTCCTTCGGCGGCTCGACCACGGGCGCGGTGTGCATGGTCGACCGGCGTTGCGCGGCGGCGGTCAACCTCGACGGCGGCGATTTCCACTTCACGCCGTTCGCCGCCGACATCCCGGTGCCGCTGCTGATGCTCCACGCCGACCTGGGCGGTTTCTACCGGATGCTGGGCGTGGAACCGACGGGCGAGCTGCGCGGTTTCAACGACTTCTCCTACGAGCGCTTCGAACACGCCGGGCAACGCGGCGACCTCTACCGGCCGGTGCTGAACGGCGCGGTGCATGCCGGCTTCACCGACAACGCCCTGCTCGTGCGCCGCCCACTGCGCGACCTGGCGGCCGGGACGGCGCCGGTCGAGGTGCTGATCGGCGCGACCAACGCGTTCGTCCTCGGCTTCTTCGACAAGCACCTGCGGGGGCTCGACAACGGCTTTCCGCAGGCGCAGTACGAGCGTTATGCCGGCTGGGTTGAGCCCCACGATACCTCGGCGGTGCGTGCGTGGTGGCTGGCCAAGCCGGAGGCGGAACGGGCGGCCTTGGAGCGGCGTATCGAGGGGATGCGGGAGGTGGTTCGGAGGAGGGGTGGGGGATAGGGGTTGTTCTTGACTCCGCTCCCTCACCCCAGCCCTGGCTGCGCGCCCCGCTCCGGAGGGAGAGGGGGCCGTCCGAGTAGGCGGAGAGTATTGCGGAGTTCCTGAGAGGTAGACGGGCCATGCCCGCGATTTGCAGTGCGTAGGATGGGTTGAGCGGAGCGATGCCCATCGGTGTCGTCCTGACGTCCGCCCCTCACCCCAACCCTCTCCCGAGGGGAGAGGGGCTGTCCGAGTAAGCGGAGAGTATTGCGGAGTTCCTGAGAGGTAGGAGCGGGCCATGCCCGCGATTTGCAGTGCGTAGGATGGGTTGAGCGGAGCGATACCCATCGGTGTCGTCCTGACGTCCGCCCCTCACCCCAACCCTCTCCCAGGGGGAGAGGGGGCTGTCCGAGAGAGCCGGGAGCACGGTGCTTGACCCCTGCCTCGGAACAATCTCCCCTCTCCCATTCATGGGAGAGGGGCTGGGGGAGAGGGGCCGTTCGTGTGGCTGGGTAGTGTCGTAGCCGAGCGAAGCGATACCCATCGTACTACCCGCGCGGCGTCAACCCGGCGGGCAACTCATCGGTGCCGGTTCGGGTGGGCCTTTGCGGCGCAGGGCCGGGCGTACCTCGATGAAGCAGCCCGGCGCCCGCGCGGCGTCCAGCAGCAGGCTTTGCAGTGGCAGCAGGTCGCCGGCCAGGGCCTGTTGGTTCGGCGGGGCGAGTTGCAGGTGGTTGTCGCCGAGCAGCAGGCTTTCCTGGCCTTCGACGCGGATCAGCGCCTTGCCGATGCCGCCCAGGTGGTTGCCGACCAGTACCAGGCGGCCGCCGCCGGGAGCCGGGTGGCGGAAGCTGATGGCGTATTCGGGGCTGGCGTCGATGCGGTTTTCCAGCACGTGGGCCTGCCTGACGTTGTGCGCGTCGATGCCGCTGTAGCCGCTGTGGAGGATGTGGTTGCGCAGCAGCAGCAGGCGTCCTTCGCTGCCGCTGTCGCGCAACTGGATGGCGCTGCCGGTCGGGATGCCGAGCAGGTTGCCGGCGATCAGCAGGTCGCCGCGTTGTTCGCTGACTTCGATGCCGGCCTTGCCGGTGGCGCTGATCACGTTGTCTTCGAGGCGGCCCTGGCTGCGCCCGCGGACGCGGATGCCGCTGTGGTTGCGCACCTGGTCGATGCGATTGCTGAGCACGGCGAGCTGGCTGTCGTTCAGGTCGAGGGCGTATTGCTGGAGGCGTTCGAAGCGGCTGTCCTCGATGCGTACCAGCGCCGCGCTGGCGTCCACGGCGGTGGAGAGTTCGTCGAACAGGCTGTCGTGCACCCACAGGCGGCCGGGCGGTACGGAGGGCCCCTGCTCCCGGCTGCGGGCGACGCCGAGGCCACGGGCCAGGTGGGCGTTGTAGCCGAGGCGGGAGAGGGTGGAGTGCTCGACCAGGGTGAGGCTGCCGGCCCAGGCCATGATGAAGGGGCGGAAGCCCGGCTCGGCGGTTTCCGCGTGTTCGCCGCTCCAGCCCTGCACCAGGGCGTGGCGCAGCCGCAACTGGCCCTGGTTGATCAGCGCGGCGCCGCTGTTGGCGTTCAGGTAGAGGTTGGCGTTGTCCACCAGCAGCGCGGCGTCGGCGGCGATCAGCAGCGGGTAGCTGAGCAGGTAGCCGTCCTTGTGCGGGCGCAGGATCGCCGGGTTGCCCACGGCCTTGTGCAGTTGCGCCAGGTCGATGCGCCCGCCGCTGATGCGCAGGGCCTGGGGATGGGCGGCCTGGTAGCCGGCGATCGAGCGGAACAGGCCGTTGTGCACGAAGGGTTCGAACGGCCAACTGCCGGACTGGGCGGAGAACAGGGTCAGCCGCGAGACGCTGGCGCGCCCGGCGGGCAGGCGGCTGGCGAATTGTTCGGCGGTGGGGGCTGCGGGGAGTTCGGCGAGCAGGTGGCGCAGTTCGGCCTGCTGCTCGCTGCCGGACAGCAGGTGAAGTGGCTGAGCCTGCTCGGCGCCGGCCAGCGGGGTGGCGGTCAGGGCGGCGAGCAGTAGCCAGCGCCGTGCGCGGGAGCCGAGATCGGGCATGGGGTCACCTGCCTTGGAGGTCCGGGTAGAAGGGGGCGATGCGTCCGCCGATCTGGCTGTAGCCGTCCACCGCGCCATCCTCGGCGCGGTACAGGCGGCGGGCCAGTTCGTGTTCGGGCGAGTGGCTGAGGAAGGGGATCAGCCAGGCCATCTTGTAGGGCTCCACCGGGCTCTGCCGCTGGCCGTTCAGTTCCGTCAGGCGCTGCGGGGCGAGCACGCTGGTGGCGGCGAAGTTGGCGAGCAGGGCGAGGCGGCGTTCGTCGTCGGCGCTCAGTCGCGCGCCGTTCACGCGCAGGGCGTCGGCCAGCAGCACCAGCGGCACCAGCGCGTAGTGGGTGTAGTTGGCGGCCAGCTTGCCGCGCGCCAGTTCGTTGGGCAGGTAGGCGTACTGGCCGTCGGCGCCGGGGGTGATCTGTTCCAGGGCGCGGCGCATGATCTTTTCGCCGAGGTCCAGGTAGCGCGGCTGGTCGAGGATCATCGCGGTGGCGGCCAGGGCCCAGGCGGCCCAGTAGTCGTGGTTGTTGAAGTAGCGGAAGCCGGGCTCCAGGCGCGGCGCGTAGTCGTCGACCACCAGGCTGGCGAGGTCGTCCAGCCACTGCCGTTGCTCGTGGCTCAACTGCAACTGGCCGTGGCTGAGGGCCTGGGTCTTGAGGATCACCGCGGCGATTGCCGCCAGGCTCCACTTGCGCACGGCGATGCCGGTCTTGCTGGCGTCGCGGCTGGTCAGCGCGCCCGGTTCGGCCCAGGCCTGCAGCCACTGGTCGATGCAGGCCAGGGCCATGCTGGCGTGGCCGGGGGTTTCCGCGCGCAGGTAGTAGTCGGCGAAGCTCACCAGGGTCTTGGTGTATTCGCCGGCGCTGCGATAGGCGCGTTGCGAGGCTTCCGAGGCGGGCCTGGCGCTCAGGGTGGATTTGCTCTGGTCGCTCTGGTCGTACTTGCTGTCGATCTGCAAGGGGCCGGTGTAGGCCGCCGGCGCCGGTTTTCGGCAGCTCAGGCCGTGGTAGTCCAGCGCCGCCGGGGCGGGGCCGGTGGGTTGCCAGATCGAGCGCAGCGCGGCGTCGCCGGGGGCCGCGCCGAGGAGCAGGCCGGAGGCGAGCAGCAGGGCGCCCAGGTGCTTCACAGGCATAGCTGCACCTCCAGCGTGGTCGGGGTTTCCAGTGGCGCGACCGGTTCCATGAACACCGACAGCAGGTTGGCGCCACGGTGTTCCTTGGCGCGGCTCAGCTCCAGGTAGTAGCGGCCGCCGTCGACGATGCCTTCGCGGCGGTACCACACCTTGTCGCGGCTGCCGTTGTCGTAGTAGGTGATGATGTAGAAGTCCTTGACGTTGCGGTCGCCGATGTCGATCTGCAGGAAGCCGGGCAGGTCGTGCAGGTCCTGGCGCTTCTGGCCGGCGTTGCTGAGCAGTTCGATGCGCTCGCCGGTGCGCAGCCCGGGCAGTTCGTGGCGGGCGCCGGCCAGCACCCTGGGCGAGTGCGCGCAGCCGCCGTTGATGGCGGGGACCAGTTGCCGGTAGCTGAGTGGGGTTTCCAGGCGGAAGTTGGCCGGCAGTTCCCAGATGATCATCCTGGGCGGCGCCTTGGGATCGTATTCCTCGGAGTGCAGGTACTGGATCAGCGAACCGTCCTGGCCGGCGCCGGGCAGGGCGTAGTTGAGGATGTCGACGCTCAGGTATTCCTTGAGGTAGCCCTCGAAGTTGTAGTTCTTCGCCTCGTCGTCGCGGGTGGCGGAGTTGCTGGTGCCGACCAGCACCACTTCGGGGGCGGCGCTGTCGTCGAACAGCGCGCTGGCGTCGCCGTCGGCGGGGATGGTCTGGAAGCCGCGCACGTACTGGAAGCCGAAGTTGTTGCCGCAGATGCGCTTGAGGCCACGGCTCATGGTGCCGTCCTTGGGCACCATGACGCCCGGTTCGGTGCGGTAGCTCTTCTTGGTCAGACCGGCGTAGAACGGCTGGCCGGCTAGGCTGTCGGCGATGATGCGCGCGGTGACCTTGGCGCCGGTCGGCGTCCAGTGGTGGTCGCGGCGGAAGAAGAAGTCCGGCTGCGGCGGTGTGTCCACCAGCGGCAGGATGTCCGGCACCACCGCGCCGCCCTGGCGCAACTGGTCGAGGAAGGTGGCGAGGTTGCGCCGGGCGAGCGGGTAGTCGAAGCCGTAGGCGTATTCCGGGCGGACCTTGTCGCGGTGCATCAGGCCACGGGTCGGTTGCACGGCGATCACCACGCGGATGCCCTTGGCGGCGAAGGTGGACATCAGCCGGGCGAACTCCGGACGCATCGCCGCCGGGATGCCGAAGTCGTTGGTCAGGTCCACGGCGGAGCGGAACAGCCATTTGTCCTTGCCGGGGGCGAGCACCTCCAGGGCCTTCATGATCCCTTCCGCATAGTGTTCGGGATCGCCCAGGCCGGGGCAGATCAGGCAATCCAGGTCGCACTCCCCGTTCTCCCCGGCGGCGGCCGGACGGGCCAGCGCGAGGGCAACGAGGAGGATGGCGAGTGCGCGCATCAGCATGTTCATGACCGGCCGGCCTCGTGTGCGGGGCTATTCGATGGCGTCAAGGCTGTTGGCCTGGCTGATGGCCCGGTAGCTGCCGCCATCGGGGATCACCAGGTAGCTGTAGGAGCGGCCCTTCTTGAGGAACTGTTCGTCGAACCGGGCCACGCTCTGCTCGCCATTGAATGCGGCGAAGCCGATCTTGATCTCGTTCACCGGGCGCACGCCGCTGTGGTTCTTGGCGACGTTGTCGACGATGGCGTGCTTGCCGTCCTGGGTCTTCAGCGCCAGCGGCTGGTCGGTGAGGTTGTAGAAGGCCACCAGGGCTTTCTTCGGATCGTCGCTGTAGGGGTCGACGATGCTCTGCAGGCTGCTGCCGTCGTAGACCAGGGTGTAGGCCGAGTTGCCTTGCAGGTTGGCGTCCTGGCTGGTCTGGTTGACGGTGATCTTGCGATTGCCGGGCGCGATGAACACATAGGCGCCGAGCTGGCCGGCGTTGACCTTCTGCGCGCTGGCCTTGCCGCTGAGCAGGACTTCGGCGGGCGCGCCGCTGAGGTTGAGGACCCGCACGTAGGCGGAGCCGGCCGGGGCGACCGGACCGTAGAGGGCGGCGTTGCCGTCCTGGGCCTGAGCGGCCAGCGGCGCGAGCAGCAGCAGGGACAGCAGGCAGCGTTGAATGAGCACGTTCATGGGGGCACCTCCGGGGTTTCAGAAGAACTGGTTCATGATGGCTTGCCAGCTTTGCGAGCTGGCTTGCTGGGTCAGCAGGGTGCGCACCGGGAATTCCCAGATCACCGTCTTGATCTCGCCGTTGGCCAGGTATTCGCCGGCGAGGAACTCCTCCATGGCGTAGAAGGGGCCACGCGCTTCCACGGCGGTGGTCAGCAGGTCGCTCTTGAGGTGTTCCTTGAGGAAGCCGGGGAAGTTCCAGTCCTCGATCTTGGTGTAGCTGGAGCCGACCAGCATGATCGACTGCTCGCTGTCGCCGAACAGTTGGTCGGCGTCGACCCGCTGCTCGGCCTGGCTGGTTTCGTACACCGGGATGGTGTCGGCGGCGAACACCTGCGGCTCCAGCCACTCGCTGAAGCGCACGAAGTTGAGCAGGTCGCCGGCGATGGTTTTCTCCGCCACCCGCTCCGAGCGATAGCCTTGCCCGCCGACCAGTTCCGGATGCAGGCGGGCGAATTCCCTGGCGGCCAGGCTGGCGCCCTGCGGCGTCCAGTGGGTGTCGGTGCGCAGGAACAGCGGCTGCTCTGCCTTGCTGGCGAGGAAGCTCTGGCGCACCGGCGCCACCTCGATGTCCATGCGCCGCAACTGCTCGACGAATTCGCCGTAGAGCCGCGGGGTGCGCGCATCGAGGGACGGTGCCCGGTCGGCATAGATGTCCACCTTCATCGGCACCGGGATCAGGATCAGCCGCTTGCCGTGCTCGCGCAGGTGGGCGCCGACCTCGGCGATGCGCTCCAGGTGCCGGGCCAGCACCTGCTGGTGGGCGTTGGGCACCTTGTATTCCTCGTTGGTGAACAGCCAGCCATCCTTGCCCAGCACCACGCCGCTGGAGCCCTCGCGGAACAGCAGGTACTGGAGGTTGGCCCAGGCTTCCACCGACACCGCGCGCAGCGGGAATTCGCGGTCGTAGGAAGCCTCGAACTTGCGGATCAGCTCGCCGTCGAGGAACAGCGTCAGGGCCTGCTCCTGGCTGCGCAGGAAGCTCACCGACTTGGGCAGTGAGTACAGGAGCATCGCGGCGAGCATGAGGCAGAAGGCGATGCCGTTGAGCTTGCTGGCGGATGTCATCACGGGAAACATGGCGATCTCCTCATCAGAACTGGAAGTACAGGAACGGCGAGAAGGAATTGGCGGCCAGGCGGCTGATCGACAGGCCGAAGGCAGCCCACAGCAGCACGGCGCTCAGGCCGCCGACGTGCTGCATCAGGTAGCCCTCCTTGTGGCCGGCGTAGAAGCGGCGGTTGAGCACGCCGGCGCCGACGATCCAGGCCAGCGCCACCAGCACGAAGGACATGGTCAGGGCGGAGGTGCCGATGTAGTACAGCTCCAGGCCGCCCAGCCCGCGCAGGCCGAGCATGCCGATGTAGATCTCGATGGCGCGGTCCAGGTTGCCGGCGACGAACAGCGGCATGCAGAACACCACCATGGTCATGGCGAGCAGGTTGCGCCAGAGCTTGTAGGGGGCGTCGATCTTGGTGGTCAGGCCGAGCTTGCGTTCCAGCACCATGAAGAAGCCGAAGTACAGCCCGAAGCCGATGAAGGAGAAGCTCGCGCCGTGCCAGAAGCCGGACAGCATCATGGTCAGGAACAGCGCGCCATCGGCGCCGACCTTGCGGCTGCGGACGATCGGCAGGTAGACGTAGTCGCGCAGGAAGTCGGCGAGGGTCAGGTGCCAGCGTCGCCAGAACTCGGTGAGGCTCTGGCAGAGGAACGGCTGGTTGAAGTTCTCCGGGAAACGGAAGCCCATCATCATGCCGAGGCCGATGGCCATGTCGCTGTAGCCGGAGAAGTCGAAGTACAACTGCAACAGCGACACCGCCACGCCGAACCAGGCGTCGGCCATCTGCAGGTCCGGCTCGCCCATGAACAGGGTGTTCATCGGCGCCAGCGAGTCGGCGATCAGCACCTTCTTGACGAAGCCGAGCATGAAGCGGCAGGCACCCAGGGAGAACAGCTCCAGTGAGTGGGTGCGCTGGCGCAACTGCTGGTCCATCTGGTTGTAGCGCAGGATCGGCCCGGCGATCAGTTGCGGGAACAGGGCGATGAAGGCGGCGAAGTCGACGAAGCGGTTGGTCGGCTCGGCCTGCTTGCGGTAGATGTCGACGATGTAGCTGATCGCCTGGAACACGTAGAAGGAGATGCCCAGCGGCAGGATGATGTGTTCCAGGGTGAAGGTGTTGATGCCCAGCGGCGCCAGCGCGGCGGCGATCACCTCGACGCCGAAGTTGGCGTACTTGAAGTAGCCGAGGGCGGCCAGGTCGCCGATCACCCCGACGGTCAGCAGGCGGAAGGCCAGGCGCTTGTCGTCACGGTCCAGGCAGGCCTTGATGCGCAGGCCGAACCAGTAGTTCCAGTAGGAAATGGCGACGAACAGCAGCAGGAAGTCCGGGCGCCACCAGGCGTAGAACAGGTAGCTGCCGAGGACGATCACGTAGGACCGCCAGGAGTCCTTGACCAGGTAGTAGACGATCAGGAACACCGGCAGGAACAGGAACAGGAAGACGTTCGATGTGAAGATCATGGCCGCACCTTTCCGTTAGTAGCGAAGAACCGCGCCGAAGGAGAGTTGGTAGTCGTCGTCCAGACCACGGACGGCGTTGCCGGCCAGGAAGTAGCCGGCGCTGAACAGCAGGTCGAGGTTGAGTTGCCGGCCCTGGATGGCGAAGGGGAACATCTCCCAGTAGTAATTGAGGTCGAGCACCTGGCCGAGCGACTTGCTGCCGGTGATCGGGTTGGCCTGCCCCGGCGCCGTGGGTGGCGCCAGCAGTTCGGGGGAGATGCGCAGCGGCAGGTCCTGGTCGGGGTCGCGCAGGTACAGGTCGGAGACCCGCACGTCGAAGTAGTGGCGTGGCTGCGGGCGGGTTTCCACGGCGATGCCGTAGAACGCCAGGTTGCGCAGGTTGACGCTGATGAAGGAGCCGAGCAGGCCGCTGGAATAGGTCTCGCGGCCGCTGACCCGGTCCGATTGCAGTTCGTTGAAGCCGAAGCCGTCGAACTCGTCGTCAGGCTTGTCGGTGATCCCGGCGCGCAGGGCGATGCGCGGCTGCCAGGGCCAGTCGTCGAAGCGCTTGCCGAGGTCGCCGACCAGCGCCCAGCCACGGCTGTCGTGGTGCTCGCTGGTCTCGGCCGGCGCGGCGCTGGTGGCGCGTACCCGGCCGGCGAGCAGCGCCAGTTCCACCCGGTAATCGCTGATCGGGCCCCAGTCCAGGTCGTCGCCGTGGGCGAACAGGCCGAGGCGGCCGCCCTTGAAGTCGGTCGGGTCGTCCGGGTCGGCGCCGGAGTGGTCGTACTCCAGCAGCACGCGCGTGCCGGCCCAGTGCTTGGCCTGCCAGCGCCAGGCGTATTCGCCGAAGCCGTAGAGGATCGAACGGGCGCCGTCGTCCAGGCTGTTGGAGTCGCTGTTGTAGTAGAAGAAGCGCTGGCCGACGGCGAAGAAGCCGCTGGCGAAGTCGTCGCTGTAGTCGAAGCGCAGCGATTCCAGGCTGTCGTCCCACCACATGCCGTAGTAGTCGGCATAGCGCTGGCGGCCCAGGGCCAGGGAGAAGCGCGGGTCGTCGCCGATCAGGTTGCGGCGCAGGTAGAACTCGCGCAGCTCGGCGCTGAAGTGCTCGACCTGGCGCCGCTCGCGGTCCAGGTCCTGCTCCTGGAACGGCGTACTGGCCTGGCTCGAGTTGTAGTTGAACCAGGCGCGCACGAAGCCCTGCCAGACCGGCCACTGGCGCTCCGGGCTGAACCACGACAGCGAGGGTTCGTAGCGCAGGCCGTAGAAGGGCTCGTAGTCCTCGCTGAGGTTCGAGTCCTGCGGGCCGTAGCCGCCCTGCACGGTGAACTTGTGGCCGATCTCCAGGGTGTCCGCCGCCGGCGCGGCGTCTCCGGCCGGCACGCTTTCCCCGGCGGGTGCCGTGGCTTCCCCGCTGTCTTCCGCCCGCGCCAGGCCGCAGCCGAGCAGCAGGGCCCAGCCCAGCCAGTGCGCGGTGTGCTTGCCGATGTTCCTTGGCATGTGGTGGTTCCTCATAGCTGGACCTTGACGTTCTTCAGGATGTCGCTGCGTGCGCGCTGGGCGTCGGCCAGTTCCTGCTGGCTGATCTCGCCCTCCAGTTCGCGGAGGAACTTGCGCGCGCCCAGTTCGCCGTAGTCCACGGCGATACGCGCGTAGGCGTAGGCCTTGACCCGGTCGTTGCAGATGCCCTTGGCGTGGGCGTAGAGGTTGGCGATGCGGTAGAAGGCCGAGGCGAAGCCCTGTTCGGTGAGCTGCTGGTAGGCCTCGATCGCCTTGAACTGGTCCACCTCGTCGAGGCCGCCCATGCTGTGCAGTTCGCCGAGGTTGAGGTAGGCGTTCTGGTAGCCCTCGGCGAGCAGGCCGAGGATCAGTTCGTGGGCCTTGAACGGATCGAGGGTCGGCCAGGCGCGGACCATGTAGGCCGAGGCGCGCAGGGCTCGTCCCTGCTGCGACTGCACGGCCTCGATGCGGTCGATAAGGGCGAACACCTCGGCGGGCTGGTAGTGGCTGGCCGAGGACATCATGTAGCTGGCCTTGGACTGCATGGCCGCCACCGAGCCGCGCCCGCTGGCGTGGTCCAGCCAGGCCAGCACGTCCGGGTCGTGCTCGCGGGCGATGCTGCTGAGCAGACTGCCGATGGCCTGCGTCACCGGCATCGGCAGCTCGTCCATCCGCGCCATCAGCTCCTTGGCGTAGGCCGGGAACAGCTCGTCCTGGCGGTCGCCGAGGCTGTAGTAGTAGCGCTCCACCGCGCGCGCGTCGTCGAGCATCGCGCGTCGCCAGTAGCTCTCGGCCATGGACTTCCGGCCCTGCTGTTCGGCCAGTGCGGCGCGGTAGGTGAGGGCCCGGCAGTCCTCCACGCAGGCGCGCTCGTAGAGTTCGATCAACTGCTGTGCCCGCTCCGCCGGGAAGTCCTCGGGATAGACCAGGAACACCTCGAGGGTATTGGACAGGGTGCGGAAGTCGCGGGTCTGCGGGTAGCGCCGCACGGCGTCCTGGAAGAACGCCTGGTTGTGCGCGCGGTACAGGGTGTTGCCGGCCACCAGCGCGGCCAGGCGGCTGAGCGCGCCGAGTTCGCCGCGCCCCTGGTCGAAGGCGCTCTGGTACAGCCCGATGGCCTCCTGGACCCGCTGCGTGTCGGCGGAGCCGGACAGCCGTTCGGCGAGCAGCAACTGCGCACCGCGCTCGCCCCGCTCGGCCAGGGCGCGCAACTGCGGCTCGACCTCGGCGCGCGGGTCCTGGTGCAGGCGATAGCGGATCTGCGCCAGGCTGTCCGCCTGCGCCGCGCCTGCCAGCAAGGCTGCCAGGGCGGCGGCGCAGAACCGCGGGGCGAGGGACTTCGCGCGGCTCATGGCGGCTACTCCCGGCGCAGCTCGGCCAGCAGCCCGGAGAACGGCAGGCCGAGGTAGACGTCCACCGCCAGCGGCTTGCGGTAGGCTTCGCGCGGCAGCGGTTCGGCGGGCTGGATGGTCAGCACCAGGGCCTGGTTCTCGCTGTCCAGGGCCGAGTCGACCACGGTGCCGGCGATCGGCTCGCCGCCGCCGAACAGGCTCAGCTCGACCCGGGAGACGCGGTTGACGTCCTTGAGCCGGTCGAAGGGGAAGCTGGCCTGGACGAACAGGCCCTCGTCCACAGGCAGCAGGTGTGCCAGTTCGTCGTACTTGTAGGCGTAGCCGTCCGGGCGCTTGGTGGGGAAATACACCTCGCAGTCGCAGGGGCTGGCGATCACCGTCTCCACCAGCGAGCGGTTGAGCAGCGCTTCGGCGTCGGCCGGAGCGAGGCGGGCCAGGGCTTCCAGGTCGGACGGGGTGTTGATGCTGGTGGCCAGTTGGGTGGAGACGCTGGCGATCGGCTGGCCGACGGCGACCCGGGGTTGCCGAGGATCGACCAGCAGCTTGACGTAGCCGTTCTCCGGCATGCTCACCACGTAGGCGTTGGCGCTGACCAGCGCCTGGCTGGCGGCGACGTGGAAGAACAGCAGGTACAGCTTGTGCAGCAGCAGGCTGGCGACCAACAGGCCGGCGGCGAGGAACAGCAGGCTGCCGAAGGCGGCGCGCAGGCGCTCCCAGAGGCTGCGCGAGGTGCTCGCCTTGTGCTTGCGCTGCTTGATGTAGTTCTCCCGCTGCAAGACGTGGAGCAGGCCGTTGATGTCGGCGATCTCCCCGGACATGTAGGCGCTGATCAGGTAGCGCAGGATGTCGCGCTTCTGCTCGTCCAGCTCGATGAACTCGGTGCCGACCAGGGGGCCGCGCTGGGACACCACCTTGATCCTGGCGTCGATGTTCAGCACCACCGCGTTGAGGCGCAGGTGGATCGAGGCGTACAGCAGGCTGCCGATCTTCAGCGGCTGCTCGCAGTTCAGGCCGAGGCCGCCGAGGGAGATGTCCTCGATCTGGCACTCGGTGGGTGGGATGCCGCCGCCGCTCAGGGTGACCTTGGCGGGAATCTTGGTGCGCACGTACTGGCGTTCGTCGATCGCCTCGTGGACCACATTGGCGGACAGGTTTCCGACAGTGCTCATGGGTGTTCGCCTCGCGCTCAGGGTTGGGTGGCTTGCAACAGCAGGGCGACGGCTCCGAAGAACAGCGCGACGGAGGACGCCAGCATGGTTTTCGAGGTCAGGCGGTTGAGGGCCAGGTCGAGCCCGGCGGCACCGCCGCTGAGAGTGGTCTTCTGACGGGTCCAGCTCTGCTGGTCCATGTGGAACATGGCGTGGATCTTCATCAGCGAGCCGAGGATCTGGTTGTAATAGAGAACCAGCGGGTAGAGCGGATCGACCCGGTGCCCGGAGAACGGCATCAGCAGCGTCACCAGGGTCCGCGAGAGCAGGATCCAGAACAGGTAGACCACCAGGAACTGCGCGCCGTAGAGCAGCGCGGCCGTCAGCGAGGCGGTCAGCCCGAGCAGGCTGGTCCACATGGAAACGCGTTGGTCGTAGAGCACGTACATGGCGAACATCCCCAGTTGGCGGAAACCCAGCAGGCGGGTGGCGCGGAAGTTCTGGCGCAGCGAGTTGCCGTACCAGCGGAACATCAGTTGGCGGGTGGCGCGCAGGAAGTTCTTGTCTGGCGGATGCTCGACGGTGAGGGTGTTGCTGTCGGGGACGTAGAAGGTGTCCCAGCCGGCGCGCATCAGGCTGAACCAGGAGGACTTGTCGTCGCCGGTGAGGAACTGGAAGCGGCCGAGGCGCCAGTGTTCGAGGAAGTCGGCCTCGACGTCGCGGATGAACTCCGGGTCGGTCATCACCCGCGCGCGGAAGAACGACAGCCGCCCGGTCATGGTCAGCACGCGCCGCGACAGGGCCATGGAGCACATGTTGATGTGGCGCTGGGCGAAGCGCAGCGAGTGCCACTCGCGGATCAGCTTGCCGCCCTCGACCTCGCAGAATTCGTTGGTGGTGATGCCGCCGACGTCGGGCAGGTAGGCGAAGAACTTCACCGCGTTGGCCACGCAACCGGGCAGCAGCATGGTGTCGCCATCGACCACGCCGACCACCGCGTCGTTGCCCGGCATGCGCCGCGACAGGGCGCGGAAGGCATGGGCCAGGCCGTCGCGCTTGCCGGTGCCACGGGCCCGCACGATGAGCAGGCGGATGTCGTCGCGGCCCTGCACCTCGCGGCGCATGATCTGCTTGATCAGGTCCTCGTCGCCCTTCTCGACGATGGAGGCGATCACCGTGCACGGCACCGGCAGGCGCTGGATTTCCCGGAATACCGACTGGTAGACCTTGAAGGTGGTCTGCGCGGGGATGCGGAAGCTGGTCACCACCATGAACAGTTGCGACGGCAGAGCCGCGTCGCCCATGCGTTCCACCGCCCGGCGCATGGCCGGGAAGCGCCAGTGCAGGAAGTACATGCCACGCAGGTAGTGGGCGATGGCATTGCCGTAGCGCCAGGTGCCGAGGGCGCCGAGCAGCAGGATGAAATGCTTGTGCCGTGGGTCGAGCAGGCTCGGATCGAGCAGTTCGGAGAGCAGCACCAGGCAGGCGAACAGCAGGCTCCAGCCGAACAGACGCACGCTGAAGTCATGCCAGCGCGTCGCCGCGCCAGCCGGGCTCGCCGTGATTCTTGCCGTTCCTGTAGTCATGGACATCCCCCTTCTTCCCGAAAGGCCGAGTGCGTTCGATCCATGGCAGTCGAAGATGGCGCGGCGCCCCTTGGGCGCTTGCCCGAGCCTGCCTCTTGGAGGCGGCGCCGTCGGTGCGGCGCTTCTGGCTCGTCGGCGGCGCTGCCGGCAACTCGTGCCGGCAACGCGCCGTGGTTCAGGTCTTCACCGGCTCGCCCTCGCGTTGCTTGCCGGTGCGCCCGTAGACATCTTCCAGGCGCTGGATGTCGTCCTCGCCCAGGTAGCTGCCGGACTGCACTTCGATGATCTCCAGGGGGATCTTCCCGGGGTTGGCCAGGCGGTGCACCGAGGCGATGGGGATGTAGGTGGACTGGTTCTCGGTGAGCAGGAACACTTTGTCGTCGCAGGTCACCTGGGCGGTGCCGGAGACCACGATCCAGTGCTCGGCGCGGTGGTGGTGCATCTGCAAGGACAACTGCGCGCCGGGCTTGACGGTGATGTGCTTGACCTGGAAACGGCTGCCGTTGTCCACCGAGTCGTAGGCGCCCCACGGGCGATAGACCTGGGTGTGGTTGTGCGCCTCCTGGCGGCCCTGGGCGGCGAGCGTGTTGACCAGTTGCTTGACCTCCTGGCTGCGCTCGCGATGGGTGATCATCACCGCATCCTTGGTTTCCACCACCACCAGGTCGTCCAGGCCGACCAGGGTGACCAGCTTGCCGGTGCCGTGCACCAGGCAGTTGTGGCAGTCCTGCAGCACCACGTCGCCCTGCAACGCGTTGCCGTGCTCGTCCTTGCCCTGCACGTCCCATAGCGACGACCAGCAGCCGACGTCGTTCCAGCCGGCGTCCAGCGGTACCACGCAGGCGCGCCCGGTCTTCTCCATCACCGCGTAGTCGATGGAGTTGTCCGGGCAGCAGGCGAAGGTGGCTTCGTCGATCGCCACGCTGTCGCCCTCGTGCTTGCTGCGCTCCAGGGCCAGCAGGCAGGTGTCGTAGATGTCCGGCTCGTGGCCTTTCAGTTCTTCCAGGTAGCGGCTGCAACGGAACAGGAACATGCCGCTGTTCCAGAAGTAGTCGCCGCTGGCGACGAACTCGCTGGCCTTGGCCGAGGAGGGTTTCTCGACGAACCGTTCGACCGCCAGCACGCCCGGCGGAAGGTCGTCCCGGGCGGGGCGGCTCTTGATGTAGCCGAAGCCGGTTTCCGGTTTGCTGGCCGGTACGCCGAACAGCACCATGGCGCCCTGTTCAGCAGCGATGGTGGCCAGCGCCAGGGCGCGTTGCAGGGCCTTCTGGTCTTCGACCACATGGTCGGCGGGGAGCACCAGCAGCAACTCGTCGCGACCCTCGGCGACCAGCTTCATGGCGACCATGGCGATCGCCGGCGCGGTGTTGCGGCCGAAGGGTTCGAGCAGCACCGCCTGGGCGCTGCAGCCGATACCGGCGAGCTGTTCGCTGACGATGAAACGGTGCTCCTCGTTGCACACCACGATGGGCGCGCCCATGCCCTCGGCGTCGAGGCGCATCAGGGTCTGCTGGAACAGCGTCCGCTGTCCGGTCAGCGCCAGGAACTGCTTGGGATACAGCTTGCGCGACAGGGGCCAGAGACGGGAACCGCTACCACCCGACAGGATGACTGGAATCATGTTCGTATCCTCCAAAGGGGACGCCCGTGGGCGTCTACCAGCAGATGCCTTCGCTGCCGTTGCGGCTGGTGTGCGCCATGAAGCCGACCAGGTCGACGATCCGCTTGCCTTCCGGGGCGTTCTCGACCAGCTCGCGGAAGCGCTCGTCGGCGTTGCCGAGGACGATCAGGTCGGCACGCTCGACCACTCGCTCCAGATCGCTGTCGAGCAGCGACGAGACGTGGGGGATCTTCGACTCGATGTACTCCTTGTTCGCCCCGTGGACCCGCGCGTACTCGACGTTGCGGTCGTAGATGCTGAGGTCGTAGCCCTTGCCGATGAGCATTTCGGCCAGTTCCACCAGCGGGCTCTCGCGCAGGTCGTCGGTGCCGGCCTTGAAGCTCAGGCCGAGCAGGGCGACCTTGCGCTTGTCGTGGTTGGCGATGATGTCGAAGGCGTTCTGCACCTGGCTGGCGTTGCTGCGCATCAGCGAGCCGATCAGCGGCGCCTCGACGTCGAGCTGGCTGGCGCGGTAGTTCAGCGCGCGCACGTCCTTGGGCAGGCACGAGCCACCGAAGGCGAAGCCGGGCTTCATGTAGTAGCGGGAGAGGTTGAGCTTGTGGTCCTGGCAGACCACGTCCATCACCTCGCGGCCATCGACGCCGACCGCCTTGGCGATGTTGCCGATCTCGTTGGCGAAGGTGACCTTGGTGGCGTGCCAGACGTTGCAGGTGTACTTGATCATCTCGGCGACTTCGATGTCCTTGCGGATGATCGGTGCATCCAGCTCTTCGTAGAGCGTCTGCAACAGGTCGCCGGAACGGCTGTCCAGCTCGCCGATCACGGTCATCGGCGGGTAGTTGTAGTCCTTGATCGCGGTGCTCTCGCGGAGGAATTCGGGGTTCACCGCGACGCCGAAATCGACGCCGGCCTTCTTGCCCGAGCATTCTTCGAGCACCGGGATCACCACGCGGTTGAGGGTGCCCGGCAGCACCGTGCTGCGCACCACGACGGTGTGCCAGCCACCCTTGTCGCGCAGCGCCTCGCCGATTTCCGCGCACACCGATTCGATGAAGTGCAGGGCCAGGTCGCCGTTGCGCTTGCTCGGCGTGCCGACGCAGACGAACGACAGGTCGCTGTCGCGCACCGCCGCCTGGACGTCGGTGGTGCCGCTCAGCGTGCCGGCCTTCACGCCCTGCTCCAGCAGGGCCTCCAACCCCGGCTCGACGATCGGCGACTTGCCCTGGTTGATCAGTTCGATCTTGGTCGGCGAGATGTCCACGCCGATCACCTTGTGCCCTCGTGCCGACAGGCAGCCGGCGCATACGGCACCGACGTAGCCCAACCCGAAAATGCTGATACGCATTGACCCATCTCCCTTGGTGATCAACTTCGAGGCGAACGCAGGCCACCTGACGCGCGCCAGTTGAAATTCAGTTCGGGCAGTTAGCAGCAATCGCCACGACTACGGTGGCGTGGAACATGAAGCGGGCAACTGCAGGGTCTGCAGCTACGGTCTGCCGCCGGCTTCTTGTTAGTACGGGCAGGGGTAATGGCCGCTGCGACGAGTACACCTGGCGGCAATGCGGGAGCCGCGCGCTCGTCGAGGGGAGGATGATTGTTGTCGTTATGTTGGCTTCTTGTACGGCTCCCGTCGGCGACGCATCTCCTGTCGCGTCGGGAACACGGGCTTAAAACTGCATGGCGTTCGGCTGCAAGTCAATAACTTGGCATATACCGATTAGCGCTAAGTAATTCGATTATTATTTGTCAAAAAAATGGCGATCAGTTTGCTGTCGCGCCCAACCAGGACCTCGTGACGACCGTAGGGTGCGAGCATTGTCTACCCCACCGAGCGCATCGGCCCTGGTAGGGGGCACCGCTTGCCGGGAGCGGGCACGGAGTCTGGCTGGGAGCATGGGTGCTGCCTTCCCGCCGGTGCGCATGGCGCACCCTACGACCAGCCGCGAGCGTTGCCCCCGCCGTGCGTATCGGCACCCTGCCGAAGCTAGGCGGGTCGCTTTGGCCGGAACGCGCAATATCCCGGGCGTGGGCCGATCTTCGGGTGGTTGCGGCAGGTGTCCGGGCGTCGCTCGTAGATGCTGCACAGGCGGGTCTTGCGGTCCAGGTACAGGCAGTCGTTGTTGCTCATGCGCACCAGGGTGTAGATGCCGGTCTTCTGGTTGAAACGCTCGACCACGCCGTCCTTGATCAGGCGCTTGGCGATGTTCCTGGCCGGTTCGCTGCGCTCGAACTCGTCCACCACGCCGATGCGCAGCAGGTCGTTGAAGCGCACCTCGACCGGCAGGGTGCAGCAACTGGAGACGCAGCTACCGCACAGGTTCTTCTCGTACTTGATCCAGGTTTCGGTGCGCTCGAGGTCGGCGCCGACGATCAACAGCTTGTTCATGGGGGATGCTGAGGAGGGTTGCGGGGGCGGCATGATAGCGGCGCTGGTGAAAAAGTGAACAGGCGCATGCGCCGGCGGTCGTGATATTCACGGCGGATATGGGACTGGCGGCGCGGTGTCGACAGGCTAAAGTGGAACAGACGTCCATCTTCCAATAACAATCAAGGACCTCATCGATGAATACAACGTTGTTCCGGCTCGCTCCGGTATGTCTGCTTTCGTTGTTCTCCACCTCCCTTCTCGCCGCGCCTTCCTACAGCGGACTGGTCGTCTTCGGCGACAGCCTCAGCGATGCCGGGCAATTCCCCGACCCGGACGGCCCGCCCAACGCCACTTCGCGCTTCACCAACCGGGTCGGCCCCACCTACCAGCACGGCAGCGGAGAGGTGTTCGGCAATCCATCGCCGGTGCTGCTCGGGCAGATGCTGGACGTCGGCGGCCTCGGGGCCTCGACGTCCCCGGTGAACGCCGCCCAGGGCCTGCCGGATGGCGACAACTGGGCGGTGGGCGGCTACCGCACCGACGAAATCTTCGCCTCGATCACCCAGCCGGGTGGCTCGATCATCGGCTCGCGTACCCGCGACGGCTACCTGGTGGACCTCGCCAATCGCGGCCTGAGCCTCGATCCCAACACGCTGTTCTACGTCAACGGCGGCGGCAACGACTTCCTCCAGGGGCGCGTCCTCAACGAAGTCCAGGCGCAGGAAGCGGCCGTGCGGCTGGCCGACAGCGTGCGCGCGCTGCAAGGCGCCGGGGCGCGCTACATCATGGTCTCGCTGCTGCCGAACGTCGGCACCACGCCAGCGCTGGCCGGCACCCCGCTGGCCGAGGCCTTCGGCGCCCTGGGCACGGCGCTGAACACCGAGCTGCTCGCCCAGTTGCGGACCATCGACGCGGAAATCATCCCGCTCAACGTGCCGCTGCTGTTCAGCGAGGTCGTCCAGGACGCGGCGCGCTTCGGCTTCGATACGAGCCAGGACCTGGTCGGCACCTGCTTCGACGGCTGCGCCAACCCGAATGCCACCTGGGGCATCGGCAGCGCCACGCCGGACCCGAGCAAGCTGATCTTCAACGACAGCGTGCACCCGACCACCGCCGTCCACCAGATCTTCGCCGACTACGCCTACTCGCTGCTGGCCGCGCCCTGGGAGCTGACCCTGCTGCCGGAGATGGCCCACGGCACCCTGCGCGCCCACCAGGACCGCCTGCGCGCGCAATGGCAGGCCGATTGGGAAGCCTGGCAGCCGGTCGGCCAGTGGCGCGGCTTCGTCGACGGCGGCGGCCAGCACCTGGACTTCGACGGCCAGGGCAGCGCCTCCGGCGGCGACGGCACCGGCTACAACCTGAACCTCGGCACCAGCTACCGGCTCGACGAGGCCTGGCGGATCGGCCTGGCCGCCGGCTTCTACGGCCAGGAGCTGGAGGCGGGGGCCGCCGATTCCGACTACGACCTGCGCAGCTATCTCGCCAGCGCGTTCGTCCAGTACCAGCACAACCGTTGGTGGGGCGAGGCGGCGCTGACCGGGGGCTACCTCGATTACCACGACCTCAAGCGCAAGTTCGACATGGGCATCGCCACGCGCAGCGAGAAGGGCGATACCGATGGCTCGCTGTGGGCGTTCGGTGGCCGCTTCGGCTACGACATCGCCGAGCCGGGCAGCGACTGGCACCTGAGCCCGTTCGTCAGCGCCGACTATGCGCGGGTCGAGGTGGACGGTTACGTCGAGAGCGGCGCCTCGTCGACGTCGCTGCGTTTCGACGACCAGACCCGCACCTCCAAGCGCCTGGGCGTCGGCCTGCAAGGCCGCCTGCAAGTGTCGCCGGCCACCGCGCTGTTCGCCGAAGTGGCCCAGGAGCGGGAGTACGAGGACGACACCAGCGACCTGCGGATGTCGCTGAACAGCCTGCCCGGCATCGACTTCAACCTGCAGGGCTACACGCCCGACGACAAGTTGCAGCGCGTCAGCGTCGGCTTCAGCCAGCAACTGTCGCCCGGCCTGGCCCTGCGCGGGAGCTACACCTTCCGCAAGAGCGATGACGACGAGCAGCAGGCGCTGGGGGTGGCCCTGAGCCTGGATTTCTGAGCGCGACGAAACGCGGGAACTCGGGGGGAATGGGCGTGTCAGCAGCTACTCCCGGCTGCCGGCGCGCCCAGGTTGTCGGCGCCGGGAGGCATCGATACCCGTTCCGCGTTAAACTGCTCGGGTTTTTTCTTCCCCCTCTGGAGCCTTCCATGTCCCGCGTCACCCTCAGCCGCTATCTGATCGAGCAGACCCGCAGCAACAACACTCCGGCCGATCTGCGCTTCCTTATCGAGGTGGTGGCGCGCGCCTGCAAGGAGATCAGCCACGCGGTGTCCAAGGGCGCGCTGGGCGGCGTGCTCGGCAGCATGGACACCGAGAACGTGCAGGGCGAAGTGCAGAAGAAGCTCGACGTGCTATCCAACGAGATCCTCCTCGAAGCCAACGAGTGGGGCGGCCACCTGGCCGGCATGGCCTCCGAAGAGATGGACAACGCCTACCAGATCCCCGGCAAGTACCCGAAAGGCGCCTACCTGCTGGTGTTCGACCCGCTGGACGGCTCCAGCAACATCGACGTCAACGTCTCGGTCGGCACCATCTTCTCGGTATTGCGCTGCCCGAACGAATGCTTCAGCCAGAACGACGCCCTCGGCGAGGAAGCCTTCCTGCAACCGGGCACCCGCCAGGTCGCCGCCGGCTACGCCATCTACGGCCCGCAGACCATGCTGATGCTGACCCTCGGCGATGGCGTCAAGGGCTTCACCCTGGACCGCGAGCTGGGCAGCTTCGTGCTCACCCACGACAGCATCCGCGTGCCGGAAAGCACCGCCGAGTTCGCCATCAACATGTCCAACGAGCGCCACTGGGAAGCCCCGGTCAAGCGCTACGTCGGCGAACTGCTGGCCGGCAAGGAAGGCCCGCTGGGCAAGAACTACAACATGCGCTGGATCGCCTCGATGGTCGCCGACGTGCACCGCATCCTCACCCGTGGCGGCATCTTCATGTACCCGCGCGACGGCCGCGAGCCGGAGAAACCCGGCAAGCTGCGCCTGATGTACGAGGCCAACCCGATGTCCTTCATCATCGAGCAGGCCGGCGGCGCCGCCACCAACGGCCACCAGCGCATCCTCGACATCCAGCCGGAATCCCTGCACCAGCGCGTGGCGGTGTTCCTCGGCTCGAAGGAAGAAGTCGAGCGCGCCACCCGCTACCACCAGGAGTGACCCGTGCCGGCCGCCTGGCAACCGTTGCTCGACTGGTGGTTCGGCGCCGGCGGCGCGGCCGCCGAGGTGGCCGGGCAGCGCCAGAGACTGTGGTTCGGCAAGCGTGACAGCCAGGACGCCGAGGCGCGCGAGCGCTTCGGCGAGTGGGTCGGGCAGGCGCTGGACGGCGGGCTCGGCGACTGGGCGGCGACGCCCGACGGCTGGCTGGCGCTGATCCTGCTGCTCGACCAGTTGCCGCGCATGATTTATCGCGACAGCCCGCGCGCCTTCGCCGGCGACGCCCGCGCCCAGGCGCTGGTCGCCGAGGGGCTGGAAAAGGGATTCGAGGCGGGGCTGCCGCCGATCCGCCAGGTGTTCGTCTACCTGGTCCTCGAGCATGCCGAGGACCTTGCCCAGCAGCAGCGCAGCGTCGAGCGTTTCCAGGCCCTGCTGGACGCCGCGCCGGCCGCCGAGCGCGAGCTGTTCGCCGGCTTCCTCGACTACGCCGAGCGCCATCGCGAGGTGATCGCCCGCTTCGGCCGCTATCCGCACCGCAACGCGGCCCTCGGTCGCCCCTCGACGGCGGAAGAATTGGCCTACCTGCAGGAACCCGGCGCGGGTTTCTGACTCCAAGGGGCTTCCGTCCGACCGGTTGGGGTCTATTGCGGTTTCGGCTCGTGACGAAGCGTCAATAGACCCTATGCTCAGTCTGTCGACCCCAGTCCGAGGAGATGTCCATGTCATTGCGCCGTTTCGCCCTGCTGGCGATCTGCGTGGCCCTGGCCGCGTGCAGCAAGGTCAACCAGAAGAACTATTCCCAGCTCAAGGCCGGCATGCCCAAGGCCGAAGTGGAGCAGTTGCTCGGCAGCCCCACCGAGTGCTCCGGCGCGGCCGGTTTCAGCAGTTGCACCTGGGGCGACCAGAAGACTTTCATCAGCGTCCAGTACGCTGGCGACAAGGTGCTGATGTTCTCCGGCAAAGGTTTGAAGTGATGGTTTTACGCGTTTCCCTGATCCTGTGTGCCGCGCTGCTCCTGGGCGGCTGCGCCAACTCCGGCACCGGCCCGGTGCCACCGAAGACCGCCGGCAAGGTCGACCTCGGGCGCTACCAGGGCGCCTGGCACGAGCTGGCGCGCCTGCCGATGTTCGCCCAGCGCGCTTGCGTGCAGGCCGAAGCCCACTACCGCCTGCGGGACGACGGCGGCCTCGACGTGCTCAACCGCTGCCGCACCGCCAAGGACGAATGGCGCGAATCCAGCGGCCAGGCCGCGCCGCGCAAGGCCGGCGACACCGACAAGCTGTGGGTGCGTTTCGACGGCTGGGCCTCCGGGCTGGGCAAGGGCGACTACTGGGTGCTCTACCTGGACGACGACTACCGCACCGCGCTGGTCGGCACCCCGGACCACGACTACCTGTGGCTGCTCTCGCGGACCCCCGAGGTAACGCCGGAAGTCCGTGCCAAGCTGCTGGACGAAGCCAAGCGCCGTGGCTACGCCATCGACAAACTGATCTGGCGCGCACCGGACAGCGCGATCTCGTCCCGCTGATCTTCCCACGTGCGTATCGGCACGCACCCTACGGCCGTCACGAGCGTTATCTGCCCCGTCAGGCGCCCAACACCTCGCGCAACACCTGGGCGAAGGCGCGGGCGGTCTGCTCCTCGGCGGCGTGGTGGCCGTTGCGGACCACCCAGCGGCCGCCGACCATCACGTCGCGCACCTGGCGGTCGCCGCCGGCGAACAGCCAGCGGTTGAGCAGGGCGTCGTCCTGGCTGGTGGCCAGGTAGGGATCGTCGCCGTCCAGCACCAGCCAGTCGGCGCGCTTGCCCACCGCCAGGGCCCCGACCGGCTGGCCGAGGGCCTGGGCGCCGCCGGCCAGGGCGGCGTCGTAGAGGGTGCGGCCGATCATCGGCTGGTCGGCGCGGTACAGGCGGTTGCGGCGCTGGTCGCGCAGGCGCTGGCCGTATTCCAGCCAGCGCAATTCTTCCGCCACGCTCACCGACACGTGGCTGTCCGAGCCGATGCCCAGGCGTCCACCCTGGTCCAGGTAGTCCACCGCCGGGAAGATGCCGTCGCCCAGGTTGGCCTCGGTGGTCAGGCACAGCCCGGCCACCGCGCCGCTGCGGGCCATCACGGCGACTTCGCCGGGCTCGGCGTGGGTGGCGTGGACCAGGCACCAGCGCGCGTCCACCTCGACATTCTCGTACAGCCACTGCAACGGACGGCGGCCGCTCCAGGCCAGGCAGTCGTCGACTTCCTTCTGCTGCTCGGCGATATGGATGTGGACCGGGCAATCGCCATGCTCGGCGACCAGCACCTCGGCAATCTGCTGCGGAGTGACCGCGCGCAATGAGTGGAAGCACAGCCCCAGCCCTTGCAGCGGCTGGCCGGCGAGATGCCCGCGCAGGCGTTCGAGCAGCGCCAGGTAGGCGTCGGTGCCGTTGATGAAGCGCCGCTGCCCCTCGTTGGGCGCCTGGCCGCCGAAGCCGCTGTGGCTGTACAGCACCGGCAGCAGGGTCAGGCCGATGCCGACGTCGCGGGCCGCCTGGCTGACCCGCAGGGCCAGTTCGGCCGGGTCGGCATAGGGACGGCCGTCGAGGTCGTGGTGCACGTAGTGGAACTCGGCGACGCCGGTGTAGCCGGCCTTGAGCATCTCGATGTAGAGCTGGCGGGCGATCACCTCGATGTGTTCCGGGCCGAGCCTGCCGACCAGCCGGTACATCAGCTCGCGCCAGGTCCAGAAGCTGTCGTTGGGGTTGCCGGCCACCTCGGCGAGGCCCGCCATGGCGCGCTGGAAGGCATGCGAATGGAGGTTGGGCATGCCCGGCAGAACGGGCCCGTGCAGGCGTTCGGCGCCTTCGCTGCTGGCGTCCGCCACGACGCTGCCCAGCAGGCCGTCGGCATCGACTTCGAAACGGACGTTGCGCGCCCAGCCTTCCGGGAGGAGGGCGCGTTCGGCGTAATAGGTCGGCATAATCATGCTCCTGCACGCATGGATTTATTTGTATATACATATACAGACGTTCGGGGCGTGCGTAAACTGCCGCCTACGCCATCTCGCCAAGGAGCGCCCAGATGCCGAAACCACAACCCATGCCATTGGCCGCGCAGCTCGGGGACGTGCCCGCGCCCCTGTACGCGCGGGTCAAGCAGATGATCACCCAGCAGATTCTCAACGGCACCTGGCCGCCGCATCACCGCGTCCCGTCGGAGAGCGAGCTGGTCAGCGAGCTGGGTTTCAGCCGCATGACCATCAACCGCGCCCTGCGCGAGCTGACCGCCGAGGGGTTGCTGGTGCGCATGCAGGGGGTGGGCACCTTCGTCGCCGAACCCAAGGGCCAGACGGCGCTGTTCGAAGTGCACAACATCGCCGACGAGATCGCCAGCCGGGGCCACACCCACCGCGCCGAGGTGATCGTCCTCGAAGAGGTCAGGGCGACCCCCGAGCAGGCCATGGCCCTGGACCTGCGCGAAGGCCAGCGGCTGTTCCATTCGCAACTGGTGCACTTCGAGAGCGGCGTTCCGGTGCAGATCGAGGAGCGCTACGTCAACCCGGCCGTGGCGCCCGACTACCTGGGGCAGGACTTCACCCGCATCACCCCCAACGCCTACCTGATGGCGCTGGCGCCGATGACCGAGGGCGAGCACGTGGTCGAGGCGGTGCTCGGCACCCCCGCCGAATGCAAGCTGCTGAAGATCGACCGCGGCGAGCCCTGCCTGATGATCCGCCGCCGCACCTGGGCGGGACGCGTCGCGGTGGCCAGCACGCGGCTGCTCTACCCGGGTTCGCGTTACCGACTGGAGGGACGATTCCACTCATGATGCATCTGCTACGTGCCGCCGATTACCCACGCATGCCGTGGAAGAATGGCGCCGGCACCACCCTGGAAATCACCCGCGACGCCGGCGAAGGCCTGGACGGCTTCGGCTGGCGTCTGTCGATCGCCGATGTCGGCGAGTCCGGCGGTTTTTCCGCCTTCACCGGCTACCAGCGGATCATCACCGTGCTGGAAGGCGCCGGCATGCGCCTGACGGTGGACGGCGTGGAGTCCCGCGAACTGCGCGCCCTCGACCCGTTCGCCTTCTCTGGCGACAGCGCCGTGGATTGCCGTCTGCTGGATGGCGCGATCCGCGATTTCAACCTGATCTACTCGCCCAGCCGCTACCGTGCGCGGCTGCACTGGCTGCGGGTGGACGGCGCGCAACGGCTGTTCGGCTCGGCATCGACCTGGCTGCTGTTCAGCGCCGGCGACGGTTTGCGCGTCAGCCTGGAAGGCCGCGACTGCGGCACGCTGGGGCGCTACGACTGCCTGCACGTCGAGCGCGAGGCGGGGTTGGCCGAGCTGTGCCTGGCGGCCGATGGCGCGGTGGATTGCTGCCTGATCGAGCTGGCGCCTGCGAGTTGACCTGCGGCAACGTACCGCGTTTGGCATTCCGGGGCAGGGCGGGGATACTGTCGCCCGCCGTTTAGCCCGAACCCTGATGCAATGACCGTGAAGACCCTCGCCATCGCCCTGCTGGCCAGCCTGCTGCTGACCGGCTGCGGGCAGATCGACCCGAATTCACCGCTCGGCCAGCGCAAGGCGTTGTTCAAGCAGATGCTGAAGACCAGCGAAGACCTGGGTGGCATGCTGCGCGGGCGACTGGCCTTCGACGAGCAGCGCTTCGCCGAAGGCGCCGTCAGGCTGGACCAGTTGTCGCGCCAGCCCTGGCAGCACTTCCCGCAGGTCGAGAAGGACGACAGGAGCAACGCCAGGGACGAAGTGTGGCAGCGCCAGGAGCGCTTCCAGGAACTGGTTGACGAGATGGAAAGCAGCACCGCCGCGCTGGTCGAGGCAACCACCCGCCCACCGCTGGAGCCGGCCCGACTGGGCGCGCCGATGCAGCGTGTGGAGGATGCCTGCGAGGCTTGTCACAAGGAGTTTCGGGCTTTCTAGGTTGTGGTGGACTGGCTTGGGCTGTGGAAGGGGAATCAGGTCCGCTCCCTCACCCCAGCCCTGGCTGCGCGCCCCGCTCCCGAGGGAGAGGGGGCTTGTCCGGCGAACGCCGAAAGTCCGAGTCAGAACATAGCCCGGATGAAATCCGGGTGGCGGAATGGTCGGCATCTCGGGTCAGGGTTGGGTCGCAGAGACTTCCAGCAACGCAGACTGCTCCCTCTCCCATTCATGGGAGAGGGAGCGTGGTTTCGTGATCAGCCAAGGCTCCGCCCCTCACCCTAACCCTCTCCCGGAGGGAGAGGGGACTAGACCGAGTGGGAGGAAACCACTCGGAGCTACGGTCAGGCACGGACGAACTCCCTCTCCCCTCGGGAGAGGGCTGGGGTGAGGGGCTGAGTGTCTTCCCCCACTAATGCTGTCCCCAGCGCACGCCGCACACGCCAACCCAATCCCAACACGAAAACCCCCGGCAAACTCCTACCGGCCAACCAGCCTCACCGCTCCAACTCCGCCTCAGCCTTCCGCAATTCCTCCCGCGCCTCGGCCAGTTTGTTCCGGCGTTTCTCGATCTTTTGCAGGTCGTCGCCATCGTCCATCTCTTCGCGCAGTTCGGCCTCGCGTTCGCTGACCTTGTGGCGGGCCTCGCGCACCTTTTCCTCGCGGGCCTTGCGCAGGGAGCCGTCGTCGCAGTGTTCTTCGACCTCGCGCAGGGCCTTTTCCAGGCCGGCCTGGCGGTGGTGGTTGCTGTGGGCGCGGGCTTCTTCGAGCTTCGTCAGGATGTCCTCGCGCTTGGCCGCACAGCCGGTGCTTTCCCCGGCGGACGAGGCCAGCGGCAGGGCGGCGCAGGTGGCGAGCAGGAAGGCGGGCAACAGATGACGCGCAAGCATGCGGTATTCCTCGGGTAGCCAATGTATAGGGTTTGCATTATCGACCATCGTGGCACGGACGCTGTTGATACAGGTCAGGAGCGCCCGGCTCTTCCGGTCTGGTCGAGATGGCGGATTCGGCCGATCAGCTCGACCAGTTCGCGGCCGAACGGGGTCAGCAGGTATTCGGTGCGCGGCGGCGACTCGGCGTAGCGGATCTGTTCCAGCAGGCCATAGTGGGTCAGCTTGCGCAGGCGCTCGTTGAGCACCTTGGTGGAGAGGCCGGGGATGTGTTTCTGCAAGGCGCCGGGGCGGTTGATGCCGTCCCCGGCGGCGACCAGCACGCTGACCGACCATTTGCAGCCGATCACTTCTTCGAGGCAGCGATAGACCTTCGCGTCGTCCAACGGCGGGGAAACTTTTTTTGCCTGAGTTTTCATCGATTCTCACCAGAAAGTGCGTGACTCACCGATTCGTACCCGCTTTGCAGGCGGGAGCGCGGGGCATAGGTTGACCTTAGCGCAGCACCGCCGAAGCGGCCGCGCGCAATCGCCAACGGCTTGGAGAAGACCCATGAAAAGCACAGCTCTGTTCTATCACGCGGGTTGCCCGGTGTGCGTCGACGCCGAGCGGCAGGTGGCCCAGGCCCTCGACCCGGCGCGCTTCCAGGTGGAGATCGTGCACCTGGGCGAGGCGCCGGCGCGGGTCGCCGAGGCGGAAAGCGCCGGGGTGCAGTCGGTGCCGGCGCTGGTGATCGACGGCAACGTCTACCACATCAACTTCGGTGCGCCGTTGTCGGCGTTGAAGGGATAAGGCGCAGCGACGGATGGATGTTTCCGATCACCGGTGAGCGGTGCGCACGGCGCGCCCGGCGGCAATGAAAAACGCCGCCCGCCGGGAAGGCGGGCGGCGTTCTTCCAAGGCCGGATCAGAGACCGGCGGCGTCGCGCAGGGCGGCGGCCTTGTCGGTGCGCTCCCAGGTGAAGGTGGTGAAGGTGTCGCCGTTCACCGTGATTTCCTGCGGGATGCGTCCGAAGTGGCCGTAGGCCGCGGTGGCGCGGTACATCGGGTGGAGCAGGTCGAGCATCTTGGTGATCGCGTACGGGCGCAGGTCGAAGTGCTCGCGGACCAGTTGGATGATCTTGCTGTCGGCGATCTTGCCGGTGCCGAAGGTGTTCAGCGAGATGGAGGTCGGCTGGGCCACGCCGATGGCGTAGGACACCTGGATCTCGCAGCGCTCGGCGAGGCCGGCGGCGACGATGTTCTTGGCCACGTAGCGGCCGGCGTAGGCGGCCGAGCGGTCGACCTTGGACGGGTCCTTGCCGGAGAACGCGCCGCCGCCGTGGCGGGCCATGCCGCCGTAGGAGTCGACGATGATCTTGCGCCCGGTCAGGCCGCAGTCGCCCACCGGGCCGCCGATGATGAACTGGCCGGTCGGGTTGATGTGGAACTGGGTGTCCTTGTGCAGCAGTTCGGCGGGGATCACGTGCTTGACGATCAGCTCCATCACCGCTTCGCGCAGGTCTTCGTACTTGACGTCCGGGTTGTGCTGGGTGGACAGCACCACGGCGTCGATGCCGACCACGCGGCCGCCTTCGTAGCGGCAGGTGACCTGCGACTTGGCGTCCGGGCGCAGCCACGGCAGCAGGCCGGACTTGCGCGCCTCGGCCTGGCGCTCGACCAGGCGGTGGGAGAAGCAGATCGGCGCTGGCATCAGCACGTCGGTCTCGTTGCTGGCGTAGCCGAACATCAGGCCCTGGTCGCCGGCGCCCTGGTCTTCCGGCTTGGAGCGGTCGACGCCCTGGGCGATGTCCACCGACTGCTTGCCGATGATGTTGATGATGCCGCAGGTGGCGCCGTCGAAACCGACGTCGGAGCTGTCGTAGCCGATGTCGACGATCACGTCGCGGACCAGTTGTTCGAGGTCGACCCAGGCGCTGGTGGTCACTTCGCCGGCGACGATGGCCACACCGGTCTTCACCAGGGTTTCGCAGGCCACGCGGGCGTGCTTGTCCTGGGTGATGATGGCGTCGAGCACCGCATCGGAGATCTGGTCGGCGATCTTGTCCGGATGACCTTCGGACACGGACTCGGAAGTAAACAGGGAGTAGTCGCTCATCTATCGGTTCCTATCTTTACCGGTGGTGAGTGATGAGGCCCGTGGGCCTTGTGTAATCCGGCTTGGCAAAGTGCCGCACTTGAATCTGAAAACCGTTCTTCAAGCCGATGTACAGGCTTTCACCGGTGACCAGCCCGGCGTTTTCGGCCCACTGGGCCAGGTCGTCCTGGTCGAACCCCAGCCAGAGGTCGCCACAGGTCTCGCGCGCCCAGCCCTGGTCGTGGCTGCACAGCTCGGTGACCAGCAGGCTGCCGCCGTCCTTCACCAGCCGCGCCAGTCGGCCGAGCGCTTCGGCCGGGTCGGCGAAATGGTGCAGGACCATGTTCAGCACCACGCAATCCGCCGACGCCGGTTCGTCATTCAAGGCATCGGCGAGTTTCAATTCGACGTTGCCCAGGTGTTCCTCGTCGCAGCGCGCCCGCGCGAGCTCCAGCATCGCCGGGCTGTTGTCCAGCGCCGTCACCCGGCTGAAGCGCCGCGCCAGCTCGGGCAGGAAACCGCCGTCGCCGGGGCCGACCTCCAGCGCCGTGGCGCCGGGTTCGAAGCCCAGCGCGTCGAGCAGTGCCAGCACGCTGTCGCGGTATTGCGGCAGGCCAGCGATCAGGTCCTGCTGGGCCTGCAGCTTTTCCGTCGCCCGGGCGAAGAAGTCGCGGCTGGCGGCGGCGCGCTGGGCGTGCACGGCGGCGATGCGCTGGCGCACCTCGGCCGGCAGTTCGAGCTCGTCGACCTCATCGAGCAACGCCGCGTGCAGCGTGCCACCGAGCAGCTCGCCCTGGGCCAGGGCGCGCCGGTAGAAGATCGCGTTGCCCTCGCGGCGCGTGGCCACCAGGCCGGCCTGGGCCAGCACCTTGAGGTGATGGCTCATGCCCGACTGGCCGATGGCGAAGATCTGTGCCAGCTCCAGCACGCCGAACGAATCGTTGGCCAGCGCGCGCAGCACGTTCAGGCGCAGCGGGTCGCCGCCGGCCTTGCACAGGGCGGCCAGCTCGTCGCACGGCTCGTAACGGACTTGGGGAACGCGCAGGCTCATAAGGCGCGCAGTCTAGTCGGTCATTTTTCATACAGCAATAGCTGTATCAAAAGTTTTTGATATTGGGGCTGTCTATTGGATTCCCGCGTTCGCGGGAACCCAGAAAAAGGAACCCGGAAAACGAACAAGGCGCTTGCCCGCCGTCGAACCGTCATTGCCCCAATCCACCGGCTAGGCGAAAATAGCCGCCTTTTTCGCGCAAGACCCCGGCCACCGTGAGCGCCGGGTGCTTGCCAGCCGTGACTACAGCCCGCAGGAGATCAGTAATGCCCAGCCGTCGTGAGCGTGCCAACGCCATCCGCGCCCTCAGCATGGATGCCGTGCAGAAAGCCAACAGCGGCCACCCCGGCGCCCCGATGGGCATGGCCGACATCGCCGAAGTGCTGTGGCGCGACTACCTCAAGCACAACCCGGGCAACCCGGCCTTCGCCGATCGCGACCGCTTCGTGCTGTCCAACGGCCACGGTTCGATGCTGGTCTACTCGCTGCTGCACCTCACCGGCTACGACGTCACCGTCGACGACCTGAAGAACTTCCGCCAACTGCACAGCCGCACCCCGGGCCACCCGGAATACGGCTACACCGCCGGCGTCGAGACCACCACCGGGCCGCTCGGCCAGGGCATCGCCAACGCCGTCGGCTTCGCCATCGCCGAGAAGACCCTGGCCGCGCAGTTCAACCGCGAAGGCCACACCATCGTCGACCACCACACCTACGTGTTCCTCGGCGACGGCTGCATGATGGAAGGCATCTCCCATGAAGTCTGCGCGCTGGCCGGCACCCTCGGCCTCGGCAAGCTGATCGCCTTCTACGACGACAACGGCATCTCCATCGACGGCGAGGTGCACGGCTGGTTCACCGACGACACGCCGAAGCGCTTCGAAGCCTACGGCTGGCAGGTGATCCGCAACGTCGACGGCCACGACGCCGACGAGATCAAGATCGCCATCGACACCGCGCGCAAGTCCGTCGACCAGCCGACCCTGATCTGCTGCAAGACCACCATCGGCTTCGGTTCGCCGAACAAGGCCGGCAAGGAGGAGTGCCACGGCGCGCCGCTGGGCGCCGAGGAAATCGCCCTGACCCGCGCCGCGCTGGGCTGGAACCACGCTCCGTTCGAAGTGCCGGCGGACATCTACGCCGAGTGGGACGCCAAGGAAGCCGGCGCCGCCCGCGAAGCCGAGTGGAACCAGCGCTTCGCCGCCTACCAGGCCGCCTATCCCGAGCTGGCCGCCGAGTTCCTGCGCCGCCTGAAGGGCGAACTGCCGGCCGACTTCTCCGCCAAGGCCGCCGCCTACGTGCAGGAAGTCGCCGACAAGGGCGAGACCATCGCCAGCCGCAAGGCCAGCCAGAACGCGCTGAACGCCTTCGGCCCGCTGCTGCCGGAGTTCCTCGGCGGTTCCGCCGACCTGGCCGGCTCCAACCTGACCCTGTGGAAGGGCTGCAAGGCCGTTTCCGACGAGGACGCCTCGGGCAACTACCTGCACTACGGCGTGCGCGAGTTCGGCATGAGCGCGATCATGAACGGCATCGCCCTGCATGGCGGCTTCATCCCCTACGGCGCGACCTTCCTGGTGTTCATGGAATACGCCTGCAACGCCGTGCGCATGGCCGCGCTGATGAAGCAGCGCGTGCTGTTCGTCTACACCCACGACTCCATCGGCCTCGGCGAGGACGGCCCGACCCACCAGCCGATCGAGCAACTGGCCAGCCTGCGCTGCACGCCGAACCTCAACACCTGGCGCCCCTGCGACGCGGTGGAGTCGGCAGTGGCCTGGAAATCCGCCATCGAGCGCACCGACGGTCCCAGCGCGTTGGTGTTCAGCCGCCAGAACCTGCCGCACCAGCCGCGCGACGCCGCGCAGATCGACGCCATCGCCCGTGGCGGCTACGTGCTCAAGGACAGCGTCGGCGAGCCGGAACTGATCCTCATCGCCACCGGCTCGGAAGTCGGCCTGGCGGTCGCCGCCGCCGACAAGCTGAGCGAGCAGGGCCGCCAGGTCCGCGTGGTGTCCATGCCGTCCACCAACCTGTTCGACCAGCAGGACGCCGCCTACAAGCAGAGCGTGCTGCCGGTGGAAGTCGGCGCGCGCATCGCCATCGAGGCCGCCCACACCGACTTCTGGTACAAGTACGTCGGCCTCGAAGGCCGCGTCATCGGCATGACCAGCTTCGGCGAATCCGCCCCGGCGGCGGCGCTGTTCGAGCACTTCGGCTTTACCGTCGAAAACGTGCTCTCGGTCGCCGACGAACTCCTCGAAGACTGAAAGACGCTGGAGGCTGGAGGCTGGAGGCTGGACGACAGGCGGCGCCGAGCTGCTGTTTCGTCCAGCCTCCAGCCTCCAGCCTTCGAGCGGCTTGCACACAGGCAAGCTCAGATGCAGCAGATTCCGCTCTTTCGCGTCGCCCTCAACGGCTACGGCCGCATCGGCCGCTGCGTGCTGCGCGCGCTCTACGAGCGTGGCGCGGATGCCGGTTTCGAGGTGGTGGCGCTCAACGACCTGGCCGACCTGGCCAGCCTCGAATACCTGACCCGCTTCGACTCCACCCACGGCCGTTTCCCTGGCGAGGTGCGCGTCGAGGGCGACGACCTGCGCATCAACGGCGACCGCCTGCGGGTGCTGCGCGAGGCGACGCCGGAAGCCGTCGACTGGGCCGGCCTCGGCATCGACCTGGTGCTGGAGTGCTCCGGCGCCTACCACACCCGCGCCGACGGCGAGCGCTTCCTGGCCGCCGGGGCGCCGCGCGTGCTGTTCTCCCAGCCGATGGCCAGCGAGGCGGACATCGACGCCACCGTGGTCTTCGGGGTCAACCAGCGTTGCTTGAGCGGCGCCGAGAGGCTGGTTTCCAACGCGTCCTGCACCACCAACTGCGGGGTGCCGCTGCTCAAGCTGCTCAACGAGGCGGTCGGCCTGGAGTACGTGTCGATCACTACCATCCACTCGGCGATGAACGACCAGCCGGTGATCGACGCCTACCACCACGAGGATCTGCGCCGCACCCGCTCGGCCTTCCAGTCGGTGATCCCGGTGTCCACCGGTCTGGCCCGTGGCATCGAACGCCTGTTGCCGGAACTTGCCGGGCGAATCCAGGCCAAAGCCGTACGTGTGCCGACGGTCAACGTCTCGGCGCTCGACATCACCCTGCAGACCGCCCGCGACACCAGCGCGGCGGAGATCAACCGGGTGCTGCGCGACGCCGCCGAACAGGGCCCGCTCAAGGGCCTGCTGGCCTATACCGAGCTGCCCCATGCCAGTTGCGATTTCAACCACGACCCGCATTCGGCGATCGTCGACGGCAGCCAGACCCGTGTTTCCGGCCCCCGGCTGGTCAACCTGCTGGCCTGGTTCGACAACGAATGGGGTTTCGCCAATCGCATGCTCGACGTCGCCGATCACTATCTGCGCGTCGCTGCCCAATCCACCGTTCCACCAGCCCCCGTGAAGGACTGATGCCATGACCGTTCTGAAGATGACCGACCTCGACCTCCAGGGTAAGCGCGTGCTGATCCGCGAAGACCTCAACGTGCCGGTGAAGGACGGCCAGGTGAAGAGCGACGCGCGCATCGTCGCCTCCCTGCCGACCATCAAGCTGGCGCTGGAGAAGGGCGCGGCGGTCATGGTCTGCTCGCACCTGGGTCGCCCGACCGAGGGCGAGTTCAGCGAAGAAAACAGCCTCAAGCCGGTCGCCGGCTACCTGAGCAAGGCGCTCGGCCGCGAAGTGCCGCTGGTCGCCGACTACCTGGGCGGGGTGGACGTGCAGCCCGGCCAGGTGGTGCTGTTCGAGAACGTGCGCTTCAACAAGGGCGAGAAGAAGAACGCCGACGAGTTGGCGCAGCAATACGCCGCGCTGTGCGACGTGTTCGTGATGGACGCCTTCGGCACCGCCCACCGCGCCGAGGGCTCGACCCACGGCGTGGCCAGGTTCGCCAAGGTCGCCGCGGCCGGCCCGCTGCTGGCCGCCGAGCTGGACGCGCTGGGCAAGGCGCTGGGCAACCCGCAGCGGCCGATGGCGGCCATCGTCGCCGGCTCCAAGGTGTCCACCAAGCTCGACGTGCTGAACAGCCTCAGCCAGATCTGCGACCAGTTGATCGTCGGCGGCGGCATCGCCAACACCTTCCTCGCCGCCGCCGGCTACAAGGTCGGCAAGTCGCTGTACGAGGCTGACCTGGTGGACACCGCCAAGGCCATCGCCGCCAAGGTCAGCGTGCCGCTGCCAGTGGACGTGGTGGTCGCCAAGGAATTCGCCGAGACTGCCGAGGCGACCGTCAAGGCCATCGCCGACGTCGCCGACGACGACATGATCCTCGACATCGGTCCGCAGACCGCCGCGCACTTCGCCGAATTGCTCAAGTCCAGCAAGACCATCCTCTGGAACGGCCCGGTCGGCGTGTTCGAGTTCGACCAGTTCGGCAACGGCACCAAGGCCCTGGCCCTGGCCATCGCCGAGAGCCCGGCGTTCTCCATCGCCGGTGGCGGCGACACCCTGGCGGCCATCGACAAGTACGGCGTCGGCTCGCGGATTTCCTACATTTCCACCGGTGGCGGCGCTTTCCTCGAGTTCGTCGAGGGCAAGGTGCTGCCGGCCGTCGAGGTGCTGGAGCAGCGCGCCGAGGCGTGATGCCTGTAGACCGGCCATCGGACCGGAAAGGAGATGCAATGAAAGCGTGGATTGGTTTGATCGCCCTGCTGATGCTCGGCGCCTGTTCCAGCAGCTCGGTGCCGCCGGAGGAAACGGAGGGCGGCTGGACCCGCTGGGTCTGCGACAGCAAGGCCGAAGTGCTCTGGCGCTTCGCCGACGACAGCCGTGACGTCGTCGACCTGCGCCTTGGCGGCAGCGACATGGTCCACCGGCTGCACCAGGGCCCGGCGGGCTCGGGTGCTTTCTACAGCGACAACGTCATCGCCTTCCACACCAAGGGCGAGGAAGGCCTGGTCTACTGGGTGAACAACGACGACCTGATCGGCCGCGGCTGTCAGGCGCCTTGACAGCAGCTACAAGCTGCAAGGCCGCAAGCTGTAAGTAAAAGCTCTTTCTTGCCGCTTGTAGCTTGCCGCTTGCCGCTGCGTTTAATGCTTGAACCCCGCCTGCCCCTGGGGCAGGCTTTGCACGATTAACGACCCCCAAATCGGGAGACAGGAAACCATGGCACTCATCAGCATGCGCCAGATGCTGGATCACGCCGCCGAATTCGGCTACGGCGTGCCAGCCTTCAACGTCAACAACCTGGAACAGATGCGCGCCATCATGGAAGCCGCCGACAAGACCGATTCGCCGGTCATCGTCCAGGCCTCCGCCGGTGCCCGCAAATACGCCGGCGCGCCCTTCCTGCGCCACCTGATCCTCGCCGCCATCGAAGAATTCCCGCACATCCCGGTGTGCATGCACCAGGACCACGGCACCAGCCCGGACGTCTGCCAGCGCTCGATCCAGCTCGGCTTCAGCTCGGTGATGATGGACGGCTCGCTGCGCGAGGACGGCAAGACCCCGGCCGACTACGAATACAACGTGCGCGTCACCCAGCAGACCGTCGCCTTCGCCCACGCCTGCGGCGTGTCCGTGGAAGGTGAACTGGGCTGCCTGGGCAGCCTGGAAACCGGCCAGGCCGGCGAGGAAGACGGTGTCGGCGCCGAGGGCATCCTCGACCACAGCCAGATGCTGACCGATCCGGAAGAGGCCGCCGACTTCGTCAAGAAGACCCAGGTCGACGCCCTGGCCATCGCCATCGGCACCAGCCACGGCGCCTACAAGTTCACCAAGCCGCCGACCGGCGACATCCTCGCCATCGACCGCATCAAGGAAATCCACAAGCGCATCCCCAACACCCACCTGGTGATGCACGGCTCCAGCTCGGTGCCGCAGGATTGGCTGGCGATCATCAACGAGTACGGTGGCGACATCAAGGAAACCTACGGCGTGCCGGTCGAGGAGATCGTCGAAGGCATCAAGTACGGCGTGCGCAAGGTGAACATCGACACCGACCTGCGCCTGGCCTCCACCGGCGCCATCCGCCGCTTCCTGGCGCAGAACCCGAGCGAGTTCGACCCGCGCAAGTACTTCGCCAAGACCATCGAAGCCATGCGCGACATCTGCATCGCCCGCTACGAAGCCTTCGGCACCGCCGGCAACGCCTCCAAGATCAAGCCGATCTCCCTGGAGGGCATGTTCCAGCGCTACGCCAAGGGCGAGCTGGCCGCGAAGGTCAACTGATCCTCGCAGCGTGACCCGGAGCCCCGCATCGCGGGGCTCTTTCGTTTTTCAGGTGGGTTGGAGGCATGGTGCGTCCGGTATCGGGGGATGTGTGGGTTTGCGGTCCGCCCCTGATCCTCCGCGGCCCGCCCAGCCCTCTCCCGGAGGGAGAGGGGGCTATCCGGTGCTCCCCTCTCCCTCCGGGAGAGGGGCTGGGGGTGAGGGGCGGTATTATCAGTCACTCTCGTAGCGAGTTAGAACGGTCGCGCAGCACATCCACCACTGGGCGCCGGAGAATCTGTCATGACCCCACTCAAATACCTCCAAGCCTACCCACCCCAATTGCAGGACCAGGTTCGCCGCCTGATCGACGGGAACCGCCTGGGCGAGTACCTGGAAAAGCGCTACCCCGGCCGTCACCAGATACAGAGCGACAAGGCGCTGTACACCTACGTCGCGGCGCTCAAGCAGGAGCACCTGCGCAACGCGCCGGGCATCGACAAGGTGCTCTACGACAACCGCCTGGACCTCACCCACCGGGCCCTCGGCCTGCACACCGCGGTGTCCCGCGTGCAGGGCGGCAGGCTCAAGGCCAAGAAGGAAATCCGCGTCGCCGCGCTGTTCAAGGAGGCCGCGCCGGAGTTCCTGCGGATGATCGTCGTCCACGAGCTGGCGCACCTGAAGGAGGCCGAGCACAACAAGGCCTTCTACCAGCTCTGCGAATACATGCTGCCGGACTACCACCAACTGGAGTTCGACCTGCGTATCTACCTGACCTGGCGGGAACTGGCGGACTGAATCCCGCTCACTCGACCCGCAGGATCTCCAGGCTGCGCGCCTGCCGGCCGCTGCCGATGCTCACCTCGTCGCCTTCACCCTTGCCCAGCAGGCCCTGTCCCAGCGGCGCGCGGGGGCTGATCACCCGCACTTCCGAGTCGCCCAGGCGGACCTTGAGGCCGGCGCCGTCCGGGCCGAGGAAGAACTGCTGCTCGACGCCCTGGTCGTCTACCAGCACCACCCAGGCGCCGAGCTGGATGCCCTGCCGCGCATCGAACGGCCGCAGCGGCAGATTGCGATAGGCGGCGAGCGCCTGGCGGATTTCCTCCACGCGGCGGGATTGCCCGGCGGCCAGGTAGGCGGCCTCCAGGCCAAGGGTGTCGTACTTGTTCTCGGCGATGTTCTCTTCGTGGGTCGCCGCCTCATGGGCGCTCTGCGCCGCGCGCACGGCCAGGGCGAGATCGTTCTGCAGGGTGGCGATGATCAGGTCGAGGAGTTCGGCTTTACGCATGGCGGTGGCGGTGGCGCGTGGCGATGGCGGAAGGAGCGGTGATTGTAGCCGTTGCGACGATGCAGGCGGCGAACCGGGGGAACCGCCTTTGCGGACGGCCGTACCAATCAAACGTGCCCTGTAATGGGGCGTTTCGACGGCAGCTTTTCCTGCTCGATGAGAATGTCACAGGATATTTCCCCGTTTTGACCGTGCATGTCGCGTGCTTGGTTGCCTGTCCGCCGGCCCCTCTTTAAAACGCCCGGTCACTCAGGAAGCCCCTGAACAACCCTTTGCTGGACGCCGCTCGATCAGCGGCCGACAGCGCAACGCCGCCCGGGTCATCCACCCGGACCGGCTTCGGCCTTTACAAAAATAAAAGGTTATCCATGTCCCAGAAAGATGAACTCCAGCGTGGGCTGGGCGAACGCCATATTCGTCTCATGGCCCTCGGCGCCTGCATCGGCGTCGGTCTGTTCCTCGGTTCCGCCAAGGCCATCCAGATGGCCGGTCCGGCGATCATGCTCTCCTACATCCTCGGCGGCCTGGCGATCCTGGTGATCATGCGCGCCCTCGGCGAGATGGCCGTGCACAACCCGGTGGCCGGCTCCTTCAGCCACTACGCGAAAGAATATCTCGGCCCGCTGGCGGGCTTCCTCACCGGCTGGAACTACTGGTTCCTGTGGCTGGTGACCTGCGTGGCGGAAATCACCGCCGTGGCCATCTACATGCAGATCTGGTTTCCCGACGTGCCGCGCTGGATCTGGGCGCTGGCCGCGCTGGCGAGCATGGGCGCGATCAACCTGGCCACGGTCAAGGCGTTCGGCGAGTTCGAGTTCTGGTTCGCGCTGATCAAGATCGTCACCATCATCGCGATGATCCTCGCCGGCGCCGGGATGATCGTCTTCGGCTTCGGCAACGACGGTATCGCCACCGGCATCGCCAACCTGTGGAGCCACGGCGGCTTCATGCCCAACGGCATCCAGGGCGTGCTGATGTCGCTGTCGATGGTGATGTTCGCCTACCTCGGCGTGGAGATGATCGGCCTCACCGCCGGCGAAGCGAAGAACCCGCAGAAGAGCATCCCCGGCGCGATCAGCTCGGTGTTCTGGCGCATCCTGCTGTTCTACGTCGGCGCGCTGTTCGTGATCATGTCGATCTACCCGTGGAGCGAGATCGGCACCCAGGGCAGCCCGTTCGTGATGACCTTCGAGCGCCTCGGCATCAAGACCGCCGCCGGCATCATCAACTTCGTGGTGATCACCGCCGCGCTGTCCTCCTGCAACGGCGGCATCTTCAGCACCGGGCGCATGCTCTACAGCCTGGCGAAGGACGGCCAGGCGCCGAAGACCTTCGCCCACACCTCGAAGAACGGCGTGCCGCGCAACGCGCTGCTGCTGTCCATCGGTGCCCTGCTGTTCGGCGTGGCGCTGAACTACCTGGCGCCGGAGAAGGTGTTCGTCTGGGTCACCTCCATCGCCACCTTCGGCGCGATCTGGACCTGGGGCATGATCCTCCTCGCCCAGCTCAAGTTCCGCCGCAGCCTGTCCGCCGCCGAAGTCGGCAAGCTGCAGTACCGCATGTGGCTGTACCCGGTGAGCAACTACCTGGCGCTGGCCTTCCTGGCCATGGTGGTGGTGCTGATGGCATTCTTCGAGGACACCCGCATCGCCCTGTTCATCGGCCCGGCCTTCCTGATCCTGCTGGTGGTGCTGTACCGCACCCTCAAGCTGGGCGAGAAGGTTCGCGAGGAAAGTGCCGTGGGTGATGCGGCCTATTGATCGCTCGCTGTGTGGATGAATGAGAAGCCCCGCCTTTGTGCGGGGCTTTTTGTTTTTTGGTTCGAGGTGGTTGGAAAGGCTGTGCCAGATCGAGGCACAGCCCCTCACCCTAGACCTCTCCCAGGGGGAGAGGGGACTGTTCGGAGTTGCGGATATGTACGTGCTTGAACCTATCCCCGGACAAGCTCCCTCTCCCTCCGGGAGAGGGTTGGGCGGGCCGCGTAGGATGAGGGGGGACTTGATCCCAGCACCACGCCTCACCCCCGCTTCTGCACATGCGCCACCAGACTGCGCAACGGCGCCAGTTGGCGGCAGATCAGCGCCAGTTCGGTCTGCACCAGGCGATGACCATCATCCAGTTCGCCGGGAATCTGTTCCAGTTGCTTGGCCAGGGCTTCTTCTTCGTCGGACTGCACCGCCACCGGCTGGCCGCTGGTCAGGTTCGCCGCCAGTTCGTCGAGGGTCGTCGCCAGGCGTTCGGCGGCGTTGTCGAGCAGGCTGTCGCTGGCGTCCTCGGGAAGCGTCTCGCGGTGCGCGCCGAGGGCCGACAGGTAGCTGAGCAGGGTGTGCGAGAGGACCAGGAAGCGGAAGCCGGTTTCCGCGTCCTTCCGGAAGTGGCCGGGCTCCAGCAGCATGTTGCCGAGGGTGGTGGACAGCGCCGCATCGGCGTTGTGGGCGTTGCGCCGGGCCAGGCGGTAGGCGAGGTCGTCGCGCTTGCCGGTTTCGTACTGGCGCATGATCTCGCGCAGGTAGCGGGCATTGCAGCTCAGGGTGTTGGCCAGCACCGCGTCGAGCCGGCGGCCCTGCCAGTCGGGGAGGATGAGGAACACCGCCAGGGCGGCGATCAGGCTGCCGATCAGGGTATCGACCAGGCGCGGCACGAGCAGGCCGTAGCCGTCGCCGACCTGGTTGAAGCAGAACAGCACCAGCAGGGTGATCGCCGCGGTGGCCAGGGTGTAGCGGGTGGCGCGGGTGGCGAAGAACACCACCCCGGCGACCACCGCGAACAGCGATTGCAGCAGCGGGTCGGGGAACAGGTCGAACAGCGCCCAGCCGACGGCGAGGCCGAGCAGGGTGCCGCCGATCCGCTGGACCAGCTTGATCCGCGTGGCGCCGTAGTTGGGCTGGCAGACGAATACCGTGGTGAGCAGGATCCAGTAGCCCTGCTCGGGGTGTATCCAGTGCAGCACGCCGTAGCCGGCGACCAGCGCCACGGCCATGCGCAGGGCGTGGCGGAACAGCAGCGAGGTCGGCGTCAGTTGCAGGCGGATGCGCTCGATGGCGTCCCTGAAGCTGCGCGGCGAGCGGTCGAACAGGCTGGCGTCCTGTTCCTCGGCCAGCGTGTCGGGGTTGTCGGCGCCGGCGAGATGGCGTTCCAGGGTGGAGAGGTTGCCGGTCAGCGCACGCAGGGCGCGCAGCAGGTCGCGCCAGGCCGGGTTGTCCTGCGCGTGCAGGTAGTCCAGCGAGGCTTGCAGGTCGGCCATCGCCTGGGCGCTTTCGGCGCCGTACTCGAACGGCTGGCGGAGCTGGATCGCCTCGCCGAGGTCGCGGCAGGCGCGCGCCTGGAGGGTGAGCAGGCGCTGGCAGCGGTACATCACGTCGCTGTGGAAGAACGCCTCGGTCAGGGCGTTGTAGGGATAGTGCGAGGAACTGGCGCGCTCGTGGATGTCCTGGGCCATGAAGTACAGCTTCAGGTAGCGGTTCACCTGGGTGCCGGGCCGGGACTTGCCGATGCGGTTCAGCAGGGTTTCCTTGGCGACGTTGAGCGCCGACACCAGCTTGCCGTTCTGCCGCGCCACCTCCAGGCGCCGCGCCTCCATGTCGAGGCCGCGCAGGGGCTCCAGCAACTGCGCCTTGAGCTTGAGGTACAGGCCCAGCTCGCGATACACGCGGGCCAGGCTGTGCTGCACCGGCTGATGGGCGAACAGCGCGTTCCAGAGCACCGAGAGCAGGCCGTACCAGGCGGCGCCGGCGACCAGCAGCAGCGGCTCGCGCCAGACGTTCTCGAGCACGCCGTCGCGCTGGTCGACGCCGATCATGCTGTAGATCGACAGGATCAGGGTCGCCGAGGCGATCGCCGCATAACGCTCGCCGAGGGCGCCGAGCATCACCAGGCAGAAGGCGGCCAGCGCCATGCCGGTGACGAACAACCAGGGGTAGGGGAACAGCAGCTCCACCGAGAAGGCCGCCACGGCGAAGCACAGCAGGGTCGCCAGCAGCGCGTTGAGACGGCCGCGCCAACTGTCGTCGGTTTCCGCCAGGGCGCTGGCGATGATGCCGAGGAACAGCGGGATCACCAGCGCCGGCTCGTCCCGCCACCAGCCCAGCACGGTGGCCCCGGCCAGGGCGACGAACACCCGCAGGCTGTAGCTGAACTTGTCCTGGGCCCAGAGGCGACGCAGGGAGTGGCGGAGGTCACGGGTACGCATGGGCCTGCCTTGGCGGGAAATGACGAGGGCGATTATCGCTTGTGGTTGATTCAAGCAAAAAGTGTGCGGAGGGGGACCGGTGCGGGAGGCGAGGGTTGTTTTTCTGGGTCCCCGCTAACGAGGACCCCGTAGGAGCGCGCCATGCGCGCGAATCGCGAGCAGAGCTCGCTCCTACAGGCTGGCACCGAACCTCTGTAGGAGAGAGTCCTGCCCGCGAAAAGCCCGATGCTCGATAACACCGACCAGCCCCACACGATGCACGAACAGCTTCTAAGCTCGAAACAGGCATCGTCACTGGGGAGGGATCGCATGCTCACGCTCAAGGAGCGCCGCAAGCGCGGCAAGGCGGCGCGTGACAAGTGTCCGCGCAATATCCACGCCCATCCCGGCAATATCGACCGCGACCCGCTGCCGCTGATCGAGGCGTCCAGCACCGGCCGGGTGCGTTCGCTGGTGACGCTGCGCCACGGCCGCATGCTCGCCTCGCCGTTCGCCTTCTACCGTGGCAGCGCGCTGTTGCAGGCCCACGACCTGGCCGGCACGCCGAACATGGGCCTGGTCGCGCCGATCTGCGGCGATGCCCACCTGATGAACTTCGGCGGCTTCGCCACCCCGGAGCGCAACCTGCAATTCAGCGTCAACGACTTCGACGAGACCCACCCCGGCCCCTGGGAGTGGGACCTCAAGCGCCTGGTGGCGAGCTTCATGATCGCCGCCCAGGACCTGCGCCACAGCCCGGAGGACGCCGAGCGCTTCTGCCGCGAGGTGGTCGCCACCTACCAGAAGAACATGAGCGACTACGCCGAGCAGGGCGCGCTGGATGTCTGGTACGACAGCCTGGAACTCGCCGACCTGCTGGAGACGGCGCCGACCAAGAGCAGCCTGGAGCGGGTGAAGTACACCATCGAGAAGGCCGAGCGGCGGACCCACGCCGAGCTGCTGCCGAAGATCAGCCAGCGCGACGAGGACGGCCGCCTGCACATCCGCGACGACCTGCCGGAGATCTTCCACCTGCACGAGCGGAGCACTCTGCTGGACAAGGACGACGACTGGATGGCGCTCAAGCACTGGCAGCCGTTGTACGACTGCTTCATGCGCGACTACCGGGGCACCTTGCAGGGCGACCGCCGCGAGTTGCTGTCTCGCTTCGAGGTGCAGGACCTGGTGTTCAAGGTGGTCGGCGTCGGTAGCGTCGGCACCCGCTGCCTGGTGGCGCTGCTCACCGATCATCATGAACAGCCGCTGTTCCTGCAGTTCAAGGAGGCTCGCGAGTCGGTGCTGGCCGGCTTCGTCAAGGCCAAGTCGCGGATCCGCCACCAGGGCCAGCGGGTGGTCGAGGGACAGCGCCTGATGCAGTCGGCCAGCGACCTGTTCCTCGGCTGGACCACCGGGCCCAGCGGGCGCCACTTCTACGTGCGCCAGTTGCGCGACATGAAGGTCTCCGCCGAGCTGGAAACCTTCGACGTCGAGACCTTCGCCGGCTATGCGCAGGTCTGCGGCGGCTGCCTGGCCCGCACCCACGCCAAGGCCTCGGGTTGCGCGGCGGAGATCAGCGGCTACATCGGCAAGAGCGACGCCTTCGCCGACGCCCTGGTGGACTATGCGCGGGCCTACGCCAAGCACAACGAACTCGATTTCGAGCGCTTCCAGCAGGCTTGCCGGCAGGGGCGCCTGGAGGCGCGCTCGGAGGCGGACTTCGCCGCCGATCACACGCCCTAGGCGTGCACCGTCATCCCCGCGTACGCGGAGACCCAAAGACTGGGCTCCCGCGTGCGCGGGAACGACGGAGGAACGCTTTTTGGAGAGCCCCTGGCACGGGCCGCATCCGGCGATCACACGTCTTGAAACGATTTTCGCCACGAGGCATGGCGCGGGCGCTCCACGGGCCCGCCGGGGAGTGCCATGCCCTCTGCGGTGGGGCCGGGAAAGCGCTCGGCTATCCTTGTTCATATCCGAAACCCATGCAGGGACGCAGGATGTAGCCGGGCCAACGGAATCGGCCGGGAGGGACAGATGAACAGGCATCCACTGTGGTGCGCGCTTCTCCTGCTGCTCCTCGGCGCCCTGTCGGGCGGCGCGATGGCGGCGGCGCCGGTCGCGGTGCTGACGGTGGACGGCGCGATCGGCCCGGCCAGCGCCGACTACCTGATCCGTGGCCTGGCGCGCGCGGAAGAGGAAAAGGCGCAACTGGTGGTGGTGCGCATGGACACCCCCGGCGGGCTGGACACCTCGATGCGCGACATCATCAAGGCGATCCTCGCCAGCCCGGTACCGGTCGCCACCTACGTCACCCCCGGCGGCGCGCGGGCCGCCAGCGCCGGCACCTACATCCTCTACGCCAGCCACGTGGCGGCGATGACCCCGGGCACCAACCTCGGCGCGGCCACCCCGGTGCAGATCGGCGGCATGCCGGGCTCGCCGCCGGAAAGGCCGGACACGCCCGCCAAGCCGGGCAAGCCCGACGACGCCAAAGAGGCGGAAAAGCCCGCGCCCGGTTCCGATGCGCTGACCAAGAAACAGATCAACGACGCCTCCGCCTATATCCGTGGCCTCGCCCAGTTGCGCGGACGCAACGCCGAGTGGGCCGAGCAGGCGGTGCGCGAGGCGGTCAGCCTGTCCGCCGAGGAAGCGCTGAAGCAGAAGGTGATCGACTACGTGGCCAGCGACGTGGGCGACCTGCTCAAGCAACTGGACGGCAAGACCCTGAAGACCGCGAGCGCCGCCGAAGTGAAGTTGCAGACCGTCGGCGCCGAGGTGATCGAGCACCTGCCGGACTGGCGCGCGCGCCTGCTGGCGGTGATCACCAACCCCAGCGTGGCGCTGATCCTGATGATGATCGGCGTCTACGGCCTGCTCCTGGAGTTCTCCAACCCCGGCACCGGGATCGGCGGCGTGGTCGGCGGCATCTGCCTGATCCTCGCCCTCTATGCCCTGCAACTGCTGCCGGTGAACTACGCCGGCATGGCGCTGATCCTGCTCGGCCTGCTGCTGATGGTGGGCGAGGTGTTCATGCCCAGCTTCGGCGTGCTCGGGATCGGCGGGATAGCGGCCTTCGTGGTCGGCTCGGTGATCCTGATCGACACCGAGGTGCCTGGCTTCGGTATCCCGATGGTGCTGATCGTCGGCCTGGCGCTGGCCAGCGCGCTGCTGATCTTCGGCATCCTCGGCATGGCCCTGAAGGCGCGCAGGCGCAGCGTGGTCAGCGGCGATGCCGGCCTGGTCGGCAGCCTGGTGCCGGTGCTCGCGGTGCACGAGAACGACCCGCACGGCGGCTGGGTGCAATTGCAGGGCGAGAAGTGGCAGATAGCCAGCCGGGCGCCCCTGCAACCCGGCCAGCGGGTACGCGTGGTGGCCCGTCAGGGGCTGCAACTGGATGTGGAGGCGGCGGACGACCAGGCACCGTGAACACGCCTGTCCTTTGCCGCTGAATGCTCTTTCTGAAGGAGGATGACCATGGGTTTCACACTGACGTTCGCACCGTTGCTGGTGCTCCTGGTGGTGCTGCTGGCTTCGGCCTTTCGCGTGCTGCGCGAATACGAACGCGGCGTGGTGTTCCAGCTCGGCCGCTTCTGGAAGGTCAAGGGCCCGGGGCTGGTGATCATCATCCCGGTGATCCAGCAGATGGTGCGCGTCGACCTGCGCACCGTGGTGCTCGACGTACCGCCGCAGGACGTGATCTCCCGCGACAACGTGTCGGTCAAGGTCAACGCGGTGATCTACTTCCGCGTGCTCGACCCGCAGAAGGCGATCATCCAGGTCGAGGACTTCCTCATGGCCACCAGCCAGTTGGCGCAGACCACCCTGCGCGCGGTGCTCGGCAAGCACGAGCTGGACGAGATGCTCGCCGAGCGCGAACGCCTCAACGCCGACATCCAGCAGGTGCTCGACGCGCAGACCGACGCCTGGGGCATCAAGGTGGCCAACGTGGAGATCAAGCACGTCGACATCAACGAGTCGATGGTCCGTGCCATCGCCAGGCAGGCCGAGGCCGAGCGCGAACGGCGCGCCAAGGTGATCCACGCCGAGGGCGAGTTGCAGGCATCGGAAAAACTGATGCAGGCCGCCGAGGTACTCGGCCGCCAGAGCGGCGCCATGCAACTGCGCTACATGCAGACGCTGACCGGCATCGCCGGCGACAAGAGCTCGACCATCGTCTTCCCGCTGCCGGTGGACCTGCTGCAGGGCCTGACGGAGAAGAGCAAGACATGACCGTAACCGTAGGGTGGGTTTCAGCCCACCAATCCGGCCTTCAGCTCCGCTTGGCGGGCTGAAACGGAGCGCCGCCCGGCCCACCCTACGGACTGCAAAGGCGGCGATTTTCAGGGAAATCCACCAGAACCATGGTGATCTTCAGGGAGGTTGGCTGGCAGGTCTTTCTAGACTCTTATCAGCGACACGCATCCACGGGAGGTGACCCATGCGCATCGGCGTTCCCAGGGAAATCAAGGTCCATGAATACCGGGTCGGCCTGACCCCGCAATCGGTGGCCGAGCTGAGCGGGCTCGGCCACGAGGTCTGGGTGCAGAGCCAGGCCGGCGCCGCCATCGGCTTCAGCGACGAAGACTACCTGGCCGCCGGCGCGCATATCGCCGCCGATGGCGCGGCGGTGTTCGCCGCCGCCGAGCTGATCGTCAAGGTCAAGGAACCGCTGGCCGAGGAGCGCGCGCGGCTGCGTCCCGAGCAGACCCTGTTCACCTACCTGCACTTGGCCCCGGATCGGCCGCAGACCGACGAGCTGCTGGCCAGCGGCGCCATCTGCATCGCCTACGAAACCGTCACCGATGCGCTTGGCCGCCTGCCGCTGCTGGCGCCGATGTCCGAGGTGGCCGGGCGGATGTCCATCCAGGCCGGCGCCCATTGCCTGGAAAGCGCCCAGGGCGGGCGCGGCGTGCTGCTCGGCGGGGTGCCGGGCGTGGCGCCGGGCAAGGTGGTGATCCTCGGCGGCGGGGTGGTGGGCAGCCACGCGCTGGCCATGGCGGTGGGGCTCGGGGCGGAAGTCTGCGTGCTGGACAAGAGCGTCGATGCGCTGCGTCGCCTCGACGGGCAATTCGGCAACCGCATCAGCACCCTGTATTCGACCCGCACGGCGGTGGCCGAACAAGTGCAGGCCGCCGACCTGGTGATCGGCGGCGTGCTGATCCCCGGCGCGGCCGCGCCCAAGCTGATCGGTGCCGAACTGGTGAGCCGCATGAAGCGCGGCGCGGTGCTGGTCGACGTGGCCATCGACCAGGGCGGCTGCGCCGAAACCTCGCGGCCGACGACCCATGCCGAGCCAACCTACGTGGTCGACGGCGTGGTGCACTACTGTGTGGCCAACATGCCCGGCGCGGTGGCGCGTACCTCGACCCTGGCGCTCAACAACGCCACTCTGCCGTTCGTCATCGCCCTGGCCGGCAAGGGCACCCGCCGCGCCCTGGAGGAAGACCCGCACCTGCGCAACGGCCTCAACGTCGCCCGTGGCGCACTGACCTACGCCAGCGTCGCCGAGGCCCACGGCCTGACCTACCGCCCGGCGGACGACGTGCTGACGCTTCTGTAGGGTGTGCCGTGCGCACCGTTCACCAGGGAGCTGACCCGGTGCTCCACCGGCAACACCTGTGCCGTCGCCCCATCGGTGCGCACGGCGCACCCTACAAAAGCTCGTTGGCCGGTGTGGTGGGCATCGTTTCGCGGATCGTAGGGTGAAGCCCTGCGGGGAAGACAAAGGCGACCGGGTTCCGCCATGCAAGGCCCGGAGGAGTTCCGCGATGAGCTCGATCCGCTACAGCCGCCGCCGGTTGCTCGGCGGCCTCGGTTGCGCCGCCCTGGCGCTGGCCGCGCCGACCGCCTGGGCCAACCTGCTGCCGACCCCGCGACAGAGCCTCGGCCCCTTCTATCCCAAGGACCTGCCGCTGGACAGCGACAACGACCTGCTGCGCGTCGAAGGCCATATGCAGGGCGCGCGGGGTATTCCGGTGCAGTTGCACGGGCGCATCCTCGATGCCCGTGGCGAACCCCTCGATCACGCCCTGGTGGAGATCTGGCAGGCCGACGCCAACGGCGTCTACCTGGCCCAGGGAGGCGGGCGGCGCGATGCCGGCTTCCAGGGCTACGGCGCGTTCGAGACGGCGAGCAGCGGCGAATACCTCTTCCGCACCATCCGCCCGGTGCCCTATCCGGGGCGCACCCCGCACATCCACGTGGCGGTGACCCTGCCCGGCCAGCCGCGCTTCGTCACCCAGTGCTACGTGCGTGGCGAACCCGGCAACGAGCGCGACTACCTGTTCAACGCCCTCAAGGACCCGCGCGAGCGTGAACTGCTGCTGGCCGACTTCCTGCCGGGCGACGATGGTGAACTGGTGGCGCGCTTCGACATCGTCCTGGGGCTGACGCCGGCCGATGCATGAGCTGGTGGTGATGGGTCGGCCCATCCTACGGCTTCTGGCACGTAGGGCGTGTCGTGTGCACCGGTGCACGATATTTCTGCCGGGAACCATCGGGGCTGGGCCCGGGCCGGTGCGCGCGGCGCACCCTACAAAAGCTCGATGGCTGTGTTGTGGGGGGGCGATGATGTGATGGGTATCGCTTCGCTCGACCCATCCTACGGTCCTGACAGGTAGGGTGCGCCGTGCGCACCGTTTACGAGGGTGTTTCGCGGATCCGGGTAGGAGCCAGCTTGCTGGCGATCCAGGCTATCCCGGCGCCCCTCTATCGCCAGCAAGCTGGCTCCTACAGGTGCGCGTCAGACGTATTGCGCGGCTGCGTAGCCCGAGGCCCAGGCCCATTGGAAGTTGAAGCCGCCCAGGTGGCCGGTGACGTCGAGCACTTCGCCGATGAAGTACAGCCCCGGCGACTTCAGCGACTCCAGGGTCTTCGACGACACCTCGCGGGTGTCCACGCCGCCGAGGGTCACTTCGGCGGTGCGGTAGCCCTCGGTGCCGGCCGGCACCAAGTGCCAGGCCGACAGGCGTTCGGCGATGGCCTTCAATTCCCCCGGGCTGTACTGCTTCAGCGGCTTCGACACGAACCACTGTTCGGCCAGCAGGTTGGCCATCTTCTTGGTGAACGGCTCGGCGAGCAGGGTCTTCAGCTCGATGTTGGGCTGCTGGCGCTGCTGCTCGGCCAGCCACTCGGGCAGGTCGAGGTGCGGCAGCAGGTCGATCTCGATGGTGTCGCCCGGCTGCCAGTAGGAGGAAATCTGCAGGATCGCCGGGCCGCTCAGCCCGCGGTGGGTGAACAGGATGTTCTCCTTGAAGCTCTGCCCGTTGCAGCTCACCACGCAGTCCTCCACCGAGGTGCCGGACAGCTCCGTGCACAGTGCCTTCAACTGCGGCTCGGTGATGGTGAAGGGCACCAGCCCGGCGCGGGTCGGCAGCACGTTGTGGCCGAACTGGCGGGCCGCCTGGTAGCCGAAGCCGGTAGCGCCGAGGGTGGGGATCGACAGCCCGCCGGTGGCGATCACCAGCGACTGGCAGGCCATCGCCCCGGCGCTGGTGTCCAGGCGGTAGCCGACGTCGGTCTTCCCGATCGTCTCGACCGAGGTGTTCAGGCGCAGCTCGACGCCGTTCTCGTCGCACTCGACCAGCAGCATTTCGAGGATGTCGCTGGACTTGCGGTCGCAGAACAACTGGCCGAGCTTCTTCTCGTGGTAGGGCACGTCGTGCTTGACCACCAGTTCGACGAAATCCCACTGGCTGTAGCGCGCCAGGGCCGACTTGCAGAAGTGCGGGTTCTGCGAGAGGAAATTCGCCGGCTCGGTGTACATGTTGGTGAAGTTGCAGCGCCCGCCGCCGGACATGAGGATCTTCTTGCCGGCCTTGTTGGCGTGGTCGAGCAGCAGCACGCGGCGCCCGCGCCGGGCCGCCTGGTGCGCGCACATCAGGCCGGCGGCGCCGGCGCCGATGATGATGACGTCGGTTTCGATCACAGCGCGCGGACCTTGAACGAGCGCCCCTTGATCTTGCCGGCCTGGAGGCGCTGGAGGGCCTGCTGGGCGACCTCGCGCTCCACCGCCACGTAGGCCTGGAAGTCGAAGATGGCGATCTTGCCGATCCGCGCGCCGGGCAGGCCGGCATCGCCGGTCAGCGCGCCGAGGATGTCGCCGGGGCGCAGCTTGTCCTTGCGCCCGCCGGAGATGCACAGGCAGTGCATGGGCGGCAGCAGCGGCTCCAGGTTGTCCTTCAGGCCGCCGAGCGGCAGCCAGGTCAGCGGCGCGCCCTGCAACTCCTCGATGGCCTGGGCGCGGGATGCCTCGGCCGGCGCCACCAGGCTGAGCGCCAGGCCGGACTCGCCGGCGCGGCCGGTACGGCCGATGCGGTGGATGTGCACCTCGGGGTCGCGGGCCAGCTCGACGTTGAGCACCAGCTCCAGGCCGGCGATGTCCAGCCCGCGCGCGGCCACGTCGGTGGCCACCAGCACGCTGAGGCTGCGGTTGGCGAACTGGGTCAGCACCTGGTCGCGATCGCGCTGTTCCAGGTCGCCATGCAGCGCGGCGGCGGAAATCTTCTCCGCCTCCAGGCGTCCGGCCAGTTCGTCGCATTGCTGGCGGGTGGCGCAGAACGCCACCGCCGGCTGCTTGCGGTAGTGGCGCAGCAGGCGGATCGTCGCCTCGAAGCGCTGCTTGGGATCGATCTCGTAGAAGCGCTGTTCGATCCGGCTGTCGTCGTGCAGCGCCTCGACCTCGACCCGCTGCGGCTTCTTCATGAAGCGCGCGGCGAGTTGCTCGATGCCTTCCGGATAGGTGGCGGAGAACAGCAGGGTCTGCCGCTTGGCCGGGGTCTGCCCGATGATCTCGGCGATGCTGTCGTAGAAGCCCATGTCGAGCATGCGGTCGGCTTCGTCGAGCACCAGGGTGTTGAGACCGTCGAGTTTCAGCGTGCCCTTGCGCAGGTGCTCCTGCACCCGCCCCGGCGTGCCGACGATGACGTGCGCGCCGTGTTCCAGCGAGCCGATCTGCGGGCCGAACGGCACGCCGCCGCAGAGGGTGAGCACCTTGATGTGGTCGGCGGCGCGCGCCAGCCGGCGAATCTCCTTGGCCACCTGGTCGGCCAGCTCGCGGGTCGGGCAGAGCACCAGCGCCTGGCAGCCGAAGTAGCGCGGATTGAGCGGGGAAAGCAGGGCGATGCCGAACGCCGCGGTCTTGCCGCTGCCGGTCTTGGCCTGGGCGATCAGGTCGTGGCCCTTGAGCATCAGCGGCAGGCTCTGCGCCTGGATCGGGGTCATCTGCGCATAGCCGAGGCTGGCCAGGTTGGCGAGCATGGCGGCGGACAATGGCAGGGTGGAAAAGGCGGTGGCGGTCACGGGGCGGGCCTGCGGGAAACGGAAAGGCGGCGATTGTAGCAGGCCGGCCCACCGCCCCCGTGAATGTTCAGACGCCGTGCCGGCCCAGCCAGGCGGGGCGCTCGATGAAAAGCGCTGGAGGCTGGAAAGCTGGACGCAAAAGCGCCGGCGGACTGCTTGTCGTTCAGCCTCCAGCCTTCCAGCGCTTTTTTCGTCTCACCCCCCGGCGGCCTCCAGCGCCTGTTCCAGGTCATCGCGGATGTCGTCGAAGTGCTCGATGCCGATCGACAGCCGCACCATGTCGCGGGGCACGCCGGCCTTGGCGAGTTCCTCGTCGTTGAGCTGGCGGTGGGTGGTGGAGGCCGGGTGGCAGGCCAGCGACTTGGCGTCGCCGATGTTGACCAGGCGCACCACCAGCTTGAGTGCGTCGATGAAGCGCGCTCCGGCCTCCTGCCCGCCCTTGATGCCGAAGGAGAGGATCGCCGCCGGCTTGCCGTCCATGTAGCGGCGGGCCAGCGGGTACTCCGGGTGATCCTCCAGGCCGGCGTACTGCACCCAGGCCACTTGCGGGTGCTGGCGCAGGTACTGGGCCACCTTCAGGGCGTTCTCGGTGTGTCGCTCCATGCGCAGGGCCAGGGTCTCCAGGCCTTGCAGGATGAGGAAGGCGTTGAACGGCGAGAGCGCCGCGCCGGTATTGCGTAGCGGCACCACGCGGCAGCGGCCGATGAAGGCGGCGGGGCCGAAGGCTTCGGTGTAGGTGACGCCGTGGTAGGACGGATCCGGGGTATTGAGCAGCGGGAAGCGGTCCTTGTGCTCGGCCCAGGGGAACTTGCCGGAGTCGACCACGATGCCGCCGATGCTGGTGCCGTGGCCGCCGATGTACTTGGTCAGCGAGTGCACCACGATGTCCGCGCCATGCTCGAACGGCCGGCAGAGGATCGGCGTGGCCACCGTGTTGTCGACGATCAGCGGCACGCCGTGGCGGTGCGCGGCGTCGGCCAGGGCCTGGAGGTCGACGATGTTGCCGGCCGGATTGCCGATCGATTCGCAGAACACCGCCTTGGTGCGCTCGTCGATCAGCGCCTCCAGCGCGGTGATGTCGTCGTGTGGGGCGAAGCGGGTCTGGATGCCGGAGCGCGGCAGGGTGTGGGCCAGCAGGTTGTAGGTGCCACCGTAGAGCTTGGCCACCGAGACGATGTTGTCGCCGGCCTCGGCGACGGTCTGGATCGCGTAGGTGATCGCCGCCATGCCGGAGGCCACCGCCAGTGCGCCGACCCCGCCTTCGAGGGCGGCGACGCGCTGTTCCAGCACGTCGTTGGTGGGGTTCATGATCCGCGTGTAGATGTTGCCGGCCACCTTCAGGTCGAACAGGTCGGCGCCATGCTGGGTGTCGTCGAAGGCGTAGGAGCTGGTCTGGTAGATCGGCACGGCCACCGCCTTGGTGGTCGGATCGGGGCTGTAGCCGGCGTGGATGGCCAGGGTTTCCAGTTTCATCGTTGCGGTCCTTCGGTGGATGGAAGGCTCGCAGGATGGGGAAGGCGTCGGCGCCCGGTCAATGATCCACGGCAATGAAAGCGCCGCTTGCCTAGACGAAAAGGTTCTTGGCTTAGAACAGGCTGCTGTAGATGTTGTAGGCGCTGATCAGGGTGATCAGGCAGCCGACGATGGTCAGCAGGGTGCGTGCCGGCAGCTTCTTGCACAGCAGGGCGGCGAACGGTGCGGCGAACAGGCCGCCGAACACCAGGCCGGCGACCATCATCCAGGTGGCCGGCTGGCCGGCGAGCAGGATGAAGGAGGCGGCGCTGGAGAGGGTCAGGAAGAACTCCGCGAAGTTCACCGAGCCGATGGTGGTGCGCGGGTCGCTGCCCGAGCCGAGCAGGCTGCTGGTGACCACCGGGCCCCAGCCGCCACCGCCGGCGGCATCGACGAAACCGCCGAACAGCGCCAGCTTGCCGACGTGCTTGGGTGCCTTGCGCTGGATCACGTGGCGGTAGGCCTTGCTCAGGATGTACAGGCCCATCAGCAGCAGGTAGGCGGAAATGAACGGCTTCATCACCGCGCCGTCGATCTGGGTGACCAGGATCGCGCCGAGCACCGCGCCGATGATCCCCGGCAGCAGCAGGCGCAGGAACAGCGACTTGTTGACGTTGCCCAGCTTGACGTGGGAGATGCCCGACAGGCCGGTGGTGAACACCTCGGCGATGTGCACGCTGGCGCTGGCGGCGGCCGGGGTGGCACCGGCCGAGAGCAGGAAGGTGGTGGCGGTGATGCCGTAGGCCATGCCCAGCGCGCCGTCGATCACCTGGGCGAAGAAGCCCACCGCCACGGCGCTCCAGAAGGCCGGGCTGTGCAAGGTGCTTTCGATGATGGCCAGGCCGCTGGTGCTGCCGTTGCCGTAGAACAGGCGCCAGGCGAGGAACGCCAGCAGGCCGGCGAGGATCAGCACGGCAGCCCACATGGCGCCGCGCAGGACCGGGTGGTTGTCCGGATGGGAAACGAAGTCTTCGACGGGTGGAAGGCCCAGTGCCTCGTGCTCGGCGTTGATGGGGCTCGGGCTGAGGTCGAGGTCACGGATTTTCATGCGAAGCGAGCCTGACAGTTGGTGGTAGAACAGGCGGAAATAAAGCGGTCGGGAAAGATAGCCAGCTTTTCTTAGAGAGTCTAAGACTGTTTACGAAGGTTTATATGCTCTGTGGGGATAAGCAGCCTCCGCCGCGGGCTGTACCGCAGGCTCGGCCGGGAACTGTGTCTGTGTCGATGGCCGCTCGGCCGCTAGCCTGGGGAACGGACCACGAGGAGGACAAGGCATGCGACTTCTGGGCGTACTCGGCGGCATGAGCTGGGAATCCACCGTCACCTACTACCAACTGCTCAACCGGGGCGTGCGCGAACGCCTCGGCGGCCTGCACTCGGCGCCGTTGCTGCTGCACTCGGTGGATTTCGCCGGGATCGCCGCGCTGCAACACGCCGGCGACTGGGACGAGGCCGGCCGCCAACTGGCCAGCGCCGCCCAGGGCCTGGAACGGGCCGGCGCCGGCGCGCTGCTGCTGGCCACCAACACCATGCACAAGGTGGCGGCGGCCATCGAGGCGGCGGTCGACATTCCCCTGCTGCACATCGGCGACGCGGTCGGCGAGGCGCTGCGGGCGCAAGGCGTGACGCGCGCGGCGCTGCTCGGCACCCGCTTCACCATGCAGGAAGCCTTCTACCGCGAACGGCTCGGCGAGCGTTATGGCATCGAGGTGCTGGTGCCGGACGCGGCGGGCATGGAGGAGATCGACCGGGTGATCTACCAGGAGCTGTGCCAGGGGCGCTTTCTGGACGCGTCGCGGGCTTTCTATCTGGACGAGCTGGAGCGCCTGAAGGACCGGGGAGCGCAGGCGGCGATCCTTGGTTGTACCGAGATTGGTTTGTTGCTGGAGGGCGTGGAGGCGCCGCTGCCGTTGGTGGATAGCGGCGAGCGGCATGTGGCGATGGGATTGGAGTGGTTGTTGGGGCGGTAGGTTTTTCCGGATTGCATCCGGGCTACGGGGGAAGGGATGATGCTGGCGGATCTCGCGGGCCCTCTCCCCAACCCTCTCCACTAGGCGTGCCCCCATAAATGGGAGAGGGGGCGGTCCGTGCCTTGGGTGGAGTCAGCCATGTAGCCGGATGCAATCCGGGAGACGGAGCCGCTGGTTTTCCCCGGATTCCATCCGGGCTACGGAAGTTGGTCCAAGTCACCCCTCTCCCGTTTACGGGAGAGGGGCCGGGGGAGAGGGTGGTGTTGGCTGAGACCACGCCCCTCTCCCCAACCCTCTCCACTAGGCGTGCCCCCATAAATAGGAGAGGGAGCAGTCCGTGCCTTGGGTGGCGTCAGCCATGTAGCCCGGATGCAGTCCGGGAAGCGGAGTTGCCGGTTTTCCCTGGATTCCATCTGGGCTACGGAGGTTGGGTCCAAGTCACCCCTCTCCCGTTTGCGGGAGAGGGGCCGGGGGAGAGGGTGTCGTCGGCTGGCACCGCACCCACCCTCACGACGAACAACTGATCTCCAGATGCTTCCCCCATTCCGGCGGGCGTTCGACGTAGCGGTCCATGCCGGGCTGTTCGTCGAACGGCCGGGAAAGCACTGCGTGCAGCTCGCGCACCGGGGCGTAGTCGCCCTGTTCGGCGGCTTCGATGGCTTGCTGGGCCAGGTAGTTGCGCAGGATGTACTTGGGATTGACCGCGTGCATGCGCGCCTGGCGATCCGCCTGTTCACCGCCATCACGCTCGACGCGGGCGCGGTAGGCCGAGCCCCAGGCGTCGAAGCCGGCGAGGTCGACGAACTCTTCGCGCAGGGCTTTCAGTGCCTGCTCCGGCACCTCCTCGCCGAGCCGCCGGAAGAAGCGGCTGTAGTCGATGGCGCTGCCCTGCATCAGTTGCAGCAGGCGCTGCACCAGTTCCTGGTCTTCCTCTTCGGCGCTGGTGAAGCCGAGGCGGCGGCGCATCAGGTCGAGGTAGTGGGCCTGGTACAGCGGCAGGAACAGGCCGAGGGTCTCGCGCAGTTCCTCCACCTCGACGAAGGGCGTCAGCGCCTGGGCCAGGGCGGCCAGGTTCCAGTGGGCGATGGGCACCTGGTTGCTGAAGCTGTAGCGGCCGCTGTCGTCGGAGTGGTTGCAGATGTGGTTGGCGTCGAAGTCGTCGAGGAAGGCGTAGGGGCCGTAGTCGAAGGTGATGCCGAGGATCGACATGTTGTCGGTGTTCATCACCCCGTGGCAGAAGCCGTAGGCCTGCCAGAGGGCGATCAGCCCGGCGTTGCGCTTGACCACTTCGCGGAACAGCGCCGCGTAGGGCCGCTCCTGCGCCTGGCACTCGGGGAAGTGGCTGGCCAGCACGTGCTCGCCGAGTGTGGTCAGGTGTTCGTGCTGGCCGGTGTAGTAGAAATATTCGAAGTGGCCGAAGCGCACGTGGCTGCGCGCCAGGCGCAGCAGCATGGCGGCGGTTTCCCGTTTTTCGCGCCACACCGGGGTGGTCGAGCCGGTGACGCACAGGGCGCGGCTGGTGGGGATGCCCAGGGCGTGCAGGTGTTCGCTGGCGAGGAATTCGCGGATCGACGAGCGCAGCACTGCGCGTCCGTCGCCCATGCGCGAGTACGGCGTCTGCCCGGCGCCCTTGAGGTGCAGGTCCCAGTACTCGCCGGCGTCGTTGACCACTTCGCCGAGCAGCAGGCCACGGCCGTCGCCCAGGCGCGGGTTGTAGACGCCGAACTGGTGCCCGGAATAGACCATCGCCCGGGGCTCGGCCGTGGACCACAGCTTGTGCCCGGCGAACAGTTCGGCGAACAGCGGATCGTCCGCCACCGCCGGATCGAGGTCGAGCAGGGCCATGGCCGCTTCGCTGGCGACCACCAGGCGTGGCTCGGCGATCGGCTCGGGTGTCACTTCGGTGGAGAAGGCGTCGCCGAGGCGGGCGTAGCGGTTGTCGAAATGCAGTTCGGTGAGGGTTTTCATCGGCTCAGCTTGGCCGGATGGCCGCCGCCGGGCAAGTCCCGGCGGGAACGAGACCTAGGATTGCGGCGCGGCCGGCGCCTCGGGAGCCGGGGCGGAGCTGTCGAGGCTGCGTTGCTCGCCCTTGGCGTTGATGAGGGTGATGTCCATCTGCGGCGTGCTCGACACGTTGATGCCGTGCTCCTGGAACAACTGGTCGATGCGCCGGTTCAGTTCGTCGGTGGCCAGCCCACGGTCGCCCAGTTCGCGCACGTAGATCTTCAGCTCGTGCTCCAGGGTGGTGGCGCCGTAGGTCTTCAACTGTACGCTGGGCGCCGGGTCGCGCAGCACCCGCGAGTTCTCCTGGGTGGCTTGCAGCAGCAGCTTGCGCACCAGTTCGAGGTCGGCGCCACGGTTGACGTTGTAGAGCAGCACCACGCGGGTCACCGTGTCGGTGAGCGTCCAGTTGATCAACTGGCTGGTCAGGAAGGTCTGGTTGGGCACGATCACTTCCTTGCGGTCGCTGTCGGTGATGTGCGTGGCGCGGATGTGGATGCGGTTGATGGTGCCGGTGACGGTGCCGATGGTCACGGTGTCGCCGATCCGCACCGGCCGTTCGAACAGCAGGATCAGGCCGGAGATGAAGTTGGCGAAGATCGCCTGCATGCCGAAGCCGATACCCACCGAGAGCGCCGCCACCAGCCATTGCAGCTTGTCCCAGCTCACCCCGAGGGTGCCGAGGGTGGAGACCATGCCGAAGCCGAAGATGGCGTAGGACAGCAGGGTGGTCGTCGCGTAGGCGCTGCCCTGGGCCAGGTTCAGCCGCGACAGCACCAGGACTTCCAGCAGGCCGGGCAGGTTGCGGCCGAGGACGATGGTGATGACCAGGATCGCCAGCGCGCCGAGCAGGTCGGCGAGGCTGATCGGCACCAGCGTGGCGGCGGCGCCGCTGCCGGCGCTGTACTGGTAGAGGGTGACGTTGTCGAGGTAGGCGAACACCGAGATCAGGTCGGCCCACACCCAGTACAGGGCGATGACGAAGGCGACCAGCAGGGCCAGGCTGATCAGGCGCAGTGACTGCTGGTTGACCTGCTCGATGTCCAGGGTCGGCTCTTCGACGACCTCGTCGCCGCCCGCCGCCTGGCGCTTGCTCAGCGCGCGCTGGTAGGCCAGGCGCCGGGCGGCGACGCCCAGGCCGCGCACGAAGGCGGCTTCCAGCACCAGCCAGAGCAGCAGCAGATAGAGGGTGTCGATCAGCCGGTCGCTGAGCTTCAGCGCGGTGTAGTAGTAGCCGGCGCAGACGGCGACGAACAGCGCCACCGGCAGGGCGGTGACCGCCACGCCGAGCAGCAGGCGGAACGCCGAGGCGCGCTCGCGGGTCGGTGGGTCGAACAGCAGCTTGCCCATCAGCCAGGTCATCAGCGCATAGCAGGTGAGCACCACGGTGATGCCGATGGCGTCGTCGGCCAGCGTCTCGGGCTGGTGCTCGGCGACCGTCACCACCGCCGCGAGCGCCATCACCACCAGGCCGAAGTTGCGTATCTGCGGACGCAGGAAGGCCACCTGCGGACGCGGCCAGTGGAAATGCAGCTCGGCCACCCCGGACGGGGCCAGCACCCGGTAGGCGGTGTAGAACACCAGCCAGGCCATCGACATCTTGATCAGCGCCGCGCCGAACGTGGCGTTCTGGCCGCGCGCGTCCATCTGCAGGGCGAAGCCGGCGAGGGCCAGCAGCAGGGTGCCGGGCATCGCCAGCAGCAGGTTGAGCAGCAGCGCCAGCGGCGTGTGCAACTGGCTGTCGCGCTTGTAGTGGCCGATGTCCTGGTGCAGGCCGACCAGCTTGCTCTGCAACCAGCTACGCCGCCAGAGCAGCAGGCCGACCAGCACCAGCAGCGGCAGGAACACCAGCGGCTTGTCGAACAGCCCGGCGACCAGTTCGCTGACCGCCGAGCCCCAGGCCACGCTGCCGAGCTGCTGTTCCAGCAGGTGCGGCACGTTGTCCAGCCAGGCCATGTCGATCGGCCGGTTGCTGGGAATCCAGAACATCTGTTCTTCGAGGGTGGTGCGCAGATTGTCGGCGGTGCTCTGCAACTGCTTCTGGTTGAGTTGCAGGGTGATGGATTCGTTGAGCAGCGCGCTCATCTCGCGGTTGAGGCGTTCCAGCAGTTCGCTGCGGGTGGCGATCAGTTCGCGGAGCGTGTTGCGCAGCTCGGGAGTGGCCTGTTCGGCGGGTTGCTTGGCGAGGAGCTGGTCGACGAAGGCCTCGGGGTTGCTGAGTTGTTCGCGATGCTGGTTGATCTCGAACTGGTAGAGGCGGATATCGGCGATCTCGTCGGCCAGGTTGCGGTCGACCGCGACGCTCGGCAGCGCCTGCTTCTGCTGGTAGAGGACCTTGGCCAGCAACAGGCTGCCCTGGAGGACGTCGATCTGCTCGTCGAGGGCCTGGTCCACCTGGTTGAGGTTGTCCAGTTGCTGCTTGGTTTCCAGGTTCTTGCGGGTCAGGTCGTTGAGCCGTTCGGTGGAGCGCAGCAGGTAGTCGGAGAGCTTCAGGTTGGTGGCGCTTTCCCGGGCGAGCAGGTTGTCGCCGCTCGTCTGCCGGGTTTCGCGGGACAGCTCGGCGACGGTGCGCTCGGACTGTTCGCGGCGGAGGTCGTTGATCAGCGACTGCAACGCCAGGCTTTCCTGCTCGGCGCGGCGGATGCGTTCTTCGAGCAGGTCGTGGCGGGCGCGGCCGAGGTCCTGCAGCAGGCTGTTGCCGGCCAATTCCTCGCGGCGCAACTGGGCCCGCGCGGCGAGCGCGGCCAGTTCGGCGTTGAGCTGGTCGCGCCGTTCGGCGCTCAGCGGCTTGCCCTGCTCCTTGCCGAGCTTGAGCAGGTTGTTGATCTCCAGGGTGCGCGTCTGGCCCTGGCTGATTTCCGCCTGCGCCCGTTCGGGACGGGTCTGCGCGGTGACGATCAGGCTGTTGGCGGCGGCCAGTTGCTGCTGCCAGTCGGTGAGTTGGGCGTTGCGCTCGGCGAGCACCTGTTCGAGCTGTTCCACCGAACTGTCGGCGTAGCGCTTGGCCGGGTCGGCCGGTTGGCTGGCCTTGAGACGCGTCAGTTCGCGCTGCGCTTCGAGCACCTGGCGCGGCGCGGTGGCCAATTGTTCGCGCAGTTCGGCCAGGCGCTGTTCGTTGGTGGCCTTCTGTTCGAGCTGTTGCAGGGTGTCTTCGAGCACCTGGCGGAGCGCCTGCTGGTCGGCTTCGGCCAGCTTGCGGTCGGCGAGGCCGTCGAGGCTGCGCTGCACCTCGGTGGGGTCCGGTGCTTCGGCAGCCTGCAGCGCAGGTTGGAGCAGCAGGCCGAGGCCGAGCAGCGTGGCGGCGAAAACGGTACGCAGGAGGGGCATGGTCACGAAATCGTGCGCTCGGATGGGGTGGTAGGGTCTGTTGCCATTTAGTCGCGGCCGCGCCGAAACGGCAACAGACCCTAAAGGAAGAGTCCTGGCCCCGGTCGGGCGCCATCGGGGAATTTGACGCCGATCTTGCGAATCTTGTTCCCCTCCATCGCCGCCACCGTCCAGGTCAGGCCGTTCCACTCCACCTGGTCGCCGATCACCGGCGCGCCACCGATCTCGTGGCCGATGAAGCGCGCCAGAGGCTGGCTGCCGTCCACTTCGCCCAGCGCGATACCGTAGAGCGCCGCCACCGCGTGCAGCTCGGCGTCGCCTTCGAGGACGAAGTCGCCGAAGAAACGCAGGTCCTGGCCACGGGTCGGTGCCTGGCTGAACAGCTTGCCGAGGGCCGGCAGGTCGCGTTCATGACCGACCACGCAGAGGATGTCGCCCGCCTCCAGGACGGTACTGCCGGACGGGTGGAGCAGTTCGCGGCCACGGAACAGTGCGGCGACGCGGGTGCCCTCGGGCATGCGCAGTTCGCGCAGCGGCGCGCCGATGCACCATTTCTCGGCGCCCAGGCGGTAGACGAACAGCTCCCACTCGCTGGTCGGGTGTACCTCCAGGCCGGCGCGGGAGATCGGCGCCGGCTCCGGCGGCACGGTGACGCGCAGCAGCTTGGCCGCCCAGGGCAGGCTGGTGCCCTGCACGAGCAGCGACACCAGGACGATGAAGAAGGCCAGGTTGAAATACAACTGGGCGTTCTCCAGGCCGGCCATCAGCGGGAACACGGCGAGGATGATCGGCACCGCGCCGCGCAGGCCGACCCAGGCGATGAACATCTTCTCGCGGTCATGGAAGGCGCGGAACGGCCACAGCCCGACCAGCACCGACAGGGGGCGGGCGAGCAGGATCATCCACAGCGCCAGGGCGAGTGCGGGGATGGCGATGGGCAACAGGTCGTGCGGGGTGACCAGCAGGCCGAGGACCAGGAACATGCCGATCTGCGCCAGCCAGGCCATGCCGTCGAGCATGTGCAGGATGCCGTGGCGCGAGCGGATCTGCCGGTTGCCGATCACCAGGCCGCACAGGTAGACGGCGAGGATGCCGCTGCCGTGCAGGGCGTTGGTCACCGAGAAGACCAGCAGGCCGCCGCTGATCACCAGCAGCGGATACAGCCCGTGGGCCAGGTGCACGCGATTGATCACCTGCACCAGCAGCCAGCCGCCGCCGATGCCGAGCAGCGCGCCGATGCCGAACTCGCGCACCAGGTGGCCAAGGAACTCCAGGCTGAATTCGCTCTGGCCCTTGGCGAGCATGTCGATCAGGGTCACGGTGAGGAACACCGCCATCGGGTCGTTGCTGCCCGACTCGATTTCCAGGGTGGCGTTGACCCGCTCGTTGAGGCCCTTGCCGCCGAGCAGCGAGAACACCGCGGCGGCGTCGGTGGAGCCGACGATGGCGCCGATCAGCAGGCCTTGCAGCAGGGTGAGGTCGAACAGCCAGGCGGCGGCCATGCCGGTCAGCCCGGTGGTGATCAGTACCCCGACCGTGGCCATCGACAGCGCCGGCCACAGCGCCACGCGGAAGCTCGACACGCGGGTTCGCAGGCCGCCGTCGAGGAGGATCACCGCCAGTGCCAGGTTGCCCACCAGGTAGGCCAGCGGGTAGTTGGTGAAGCTGATGTGGCCGACACCGTCGATGCCGGCGACCATGCCCACGGCGAGGATGATCACCAGGATCGGGATGCCCAGGCGCGAAGACAACGAACTGACCAGGATGCTTGCTCCTACCAGCAGCGCGCCGATCAGGAACAGGCTATTGATGGTGGTGGCATCCACGGGTGGGGCTCCGGGCGATGGTGACGAATGGAAGAAGCAGGAGGGAACTGGCGCGGGCGCGCTGGCGTGAGCGGATTCTAACCTGCCGGTGGCGCGTCACCGCAAGCGTGTTCAGGCCGGTTCAGACGGCCAGGAGCGGGGGAAGTTCAGTGCTTGGGTAGGGTGCGCCGCTTGCCGGGACGGCCGAGAGAGATTGGCGTCGCCTCCGGATTGGTGCGCGCGGTGTTCCCTACGGGCTTTCGCAGCCTCGTAGGATGGGTGCAACCCATCAAGACCCGGGTCTATGGGGTGGACCGGGCGGCGCTCGCCCGGCCCACCTTGTGGATCAGAACCAGGCGTCCTGCATCGCCAGGCAGGTGTCGTCGCGGGTTTCGAGGATGGCCAGGTCGTGGTGGCAGGCCGGCACTTCCCAGGTCAGGAAGTAGCGCGCCGCCTGCAGCTTGCCGCGATAGAAATCGGCATCCGCCGGGTTGCCCGAGGCCAGCCCTTCTTCGGCGCGGATCGCCTGTTCCAGCCAGCGCCAGCCGATCACCGCGTGGCCGAACACCTTGAGGTACAGCGCCGAGTTGGCCAGCGCCTGGTTGACCTTGCCGGCCATCAGGTCGCCGAGCAGCGCCAGGGTCACCGCTTGCAGGCGGCTCATCAACTGCTCCAGCGGCTGGCGCAGGGCGTCCAGGCTGGAGAAGGCCCCGGCGCGCTGGCAGGTGCCCTGGATCAGGCGGGTCAGTTGCTTGAGGCCGGCGCCGCCGTTCTGGGTCAGCTTGCGGCCGAGCAGGTCGAGCGACTGGATGCCGTGGGTGCCTTCGTGGATCGGGTTGAGTCGGTTGTCGCGGTAGTACTGCTCCACCGGGTATTCGCGGGTGTAGCCGTGGCCGCCGAGGATCTGGATGGCCAGCTCGTTGGCCTTCAGGCAGAACTCCGAGGGCCAGGACTTGACGATCGGGGTCAGCAGGTCGAGCAGTTCCAGGGCCTGCTTGCGCTCCTCCTCGGTCGCCAGGGTCTCGCAATCGTCGACCAGCCGCGCGGAATACAGGCCGAGGTCGAAGGCGCCTTCGACGTAGGCCTTCTGGGTCAGCAGCATGCGCCGCACGTCGGTGTGCCCGATGATCGGCACCATCGGCGAGCTCGGGTCCTTGCCGTCCGGCAGGCGGCCCTGCGGGCGCTGGCGGGCATACTCCAGGGAGTACAGGTAGCCGGCGTAGCCGAGCATGATGGCGCCCATGCCGACGCCGATGCGCGCCTCGTTCATCATCTGGAACATGTAGGCCAGGCCGTGGTGCGGTTTGCCCACCAGGTAGCCGACGCACTCGCCGTTGTCGCCGAAGTTAAGCGCGGTGGAGGTGGTGCCGCGCCAGCCCATCTTGTGGAACAGCCCGGCGAGGGTCACATCGTTGCGCTTGCCGAGCGAGCCGTCGTCGTTGACCAGGAACTTGGGCACGATGAACAGGCTGATGCCCTTCACCCCGGGCGGTGCGTCCGGCAGCTTGGCCAGGACCATGTGCACGATGTTCTCGGACAGCGGGTGGTCGCCGGCGGAGATGAAGATCTTGTTGCCCTTGATCCGGTAGCTGCCGTCGGCATGCGGTTCGGCGCGGGTGCGGATGTCGGCCAGCGAGGAACCGGCGTGCGGCTCGGTGAGCGCCATGGTGCCGAAGAAGCGGCCGTCGATCATCGGTTGCAGGAAGCGGCGCTTCTGGTTTTCGTCGCCGAAGCTCTCGATCAGGTGGCTGGCGCCCATGGTCAGCATCGGGTAGGACGAGGTGGCGATGTTGGCCGACTGGAAATGCGCGAAGCAGGCGCGCGACAGCAGGTTGGGCAGTTGCATGCCGCCGTGCTCGAAGTCGCGGGTGGCGTTCTGGAAACCGGCCTCGATGAAGGCGTCCACCGCCGGCTTGATCTCGGGGATCAGCTCCGCCGTGCCGTCCACGTACTGCGGCTCGTGCTCGTCGTTCTTGCGGTTGTGCGGGGCAAACAGCTCCTCGGCGATGCTGCGCGCGGTGGCGATCGCCGCATCGAAGGTCTCGCGGTTGTGGTCGGCGAAACGCGGGCGCTGGGTCAGGGCTTCGGCGTCCAGCACTTCGTAGAGTTCGAAGGCCAGGTTGCGGGAACTGAGCAGGGTCTCGGACATGGGCTATGCCTCCATTGGAATGGCACGAGTCTAGGTCGGTGAATGAAGGCTGCCCACTAACATCCATAAGCGTGATGTGGGGGCAAAACCTGGTGGTTTGCGAGGTGGTTTTTTTCCGGGGGAGGGGGCTTCGTTGTGCCGACCGCCGGCCCTCACCCTAGCCCTCTCCCAGGGGGAGAGGGGACTGACGGAGTTGGCTGTGGGCACAGAGCCCGACCGATCCACCGCGCTTGCTCCCTCTCCCTCCGGGAGAGGGCTGGGGTGAGG
>NZ_CAJFCI010000033.1 GCF_904061905.1 Zestomonas carbonaria
CTGGAGGCTGGAGGCTGGAGGCTGGAGGCTGGAGGCTGGAGGCTGGAGGCTGGAGGCTGGAGGCTGGACAAGGCTCTGGCCATGCACCTTCTGCGTCAAACCTTTTTCGCGGCCATGGACCGCTACGGGTCAACATCGATGCCGACCTGTAGGAGCGCGCCATGCGCGCGATTCGCGGCAACGCCCAATGCATCGCCAGCAAGCTGGCTCCTACAACAGCGGACGAGTAGCCCGGATGAAATCCGGGGAAGCCCTCCCGGATTGCATCCGGGCTACATGGCTGGCCATGCACCTTCTGCGTCAAACCTTTTATCGCGGCCATGGACCGCTCCTACAGCTCAGCATCGAGGCTGACCTGTAGGAGCGCGCCATGCGCGCGATCACCGGCAACGCCAAAACATCGCCAGCAAGCTGGCTCCTACAACAGCGGACGAGTAGCCCGGATGAAATCCGGGGAAGCCCTCCCGGATTGCATCCGGGCTACGTGGCAGTTTATTGGGTCACCGCGTGCGCGGGGATGACGGTGGAGAACGAGGCTTCTACGTAGGGTGCGCCGTGCGCACCGATCCAGGACCAACACCTACGTTTCCGGCGAACGCCCTGCCCGCCCCAGGGTAAACGGTGCGCGCGGAGCACCCTACGAGCGGCTTTTTCGTCCAGCCCTCCAGCGCTCTTAATCGGCTCTTTACGGGCTTTCAGGCGTTACCAGCCAGCCTCAACCGCGCCGCCTGGGTAAAGTCGAGCATGCGCCGCAGCGGTTTCATCGCCCGTGGGATCAGCGCGGGATCGACGAAGATCTCGTTGCTGCCTTCGCGCAGGCATTGCAGGGTGCGTTCCAGGGTGTTCATCGCCATCCACGGGCAATGCGCGCAACTGCGGCAGGTGGCGCCGTTGCCGGCGGTCGGCGCTTCGATGAAGGTCTTGTCCGGACACAGTTGCTGCATCTTGTAGAAGATGCCGCGGTCGGTGGCGACGATGAAGGTCTGGTTCGACAGGGTCTGCGCCGCCTTGATCAACTGGCTGGTGGAGCCCACCGCGTCGGCCAGCTCCACCACCGACTCCGGTGATTCCGGGTGAACCAGGATCGCGGCGTCCGGATAGAGTGCCTTCATGTCTTCGAGCTGCTTGGCCTTGAACTCTTCGTGAACGATGCAGGCACCGTCCCAGAGCAGCATGTCGGCGCCGGTCTCGCGCTGGATGTAGCGGCCCAGGTGCTTGTCCGGCGCCCAGATGATCTTCTCGCCGTTGTCCATCAGGCTTTCGACGATCTCCAGCGCGCAACTGGAAGTCACCACCCAGTCGGCACGCGCCTTCACCGCCGCCGAGGTGTTGGCGTAGACCACCACGGTGCGATCCGGGTGTTGGTCGCAGAAAGCCGAGAACTCGTCGATCGGGCAACCCAGGTCGAGCGAGCAGGTCGCCTCCAGGGTCGGCATCAGCACACGCTTCTCGGGGTTGAGGATCTTCGCCGTCTCGCCCATGAACTTGACCCCGGCCACCACCACGGTCCTGGCCGGGTGCTGGTTGCCGAAGCGGGCCATCTCCAGCGAGTCGGACACGCACCCACCGGTTTCCTCCGCGAGCGCCTGGAGCACCGGGTCGCAGTAGTAGTGCGCCACCAGAACGGCATCCTGCTTCTTCAGCTCGGCGGCGATCTCGCTGCGATAGAAGGCTTCCTGCTCGGGCGTCAACGGCACCGGACGCTTGGCGTCGAGGTGAGCCTGGACCAGCAGGCGTTCGGGAATGTGGGTCATGTCATCAGGCTCTGAATATGCTTTCAGTTCCGCGATTATACCCGGCAAAGGCTTGCGCGAGAGCGCCAACGAGGAAAGTCGCCGTCTCTCTCCGAAAGACGCCTTTCAGGGCCGCCCCAGCAGACTGCAGAAACGAAAATGCCCGCAACCTCGAAGGTAAGCGGGCATTTTCATGTTGCCTGGCCGGTGAGGCTCTGGCATCGAATGATGGTGGGTCGTGTAGGGGTCGAACCTACGACCAATTGGTTAAAAGCCAACTGCTCTACCACTGAGCTAACGACCCAACGGCTGTGCATGATACTGATTTATTTCGGAAATTCAATAGCATGCGAAAAAAATTTCAACGGTAGGGGGTCGGGTCCGGCACCCCGGCGGCAACGAACCCCGCCGCGCGCAGACGGCAACTATCGCACTTGCCGCAGGCCCGCCCGTCTTCGTCCGCCTGGTAGCAGGACACCGTCAGCGCGTAGTCCACGCCATTGCGCAGGCCGACCTGGACGATCTCGGCCTTGCTCATGTCCTGCAACGGTGCCTGGATGCGGAAGCCGTCGCCCTCCACTCCCGCCTTGGTGGCCAGGTTGGCCATTCGCTCGAAGGCCGCGACGAACTCTGGCCGGCAATCCGGATAGCCGGAGTAGTCGACCGCATTGACGCCGATGAAGATGTCGCGCGCACCGAGCACCTCGGCCCAGCCCAGCGCCAGAGCGAGGAACACGGTATTGCGCGCCGGTACGTAGGTCACCGGGATACCTTCGGTCGGGCTTTCCGGCACGTCGATGGAGGCGTCGGTCAACGCCGAGCCGCCCATGCCGTCGAGATCCAGGCCGATCACCTTGTGCTCGACCGCCCCCAACTGGCGCGCCACCCGCTCGGCGGCCCGCAGTTCGGAGCGGTGCCGTTGGCCGTAGTCGAAGCTCATGGTGTAGCAGGCATAACCCTCGGCTTTCGCCAAGGCCAGCACGGTAGCCGAGTCGAGGCCGCCCGACAGCAGAATCACCGCTTTCTTCCCAGTCATTTCAATGTCCCGGCTCGTCATTCCAGAGGATCTTGTGCAACTGCAACTGCAGGCGCACCGGCAGGTTGTCGGCGACTATCCACTCCGCCAGCGCCCGTGCATCCACCTGCCCGTGGCTCGGCGAGAGCAGCACTTCGCCCGCGCGCTCGTCCAGGCGGTACTGGATCAGCTTGGCCACGGCCCAGTCGTAGTCCTCGCGGGAGCAGATGACGAACTTGACCTGGTCGTTGGCGGTCAGCTCATCGATGTTCTCGTAACGATTGCGCGCCAACTCCGCCGAGCCCGGGGTCTTCAGGTCGACCACCCGGCTCACCCGCCGATCGACGGCGGAGATGTCCAGTGCGCCACTGGTTTCCAGGGACACCTGGTAGCCGGCATCGCACAAATGCTTGAGCAGCGGGATGCAGTTGGGTTGCGCCAGCGGCTCGCCGCCGGTCACGCAGACATAGCGCGGCCGATAACCGGCCACACGTTCGAGGATGGCTTCGAGGCTCATGAGCTGCCCACCGCTGAACGCATAGGCGGTGTCGCAGTATTGGCAGCGCAGGGGACAGCCGGTCAGGCGTACGAACACCGTCGGCAGACCCGAGGTGCGCGTTTCCCCCTGCAGCGAGTAGAAAATCTCGGTAATTCGCAGGGTCTTTTGCATATCAGCCACGGGCGCGACAGCGAAACAGGCCATCCGCCTCCGTTGCGGGAAGAAGGGCCGCGATTCTAAACGAAAAACCCGCGACAGGCGCGGGTTTGATGGCTGGAGGCTGGAGGCTGGAGGCTGGAGGCTGGAGGCTGGAGGCTGGAGGCTGGAGGCTGGAGGCTGGAGGCTGGAGGCTGGAGGCTGGAGGCTGGAGGCTGGACAGCGTTCCGGCCATGCACCTTCTGCGTCAAGCCTTTTTTCGCGGCCATGGACCGCTACGGGTCAACATCGATGCCGACCTGTAGGAGCGCGCCATGCGCGCGATCACCGGCAACGCCCAATGCATCGCCAGCAAGCTGGCTCCTACAACAGCGGACGAGTAGCCCGGATGAAATCCGGGTTACGTGGCTTGTTTATTGGGTCCCCGCGTTCGCGGGGATGATGGTGGAGAACGAAGCTCCCACGTAGGGTGCGCCGTGCGCACCGATCCAGGACCAACATCTACGTTTCCGGCGAACCGCCCTGCCCGCCCCAGGGTAAACGGTGCGCGCGGCGCACCCTACGAGCGGCTTTTTCGCCCAGCCTTCCAGCCTCCAGCGCTTTTATCGGCTTTTCTATAGCCGCTGCAAATCACGCTGCGCGAGTTGCGCAGCCGAGCTGCCGGGATACTGGGAGATGACCTGGCGGAGAATACCCTTGGCCTTGTCGGTGTTGCCCAGGCGCTGCTCGACGTCGGCCAGCTTGTACAGCGAGTCCGGCACCTTGGCGTGCTGCGGATAGGCCTGGCTGACCCGGGCGAAGGCCTGGCCGGCGCCCTGCAGGTCGCCCTGGGCGAGGCTCACCTCGCCCAGCCAATACTGGGCGTTGCCGGCGTACTGGCTGTTCGGATACTTGCGCAGGAATGCGCTGAAGGCCTGGTTGGCCTTGTCGAAATCCCGGGCCTTGATCAGGTCGAAGGCAGCGTCGTAGTAGAGCTTTTCCTTCGCCGGGTCACCCGGTTCATTGTTCGCCGCGGCCGATTGGTTGGCGGGCGGCGTGGGGGTGCCGTTGGCGTTCACCGCGCCAGCGGCCTGACTCTGTTGGGCAGCTCCACCAGCGGCGGCACCGCCTGCCAGTCGGCTGTCGAGTTCCTGGTAGCGCTCCAGGCTTTCCCGCTTGAGACGCTGGATCTCGTTCTGTTGCTCTTCCAGCATGCCGCGCAGGCGAGAGACCTCATCCTGCAACTGCTGCAACTGCATGAACAGCTCGCCCTGTGCCGAGGTCGGGGTAACCACCCCGCCCCCGGCATAGGCGCCACCGGCATAACCGACCGCTGGATAGCTGCCGCCGGAATAGCCGGCGTTGCCATCGATCACGGGAACTTCCGCCCAGGCTGCCAGGGGCAGGCTGAGCGCCAGAATGGTCAAAGCACGGTGGATACGCATGACGAATTACTTACGCAGTTCGACGCGACGATTCTGAGCCCAGGACTGCTCGTCGCTGCCGGTGGCAACCGGACGCTCTTCGCCGTAGGAGACGAGTTCCAGTTGAGCCGGGGAAACGCCTTGCAGCACCAGGTAACGCTGAACGGCCTTGGCACGGCGCTCGCCCAGAGCCATGTTGTACTCACGGGTGCCGCGCTCGTCGGTGTGGCCTTCCAGAACGACGCGAGCGCCGTTGCCTTTCAGGTCCTTGGCGTGGACGTCCAGAGCGCGCATGGCTTCCGGCTTCAGGTCGGAGCTGTCGTACTCGAAGTAGAAGGTAGTGATCGCGCGCAGGGCGGCTTCTTCGCTCAGGCTGCCGTCGATGCCGCTGCCACCGGCGTTGTAGCCGGCGTTCGGGTCGACAGCGCCTTCGCCAGCAGTGTCGCCGCCTTTCGAGGAGCAACCGACAGCCACGGCCAGAGCCAGGCTCAGGGCGGCGAACTTACCAAATTTCAGCATTTCCATCATCAAACTCCTAATGAACCCCAGGTGTGTTAAAGCAAACAGGTATACGCCGCATCAGTTCAGGTAGGGGGACCAGGAAGGCTCACGGACATCGCCTTGAGCGGTAGGAATCGGGAGCCTCACGCGTCCATTGGTGGACACGAGCATCAAGACTCCCCGGCCCTGCTGGCGGGTGGCGTAGATTAGCATGGTGCCATTGGGCGCAACAGTGGGCGAATCGTCCAGACTGGTCTCCGAAAGGATGCGCAAATTGCCGCGTTCAAGGTCTTGGGCGGCAACCTTGAAGTTGGTGTAGCCGTCCTGGCGATGGATCATCACCAGGGTCTTCTCATCGGCGGAAAGTTTCGGGTTGGCGTTGTAGTTGCCGACGAAGCTCACGCGCTGCGGCTCGCCCCCGCCGATGCGGGTCTTGTAGATCTGCGGCCGGCCGGCACGGTCCGAGGTGAAGTACAGGGTCTGCCCGTCGGCGCCCCAGAACGGCTCGGTATCGATGGAGAAGTGATTGGTGACCCGCTGCATCTGCTTGGAGCCCAGGTCCATCACGTAGATCTCCGGGTTGCCGTCCTTGGACAGCACGAAGGCCAGCCGGTTGCCATCCGGCGAGAAGGCCGGCGCGCCGTTCAGGCCCTCGAAGTTGGTGATCTGCTCGCGGCGGCCGGTGTCGATGTGCTGGATGAAGATGCGCGGGCGGCGCTGTTCGAAGGACACATAGGCGATGCGGCGTCCGTCCGGCGCATAGCGCGGCGAAAGGATCGGCTCGCGCGACTGCAGCAGGGTCACCGCGCGCGCGCCATCATAGTCGGAACGCTGCAGGGTGTAGCGGGTGTTGTTGACCGAGAAGCGCTCGGCGGTCACGTAGAGCAGGCGCGTGGAGAACGCCCCCTTGATGCCGGTGAGCTTCTGGAACGACTGGTCGGAAACGTAGTGCGCCATGTCGCGCAACTGGTCGGTCGTGCCACTGACGCTGCCGGTCATCACCTGTTGCTCGGTGGCGACGTTGAACAGCGCGAACTGGACCTGCAGGCGGCCGCCGGCCGGCACGATGCTGCCGACCAGCAGGTACTGGGCGCCCAGGGCCTTCCAGTCGCGGTAGATGACCTCGCTGGCCTGGGTCGGCAGGCTGATCATGTTCTGCCGCGGGATCGGCTCGAAGTAACCGGAGTTGCGCAGGTCGTTGCCGATGATGGTGGCCATGTCCTCCGGCAGCACGGTGCCACCCTGCCAGCCGAACGGCACCACGGCGATTGGGGTGGCGCGGTCGGCGCCATGCGAGATCACCAGCGGGTCGGCGGCCTGCACGCTGCCGACCACCAGGGCCAGGCCGAGCAGGACTATACGAATCAGGGTGTTCACAGAGTTCAATCCTCCGGTTTGAAGATGACGCGGCGCTGCCTGTACAGACGGTCGAAGGTAGCGCGGTCGAGTTGTTGCATTTCGGGAATACGGCCGACGTTGCGCACCGCAGCCACCGACGAGCTGTCGAAAGGCCCGTCGCCGCTGGAACGAACCACGCTGGCGTTGGTGATGGTGCCATCGGGCAGCATCTGGATCATCAGCTCGACGCTCATGCCACGGCGCGCCGACATCGGCTTCTGCCAGTTCTCGGTAATCAGTTTGACGATCAGGTCGTCGAGGTTGCCGGCCACCTGGTCGCCATGGGTCTCGGCCAGGGCCTGCTGGCGTTGCACATCGTCCGCCAGCAGCTCGGCCAGGGCCGCGGCCTTCTGGTCCTCGGCGGCCTTGCGCTTGGCGTCTTCGGCGGCCTTTTTCTTCGCTGCATCGGCGGCCGCTTTCTTCTTCGCATCTTCTGCCGCCTTTTTCTTGGCGGCTTCGGCGGCGGCCTTCTTCTTGGCTTCTTCCGCCGCGGCTTTCTTCTTGGCCTCTTCCTCGGCGCGCTTCTTGGCGATGTCCGCCTGGCGCTTCTGCTCGGCGGCTTTCTTCTCCGCCTCGGCTTTTTTCGCGGCCTCGGCCTTTCGAGCCTCCTCGGCTTTCTTTTGTTCCGCCGCCTTGGCTGCGGCGATTTTCTGTTCTTCGGCCTTCTTCTGTTCCAGACGCTCGGTCTCGAACTGCGGCGCGGCGGTCTTCTTCGCCTCGCCGGCGACCTTCTGGGGAGTCTGGGTGGTCGCCTGGCTCTGCGACTTGAGCTGGTACAGGGTGGCCTGCACCACCGGCCGGGCCGGCGGCAGCTCCGGGGTGAAGGCGAAGCTGACGAACAGCATGGCGAACATCAGGACGTGCAGACCCACGGCCCAGACGATGGGCCAGAAGTAGCTTTCCGATGGTGAACGCTCGGGTTGCTGCATCAGGGCGCCTCGGTAATCAGCCCGACATTGCCCACGTCGGCTTGCTGCAGACCGCCCATGGCGGCCATCACCGTGCCGTAGTCGACCGCCTTGTCGCCGCGCACGAACACCTGGACCTGCTTACCCTGGCGACGGTTCTCGGCGATGATCGCGGTCACCGCCCGGGTCATCTGCTCCAGGGTCGAGGCGCGCTCCTGCTCGGTGTCGACGTCCACTTCGCTACCCATGTTCCAGTAGTAGGTCTTGTCGGACTTGATGGAGATGGTCAGCACCTGGGCGTTGTTGTCCTGCGGCAACGCCTCGCTGCTGACCTTGGGAAGGTCGACCTTGACCCCCTGGTTGAGCATCGGCGCGGTGACCATGAAGATGACCAGCAGCACCAGCATCACGTCGATGTAGGGCACCACGTTCATCTCGGCGACCGGCTTGCGTCTGTTGCGAATTCTCGCCATGGCTTGGGACCTGTCCGCTTATTCGTCCGAGGTGTGCACCTTGCGGTGCAGGATCGCCTGGAACTCGTCGGCGAAGGTGTAGTAGCGGCCGATCAGCATCTCGCCGCGTGCGGAGAAACGGTTGTAGGCGATCACCGCGGGAATCGCGGCGAACAGGCCGATCGCGGTGGCGATCAGCGCCTCGGCGATGCCCGGCGCCACGGTGGCCAGGGTGGCCTGCTGCACCTGGGCTAGGCCACGGAAGGAGTTCATGATCCCCCAGACGGTGCCGAACAGGCCGATGTAGGGGCTGGTGGAACCGACGGTGGCGAGGAACGGCAAGGCGGTTTCCAGCTTCTCTTCCTCGCGCGAGATGGCCACGCGCATGGCGCGGGACACGCCGTCCATCACCGCGTCCGGATCGACGCCCTGCTGCTGGCGCAGGCGCGAGAACTCCTTGAAGCCGGCGCGGAAGATCTGCTCCAGGCCGGAATCCGGATCGGGGTTGCTGCCGGCCTGGCGGTACAGCTTGGACAGGTCGATACCGGACCAGAAACGATCCTCGAAGCCGTCCAGGGCACGCTTGGCCGCGCGGATGGCGCTGCTGCGCTGGAAGATCATCACCCAGGAAATGACCGAGGCGGCCACCAGGGTGAGCATCACCAACTGCACCACTAGGCTGGCGTTGCTGATCAGACTCCACATCGACATATGGTCAACGGCGTTGGCTTCCACGCTTACTCTCCTGCTACTGATAGACCCGGGACCTGCGAGGCGGCGAAGGCATCGCGCAGCTCCCGCGGAATGGCCCGGGGTTTCAAATTGTCGGCGCCCACGCAGGCCACCAGGAACTGCCCTTCGCAGAGCAGCACATCATCCGCGGCCCGCCTTACCTGTTGACGAAAACGCAGGCTGGCGCGGTTCAACTCGATCACATCGGCGCTTACCAGCAACTCGTCGTCCAGCCGGGCCGGGGCGTGATAGCGGGCCTCGGCCGAGTGCACGACGAACAGCAGTCCCTCACCAGCCAGCGTCGACTGGGCGTAACCCAGGTCGCGCAGCCGCTCGGTGCGGGCCCGTTCCATGAATTTGAGGTAGTTGACGTAGTAGACGATGCCGCCGGCATCGGTGTCCTCATAGTAGACCCGACAGCGATGGGCGAACGGCTGGACTCCGTTTTGCGCGCGCATACTCTAGTGTGCCCCCAGCGACTTGCCAATCCGGCCCGGTAACAATTTATTGGTCATTCGTCTCCCGCCGCGAACAGATCCTGCGTGGGCTCTTCCCCCTGGCGCTTCGGCGCATTGAGCCCGAAGTGCAGGTAGGCGTGGCGGGTCACCACCCTGCCCCGTGGCGTGCGCATGATGTAGCCCTGCTGGATCAGGTAGGGTTCGAGCACATCCTCGATGGTGTGGCGCTCCTCGCTGATCGCCGCGGCCAGGCTGTCCACCCCGACCGGACCGCCGTCGAACTTCTCGATCAGGGTCAGGAGTAGACGACGGTCCTGGTGGTCGAAGCCACGCTCGTCGACGTCCAGCAGGTTCAGCGCCAGATCGGCCGTCTTCCGGCAGATCTGCCCCTGGGCGCGCACTTCGGCGAAATCGCGCACCCGGCGCAGCAGGCGGTTGGCGATACGCGGCGTGCCACGGGCGCGACGGGCGATCTCGAAGGCGCCGTCGGCCTCGATCGGCAGGCCGAGGATGCCGGCCGAGCGGCGAATGATGGTCGCCAGGTCCTCGGTGCTGTAGAACTCCAGGCGCTGGACGATACCGAAGCGGTCGCGCAGCGGGTTGGTCAGCATGCCGGCGCGGGTGGTGGCGCCGATCAGGGTGAACGGCGGCAGGTCGAGCTTGATCGAGCGAGCCGCCGGCCCTTCGCCGATCATGATGTCGAGCTGGAAATCCTCCATGGCCGGGTACAGGACTTCCTCGACGACCGGCGACAGGCGATGGATCTCATCGATGAACAGCACATCGCCCGCTTCCAGGTTGGTGAGCATCGCCGCCAGGTCGCCCGGACGCTCGAGCACCGGCCCGGAGGTACTCTTGATCGACACGCCCATTTCCTGGGCGATGATGTTGGCCAGGGTGGTCTTGCCGAGGCCCGGCGGGCCGAAGATCAGCGTGTGGTCCAGGGCCTCGCCACGTCCCTTGGCGGCGCGGATGAACAGGTCCATCTGCTCGCGCACGCCCGGCTGGCCGATGTACTCGGCCAGGCGCAACGGACGGATGGCGCGGTCCAACTGCTCCTCGCGGTCACGCCCGGTAGCGGTTATCAGGCGGTCGGCTTCGATCATCGGCGGTCACCCATCCAGTTCAGGCCATGCCCTTCAGGGCGCGACGAATCAATTCTTCACTGCTCAAGCCTTCCTCCTGGACGGCGGTCACCGCGCGGCTGGCCTCCTGTGGCTTGAAGCCCAGGGAGACCAGAGCGCTGACCGCGTCATTCTCCGCGCTTGAGACTGCCGGCACGCCACGGGGTTCAATCACCAACGGGGCGATGGCCGGAATGGTCTCCCAGGCCTTGAAGCGATCCTTGAGTTCGACCAGCAAGCGCTCGGCGGTCTTCTTGCCGACGCCGGGCACCTTGACCAGCGCCGAGGTGTCCTGGGCCTGCACGCAGCGCACCAGTTCGTCCACTTCGAGGCCGGACATCAGCGCCAGGGCCAGCTTGGGGCCGACGCCATTGAGGCGGATCAGCTCGCGGAACAGCTCGCGCTCGCGTTTCTCGGCGAACCCGTAGAGCAGGTGGGCGTCTTCGCGCACCACCAGGTGAGTGTGCAGGGTTACCGGCTCGCCGACACTGGGCAGACGATAAAGGGTGGTCATCGGCACTTCCAGTTCGTAGCCGACTCCATTCACATCCAGAATCAAATGTGGCGGCTGCTTTTCCGCCAGGGTGCCGCGCAGGCGTCCAATCACGGAGGGGGTTCCTTATCTCAAAGACGCAAGCGGCCGCCACGCCGCTTGGCGGCGGACAGGCCATGGGGGATCAGGCTGGCGCGGGTATGCGCATGGCAGAGCGCAATCGCCAGGGCGTCGGAAGCGTCGATCTGCGGTTTCTGCACCAGCCCCAGCAGGTGCATGACCATCATCCGTACCTGCTGCTTGTCGGCGGCGCCGGTGCCGACCACCGCCTGCTTGACCTGGGTGGCGGTGTACTCGGCGATCTCCAGCCCCGCTTCAGCCGCGGCGACCATCGCCACGCCACGCGCCTGGCCGAGCTTGAGCGCCGAGTCGGCGTTGCGCGCCATGAACACCTGTTCGATGCCGACGGTCACCGGCCCGTAGGTCTCGATCACCTCGCGGATACCGCGGAATACCGCCTGCAGGCGCTCGGGCAAGGCACCATTGCCGGTACGGATGCAGCCGGAGGCGACGTACTCGCAACCCCGCGCGCCGGCCCGCACCACGCCGTAGCCGGTGATCCGCGAGCCGGGGTCGATGCCAAGGATCAGGGTCATGTCGAAAACTGTCTATTTATCCAGTTCGCGAGTATACGGGGGCCCTTTCGCGCCGTCACTCGCGACGTGTTCGTCCAGAGGCCGTTGCCTACCGGGCGGCGTTCCGCTTCGGCCCGCCAGAGAGAACCCGAACCTGAATCGGTGGGCTGAAGCCCACCCTACGGAGCGGCGATAAAAAAGCCGGAAGCGCCTGGGGCGGCTTCCGGCCTGTTCATTGCCGAGTCGATCAGCCGAGCTGTTCCATGATCTCGTCGGGGATTTCGGCGTTGTGGTAGACGTTCTGCACGTCGTCCAGGTCTTCCAGCATGTCGATCAGCTTCAGCACCTTCTGCGCGGTTTCCAGGTCGGCGATCGGCGCGCTGATCGACGGGATCATCGCGATCTCCGCCTCGTCGCCCTTGAAGCCGGCGGCGCTCAGCGCCTCGTTGACCGCGTGGAAATCACTGAAGGAGGTGTAGACCTCGACCGAGCCATCGTCGGCGCTGACCACGTCATCGGCGCCCGCCTCGAGCGCGGCTTCCATCAGGGCATCCTCGTCGACGCCCGGTGCGAAGCTGATCTGCCCCTTGCGCTCGAACATGTAGGCCACCGAACCGTCGGTGCCGAGGTTGCCGCCGCACTTGGTGAACGCGTGGCGCACGTCGGCGGCGGTGCGGTTGCGGTTGTCGGTCATCGCTTCGACGATGATCGCCACGCCGCTCGGCGCGTAGCCTTCGTAGCTCAGCTCGACCATGTTGTCGGCATCGTTGGTGCCAGCGCCACGGGCGATGGCGCGATCGATGGTGTCGCGGGTCATGTTGGCGGTCAGCGCCTTGTCCACCGCCAGGCGCAGCCGCGGGTTGTCCGCCGGGCTGGCGCCGCCCTTGGCGGCGACGGTCAGCTCTCGAATGATCTTGGTGAAGATCTTGCCGCGCTTGGCGTCCTGACGCCCCTTGCGGTGCTTGATGTTGGCCCATTTGGAATGACCAGCCATAACTCACTCCATGCTGTCTCGATTCGGCGGCACACCAGGCGTGCCGCCCCAGGGTTGGTACGTCTTGCCGTTATTCGGCGGCTTTCGGCTGCTCGCGCAGGCGGATGTGCAGCTCGCGCAGCGCCTTGGTATCCACCGCGCCCGGCGCCTGGGTCATGACACAGGCGGCGCTCTGGGTTTTCGGGAAGGCGATCACTTCGCGAATCGAGCTGGCGCCGGTCATCAGCATCACCAGGCGGTCCAGGCCGAAGGCCAGGCCACCATGCGGCGGAGCGCCGTACTTGAGGGCGTCGAGCAGGAAGCCGAACTTCTCTTCCTGCTCCTCCTCGCTGATGCCGAGCACGCGGAACACCGCCTGCTGCATGGCCTTGTCGTGGATACGGATGGAGCCGCCGCCCAGCTCGGTCCCGTTGAGCACCATGTCGTAGGCGCGCGACAGCGCGGCGGCCGGGTTGGCCTCCAGCTCCTGCGGGCTGCACTTCGGCGAAGTGAACGGGTGGTGCAGCGAAGTCAGGCTGCCGTCGTCGTTCTCTTCGAACATCGGGAAGTCCACCACCCACAGCGGCGCCCACTCGCAGGTGAGCAGCTTGAGGTCATGGCCGACCTTGATGCGCAGCGCGCCCAGGGCGTCGCTGACCACCTTGGCCTTGTCCGCGCCGAAGAACACGATGTCGCCATCCACCGCGCCGACGCGGTCGAGGATGACGTTGAGGTTATCTTCCGGGATGAACTTGACGATCGGCGACTGCAGGCCCTCGACGCCCTTGGCGCGCTCGTTGACCTTGATGTAGGCCAGGCCCTTGGCGCCGTAGTTGCCGACGAACTTGGTGTAGTCGTCGATCTGGCTGCGCGGCATGGAGGCGGCGCCCGGCACGCGCAGGGCGGCGACGCGGCCTTTCGGGTCGTTGGCCGGGCCGGAGAATACCTTGAATTCCACGGCCTTGAGCTGGTCGGCGACGTCCACCAGTTCCAGAGGGATGCGCAGGTCCGGCTTGTCCGAACCGTAGCGGCGCATGGCTTCCTCGAACGGCATGTGCGGGAATTCGCCGAACTCCACGTCCAGCACTTCCTTGAACAGTTGGCGGATCATCTTCTCGGTGATGCCGATGATGTCGCTCTCGTCGAGGAAGCTGGTCTCGATGTCGATCTGGGTGAATTCCGGCTGGCGGTCGGCGCGCAGGTCTTCGTCGCGGAAGCACTTGGCGATCTGGTAGTAGCGGTCGAAGCCGGCCACCATCAGCAGTTGCTTGAAGAGCTGCGGCGACTGCGGCAGGGCGAAGAAGCTGCCGGCGTGGGTGCGGCTCGGCACCAGGTAGTCGCGCGCGCCTTCCGGGGTGGCGCGGGTCAGGATCGGCGTTTCCACGTCGAGGAAGCCGTTGTCGTCCAGGTAGCGGCGGATGCTGCTGGTGATGCGCGAACGCAGCTTCAGCTTGGCGGCCATTTCCGGGCGGCGCAGGTCGATGAAGCGATAGCGCAGGCGGGTTTCCTCGCCGACGTCGGAGTATTCGTCCAGCGGGAACGGCGGGGTCTCGGCCTGGTTGAGCACTTCCAGCTCGTAGCCCAGCACCTCGATGGCGCCGCTGGCCATGTTCGGGTTGACCGCGCCGGCCGGGCGCAGGCGCACCTTGCCGGTGACCTTGACCACGTATTCGCTGCGCACGCGGTCGGCCTTGGCGAAGGTCTCGGCGCGATCCGGGTCGAACACCACCTGGGCCAGCCCTTCACGGTCGCGGATGTCGAGGAAGATCACCCCGCCATGGTCACGACGGCGGTGGACCCAGCCGCAAAGGGTGATTTCCTGGCCGTCCAGGCTCTCGTTCAACTGGCCGCAATAGTGGCTGCGCATCATGATGGGGGTTCTTCTCTAATAAAAATGTCGGGAAATCTGGGCCGTTCAGTCGGCCGCCGCACAGGCGCCAGCGGCACAACCGCCGGCCGGGCAGCTTGGCGCGCTGTCGCCGGCGGCGAGGTTCTTCTTCGCGCCGGTCTTGAAGTCGGTTTCGTACCAGCCACCGCCCTTGAGGCGGAACCCCGGCACCGACAGCATTTTCGTCAATTCGGGAGCCTGGCAAGTCGGGCAATCGACCAGCGGCGCATCGCTGAATTTCTGAATGGCTTCCAGCTGATGGCCACAGGACGCGCATTGATACTCGTAGATGGGCATCGTGTCACTCCGGTCATCGGTCACGCATGCCGCGAACCGGGGCGCGCGGCAAAGAGCGGGATTATATATGGTTCATCCGCCACGTGCAGCCGCCCCGCCCTCGCGTCCCTGGCGGCGGCGTTCGAGCGATAGGCAGCGGCCATGGTTTCCATTGACATAAGCCAAGAACCACCCGGCATCCCCCGTGCTAGGCTGTGTCCATCCAGGAGGGCGAGCCCCCCAAAACACCTGAGAGGAGAAAATGGCTATGGAAATCAATATCGGAATCGCCGAACAGGATCGCGCGGCCATCGCCGAAGGCCTATCCCGCCTGCTGGCGGACACCTACACGCTGTACCTGAAGACCCACAATTTCCATTGGAACGTCACCGGCCCGATGTTCAATACCCTGCACCTGATGTTCGAGGCGCAGTACAACGAACTGGCCCTGGCGGTGGACTCCATCGCCGAGCGCATTCGCGCCCTGGGCTTCCCGGCGCCGGGCACCTATGCCGCCTACGCCCGCCTGTCCTCGATCAAGGAAGAGGAAGGCGTGCCGGCCGCCAGCGACATGATCAAGCTGCTGGTCGAAGGCCAGGAAGCCGTGGTGCGCACCGCGCGCGGCATCTTCCCGCTGCTGGACAAGGTCAGTGACGAGCCCACCGCCGACCTGCTGACCCAACGCATGCAGGTGCACGAGAAAACCGCCTGGATGCTGCGCAGCCTGCTGGATAGCTGATCCGGCAACGGAACGATTCGGGGGCCTTCGCGGCCCCCGAGTCTTTTAGGACGAGCTCAGTCTTCCAGACGAGCGACGTAGACCGCTTCGGCGGTCAACACTTCACGCCCCTCGCAACTCAGGCACACCGACAATTCCAGCCGGGCACGGCGGCGTGCGCGCAACCGTTCGACGAATGCCGGCCAATCGTCGGGCAAGACGGCCTCGGCGACGAACTCGGCGGCGGCCGGCGCCCGGAAATCGCATTGGTAATGCTGGATCACCAGCGCGGCGTCAATTCCCTCGCGGCGCAAGGCGTCGAACAGCAGGGTCCAGCCGGCGGCAATGGCCAGGGTCGCCTGGCTGCCGCCGAACACCGTGCCGTGCGGGTTGCGGTTCGGCGCGTGCGGAGCGCTGAGGCGCAGGTGGCCGGGAGCGGCTGGCTGGACGCGGATTCCCATCGCCACGGTCAGCGGAATGTTGTCGTGCAGGTAGCGCGTCAACGCGTCGGCGTGCGCGATGTCCTCGTCGATCGGGTCGGTCATGGCGGTCGGCTGTGGCTGGAGGTGCCGGCTATGGTAGGCGCCAGTGGCAATGGAGGTCGACCGGCAAGGTGGTTCCGGGGGGAGGATAGCGCGTTGTTTTTTGGGTCCCCGCGTTCGCGGGGATGACGGGAGATAGCGAGCGTGTGCCCTGAACCCCGCCACTCCCGCGAACGCGGGAGTCCAGTGACCCGGGCTCAGACCTGGAACTGTCCGACCAGCTTCTGCAGGCGTCCACCCAGGCCGTCCAGTTCGCGGGCAGTGTGTGCGCCCTCGGCGGCATCGGCGACCACGCCGTCCACCGCCACGGCGATCTGGTGCACGCTGCGGTTGATCTCCTCGGCCACCGCTGTCTGTTCTTCGGCGGCACTGGCGATCTGTGCGTTCATCGAGTTGATGGTGCCGATCAACTGGGCAATGGTGTCCAGCGAGTTGCCGGCGCGGTTGGCGTGCTCGGTGGTGTCTTCACCCATTTCGCTGGCGCGGCGCATAGCCTCCACCGCGTCCCGGGTGGCGTTCTGCAGGCGGTCGATCATGCCCTGGATCTCGCCGGTGCTCTGTTGGGTGCGGCTGGCCAGCGCGCGCACTTCGTCGGCGACCACCGCGAAGCCGCGGCCGGCCTCCCCTGCGCGGGCGGCTTCGATGGCGGCGTTGAGGGCCAGCAGGTTGGTCTGGTCGGCGATGGCGCGGATCACTTCGAGCACGCTGACGATGCCCTGCACGTCCTGGCGCAGGCTGTCCAGGGATTCGCCGCTGTTGCGCACTTCGCCGACCAGTTGGTGGATGCGCTCGATGCTGCGCTCCACCACGCGCTTGGCCGACTGTCCTTCCTGATCGGTTTCCCGCGCGGCATCGGCGGCGCGCTGGGCGCTGGCGGCCACTTCGTGGGCAGCGGCGGACATCTCGTTGATCGCCGTGGCCACCTGGTCGGTTTCGTGGCGCTGCCCTTCCATCGCCTTCTCCGAACGCTGCACCTGGCTGGACACCGAGCCGACCAGCGAGGACAACTGGGTGGTGGTGCCGGCGACCTGCTGCACCAGGACATGGATCTTCTCGACGAAGCGGTTGAACGATGCCGCCAGTTCGCCCAGTTCGTCGCGACTGGCCACCGGCAGGCGGTGGGTCAGGTTGCCGTCGCCGGCCGCCATGTCGTCGAGGTTGGCCTTGATCAGCAGCAGCGGGCGCAGGATCGAGCTGCTCAGCACCCCGGCCAACAGCGCTACCGCCACCAGCAGGGCCAGCGCCGAGCCGAGCATGATCGCCAGCAACTGGTCGATATGCTTCTGGAACTCGGCCCGCGCCTTCTGCACGTCGGCTTCGACGCCGTCGAGGTTCACCGAGGTGCCGAACACCATGTCCCATTTCGGCAGGTATTCGGAGTAACCCACCTTGGGCACGATCTGGCTGCCCGCGCCGAGCACGAAGCTGTAGTCGACGTAATGGCTGCCGTTCTTGCCGGCCGCCACCAGTTCGCGGATGGCGTACACGCCGTTGGGATCGCGGAAGTCGGCGAAGCTCTGGCCGATCTTGTCCTCGGTGTTGCCCTGCATCAGGCGCACGGCCTGGCCGTCATAGCCCCAGAAATAGCCGTCCACACCGTAGTCGAGGCGCTTGAGTATCTCGATGGCTCGTTCGCGGGCGGCCAGGTCGCCGGCGGCCGATTGCGCGTAGAGCGGCTCGATGCTCTTGCGGGCCAGGGTCACGAACTGCTGGATGTCGTTACGGCGGTCGGCGACCAGTTTTTCACGGGTCTGGGCTTCCTGCTGATCGGCGAGGCGTTGCAGCAGTACGACGGAGATGGCGCTGATCAGAATGGCGAGCAGGCAGATCGGTACCAGGGCGAGCAACAACAGCTTGCCGCGCAGACGGAGGGCACGAAGCATCGAGGCAGATCCTTGCAGAGGGGGAGTGGAAGGCATGCTTCTAAATCGACCGTGGCCGGCACAATCTTTAGGTTCGGCGGCGGAAAAACTGGTCGGACCAGCTCTGGAGTCCGCAATGAAAAAACCCCGCCGGAGCGGGGTTTTGACGATGACTCGGACGCTTACTTCTTGCCGAGTTTCTTCAGCTCTTCGTCACGCAGCTCACGACGCAGGATCTTGCCGACGTTGGTGGTCGGCAGGACGTCGCGGAACTCCACGAACTTCGGCCGCTTGTAGCCGGTGACGTTGTCGTGCATGTGCTGCAGCACCTGCTCCTTGGTCAGGCTGGCGCCCGGCTTGACCACCACGAAGACCTTGATCGCCTCGCCGGATTTCTCGTCCGGCACGCCAATGGCCGCGCACTGCAGCACGCCCGGCAGGGTGGCGAGCACGTCTTCCAGCTCGTTCGGATACACGTTGAAACCGGAGACCAGGATCATGTCCTTCTTGCGGTCGACGATGCGCAGGTAGCCGTCGTCCTGGATCACCGCGATGTCGCCGGTCTTCAGCCAGCCCTCGGCATCGAGGATCTCGTCAGTGGCTTCCTGGCGCTGCCAGTAGCCCTTCATCACCTGCGGGCCCTTGACGCACAGTTCGCCGATCGAGCCGAGCGGCAGATCGTTGCCTTCATCGTCGATCACCTTGCACTGGGTCGACGGCACCGGGATGCCGATGGTGCCGATCTGGATGTTCTGGAACGGGTTGACCGACACCACAGGGCTGGTCTCGGTCATGCCGAAGCCTTCGCAGATCGCGCAGCCGGTAACTTCCTGCCAGCGCTCGGCGGTGGCCAGTTGCAGCGCCATGCCGCCGGAGAAGGTAGCCTTCAGCGCGGAGAAGTCCAGCTTGCGGAAGTCCTCGTTGTTGCACAGGGCGACGAACAGGGTGTTCAGGCCGACGAAGCCGGTGAACTTCCACTGCGACAGTTCCTTCACCGTGCCCGGCAGGTCGCGCGGGTTGGTGATCAGGATGTTGTGGCCGCCGATCAGCATCATCGCCATGCAATGGAAGGTGAAGGCGTAGATGTGGTACAGCGGCAGCGGGGTGATGAGAATCTCGCAACCCTCGTTGAGGTTGGCGCCCATCAGCGCCTTGCACTGCAGCATGTTGGCGACCAGGTTGCGGTGGGTCAGCATCGCGCCCTTGGCCACGCCGGTGGTGCCGCCGGTGTACTGCAGCACGGCGACGTCGCCGGACTGCGGGTTGGCTTCGTCGATACGCTGGCCGCGGCCCTTGGCGATCGCATCGGTGAACTTCACCGCCTGCGGCAGGTTGTAGGCCGGGACCATCTTCTTGACGTACTTGACCACGCTGTTGACCAGCAGGCGCTTGAGCGACGGCAGCAGGTCGCCCACTTCGGTGACGATCACATGCTTGATACCGGTCTTCGGCAGCACCTGCTCGGCCAGGTAGGCCATGTTGGCCAGGCAGACGAGCGCCTTGGCGCCGGAATCGTTGAACTGGTGCTCCATTTCCCGCGCGGTGTACAGCGGGTTGGTGTTGACCACGATGAGACCGGCGCGCATGGCGCCGAACACCACGACCGGGTATTGCAGCAGGTTGGGCATCTGCACGGCGATGCGGTCGCCGGGCTTGAGGTCGGTGTGTTTCTGCAGGTAGGCGGCGAAGGCGCCGGACAGTTCGTACAGCTCGCCGTAGGTGATGGTCTTGCCCAGGTTGCTGAAGGCGGGCTTGTCGGCGAAGCGTTCGCAGGACAGTTTCAGCACCGCCTGGACATTCGCGAACTGGTCGGGATCGATTTCGGCAGCAACCCCGACGGGGTACTTGTCCTTCCAGAAGTTCTCGGTCATGGAAGCCCACTCCTAAGCAACAGCTATCGTCACCGCAAAGGCGGTTGGTTCTTGTCTTATTTGGCTTTTTCCGTCCCTTTGGGGCGAAAAAAGCGCGCCGAGAGTAGCAGCTTTGCCGAAGAGCGAATAGCACCGGGACAGCCTCTGACGGTCAAAAAAAAGACCGGAAGCGGGGCTTTCGGTCATTTTCAAGACAGTCCGGCAGGATTGTCGGACAACAGTGGCTTCCGGGTCTTGCCGGTTTTTGGGGTCTGCTGGTTTCTGGGTCCCAGTGTTTTTGGTCCCCGCGTTCGCGGGGATGACGGGGGAAGGACCGAGCGGCCGTCTCGTCATTCCCGCGAACGCGGGAATCCAATCAACAAAGCCGTTTACGGTCCCCCACCTTCGCCAGGGGTGGAAGTGCTCCCCATCCCAGCTAAGCGAATGGCTCAGGCGATGTCGCGCAGCTCGCGGCGCAGGATCTTGCCCACCGGGGTCATCGGCAGCGCCTCCTTGAGGACGATCTGCTTGGGCACCTTGTAGCCGGTGAAGTTTTCCTTGCAGTAGGCCTTCAGCTCTTCCACGGTCAGGCTGTGTTCGCGCGGCACGACGAACAGCTTGACCGCCTCGCCGGACTTGTCGTCGGGCACGCCGATCGCCGCGCAGTTGGCCACCTTCGGGTGGGCCATGACCACGTCCTCGATCTCGTTGGGATAGACGTTGAAGCCGGAGACGATGATCAGGTCCTTCTTGCGGTCGACGATGCGCACGTAGCCGTCCGGGTCGATCACCGCGATGTCGCCGGTCCTCAGCCAGCCCTCGGCATCGAGCACCTCGGCGGTGGCTTCCGGGCGCTGCCAGTAGCCCTTCATCACCTGTGGGCCCTTGATGCACAGCTCGCCACGCTCGCCCAGTGGCAGCTCGTTGCCCTCCTCGTCGATCACCTTGAACGCGGTGCCCGGCACCGGGATGCCGACGGTGCCCAGGCGCGCCAGCTCGCCACGCGGGTTGGTGCTGGCCACCGGCGAGGTCTCGGTCAGGCCGTAGCCTTCCGTCACCATGCAGCCGGTCATCTGCTCCCACTGTTCGGCGGTGGCCTTGACCAGCGCGGTGCCGCCGGAGTTAGTCAGCTTGAGCCCGGAGAAGTCGAGGTTCTTGAACTCCGGATGGCTCATCAGCGCGACGAACAGCGTGTTCAGGCCGAGCAGTCCGGTGAAGCGCCACTTGCCCAGTTCCTTGATGAAGCCGGGAATGTCGCGCGGGTTGGTGATCAGTACGTTGTGGTTGCCGTTGACCATCATGCACATGCAGTTCGCGGTGAAGGCATAGATGTGGTACAGCGGCAGCGGCGCGATGATGATCTCCTGGCCCTGCTTCATCATCGGGACGCCATCGGGGCCGAGTTGGCCGAGGCAGGCGTCTACCTGCAGCATGTTGGCCACCAGGTTGCCGTGGGTCAGCATCGCGCCCTTGGCCACGCCGGTGGTGCCGCCGGTGTACTGCAGCACGGCGACGTCTTCCAGGCCGACCTTGACCGGTCTCAGCGCATGGCCCTGGCCCTGCTTGAGCGCGCTCTTGAACGACACCGCCTGCGGCAGGCTGTAGGCCGGGACCATCTTCTTGAGGTACTTGACCGCGGCATTGATCAGCGGCCCCTTGAGCCCCGGTTGCAGGTCGCCCATGCGCGCTTCGATCAGGTATTCGATCTCGGTGTCCGGCAGCACCTCTTCGACCAGATGGCCGAACAGGTTGATGTACACCAGCGCGCGGATACCGGCGTCGGTGAACTGGTGGCGCATTTCGCGGGCGGTGTACAGCGGGTTGGTGTTGACCACGATGAGGCCGGCGCGCAGGGCGCCGAACACGGCGATCGGGTACTGCAGGACGTTGGGCATCTGCACGGCGATGCGGTCGCCGGGCTTGAGGTCGGTGTGCTTCTGCAGGTAGGCGGCGAAGGCGGCGGACAGCCGGTCCAGCTCGGCGTAGGTCAGCGTCACGCCCATGTTGCTGTAGGCCGGACGGTCGGCGAATTTCTTGCACGAGCGCTCGAACACCTCGATGACCGACTTGTAGGCGCCCAGGTCCAGCTCGTTGGATACGCCGGCGGCGCGCTTATCGTTCCAGAACTCAGGTTGCATTGTTGTTATCCCCATTCCCTGAAAAAGTGTCTGGCCCGCGCATGCGGGGTTGAGCGGAAGTTATCAGCAATGCTCCGACGCGCAAATACTGAACGCCCGCCGATAGACTCCGTGAATCTCCTACCCCGTTCGCTGGCTGATTGCGCTATATAGACCCAATGTCCTGGCAGAGTGACCCTTATGTTGCGTATGACCGGCCTGCTGTTCCTCGCTCTGCTGCTCCCATCCGCCGCACACGCCTCGCCACTGCGCCTGGCCACCCTGGAATACCCGCCCTACACGTCGGAAGCGCTGCCGAGCGGCGGAGTCATCGCCGAACTGGTCACCCATGCCTTCGCCAGCCAGGGCCACTCGGTGCGGATCGACGTCCTGCCCTGGGCGCGCGCCCGCGCCGAGGTGAACAACGGCCGCTACCAGGGCGCCCTGCCGCTGTGGCCGAAGGAAGTCAGCGAAGGCGGCCTGAACGGATCGCGGCCGCTGCTGTACAGCGAGCTGGGCTTCTTCTCGCGCGCCGGCCAGCCGGTACGCTTCGACGACCTGAGCGAGCTGAAGGGGCAACGGGTCGGCATCGTGCGCGGCTACGGCTACCCGGACAGCGTGCTGCACTCGGGCTTCGTGGGCGAAGAAGTGGTGGACGACCTGAGCAACCTGCGCAAACTGGTCGCCCGGCGCTTCGACCTGGTACTGCTGGAACGGCGGGTCGGCGACCATCTCGCCGCCCGCCACGCCGACCTGCGCGACCAGGTGAGCTGGCAGGGGCCGGTGCTGGAACGCATACCGTTGCAGGTGGGCTTCGTGCCGCCACAGGCCGGACAGCCCGACTGGGCGCAGATCTTCGAGCTGGGATTGCAGGCCCTGCAGGCCAGCGGCGATTACGCCCGTATCCTGCAGCGGCACGGTATTCTCAGCCCTTGAGCCAACCGTCGGACAGTCTTCTCGACGACACACCCACCATGCACAATGCCCCGTCTCCCGGCAAAAGGAACCGCCATGCGCCATGATGCTTTCTGGCTGACCGCAAGCGACGCCGCTCCCCTGCTCGTCAACCGCTGGCTCGGCGACAGCGCCCCGCGGGCGGTACTGATGCTGTCCCACGGCATGGCCGAGCACTCCGCCCGCTATGCCCGCTTCGCCGAAGCGCTGGTGCGCGCCGGCTATGCCCTCTACGCCCACGACCAGCGCGGCCACGGCAAGACCGCGCAGCGCGGCGTACTCGGCCACTACGCGGTACAGGGCGGCTGGCAACGGGTGATCGACGACCTGGCCAACCTCAACCAGCACATCCGCCAGCACCACCCGGACACCCCGATCGTGCTGGTCGGCCACAGCATGGGCAGCTACATCGGCCAGGCCTACCTGATCCAGCGCAGCGCCGAGGTGCAGGGAGCGATCCTCTCCGGCTCCAACTACCAGCCGCTCGGCCTGTACCGCGCGGCGGCGGCCATCGCCCGCTTCGAACGCTGGCGCCAGGGGCCGACCGGGCGCAGCGCGCTGATCGAGTTCCTTTCCTTCGGCTCGTTCAACAAGGCGTTCAAGCCCAACCGCACGGCCTTCGACTGGCTGAGCCGCGATCCGGACGAAGTCGACAAGTACATCGCCGATCCGCTGTGCGGCTTCCGCTGCACCAACCAGTTGTGGATCGACCTGCTCGAAGGCCTGCAACAGATCACCCCGACCGCCAACCTGGCGAAGATCGACCACGACCTGCCGCTACTGGTGGTCGGTGGCGAGCGCGACCCGGTCAGCCAGGGCAAGCGCCTGGAAGACCTCGCCGCCGCCCTGCGTCGTGCGGGGTTGCGGCGGGTCGAGCTGAAGATCTACCCCGGCGCCCGCCACGAACTGCTCAACGAGACCAATCGCGACGAGGTGACCGTCGACCTGGTCGATTGGCTGGGGCGCGTCCTGGGCAATCGAGCGACCGAGTCCGCTGCCTGAGCGGTGCGCACGGCGCACCCTACCAAAGCCTTCGGCAGCATTGCTGCTCGCGGATCAAGTAGCCCGGATGCAATCCGGGAAACCGGCGACTCCGCTCAGCCGGCGGACAGCAGGCCGTTGCGCGTACCCGGCGATTCCAGCTCGCCGATCTTCTCCAGCCGCGCCCGTACGATGTTGCGGCTGATGCCGAGCAGCCTGCCGGTCTGCAACTGATTGCCGTGGCAGAAACGGTAGGCGCTGCGGAAGATCGTCTCTTCGATGTGCTCGTAGAGGTCCGGCAGGTTCTTTTCGTACAGCGCGTTCAGCGCGGCCTCCAGGCTCGCCTCCCCCGCCGCGACGGGATGGGCCAGCGCTTCGGGCCTCGGCGCGGCGGCCACGCGCATCTCCGCCAGTTGCAGATCGCCCGGCTGCACCACCTGGTTGCGGCACACCAGCAGCGCGTGGTGGATGGCGTTCTCCAGCTCGCGGATGTTGCCCGGCCAGTTGTGCATCAGCAGCTTGCGCTCCGCTTCCGGGCTCAGCGTCGCGCTCTGGTAGCCGAGACGCTGGCAGTGCTCGCGCACGAAGAACTCGGCCAGCGGCAGGATATCGCCGGGCCGCTCGCGCAATGGCGGCAGGCGGATGGTCGCCACGTGCAGGCGATAGAACAGGTCCTCGCGGAAATGCCCGGCAACCACCGCGTCGGCCAGGTTGACGTTGGTCGCCGCCACCAGGCGCACGTCGATCGGGATGGGCGTGCGCGAACCGAGGCGCACCACCTCGCGCTCCTGCAACACGCGCAGCAGCTTGACCTGCATGTTCAACGGCAGGTCGCCGATCTCGTCGAGGAACAGCGTGCCGCCGTTGGCCGCCTCGAACCAGCCGGCCTTGTTGCTGGTGGCACCGGTGAAGGCGCCCTTCTCGTGGCCGAACAGCTCGCTCTCCACCAGGCTTTCCGGAAAGGCGCCGCAGTTCACCGCCACGAACGGCGCCTTGCTGCGCCGGCTCAGGTGATGGACATGGCGCGCCACCAGCTCCTTGCCGGTGCCGGTCTCGCCGATGATCAGCGCATTGGCCTCGCTCGGCGCCAGGCGCTCGATACGGCTGAGCAGCTCCTGCGAGCGCGGGTCCTTGAACACAAGCACCGTGGCACGAACCGACTTGGTCAGTTCACGGGCTTGGGGATGGGTGAGCAGCGACATGTCGGCACGTCCCTTGGTGAGCAGTCGCCGGGATAGTGCCTGAAACTTCTTATAATTAAAAAATCATCAATATTCATTTATATATTCTTTTTGTGAATATATGGATAACCGCCCTCCCGTTGCTTCCCCAGCAGCAGTCCAGCAGCAGCGCCTGCTGCCTGAGCAGACCCCGCCAGTGTGCGAGTCCGCGTCGGGAATCTCGATTAAAACCTTTTAATATCAATTGGTTGAAAACAAAAACAGGCTCCTGGCGCCGCTCGGTACGGTTGTTGCGATAGCCCCTCGCTGCCAGCAATGGCCGCATGGCATCGCCATGACGACAAGTGCAACGCACAACCGACACGAATCACTCGATACAGCCAGCGGACCACCGGTCCGTGCCGTGTCCAATCAGCAACTGGGGGCAACATGTTCAAACGCAACACCCTTTCCGTGGCCATCGCCTGGGGCTTGGGGAGCCTCGCCGGCCTGTACCTGGGCGTCGGCCACGCCGCCGAACCCGACACCGTCGAAGCGAGCAACGTCGCGCCGCCCCTGGGCAAGGTGGTGGTCACCGCGCAAAAGCGCGAAGAGACCGTCCAGGAAGTACCGTCGTCGATCTCCGTGCTGAGCGGCGACAAGGTGCGCGATGCCGCGCTGCAATCGGCCAACGAAGTGACCCAGTACATCCCCAACGCCTCCGCCGGCACCACGGAAGGCCACGGCCGGCCGCGCTGGTGGATTCGCGGCCTGGGCACCGGCGACCAGGGGGCCAACACCGTCAGCCCGGTGGGCATCTACGTCGACGACGTCTACATCGCCAATATCAGCGCCAGCGGTTTCCCGCTGTTCGACCAGGAACGGGTGGAAGTGCTGCGTGGGCCGCAGGGCACGCTGTGGGGCAAGAACACCACCGGCGGCGCGATCAACTTCATCTCCCGCAAGCCGACCTTCGACCAGTCCGGCTACTTCAAGGCCGGCATCGGCGACTATGCCGACCGCGTGCTGGAAGGCGCGGTGAGCGACGCGCTGGTCGACGACCGCCTGGCCGCGCGCCTGTCGTTCCGCCACCAGGGACGCGACGGCTACAACGAGAACATCAACGACAACAACGACCAGGGCGCCCTGGAAGACGACGCCGTGCGCCTGCAGTTCCTGGCCCGGATCAACGACGACCTGGAAGCCAACCTCAACCTGCACGCCCGCAGCTACCACGACACCGGCGGCTACAGCACGGTGAGCTACGGCCTGCGTCCGGACGGCACCAACCAGTTCGGCTACCGCATCGATCCGAAGCAGGGCAAGGTCAACTACAACGCCAAGTACGAAGTCGACATCGACCAGGTCGGCACCAACCTCAACCTGGCCTGGCAGCTCGGCGAGCTGGAACTGACCTCGATCACCGCCTTCGAACACTTCAAGCGCGACGGCTTCAACGACGGCGACAACACCCCGTTGGAACTACAACGCGGCTACAGCTACGCCGACAGCAAGCAGTGGTCGCAGGAACTGCGCCTGGCCTCGCCGCGTGAGGAGCGGCTGAACTGGGTGCTGGGCTTCCACTATTTCTACGAGGACCTGGCATCGGAGAACGCCAACGCCACGCTGGAGAACACCTACATCCCGCGCAGCTACAACAACGTCAGCTACGAACACCAGACCGAAAGCTACGCGCTGTTCGGCAGCACCACCTACAGCTTCACCGACGACTTCAGCGTCACCGCCGGCCTGCGCTGGACCCGTGAGCGCAAGGACATCGACCTGATCCGCGTGCAGAACCAGGGCCAGGCCAACTTCGGCCCCGGCGACTGGTGGAAGGCCGGCAGCGTCACCTCGCCGCTGACGGTCACCGCCACCCAGGACGACAGCCATACCTGGAGCGACTACACCTACGACCTGACCCCCGAGTACCGCATCTCCGACAACGCCCGGGTGTACTTCCGCTACGCCTACGGCTTCCGCTCCGGCGGCTACAACGCCGGGGTCACCAGCCAGGCGACCGTCGCCACGGTGGACCCGGAATACCTGACCTCCTACGAGCTGGGCTTCAAGTCCGAGTGGTTCGACGGACGCCTGAACGCCAACGCCGCCCTCTTCTACTACGACTACGAGGACATCCAGCTCAACATCGTCACCGCGGTGAACAACCAGACCGTCTCGCGCCTGGCCAACGGCGCCGAGGGCGAGGCCTACGGTGCCGAACTCGAGCTGGAAGCCATCCCGGTGGAGAACCTGCACCTGAACTTCGGCATCGGCCTGCTGCACACCGAGTTCACCGACTACACCTCGGGCAACGACGACTTCTCCGGCAACAAGTTCGTCCGCGCGCCGAACGTCTCGGCGGTGCTCGGCGCCGACTACCGCATCCCGCTGGACATCGGCGGGGCGCTGATCCTCGGCACCGACTGGAACACCCGCAGCCGCCAGTACTTCTTCTCCAACAACCAGACCCAGAGCATGCGCAGCGGCGGCTACACCCTGGGCAACGCACGGGTGACCTACGAGCTGCCCGGCGAAACCACCCGCGTCACCGCCTACGTCAACAACCTCACCGACAAGGAATACCGCAACCACACCCTGCCCGGCGGCTTCCAGACCGCGGCGGTGATGTTCGGCGATCCGCGCACCTTCGGCGTGTCGCTGACCACCGATTTCTGATCCAACCCGCCCGCGGCCTCCCGGTCGCGGGCACCGAGCGAGGTAACCGCCATGCACGCTTCACCCCTTGTCCGCCTGCTGCGCCGCCTGGTCCTGGTCCCGGCGGCGCTGCTGGCCGTCCAGGCCGTCGCCGCCGACGCGCCGCAGAGCCTGCGCATCGCCACCGTGGCCTACGCCAACGCCGGCAAGATCACCTTCAACGGCCCGGCCTACGTCATGGACCGCGACCAGTGGCTGGAACAGCAGCTCGCCGAACGCGGCGTCAAGCTGGAATGGGTGCCGGCGGCCACCGCCTCGGTCGGCACCTTCGTCAACGAGGAATTCGCCAACAAGCGCATCGACTTCGCCTTCTACGGCGACCTGCCGTCGATCATCGCCAACGCCTCGGGCGTATCGACCAAGCTGATCGCCCCCGGCGGCAGCGGCAACCACGTCTACCTGGTGGTACCGAACGGCTCCGGCGCGCAATCGATCGCCGACCTCAAGGGCAAGCGCATCGCCCTGCACCGGGGCCGACCGTGGGAGCTGTCGTTCGCCAAGCTGCTCGATGCCAACCAGCTCGACTTCGGCGACTTCCGCATCTTCAACCTCAACCCGCAGGCCGGCGGCGCGGCGCTCAGCGCCGGACGGGTCGATGCCTTCTTCACCCTCAGCGACGCCTTCCTGCTGGAGGACAAGCAGGTCGGCAAGATCATCTGGTCGAGCAAGCAGGCGCCACGGGACTGGAAGATGCGCGCCGAACTGTGGGGCGCCAGCGACTTCGTCGCCCGGCAGCCGGAACTGACCCAACTGGTGGTCACCGCCTACCTGAAGGCCGCCTACTGGACCGCCCAGGACGCCAACAAGGACACCTACCAGGGCTACCTGTCGAAATCCGGCCAACCGCTCAGCGTGCTGCAACGCGAAGCGGAGGGCGAGCCCTGGTCCAGCCATTTCACCCCGCTCTACGACCAGGCGCTGAAGCAGCACTACGCCGACGCGATCGCCTACAGCCGCAAGGCCAGGCTGATCCGTGGCGACGTGAAGGTCGACGACCTGATCGAGCCGCGCTTCGTCGAGCAGGGACTGAAGGAACTGCGGTTGCAGGATTACTGGAAAGACACGCCGCACGATCTGGCGCGGCAGTGAGTTCGAAGCGGCGCGATCCCCATCCTACGGTCTTGTAGTCCGGGGAACCGGCGACTCCGCTCCCGGATTTCATCCGGGCTACGAACTGCACGACGCTCCACGGCGCACCCTACGGTCGATGCCTGCGACCTCCTTCGATGCGCCCTGGTGCCGAAGACGCAGGGTGGACAACGCTTCGCTTGTCCACCGCCCATGAAAAGCCCTCTCGCGAGGGCTTTTTCGTTTCAGGCCACCTGCTCCAGCAGCTTCTGTCCCTCGCCCCACAGGCCGGTCATCTTCCACTGCTGCTCCAGCACGCCGGGGCCGAACTCCTTGGAGCCGCCGAAGATTTCCGCCAGGCCCTGGAAGTAGGCGCCCTCCTCGATCAGCAGGATCAGCTTCGACGCCTGGATGATGCCGGTTCCCCAGAAGGTCGCGCCACCGTTGGCTTCGAGGATCGCCGGGGTGTGCGGGTTTTCCTCGATCTTCTCGACGATGAAGGCATGCTCCGGCTGGCGACGGTCGAGGTACAGCGGCAGTTCGCGAGCCAGGGTGACGCGCTGCGAAGCGGCGTAGCGGATCGGCAGGACGCGGTGCGCGCTGGCCCAGCCGCCGAGGTACGGGGTGTGCACGTGGATCACCACGTTCACCTCCGGCCGCTTCTGGAAGACCCCGGCGTAGCGCTGGCCGTTGCCACCGGCGCCACGGCCGGAAAGCGGCGAACTGCCCGCCAGGGTTTCGTCGAGCACCACTTCGCCGCTGTAGCTGGCGACCACGGCGCGGATTTCCTGGTCGTCGGCCCAGGGATTCGGCGCGTGCAGGGCGATCACCAGCTCGCTGTCCGGCACGCGGACATAGGCCTGGTAGGTATTGGTGGCGGTCAACGTGCGGGTTTCCTTGAGCACGCGGAAGGCCTTGGCGAAATCGCGCTTGGCCTGGTCGAGTTGGCTGAGTTGTTGGGAGGTGAGGCTGGCGGTCATGCTGAAAGCTCCTGTCTGGGGAAGTCGAAGGCCGCGTCCGGTCGCGCGGTTCTGCCAGGGCTTCAGCAGGACTTGTGCCAGCCATGAAAGCCCTTTCGTTTCAGCGACTTATCTTCCATGCCCGGTTTTCGGCGAGCTGAATCCGCGCCACCTGCTGTCCGCCCAGCAGCCAGTGCTGGCGGGGTGTTGCTGAGCCAGCAATCACCCTGCCCCGGCAACCGCCTGAATCGCTGCAAGCCGCTCCCTACCTGGCCTGCAGCCTTTCGGCACAGGCCTTGCTCCTGTCCCTGCAACCTGAACGCGAACCGCTGAAGGTCTTCCTCGACGCAGCCACTGGAGCACTGCCATGAGCACCGAATTTTTCTGGCGTTTACCGCTGGGTAGCGATGGTCCCTACCTGGCCTCGGACAAGAACAACCGCGGCAGCCATATCGACCGCCCCGGCAACATCGCCCCCGGCCGCCTGCCGAATGGCGAGCCGGACGGCTTCACCTACATCGACTACATCGCCCAGGTGGCCAAGGCCGCCGAGATCGCCGGCTTCGAGGGCGCGCTGCTGCCCACCGGCCCGGAGCCGTGGATTGCCGCCGCGGCGCTGGCCCGCGAGACCCGCCGGATCAAGTTCCTGGTCGCCTTCCAGGCCACCTGGACCCTGCCGGCCTACGCCGCACAGCAGGCGGCGATCCTGCAGAACCTCAGCCGTGGCCGCCTGGAGTGGAACATCATCACCGGCGGCAACCCGGCCAGCCAGCGCGCCAACGGCGATTTCCTCGAACACGACAAGCGCTACCAGCGCACCGGCGAGTTCCTCGACATCATCGACGGCCTTTGGAAAAACGAGCAGTTCTCCTACCAGGGCGAGGTCTACCAACTGGAGAACGGCTCGCTGCCGGTCGGCCTGCGCAACGAGCGCAAGCCCAGCGTGTACTTCTCCGGCTTCTCCGACCCGGCGCTGGACGTCGCCGCCCGGCACGCCGACGTCTACCTCAACTGGGCCGAGCCGGTGGACAAGCTCAAGCCACACATCGAGCGCGTGCGCGAGCTGGCCGACAAGCAGGGCCGCGAGGTGCGCTTCGGCATCCGCATCGACCTGTTCGCCCGCGAGACCGAAGAGGCCGCCTGGAGCGAGCTGCGCCGCCAGTACGAGCGCATCGACGCCAAGACCAGCGCCTTCATCAAGCACTTCGCCAGCGGCTCCGACTCGGTCGGCGCGGCGCGGCAGACCGCCTACCACCAGAACGTCGAGCGCTTCGACGACCTGATCCTCGGCCCCAACCTGTGGGCCGGCTTCGGCAAGGCCAAGCCGGGGCCGACCGTGGGCCTGGTCGGCAGCCACGAGAACGTCGCCGAACGCCTCGCCGAATACCGCGACGCCGGCTTCTCCACCTTCATCCTGGCCGGCAACCCGCACCTGGAAGAGGCCCTGCGCATCGGCCAGGAAGTGCTGCCGCTGGTCCACGCCCGCCCGACGCAGAGCGACAGCCAACCCGCCGCGCTGAAAAGCGCCTGATCCGAAGGAAACGCATCATGAGTCAACCGCTCGATACGCTCTGGTACACCCGCTGCCCGGTGCCGACCGGCCTCGGCATCGCCGTGCAGAAAGGCTGGCTGGAGGAAACCCTGGGCGCCCAGGGCACCGCCATCAAGTCGCTGCGCGAGTCCGACAACCAGGCCGTGCGCGAGTCGCACTTCGACCACAGCCTGCAGAACTCGGTGCGCCACGGCGGCAACATCCCGGCCATCTGGGCCCGCGCCAGCGGCCGCGAGACGCGGGTGATCGGCCTGTCCTGGGCCGACGAGGTGCAACTGATCCTCACCACCCCGGAAAGCGGCATCAAGAGCGCCAGGGACCTCAAGGGCCGCAGGTTCGGCCTGCCGAACTGGGCCAACGCGCAGATCGACTTCACCCGCGCCCAGGCCATCCGTGGCCTGGAGAACGCCCTCAAGCTGGACGGCCTGGAAGTCCGAGACGTCGAGCTGGTCGACTACACCCACGGCGGCACCTTCAGCGATGAGGCGGCGCAGACGGTCAACGGCACATCCACCTTCGGCGGCCGCCGTCGCGGCGGGCAGAACGCCGAGCTGGTCGGCCTGCTGCGCGGCGAGGTGGACGCGATCTTCCTCAAGGGCGCGCACGCCGTGCAACTGGCCCAGCAGTTCGGCCTGCACACGGTGATCGACACCGGCTCGCACCCGGAACCGCTGATCCGCGCCAACAACGGCACGCCGCGCACCCTGAGCGTCGACCTCAACCTGCTCGACCGCCACTACGACGTCGCCGTCGGCATCCTTGCCGCGGTGCTGCGCGCCGAGGAATGGGCCTGGACCCATCCCGACGACACCCGCCGCTACCTGGCCCGCGAGACCAACAGCAGCGAGTTCTGGGTCACCCAGGCCTACGGCGAAGACGCCCACCAGCGCCTGCGCACCAACCTCGACGAGCGTTCGCAACTGGCCTTGCAGGACTTCACCGACTTCCTGCATCGCTGGAATTTCATCCCGCAGGGCTTCTCGGTCCGCGACTGGATCGACCCGCGACCGCTGGAGACGCTGCGCAGCGCCGTGGCGCAGCGGGCGGGCTAGGCCCTCCTCTCCTATCGATTCCTATCGATGAGAGATGCCCCTCTCCCCCGGCCCTCTCTCCCGTAAACGGGAGAGGGGAGACAAGCACTGCGTTCGCCTGCTCAACCCGAAGTCAGAACACCTATGACCCAATCCCTCGATACCCTCTGGTACACCCACAGTCCGGTACCCACGGGGCTCGGCATCGCCGTCGAATCCGGCCGCCTGGCGCAGGCCTTCCGGCCGTTCGGCACGCGCATCCAGGCGCTGCGCGAATCCTCCGACCGCGAAGTGCGCGAAGCGCATTTCGACCACCACCTGCACAACTCGGTACGCCATGGCGGCAATATCCCGGCCATCTGGGCCCGGGCATCCGGCCGCGCCACGCGGGTGCTCGGCCTGTCGTGGAGCGACGAGGTGCAGTTGATCGTCACCACCGCCGAGAGCGGGGTGAACAGCATCCGCGACCTGAAGAACCGCCGCTTCGGCGTACCCAAGTGGGCCAACGTGCAGATCGACTTCACCCGCGCCCAGGCCATTCGCGGCCTGGAGAACGCCCTCAAGCTGGACGGCCTGGAAGTCCGGGACGTCGAGCTGGTCGACTACCCCTACGGCGGCACCTACAGCGACGAGCCGGTGCGCCATATCCACGGCGCCCAGGTCACCCTCAACGGCAACCGCGTCAGGCGCCGCAACAACGAGCTGATCGGCCTGCTGCGCGGCGACATCGACGCGATCTTCCTCAAGGGCGCGCACGGCCTGCAACTGGCCGACGAGTTCGGCCTGCGCGTGGTGGTCGACGTCGGCTCGCATCCCGATCCGCTGATCCGCGCCAACATCGGCACGCCACGCACCCTGACCGTCGACCAGCACCTGCTCGACGAGCATTTCGAGGCCGCCGTGCTGATCCTCGAGACCGTGCTGCGCGCCGAGCAATGGGCCTGGGCGCATCCCGAGGAAACCCGGCGCTTCCTCGCCCGCGAGCTGAACACCAGCGAATACTGGGTCGCCAGCGCCTACGGCGACGACGCCCACCTGCGCTTGCAGACCAATCTCGCCGAGCGCTCGGTGGTCGCCCTGCAGGACCTCACCGACTTCCTGCAACGCTGGGATTTCATCCCCCAGGGCTTCGACGTGCGCGCCTGGATCGACTCGCGGCCGCTGGAACACCTGCTGGAGAAGGTCAATGTCGCCATCTGAGCCGAGCGGGCGACCCACGGCCTTCCTGGTCAACTTCATGCTGCTGGCGGCCTTCAGCGGCGCCACCATCGGCATGGCGAAGATCATCACCACCCTGTACGCCATCGAGATCGGCGCCAACGCCATGCAGATCGGCATCATCTCGGCGATGGAGTCGCTGGGCATGGTCCTGCTCACCCTGCCCGCCGGCTTCGTCATCGCTCGCTACGGCGCGCGGCGCGTGTACTTCCTCGCCAGCCTCGGGCCGATGCTGCTCAACCTGGCCATTCCGCTGTTCGGCGGCTGGCTGTGGCTGGCCTTCGCCCGCCTGCTGATCGGCCTGTGCATCCCGTTCCGCATCGTCGCCATGAACAGCGCCTTCCTGCGCCAGTTGCAGCGCATCGGCAACGACAAGGCCGGCTGGTATCGCGGCTCGCTGACCCTGGGCATGGGCCTGCTCGGCCCGCTGCTGGGCAACTGGCTGAGCGGCAGCACCGGATTCACCTTCGGCTTCGTGGTCATCGGCCTATGCTTCGGCCTGATGGCGGTGTACAGCCTGGGCTTCTGGGAAGGCGAGCGGATCGCGCCGGTGGAGGTCGACACAGCCATCGAACTGGGCGGCATCTTCGCCCAGGTCAAGGCCATGCTCGGTCACGTGGAGATCGCCGAAAGCTGCCTGATCGAGATGCTCTCGGGCGCCACCAACGCGCTGTTCGGCACCTTCATCATCCTGCTCGCCATGGACGTGGCCAGGCTCAGCCAGGGCCAGGCGGTGAGCCTGGTGATGATCCAGGGCCTGGCCTCGGTGATCGGCCTGTTCGGCTTCGGCTACCTGGTCGAGCGCAGCGGCCGGCGCTTCGCCTACATCGCCGGCCTGGGCGCGGCGCTGGCCGGCCTGGCGTTGCTCGGCAGCACCCACGACTACTGGCTGCTGGCCACCGGCGGCGTGCTGATCAGCGCGGCGGCGGCGCTGGCGCACCTGGTCAACATGGCCCAGCTCGGCGAGCACAGCGTCGACAAGAGCAAGGTTTCCGGGCTGTTCAACCTGGCCGGCATGCTCGGAGGCTTCTCCGGCGCCCTGCTCGGCGGGCTGATCAGCCTGGTCGTCGGCCTCGACAACCTGTTCCTCGCCTGGATTCCCCTGGTACTGCTCGCCGCGCTGTTCTGCTGGTTGCGCAAGCTGCGCCGCGCCCAATCCGTCGTCGCTCTGGAGGGCTGACCCGATGTTCACCACTTCCCTCGACCGCCTGAGCTGGCTCGCCTCGCCGCTCGCCGTGCTGCTGGCCTGGGCGCTGGTCGCGGCGGCCGGATGGTTCCCGGCGCAACTGCTGGTGCCGCCGCAGCACGTCTACGAAGCCTTCGTCGAACTGCTCGGCAGCGGCGAGCTACGCGAACACTTGCAGAACAGCCTGTCGCGCCTGGCCATCGGCTTCTCCCTCGGCGCACTCGGCGGCCTGCTGTTCGGCACCGCCATGGCCCTGTCGAAGAACGTCGAGGCCTACTGCGCGCCGCTGTTCCACACCCTGCGGCAGATCCCGTCGATCGCCCTGATCCCGATGTTCATCCTGTTCTTCGGCGTCGAGGAGACCTTCAAGGTCCTCATCGTGGTCAAGGCCGCCTTCTTCCCGGTGGCGCTGGCCGCCAGCGAAGGGGTCAGGGGCATCCCGCGCAGCTACTTCGATGTCGCCAGCGTGTACCGCCTGCCGCTGCACAGCCTGCTCAAGGACGTCGCCTTCCCCGCCGCCGCGCCGCCGATCGTCACCGGCCTGCGCATCAGCCTGAGCCGCGCCTGGATGGTGCTGGTCGCTGCCGAGCTGCTGGCCGCCGACAGCGGCCTCGGGCAGATGATCGAGATGAGCCGGCAGATGATGCGCATCGACGTGGTGATGGTCGGCGTGGTGGTCACCGGCCTGGTCGGCTTCACCCTCGACTACGGCTTCCGCCTCCTGGAAAAACACCTGTTCCGCTGGAAACCCCGCGCATGAGTACCGTCATCCGTTTCCTCAAGCCCTTGCGTGGCCTGGTGCTGCCGCTGCTGCTGATCGCCGCCTGGGAGGTCGCCTCGCGGCAGGGCGCCAGCCATGCCTACGCCTTCGTGCCGCTGAGCAAGATCGGCGCCGGCCTCGGCGAACTGCTCGACAGCGGCGAGTTGTGGCTGAGCGTGCTCACCAGCCTGCAACGCACCTGCTCGGGCCTGCTCTACGGCGTGCTCGCCGGGTTCGTCATCGGTGCCCTGATGGCCCTGTCGCGCATCGCCGAACGCCTGCTCGCGCCGCTCTATCACACCCTGCGCCAGGTACCGATCCTCGGCCTGATCCCGCTGCTGGCCCTGTGGTTCGGCAGCGGCGAGTTCTCCAAGGTGCTGATCGTCTCGCTCGCCGCGTTCTACCCGATGGTTCTCAACACCTTCGAGGGCTTCAGCCATGTGGAGAAGCGCTACCGGGAGGTCGGCCGCATCTATGCGCTGACGCCCGTGCAGCAATTCACCCAGGTGCTGCTGCCCAGCGCCCTGCCCAGCCTCTCCAACGGCGTGCTGCACGCGCTGGCGTTCGCCTGGGTCAGCTCGGTCGGCTGCGAGTTGTTCCTGTCCACCGGCATGGGCCTCGGCAACCTGATGATGAACGCCGAGACCGGCTCGCGCATGGAGGTCGTGGTGATCGGCGTGCTGTGCATCGGCCTGCTCGGCTACGCCATGAACCAGTTGTTTTCCCGCCTCAGCCGCCATCTGCTGCGCTGGCGCAATCTTCGATAGGTGAACCCGATGACTGCCATTCTTGATCCCCTGCTGCTCGGCAACAGCCTGGCCCAGCCCGGCGCGCTGGAAATCCGCGGCCTCGACAAGCAATACCGGATCGACGGGAAAGCCTTGCCGGTGCTGGAGAACATCAACCTCGGCGTGCTGCCCGGCGAGTTCGTCAGCATCGTCGGCGCCAGCGGCTGCGGCAAATCCTCGCTGCTCCGGCTGATCGTCGGCCTGGAAAGCGAATACGACGGGCAGATCCTGCTCGACGGCGCGCCGATCTCCGGCACCAGCCTGGAGCGCGGCATCGTGTTCCAGGACCACCGGCTGTTCCCCTGGAAGACCGTCGAGCAGAACGTCGCCCTGGCGTTGAAGAACCACAAGCTGAGCAAGGCCGAGAAGCGCGAGCGGGTCGCCGAGCACCTGGCGCTGGTGGGGCTCACCGGCTTCGAACAGGCCTATCCGCACCAGCTCTCCGGCGGCATGGCGCAGCGCGCGGCGATCGCCCGGGCGCTGATCACCCGACCGAAGGTGCTGCTGCTCGACGAACCCTTCGGCGCCCTCGACGCGCTGACCCGCGTGCATCTGCAACGCGAACTGCAACGCATCTGGGTACAGCAGCGCAGCACCATGATCATGGTCACCCACGATGTCGAGGAAGCGCTCTATCTCGGCGACCGGGTCATCGTCATGGATGCCCGCCCCGGACGCATTCGCCACGAGGTCAAGGTCGACCTGCCGCATCCGCGCGAGCGCAATTCGCCGCTGCTGCAACGGCTCAAGGAAGAGCTGCTGGCCGAACTGGCCGGGCCGGAACACGCCTGAGGCGGCCCGGTTGTGGTAAAAGACCGGGGCCATTTCCAGCGCGTCGCCCAGCGACGCGCTCCGTTCCCGCCTTTACGAGAGAACCGACATGCCGCAAATCACCAACGTTCCCTACGCCGATCTTGAAGTCGGACAGACCGCCAGCTACAGCAAGACCGTCGAGGAACGCGACATCCTGCTGTTCGCGGCGATGTCCGGCGATCACAACCCGGTGCACCTGGACGCCGAGTTCGCCGCCTCCACGCCGTTCAAGGAGCGCATCGCCCACGGCATGTTCAGCGGCGCGCTGATCAGCGCGGCGGTGGCCTGCACGCTGCCCGGCCCGGGCACCATCTACATCGGCCAGACCATGAGCTTCACCCGCCCGGTGAAGTTCGGCGATACCCTCACCGTGCGCCTGGAAGTCCTCGAGAAGCTGCCGAAGTTCCGCGTCAAGATCGCCACCCGGGTGTTCAACCAGAACGACGACCTAGTGGTCGACGGCGTTGCCGAAATCCTCGCCCCGCGCAGCCAGCAGACCGTCACCACGCCGGAGCTGCCGCCGGTGACCATCGGCTGAGTCACCTGCCCAGGCTTATCGCAGACGAAAAAAAGGGCGACCTAAGTCGCCCAAATTGCCTTGCGTGCCTGGTGTTCTGGAGCGTCAGCCGCGCTTGCGCTGCTTGTGCGAATCGCTCCAGATGAAATAACCGATGCCGCCGAAGAAGGCGAACATCAACAGAACCGTGCCGACTCCGGCCAAGACCGCTGCGTCCACGAACATTTTCGCCACCTCGCTTTGTCCCTCTAACCGATGACTTCAAGGTACTCGCGAACGACTGGTGAAAAATTGATCTGGATCAATAGCGTGGTGAGGTTGCGGCAAGAAGTGGATCGCGGTGGAGACTCACCGGCAAAAAGCCCGTACTAGTGTGGTGTTTCAAAAATAAAGATCATATTTTCGAGGTCATCGCCTCGGCAGCTCGGCCCACGCTCGCCAGTATGTCCTCGGCTTTTCGATACCAG